>CAZPNX010000010.1:1947-88008 GCA_964588285.1 uncultured bacterium
GTAGCTGACGAAATAGAACTCGGCCTGCTTCTGGCGCATCCTGAGTGCCAACATGGTCCGTCTCCTTTATCTGTTTTTAAAATACCGAATTCTGTCATCCCGGGATGTCTCTTTGCCCTACTGGCTGAGGGATGACGACTCAAGTGTCACCCTTCAGCTTGTGAGGCAGGCAAGACTTCTCAGGGTGACAGGTTAAATGGGCTGTCATCCCGAGATGCCTCCATGCCCTGCTGGCTAAGGCGGTGCCCTGAGATGGGCCGGTATAACGGCATACGAAGGGGATGAGGCTATCTTAATTATACCATCCAGCCCTGACAGAAATACCGCCCTGGCGGGGCGGTATCCTGCTTGGCGGCCTGGCCGCCCCTATGGGCCGGCTTGACTATTTGATCTAATCCAAAAAGGCGGTGCTGTGCCCGTCCCGCTTCAGCTGGTTGACCATGTCCAGCTTGTCCATGGACTTGATGTAGGCCTCCTTGGCCTCGACCATCTTCTTGTTGACCAGTTCCATCAGGGCGTCGTTCAATAGCACCATCCCCATCTTGCGGTTGGTCTGAATGATGGACGGCAGTTGGAAGGTCTTGGCCTCGCGGATGAGGTTGGAGACCGCCGGGATGCCCAAAAGCACCTCCAGGGCCGCCACCCGGCCGCCGCCGATCTTCTTGCACAGGGTTTGGGAGATGACCCCTTTAAGCGACTCGGAAAGCATGATCCGGATCTGCTCCTGGCGGTCGGGCGGAAACTGCTCGATCACCCGGTCCACGGTCGAGGCCGCGGTCGAGGTGTGCAGGGTGCCGAACACCAGGTGCCCGGTCTCGGCTGTCTCGATGGCGATGGAAATGGTTTCCAGGTCCCGCATCTCACCCACCAGCACCACGTCCGGATCCTCGCGCAGGGCGGCCCGCAGGGCGTTCTTGAAGCTCATGGTGTGGGCCCCCACCTCCCGCTGGTTGATGAGCGATTTCTTGTTGGAGTGGACGAACTCGATGGGATCCTCCAGGGTGATGATGTGGCACTCCCGGGTGCGGTTGATCATGTCCACCAGGGCGCACAGGGTGGTGGATTTGCCTGATCCGGTGGGGCCGGTCACCAGCACCAGCCCCTTGTTGAGGTAACAGAGGTTCTGGATAGCCTGAGAAAGCTTGAGGTCCTCGACGGTGATGGTCTTGGAGGGGATCACCCGGAAGACGCCGCCCATGCCGTGCCGGTCCAAAAAGATGTTCACCCGGAACCGGGCCAGCCCCGGTATCTCGTAGGCCAGGTCGGTGTCGAAGTCCTCCTCGAACTCCTTGCGGTGACGCTCCGGCATGATCTCCATAAGCAGCCGCTCGGCCTCGGCCGGCTGGGTGACCGGAAATTCGGTCATCTTGCGGATGTCGCCGTCGATGCGGAAGATGGGATGCTCCCTTGAGGAGAGGTGGAGGTCCGAGCCCTTTCGCTCCACCAGCAGTTTCAGCAGCTTGTCTATCTCGGCCTCGCGGTATTGGGTGGAAAACCGTCCGGCGCCCTGGCTGGGCGAGGCCGCGGCCGGAGGCTCGGACTTAGAGGCGCCGGGGTCAGACGTCGCCAAAGCGGGCTGGGCCGCCGCCGCTCCCGGAGATTCCACCGGCGGCGAAGGGCGCTGGTTTATAGGCGCCCCTATTCCCGCAGACTTCGTCGAACCGCCCGGGGTGAACACCGCCCTGATCCCCGCCCCCTCCATGTTCACAGTGCCGGTGAAGCTGCCTATGCCGGCCGGACTGTAGACGAAGCTGACCGACGGCTGGACCATCAGGCTTTCCCGGGCTTGGTCGGGCATTATCTCCGACAGATAGGCCATCACCTCCTGCCGGGTGAACTTCTGCTTGGAGACGTTCTGTCTCATCCCGCCTATTTCGAATTGAGGCTCCTGGTCGTTCTGAATGACGAACTCGGAAGCCTGATAGTCGATCATCGCCTTAAAGAAACTGTCGAGGCTGGCCATCTGCTATCTCCCTGGTTTGACGTGGCTGATGTGCTTGCGGTTTACGATGTGGGTGGTCCGGTCGTCCCTTAGGGCGAAGAAACGTTCGGTATAGTTCAGGAAATCGATGAGCCGCGATTTGGTCGGGGGCATTTCCACCAAGGCCCGGCCGGCCAGGGTGAACCCGTCCTGAAAGGTCAAGGCCATCTCCTCCTCCTTGGCCAGTGAGGCAGCCGCCTGGTCCTCCTCGTACTCCCCGGCCGTGTCCACCTCCACTTCGATGATCCGCTCCTTGTTGATCATCCGAACCGGCGGCTGGCCCTCCACCTTGAGGACGAAGAACGGCTCCGGTTCGTTCATCAGATCCAGCACCGTTTCCCGGCCGGCGTGGCCCTTGGCCGTCAGGGCCAGAAAGAGATGCCCCCGCACCACCTCCTGGCCCGGAAAGCGGATGGCCACCTCCACCGTCCGGCGCTCTACTGCCAGCTCCTGCATGATAACACCCTTTTAGGAAGCGTTTTTATTTTTGACAGAGAAAATAGGATAGGATATAATACCAATATATGACGACGTCGCCTTCTCGCCGCCTGCTGTTTGTCGATTGGCACCGGGGCCTGGCCGTACTGCTGATGATCCAAACGCATGCCATCGACGCCTGGCTTAAGCCCTCCCTCCGAGGCTCCTGGCTGTTCGGCAAATCTCAGCTTTTAGGGGGATTTCCAGCACCGGCCTTTCTTTTCCTGGCCGGCCTGTCAGCGTCCTTAGCCTATGGAAAGATCGAAAGACAGAATCCGAGACTGGACGAACGTCTATGGTTATCGATCCGCCGTGGTGTTGAGATCTTCGGCCTGGCCCTTCTTTTTCGCCTTCAGGAGTTCAGCCAGTGGCTGGGTGGAGCTGATTGGCGCGGCCTCTTCAAAGTGGACATCCTCAACACCATCGGCCTCTCCCTGGCACTGGTGGGGATCGTCCAGGCTCTGGTTCCAAGACGGCTGCGCCTGGCCGCCTTCTCCGCTCTGGCGTTCTTGGTGTCTTTTCTTTCGCCGTTCGTCTGGGCCAGCAAAACACTGTCCTATTGGCCCTGGCCTCTGCGGGGTTATCTGGTCGGGAGACCGAGCAGCGGCCTTTTCCCCCTCTTCCCCTGGCTGGCCTTCGCCTTGGCGGGAGCCTCAGTGGGTTCGATAATATCCTGGCACCGTTCCCGCCATAATCCCCGCCATCACTATCTTTACCTGGCCTTGGCCCTGGCCGCCGCCCTTCTTCTCGTGGCCGGAAGGCTTATGGCCGAACACCTGAACCATCCTGCCGGCTGGCTTTTTTGGCACAACAGTGGTGAGTATCTTCTGATCCGGGTTGGCATCCAGCTATTGACCTTGTCCGGCGCCTATTTGCTCTGTCTGCCCTTCCGCTCGGACAGCTTCTCTGTGGTAAGATTGCTGGGGCGCCATTCGCTGCCGGTTTACTGGGTCCACCTGAGCTTGGTCTACGGCGTCTGGTTGCAGGCGCTGAAGGGGCGCCTGGGACCGTGGCCGGCGCTGGCGGGCGTCGCCCTGCTCACCGGGCTCATGGCCCTGCTGGCCCTGGCCATCGACCGTTGGAAGGACATCAAGCTGCGGTTGCCGCCCAAGCGGCTATCAAAGGAGCGGGCCGCCTAGGAGTTCATCCAGTTCCAGGTCTGGCTCTCGGAGCGCTCCAGCCAGTCGCCATTGTCGGTCAGGTAGGCGTAGACATTGGACAGGGCCTCGTGGTGCTTGGCCTCCTCGCGGGAGATCTGGCGGAAAAACTCCTTCTCCGGCCCCTCCACCGCCTCCCGGGCCAGCTTGTCGTACATCCGGTAGCTGTACCACTCCATGTCCATGGCAATCCGCATGCCGGCCACGTTGTCCAGCTTGGGCCGCCCCCCCTCCCTGACCAGCTTGGTGAACAGCTTCCTGATCTCGGCCTCCAGAAACCCGATCCTCTTCTTCTCCGGCGCCGGCCAAGGCTGCCCCCGGCTGATGGCCGCGTGGATCTCGTTGATCCGTCCGATATGCTCCACCTCCTGCATGGCCAGATGGTCGAACAGCCTCTTGGCCAGCAGGTTCTCGGTCTTCTTGGACATCCTCAAATAGAAGGCGCTTCCCTTGTGCTCCAGCTTTAGGGCGGCCCTCAACGCCTTGGGCATTTTACTGATTATCTTCATAAATACCTGATGAATGGTTGCATCTCATCCCGTCATCCCGGCCAGATTTGCGCCAATAACCGGGTTCATTGCTTTTAGAATTTGTGATTTTGAATTTATTATTTACTATTTATTTATAGGTCATGGACAGCCGCTCGATCTCCACCAGCAGGGCCGCCTGGTTCTCCGGCAGGGTGAAGTCCGTGCCCACCGACACCGTAGGGTCGAGCTTCTTGACCTGGGCCAGGGACTCGGAAAAACGCCCCAGCTCGAACAGCTCCTCGGCCAGCAGCACCCGGAGGTCGCGCCAGTCCATCAGATAGTCCCAGGACATGACGTAGCGGTGCCCCAGCGACCACAGGCTGTCGGCGGCTATGACGGTCGAGTCCTGGGCAACCGCCCGCGCCCCGGAGTCCATGGCTGCATAGGTGAAGGACAGGCCGGCCCTGAGGCTGTTGTTGGCCGGCGCCGCCACCAGCCCGGCATTGAAGGCCGCCAGAGCGCCGGGCCGGTCGCCCAATATCCCCAGGCACCAGCCTTTTCCGTTCAAGGCGTCGGCATAGCCGGCATTCTGCGCCAAGGCTTGGTTGAAGTAGTTCAAGGCGCTGGAGAAGTATCCCTGATGAAAGGCGTTCCAGCCGTTGGTCATCAGTTCGTCTATCGAGGAGGTCGTCGGCTCGGTGGCCTTCTTGGAACAGCCTACCAAAAGACCGGCCATCGCCAAGGCCAAGGCGGCCAGCGCCCATTTTTGAATTTTGATTTTTGAATTTTGCATTTGAAAGCCCTCCTATCTCACCTTGGCCATCCGGCCGCTTTTGACCGCCCCGTCCGCCTCCAGGCGGTACAGGTAGACGCCCGAGGCCACCTTTCTGCCGCCGTCGTCCGTCCCGTCCCAGGCGGCGCGGTGCAGGCCGGCGGGTTTTAGCCCCTGCTCCAGGTTTTTCACCAGCTGTCCGGCCGCATTGTAGATCTTTAGCAATACCTTGGAGGGCCTGGCCAGCTGGTAGCTGATGGTCGTCCTGGTCCCGAACGGGTTGGGCTTGGCGCCTGAGGCGGCCCCGCTGTGCAGCCTGGCCAGCGGCGGATTTTCCGGGCTCCAGGCCAGCTGGTAGGTCCCCAGCCGGTCGATCTCGGCCAATACCCGGCCATGGGACTCGTCCAGCACCCCGCCCAGATACTGCCAGGCACCTCCCTCAAAACGATAAATGCCTAAGCGAGCCGGGTCCTTTTGACCCAGCCGGCCGGGATGGCAACCCATGGCCAGCTGGCAGACCGTTCCCAGGGACAGCGGTGGTCCGATCTGCACCGCCTGGCTGATGGCCTCGGCCTCGGGCGGCTGAGCCTCGGCACCCTCCACCACCGCCAACAGCAGATCGCGGGACAGGGCGCCGGGCGCAAAATCGAGTTGCATCTCGCCTCCCATGGCCGAGGCGATGCCGCCCGAGGCTTTGCCCGAGACCACCTCGAATCTCCTGTCGGCCCGCCGCACCCGGGTGGTGTCCAACGAATCCTTGGCCGCCAGATGAACGTTATAGCTTCCCGCCACGGTCAACTCGTAATCAACCTGGTAGGAGCGGGTGGTCCCGATGCGGGCGAAACCCAGGGTCTGGTTCCCCGAAGGATTCTGCATCAGGGCGGTATCTATGGAGTTGGGCCGGTAAAGGCCGCTGTTGGCCACGGCGGCGACGGTCAGGTACTGCGGGAAGGCCGGGCTCTGCAGCAGGCCGATGACGAAGCCGGGGATGCCGATGTCTAAAACCATGGTGTCCCCCAAACCGGCGGCCATGTTGGTGACGGCCACTCCGCTGGAGGCGTTGGTATAGGTTTTGCTGTTGGGGGTGGTGTAATCGGCAAAGGCGTTATTGGTCAGATAGGGGTAGAAATCCTTCCAGTCGCCCCGGTTGTAGGTGGCCCAGTTGGAGCTGGCCGGAAAGTCCAGCGACTGGGTCCCCTTGGCCTGCTCCAGGTCCACCCCCTTGTGGGATTCGGTGACGTTGATCTGGTTGCTTGGAAACCCGTTGGTTATCACCGTCTCGTCCTGGTGCCAGATCAATATTCCCTCGCCGTCCAGCAGGCTGTCGAACCCGTTCCATTGTCTGTTCTCTATCAGGAAGTACTCGTTGGCCGCCGGGGTGTTCAGCCTCAGCACCTGGCCGGTGGACTGCACCGGCGGCAACTTTAATCCGATGGTGTCTGATCCGATCACCTGCGGGGAAATCCATCCCAGAAACTTTTTGCACCAGGGCGAAAGATGGGCCGGCCGGTGCGGAGTGCTGTTGTAATAATCCACCCCCCAGGAGCCGGAGCTCATCAGGCAGTAGCGGCCCACCCCCTCGGAGCTGCCGTCCACATCGTACAGGTCGGGCAAGCCCAGGGCGTGCCCCAGCTCGTGGGCGAAGACGCCGATCTCGATCTGAAGTGTGCGGTAGGTGGTGTCCAAAGCGCTTATCTCGGGCTGCATGGTATAGTTATCGATGGTAATCCCGTCGACTGATATAGTACCACCTCCGGCCGAGCCCATCTGGGATAGAACGCCGTTGTGAGACCAGATCCAGTTGGTGGAGTCGGGTTTTCCCTCGGCCCCCGGTCCGGCATGGACGATTATCAGCAGCTCCAGTTTACCCGGTGGATTTTGAGAAAAGGTGCTGAAGTCCACCGTGGAATTGGCCAGCTGGACAACTTCGTGGACCAACCCCGGTGCATTCCTTGGATATGAGCCAAGGCCGTAGGCACCGGCCCCGTAATAAACCTGGGAGTTGGCCGAGTGGAACCAACCATAGCAGCTCCCGGTCACTGTGTCCTTGTTGTACGAAACTTCACGATAGTAGTCAACAAGCGAGCCCGAGGATAGGACGTTGGGAACGAATAGAAGAGTGTCGAACTTGCCCTTGGCGATATGGAACTGTCTGTCAGTGAAGTCTACTAGAAGCACTGGGTAGCGTTTGGTGCCCTTGGTCAGGACCGCTACAGCCACTTGAGAACCGTCCTTGCCTTTGAGGATGTTGTAAGCATCTGGGTTGGGGCATTCGAACCCGGCCAGCCCCTTGGTAGGCTCTGGTAGTCTTGTGCCCGGCATGGGCGGCATGGCTAAGGCCGCGGCGCACCAGGCCAGCCCCAAAGCTAATACGACGGCTTTTCGCATATTCACTCCTCCTTGATTGTTTCGTCCTTTTCAACACTGAGGGCGTACCCGGATCCGGCTTTTTGCCAGACCCCCGACAGCCGCACCCTTCTGCCCAGCAGGTCGGACATCAGCCGGGGCCGGTTTCGGCCGGAGTCTCCCGTCCTCGGCGGCGGCACCGACAGCGGCAGCCAGGCGTTCACCGGGATCTCCCCGCCCCGCCCGTCGCGCAGCACCGGACGCAGGTCGGTGAAGTAGTTGGCCCCGGCGTTCTCCAAAATGCCCTCCACCGCTATCCGACGGCCCTCCATTTTCGCCGGTTCGGAAGCCAGGCGGGCGACATCTATCTTTCTATAGGACCGGGACCCAGCCCCCCCGTGGCAGCAGCCGAACAGAAGCCCGGCCGATAGCAACGCGGCTGCAGTTACCATTCCTTTTGTCATTTTTCACCTGTAAAAAAACAGGAGCGAGGTTCGCCAACCCCGCTCCCCCTATTTTGATTTAGAACGCCTTGGCGATGGCGAAAATGCTTTTAAGCTTTTCGTCGGTCTCCCGCAGCCGCGCGGACAGGGTGCGGATGAAGACCGACATCAGCTTGTAGGCCATCTCCTTGTCCTCGGCCATCAGCTTCTTGAAGTCGCGCTTGTAGATGGCCAGCAACTTCACCGGCCCCTCGTGGGCGATGGCCGAGGCCGAGCGGGGGAAGTCGTCGATCAGGGCCATCTCCCCGAAATAGGCGCCGGGCTTGAGCACCGCCAGCGCCTCCTCGCCCACCCCGGGCACCATGGTGGAGATGCGGATCTGCCCCTCCATGACGATGAACAGAGCGTCACCGATCTCGCCCTCGTGGAAGACCGCCTCCTCCTTGCCGAACTCCTTGTCGTAGGCCAGCCCCAGGATCCTTTCCAGCTCCGGCTTGGACAGGTCGTTGAACAGATAGACGTTCTTGAGAAGCTCGGATGTGTTCAGCTGCGGCATATCATTTCTTTAGGTTGTTGCTGACCTGGGAGCGGTGGCTCAATCCATGTTCTGGATGGCCAGCGCCTGTTCCACCTGTTCCTGGTCCACGTAGCCCAGGTCGCGCAGGCATTCGCCCAGCAGTTTGTCGGACCCCTGCATCTGGGCCATCCTGGCTTCGTTGATCTGCTCCAAGGATACGTAGCTTAGGGCCACCATGATCTCGCCTATCAGCTTCCTGCCTGAGGCCACGTCTTTCTCCCCTTTTTAGGTTGTCTTCAGAATTTTCTCCAATCGTCTCACTGGCCGGGCATCTTCTTGACCAGCCGAATGGTCTCTCCGACCTTGATGTCCTCCACATACGAGGCGCTGATGTAGGCCGAGGCCGTGTTGTTGCGTACCGCCAGCACCTGGACGGCGCCCACCACCAGATCCGGCAGCTTCACCTTGCCGCCCTTGTCCGGATCGGGGATATCTTTCTGCGTCCGGTAGATTTCGAAGACGTCCCCGGGCACGATGCCTTCGGCCAGGCCCTTGTCGATGTAGGCCACCTGGTAGGTGGTGGCCGCCAGTTCCGGCTGGCGCAGGGCCACTATGTAGCCATCGTGCGACTTCTGCACCGGCAGCGGTTTGACGTTCTTGGGGATCACCGCCTCGACGTAGGGCTTGACCAACTCCTTTTTGCTTAGGGGCTGGTAGCATTTGATGATCCTGGCCCGGGAGCTCTGCTCCTCGACCTCCTCCACCTCCACCACACCAGCGATGATCACCATCCGGCCCAGGTCCTGGCCTCCCTTGGGATGTTTGACCCGTTTGTTGTCCAGCCGGTAGACGGCGAAGCGGTCGCCGGGCTTGGTGCCGTCGCGCACCCCGAGGTTGAGGTATACCTTATCATTGGTTAACAGATAATCTCTCTCCTGAACATCGGCATGGAGGAACCGCCCCAGCGGCTTCTCCTCCTCGGTGGATAGATAGCCGGAGATGAAGGCCAGGGCCTCGGAGACCACCGGCTCGGCGCTCTTTCTGACCCCGATCAGCCGGGCGCTTTGGTACCCGACTGCCGGCTTGGCTACCGGCGTTTCGGGTTCGGGCAGGGCCGGCTCCTCGGGCTTAGGCTCGGGGGCGGCCGCCAGAGGCGCAATCGGCGCTGCTGTATCCGGCTCGGCCACCGGCGCCGTCCCGGCCGCAGGCGGGATCACCAATTCCTGGCCCGGATATATCCAATGGGGGTCCTCCACCTTGTCCTTGTTGGCCTCCCAGATCAGCGGCCAGGAAAAGCTGTTCTGCAGATAATGGCCGGCCAGGTCCCATAAGGTGTCGCCCTCGTTCACCCGGTGGATCGCCGACTGCTGGGCCACCATGGCGCCGGCCGCCAACAGCACGGCCGCGGCCAGTGCCAGCAGCGTTCTGGGCATTCTCGTCATGGGGTGTTTCCTTTCTCTTGCTTTTTCTCTGATGGTGATATCGATTTGACGTACTTCATTCTCAGGTCATAGAGTATTTCGTCCAACAGACGATCCTCGTCCTGCGAGAGGTTGCCCTTGGTCTTTTGCTGGAGCACTGCCAGCAGGTCAATGCTGTGCTGGGCGGCCGACGGGTTTTTCTCGGTCTTCTGGTCCACCGGATTAGGCACCAGTCCCAGATTGACCATGGCCGAGGTGGCCAGCATGTAGATCAAGGATTCGATGCTGGCCGGAGGCAAAACAGGGTTGGCCTTCTCTTCCATAGATTCTATAACCTATTATTTTTACCATACTTTGGGCATAAAATCAATACATATTTTCATTTTTTTTACGCATGCTATTGCATCCCGGAACGCAAAGTAGTAGAATAGCGGAAATTTGATGGATGCAACCATGGATCAAACCACCTGGGTCGAGATCGACCGCACTGCCCTCAATCACAATCTCAGGACGTTCCGGCGCCTGATCGGCCCGGATGTCAAACTGATGCCGGTGGTCAAGGCCAACGCCTATGGCCACGGCCTGTTGGAAACCGCCGGACTTGCCGGCCGCAGCGGACTGGCCGACTGGCTGGGAGTCAACGCCTTGGAGGAGGGCCTGGCGCTTCGTGGCGCCGGGATCCGCCTGCCGGTGCTGGTGCTGGGATATGTCCCGTTATCCGGCCTTGGGGCCGCAGTCAGGTCCGGGCTGCGCTTAACCGTCTACAATATGGAAACGGCCACAAAACTTTCCCGCCTGTCGTTGGGCCGCCGCGCTCATCTGCACATCAAGCTGGAGACCGGCACCAACCGCCAGGGGGTGGAATTGGAACAGGCGATCGCCCTGGCGCGTTTCATCAAACGAAGCCGGAACCTTTTGCTGGAGGGCTACTCCACCCACTTCGCCAACATCGAGGACACGCTGGACCGCTCCTATCCTCAGCAGCAGATGGAGCGATACCAGACCATGGTCGGCAAGCTGGAACGCCTGGGCCTCGGCGCCCCGTTGACCCACACCGCCTGCACCGCCGCCGCCATCGTCTTTCCCCAAACCCGCCGCAGCTTGGTGCGCCTCGGCATCGGTCTCTATGGTCTGTGGCCGTCGCGGGAGACCATGCTCTCGGCCGGATCGCTTTATCCCTGGCTCAAGCTGCAGCCGGTGCTTTCCTGGAAGACTCGGGTGGCCCAGGTCAAGGAGGTGCCCTCCGGCTCCTATGTCAGTTACGGCTGCACCTACCGCACCACCCGGCGCTCCCGCTTGGCCGTCCTTCCGGTGGGCTATTATGACGGCTACGACCGCAAACTGTCCAACACCGCCCATGTCCTCATCCGGGGAAGGCGGGCGCCCATCCGCGGCCGGGTGTGCATGAACCTGTGCGTGGCCGACGTCACCGACATCCCCGGGGTTAAAATTGAGGATGAGGTGGTGCTGTTGGGCAGCCAGGGCAAGGAGCGCCTCAGCGCCGAGCAATTGGCTTCCTGGATCGGCACCATCAACTACGAGGTGGTCACCCGCATCAACCCCCTGCTGCCCCGGGTGGTGGTCTGAGACCACCAAACTCCGCGGCCTGTTTTTCATCTGTTACCCTGAGGCTGGCTCCCTACTCTAGAGATTGAAGGACGAAACCGGCGTCATCCTTCAGCTTGCCTTCCTCTGGAGTGCCCCCAGGATGACAAAGAAATTTTGTCACCTTGAGGCTGGCTCCCTGCCTGTCAGGTTGAAGGGTGCGCCAAGGGTAATCCCCTTCGATTGCCCACAGGCTTTACATCTCAGGACATCGCCTTAGTTGGCATGGCAGGAAGCCCTTCTCGGGATGAAATAACCGGCATTGTTGAATAACAGACAAGATGAATTCGTCAAATCAGCGAAAATCCGTGGCAAAGAAAAAATCTCTCACCCCCTTCTACCGCTTGGTGGGCCTCTACGCCCGGCTTCGCGCTCCGGGCGGCTGCCCCTGGGACCGGGCTCAGACCCACAAAAGCCTCCGTCCCTATCTCATCGAGGAGGCCTACGAGGTGGTGGATGCCATCGACCAGGGCCACCCCGGCAAGCTGATGGAGGAGCTGGGCGACCTGCTGGGTCAGGTGATCTTCCACAGCCAGCTGGCCCGGGAGCGCGGGCGGTTCGACATCGACCGGGCCATCTCTCTCCATATCGAAAAGATGGAACGCCGCCATCCCCACATCTTCGGAAAGACCAGGGTCGACGGCGTCCGCCAGGTTCTGGAGAACTGGGAGCAGATCAAGCGGGGCGAGCGCAAGGCCGCCGGCCTCCCCTCCCTCCACGGCGTCCCCCGCCACCTGCCGGCCCTTCTCAAGGCCCGCCGGGTCCAGGAGAAGGCCTCGCGCCTGGGTTTGGAGTGGGAGGGCCTTGACCAGTCCTTTGCCGCCGCCGAAAAGGAATTGGCCGGCATTTCACGCACCAGCGTCCGCGGCCAGCGCCGCCGCACAAGCCAAAGGTTGGGTCGACTGCTCTTCTCCCTGGTCAACCTGGCCCGCATGCTTGACATCGATCCCGAGGACGCTCTGCGCCGGACCACCGACGGCTTCGCCTCCGGTTTCCACCGGGTGGAGCGCCGGCTGAGGCGCCAGGGCCGAAGCATAAAAGACGCCGGCCGCTCAGACTTGGAGCGTCTGTGGCCATCGGGCAAAAAGGCTCGGCGGAAGCGGGCACCTAGGTAACCGGTTTTACTCATCCCCTCTATCCTTGGCCCGAGCGTTGCCGAGGGCAAGAGGGGGACAAGGGGGTGTGCGGTTCCATGGCTTTATAGCTGACACACCCCTTGTCCATCTCATCAGAGGGGATTTCTGCTGGAGCCAAACAGCATAAGTCAGAAAGGAAAAAAAGAAAAGCCCCCCGCCAAAGGCGGGGGGCTTTTGGGTAACCGTTGTTGCCGGTTTATTCGATGACCTTGACCTCGATCCTGCGGTTCTGCTCGCGGCCGACCTTGGTCTTGTTGCTGGCGACCGGCACGTCCGAACCGTAGCCCTTGGCGGTCATCTGGCCGCCCGGGATCCCCTTGGCAACCAGCCACTGAACCACGGCCTCGGCCCTGGCCTGCGACAGCTTCAGGTTCTTGGCCTTGCCGCCCAGGTTGTCGGTGTGTCCGCCGATCTCGACCTTCAGCTCCGGATGCTCCTTGAGGATCTTGTAGACCTGCTCCAGGGCAGCCTCGGCGTTCGGGGTCAGGGTGGCCTTGCCGGTGGCAAAGTAGATGTTGGAGAAGGCGAACTTCTCGGCCACCTTGACCAGGCTGGCATCCTGCTTGACCGGCATGCCGCCCTTGGCGGTGACGTTGAAGGAGAACGGCTTGTAGCCCTCGGCGGCCACGTTCACCTGATAGTTGCCCTCCTCCAGCTTGGCGGTGTATTTGCCGGCGGCGTCGGTCTTGGCGGTGACGGTCTTCGGCCCCTTGAAGGTCAGGTTGGCGTTGGCCAGAGGCTTGCCGTCCTTGTAGTCGGTGATGATGCCAGCGACGTCGCTGGCCGGGATGGGCTTCAGCTCCAGCACGAAGTCCTGGACGGCCGGGGTCTTCTTGTTTTTCTTGGTCAGCATCACCGAGGAGCTCTTGGCGATGTAGCCCTTGGCGTCGGCCTTGACCTCCACCGGGAGGTTCTTGATCTCGATGCCGGCGATGGTGTAGGCGCCGGTGGCCGGGTCGGTGTTGGCGGTCAGACCGGCGGCGGTGACCACCGCGGCCAGGCCCTTGCCCGCCTTGTCGGTGACCTTGCCGGCGATGGAGCCGGTGGCCGGGACCTTGGGGCCCATCTTGCAGGGTGCGAAGGCCAGACCGATGATAGCCTGCCACTCTTCCAGGTCGCTGCGATCATGATATCTCAGCGTCGAATCCTTGGTCTGTAGGTTGTAGGCAAATGCCAGGTCGGCGCTGAACCCAGGACCGAACTTGAACCGTAGGCCCGGTACGATCCACAGCGGGTAGTTCATTAGGCTGGGCGTATAGGTGGCCGGGGTGGTCACGAAGGACTTGGGATACTCGTTGGTGTCGTTCACCCAGGCGGTCCCGGTGATGTCCAGCATTAGGTTGACCATGCCCAGGTCGTAGCCTACGCCCACGCCGAACGGTACGGACAACTTGGGATAGACGTGATCGATAGTGGTTGTCCCAACCGTGGTCTCCCACTTGTCCAGGTCATAGTTGACGCCGAGATTCAGATGGGCGCAACCCTTGCCGGCCTTGATCCCCGGGATGACTAAGAAGGTGATCTCGCCGGTGGGCGAGTAGTCGTCAGCCTTCTCGTAGGCGTCGTTCACCCAAGAATAACCGCGCCATTTGTTGTACTTCTTGGCCGAGCGATAAGTGTAGCCTAAATAGGCGCCCAGATTAAATCCCTCGCCGCGGATGAACGAGCCCTTCAGGCCGATCCTGGTGTCTAAGGCACCATCTTCGCTGTATGAAGTGTCACCGGAGGTCGAACCATAAGTATAAGAACCAGATGCCCGTTTGTAGGCGAAGCCTGGGGCCACCGACAGCTCCAGCATATCATTGATGCCGAAATAGCCTTCGGGGATAACCATTATCGGCATAAGCGAAAGCTCGCTGCTAAAGCCGGTTCCGGAAGAACTGTACGTCTTGTAGGTGCCTATGGCATGGAAGCCAAGCCCAAAAGACATAGGTCCGCAGTTGTCCGGCTTGATGGTCATGATAAGGCCGTTGGAGCCGTACAGCGACGGCGCGGCGCCGGCCAGTCCGGCCACGAGCGCCAGGGAAACCAGCAATCCCAGTGTTCTCTTCATGTTGTCCTAAACCCTCCTTTAAGTTATTTGGTTTTTTGGATTTTCCGATTTTAACCGATACCCAGACATAAAATGGCTGGCGTATTTCTCCTCCTTATAGTATTGATGCTATACGAAGTATAAATATACCAATTTTTTAGACTATTTGTCAAGGGTTTTCGATTATTTTTTTGCTGTTTTTCCCCGCAAGTATAGTTCTCATTTTAAGTTAACCTATCGCGCCACGTTCTCGCCGGCCCGTCTGCCCGTTCGCAGATATTATAAAAATCTCCACACCGAGCTAGGCCATCGTGCACCTCGTTGCCTCGGCATAAACTCCGTCGAGATGGAGTCGAGGTGTGGTGTCCCCAACCCTTCCTGCGGCGGGACCTGCCCTGAGATTAGCTCTGTGCTTGCCTACCGAATGATGCCGCCTTAATCTTCAAGGTGGCGGCACGGACGATTTCAAAGAGTGGTGTCCCCAACGGGATTCTGCGCCGGCAGCCATGATATACCCCAGGCGACGGCGCATCCGCCGACGCTTCGCTTTTATTAAGTAGCTACAGGCGGAGAACCCGCCCTGAGCTCCATCGAAGGGCCCTGTGCCGCCTTCATCTTCAAGGTGGCGGCACGGACTATTTCAAAGAGTGGTGTCCCCAACGGGATTCGAACCCGTGCCGCCACCTTGAAAGAGTGGTGACCTAACCGCTAGTCGATGGGGACACTATATAACTCTGTCATCCTGAGACGACCCCTTGCCCGGCAAGCTGAAGGATGACATGGCCCCGCCCACACCCATTCAACCCTTCATTGGCAATTCATATAATTGCCAGGCTCAGGGCAGGCTCCGCCAAGCATGAAGCCCGCCTCAGGGTGACAGGCCGGGGATCAGGTCTCAGGTCTTCACGTGGCTGTGTATGTACAGCCTCCGGAACTGCTCGTTGTCCACGATGGCCCGGTTTATCAGGAAATAGGTCTCCAGGTTCTCGTTGGTGGCCTGGATGCGGTCGCAGAGGATCTCGGTCATGGCCAGCAGCATCCGGGCCGAGAGCTGGGGCTCCTTGACCAGCAGGCGCTGGAATTCCTCCTTGGAGAGAACGTAGCACTCGGAATCGGAAAGGGCGGTCACCGTGGCTGTCCGCGGCCGGTCGGTGATCAGTGACATCTCGCCCACGAACGAGCTCTCTCCCAGTTCGGCCAGCACCAGCTTGGACTCGTTGCGCTCGATGGAGACCTCCATCTCTCCCTTGATGATCAGGAACATCTCGTCGCCCGGGGCTCCCTCCTTGAACAGCACCGTCCCCTTGGGGATCCGCCTCTGGGTCAGCTTGCTCTCCAGCGAGTCCATCTCAGCCGGGGACAGGTACTTGAAAAGAACCACCTTTCTCAGGACTTCTTTCGGCGCCATCTCCCGCCTCCTTTGCGGTTGGGAACCTTTTTGGTGAGCCAGATGGGAGTCGAACCCATGACTCCCGCCTTAAAAGGGCGGTGCTCTGCCGGCTGAGCTACTGGCTCCCCCAAGGTTCTATTGTGCTATTTTACTATAAATATCGCCTTGCGGTCAAGTGCTGCAACTGTCGGCCAACCCTTTTGCCTTGCCACTTGTGCCTTCACCCTTTCACCTGACAATGGTCGCCTCCCGGTCCGCTCCCACCGAAATCATCTCCACCTTCACCCCGGCCAGCTTTTCGATGGCCTCTATGTATTTACGGGCGTTGGCCGGCAGGTCACGGTAACGCCGGATCCCGCCGGTCCGCTCCTGCCAACCCGGCAGGGTCCGGTAGACGGGACGGCATTCTGCCATCTCCCCGGCCGACCAGGGAAACCCGCCGGGTTTCAGGCCCGGCGCCCGGTATCCGGTTCCGATCTTCAATTCTTTAAGCCCGTCCAACACGTCCAGCTTGGTGAGGGCCAGTCCGGCCGCCCCGTTAAGCTGCACCGCCCGCCTGACCATGGCCGCGTCGAACCAGCCGCAGCGGCGGGGGCGGCCGGTGGTGCGGCCGAACTCGTCGCCGGCCTTGGCCCGCACCGCCTCGGCCATCTCAGGATCGAACTCGGTGGGGAACGGGCCGTGCCCCACCCGGGTGGTGTAGGCCTTGGCCACTAAGATCACTTTCCCGATCAAGCCCGGCCCCACCCCCAGGCCGGTGCAGGCCCCTCCGGCGATGGTCGACGACGAGGTGACGTAGGGGTAGGTGCCGAAATCCATGTCCAGAAAGGTTCCCTGGGCCCCCTCGAAAAGAACGGTTTTGCCGGCGGCCATCATCCGGTTCAGCCAGGCCGCCCCGTCGCAGACTAATGGCTTTAGGGCCCGGGAGTATTTTCGATAGGCGCTCAGGATCTCTGAGAAAACGATCGATTTTTGATGGTAATAATTCTGCAGGATAAAGTTCTTTTCCTCGAAATTCCTCCTCAATTTTTCCTGAAACGAATGGAAACGGACCAGATCCCCCACTGTTATTCCCACCCTGGCCGCCTTGTCGGCATAGGTGGGGCCTATGCCCCGGTGGGTGGTGCCGATGGCCCCTCCCCGCCGCGCCTCCCTGGCCTTGTCCATGGCCACGTGGTAGGGCAGGGTCAGGTGGGTGTTGGCGCTGATATGGAGACGTCCGGCGACCGAGATACCCTGCTTTCTTAAAAGGGACAGCTCCTCCAGCAGGCTCTTGGGATCCACCACCACCCCGTTGCCGATGAGGCACTGGACCTTGGGATGGACTATCCCCGAGGGAACCAAGTGCAGCACGAACTCGCGGCCGCCGACCTTGACCGTATGCCCGGCGTTGGCACCGCCCTGATAGCGGGCCACGATGTCCACGCCACCGGCCAGCAGGTCCACTATCTTGCCCTTGCCCTCGTCCCCCCACTGGGCGCCGACCACGCAGATGTTTCTACTGGTTGCCATATCTTCTTTATCCCTCCACGTTCAACGTTGAACGTAGTAACGTTAATACGTGGCTAGGCTGCCTGTTCCTTGTCCTTCATTACATACTGCGGCGGCTGCCGTCCGACGATGGTGGGCCGGCCGATGACGCACTTGGCCACCTCCTTCTGCGAGGGCAGCTGGTACATGATGTCCAGCATGGTCTCCTCCAGCACGGCGCGGAGCCCCCGGGCCCCGGTCTTTCGCTTGAGGGCCTCCTCGGCCACCGCCTCCAGGGCTTCGGGCAGAAATTCCAATTCGACTCCTTCCATCCCGAAATAGGTTTGGTATTGCTTGACCAGGGCGTGCTTGGGACGGGTGAGTATCTCCATCAGAGCCTCCCGGTCCAGGTCGTCCAAAGAGCAGATCACCGGCAGCCGGCCGATGAGCTCGGGTATCAGTCCGAACTTTAAAAGGTCGTCCGGCTGGACCCTGGCCAGCACCTCGCCGATCTGGTAGTTGGACTTGCCTCTGATCTCGGCCCCGAATCCCAGGCTGCTGGCCCCTATGCGCGACTCGATGACCTTCTCCAGACCGTGGAAGGCTCCGCCGCAGATGAACAGGATGTTGCGGGTGTTGACCGGGATCAGCGGCTGCTCCGGGTGCTTGCGGCCGCCCTGGGGCGGGACGTGGGCCACCGTCCCCTCCAGTATCTTCAGCAGCGCCTGCTGCACCCCCTCGCCGGAGACATCCCGGGTGATGGACGGGCTCTCCGACTTGCGGGCGATCTTGTCGATCTCGTCGATGTAGACGATGCCGATCTCGGTCTTCTTCAGGTCGTAGTTGGCCGACTGCAGCAGCCGCACCAAAATGTTCTCCACGTCCTCGCCCACATAGCCGGCCTCGGTCAGGGTGGTGGCGTCGGCGATGGCGAAGGGCACCTTTAAAAGCCGGGCCAGGGTCTGAGCCAGCAGGGTCTTGCCGGTGCCGGTGGGCCCGATCAGCAGGATGTTGCTCTTATCCAGCTCCACCTCGCCGTCCCCGCCGTAGCATAGGATCCGCTTGTAGTGGTTGTAGACCGAGACCGCCAGCGCCTTCTTAGCCCGTTCCTGTCCGATGACGTACTGATCCAGCACCTGCTTGATCTCCACCGGGATGGGCAGGCTGTCCTTGGTGGGGAAGCCGGTGAACCGCTTCTCCCGCTCCACGATGTCGGCGCAGATGGTGACGCAGTTGGCGCAGATGGCCGCCTCCCGGCCGTCGATCATCTGGCTGACCTCGTCCACCGTCTTGCCGCAGAAGGCGCAGCGGCTGTGCCCCGAAGTTTTCCTGGTACTGCTCATTTTCTATCAGCCTATCCTTTCACTTTTCACATCTCACTTTTCACTTGCGGGATGCCCGCACTCGCGCCCCTCGCCCCGCAGCACCTCGACCGCGTGCCCCAGCACCGGCATGACGACCTCAAGGCACTCGCGCACCGCCCGCTCGGACCCCGGCAGGTTGATGATCAGCGTCCGCCCCCGGATGCCGGCCGCCGCCCGGGAGATCATGGCCATCGGGGTTTTTTTTAGGCTCTCGGCCCTCATGGCTTCGGGTATCCCCAGCGCCTCCCGTTCGATGACGCCTTTGGTAGCCTCGGGGGTGACGTCCCGCGGGGAGAAGCCGGTGCCCCCGGTGGTCAGCACTAAGTCGCACCCGAGAGCGTCGGCATAGTGCCTGAGCCTGGCGGCGATCGCCTCGCGCTCGTCGGGCACGATGTCGGCGGCAACGATCTCGGCCCCCAGCGGCTCCAGCATCCGGCGGATGGTCGGCCCCGAGGTGTCGGCCCTCTGTCCTATCGAGCCCTTGTCGGAAATGGTGAGAACGGCGGCTTTGATGAAAGACATAAAAATGACAAAGAAAATACCAGCCGCGGCTGGGGGTCAGTAATCCCAGCTCACTTCATATCTGGTGTTTCCCTTTTCCGGATTAGAGATCGCTATATTGATCTGCCTACAACCGCAGATCTCCAGGGCCCGCTCCACCCATCCGGCCACATGATTGTCAAAATGGCGGCAAGCCGGTTCGATACCTTTCAGCACCAACACCGCTCCGTCCTTCCTGCCTTCGGCCAGCTGGGCTTCGGAATCGGCATAATATGAACTCCATATGGACACCGTGTTTCTCATCAGAAACTGGGGGTTGGCCACTCTAACGAACACCCGGTAGACGCCGTGCAGGTCGTGCTCGGCGGCATAACGCCCCTCCTTCCAGTTGCCCTCGGCATCTCCTCCATAGAAGAGCTGACCCAGGGCCGCCATCGGCTTCTGCACCGCATCTTCAAAAGGATACCAAGCGCTCACCAAAATCTGTTGATTAAAGAAGCCTTGCGATGCCGGAGGCAGCGATTTCAGCCAGCGCTGCCAACCTTCGCTGCCGTGTTCCTCAATTATATAGCTCTTCAGCATTTTAAGGACCGTGCCTTTGGCCCGCATTGCACTTTTCCCTTTTCTGTCTAGTTGTTGAGCTTGAGGATCTGATCCCCGGCCTTGACCGCACCTGGCTCCACCACCCTGGCGAACACCCCCTCCCGCGGCATGACGCAGTCGCCCACCTGCTGGCGGATGGCGCAGCCCTGATGGCACTCCTTGCCGATCTGGGTCACCTCCAGCACGGCGGATCCCCCGACTCTCAAACGGTCGCCAACCTTCAAACGCCCCAGGTCCAAACCTCTGGTCAGCAGGTTCTCGGCGAAGATGCCCGGCGTCAGCTCCACCCCTCTGCCCCGCATTTTGTCCACGCTCTCCTCGGCCAGCAGGCTTACCTGGCGGTGACGGTCCCCGGCGTGGGCGTCGCCCTCGATCCCGTGTCCGGCCTTCAGGAAGGCGGATTCGACCGGCTTCTTGACCTCGCCCTTCTTTTCGCTCAGGCAGACGGCTACCACCGTGCCCACTAAGTCCCCTCTATCAAGAGGGGATTTAGGGGTGTGTCCGGCTGTCAGTTCCGTTATGGCCTTTTCTATCCTGTGCAACACAGCCTGAATATCACTGCGCACATCTTCGTCAGTGAATCGGAGAAGCCTGATCCTCACGCTTTCAATGAATTTTCTTTTTTACCCATCTTTCCTCGCAATATCATCGAACCGGTGGGTGTATCCGTCGACTTCGATCGCCAGCTTCAATCTCGAGCAGTAGAAATCCACGATATACTTGCCTACCGGCTTCTGCCGGTTGAAATCAAAGCCCAGAACCTTCTTTCCCTTAAGATGCTTCCAGAGAATGATTTCAGATCTGGTGCTATTCCTGCGAAGATTTTGTGCTATGGTTCTCAGATGAGGGCTATAATAGACCTTCATGGAAACACCCCTCGTTCCCCTCTTCGCCACGAGGGGACCTAGCTCTTCCCTCTCCCCCTGGGAGAGGGACCAAGGGTGAGGGTCCATCTCCCGCTCCGTCCCCCGCTCTTCTCCGTCAGCCTGATGTCCGAGATCACCATCCCCCGGTCGGCCGCCTTGGCCATGTCGTAGATGGTCAGGCAGGCGGCGGCCACCGCCGTTAGGGCCTCCATCTCGGCCCCGGTGCGGTCCCGGCAGGACACCCGGCTGAAGACCTCGATCAGGGAACGCGCCCTGTCGATCCGGAAATCGATCTCCACGTTGGTCAATCCTATGGGGTGGCACAACGGTATTAGAGAGGCAGCCCCCTTGGCCGCCTGGATGCCGGCAATCTTGGCCACCGTCAGCACGTCGCCCTTGGCCATCCGGTTTCCCTCTATCAGCCTCAGGGTGCCGGGTTTCATCGAGATCCCGCCCCGGGCCGCCGCCATCCTCAGGGTCTTTGGTTTTCCCCCGACGTCCACCATCCTGGCCCGCCCCCCGGCGTCCAGGTGCGACAGCTTTTTCCTTCGGATTTCGGATTTCGGATTTCGGATTTTCGTTTCAGCCTCCTATCTCCGCCATCAGCCGGTTGGACTCGGGCCGGTCCCCGTTGAAGCGGTGCCCCTCGGGCTTGAGCCGCAGGGCCTCGTAGAAAAGCCTGCGCAGGGTCGGCCCGGCCATGCCGTGCCTCACCGGCTCCCGCAGGTTGATCTCGGCCTGCCCGGCCAGGCAGGGCCGAAGAAAGCCGTCGGCCGTCAGACGCAGACGATTGCAGCGACGGCAGAAGGGGTGGGATAGCGGATTGATGAAGCCCACTGTGATCGGGCTGCCTTTAATTTGATATTCCTCGGC
The DNA here is from genome assembly GCA_964588285.1 of uncultured bacterium. Taxonomy (GTDB): domain Bacteria; phylum Edwardsbacteria; class AC1; order AC1; family EtOH8; genus CAZPNX01. Next base: position 23,372 of record CAZPNX010000010.1, read on the forward strand.
CACTCCGTTAGGCGGCAGCGGCGTCAGCTGGAACGCCTTCTCCACCCGGCTTTTGACTTCGCTCCCGGCTATTGTCCGGGCCGGGGTCCAGTAGTCGTTGCCCAACGGCATCAGCTCGATGAAGCGCAGGTGCAAGCCGTGATCCAGGGCAAAGCGGACGAAGTCCCCGGCCTCGTCGTCGTTGTAGCCGGCCACCGCCACCACGTTCAGCTTCACCATTTCGTAGCCGTGCTTGACCGCGGCCTCGACCGACTCCATGACCTTTCTCCAATCGTCGCTGCCCGACATTTCGCGAAAACGCTCCGGCTTCAGGGTATCCAGGCTGATGTTCACCCGTTTGATGCCGGCCTGTTTAAGCCTTCCCGCCAGCGGGGCAAACAGGAGGCCGTTGGTGGTCAGGTCCAGCTCCTCCAGCCTGGGGATGTTTCCCAGCTTAACCGCCAGCTTGGGAAAATCCTTCCTCAACAGAGGCTCTCCCCCGGTCAGCCGTACCTTGCGTATACCCAACTCCACCGCTGCCCGGACGATGGTCTCGATCTCCTCAAAGCTGAGCATATCATGGTGATCCCGCAGCGCCACCCCCTCCCGGGGCATGCAGTAGTGACAGCGCAGGTTGCAGCGGTCGGTGACCGAGACCCGCAGGTAGGTTATCTTCCGTCCGTGGGTGTCTATCAGCATACTATATTAGAATAGTATAGCTCAGGCCCGCGCATTCTCATCCGCCGCTTATCAGGTGGATGGCCCAAAAATCGGCCCCGTCCTCGACCGGAGTGATGTCGTAATGGTCGTGGTGCACGAAGCGGTCGTCGATCTTGACGATGATCATGGGAAAAACGTAGTTTTTCTCATTGAGCACATCGCGCACCGTCATCCCCGGACGCCAGGGGTGCTCCTGCCCGTTAACCTTGATCATGATCGTCTCAGCTTCTTGGGCGTTCGGCTAAGATACGGCAAATGGGGCGGCAGTCCTTCGCCAGTCTCCGAGGCTTTCCCTATGGCCGGGTCCGGACCCAGCAGTATCTCCAGGGCCTGGTTGGCCTGCAGGCAGGCGGCCACGCCCACCCTGGGGGCCATCAGGCCGCGCCCCGGCCCGGCCTCGGTGGACTCGTCCCCGCAGATGTAGAGGTTCCCCAACCGTCGGGTCTTCAATAGGTTGTTGCCCCCCCAGCCGGCCATGCCGTTGCCCAGGATCAGAGGGGTTTCCGGCAATTGCGACATCACGGCTTCGGCCAGCATTTCCTTCTGGTCGGCCCGGTCGAAGGCCTCGATGATCACCCGGCACCTGCCGAAAAGGCTTTTAACGTTCTCGGCCACCACCCTCTGGTATCGCGGCTCCACCTTGACGAAGGGATTGGCCCTCCTGATGTTCTCGGCCAAGGCTCTGACCTTGGGCTGACCGATCTGGCTTACAAAATACTGCTGTCGATTCAAGTTCGACGGCTCCACTACGTCGAAGTCGACGATCACCAGCCTGCCGATCCCGGCCCGCGCCAAAGCCATGGCCGCGGTCGAGCCCAAGCCCCCGCAGCCGGCAATGCCGACGCAGGCCTTCTTGAGCTTGGCGTGGACGCCCGGAGTATGCCGGGCGGCCATTAGGTGCTCCAGTTCCCTCTTTGACGGCTTCGAGCCCTTCTTTATCAGCACCAGGCGGTCGCCCTCCTCCAGGGTGTGCTCCAGCAGGCAGGGGAACCCGTTGAGCACGCAGAGGTCGGCCTCGGGCCTGCGCTTCTTGACCAGCTCGGCCACCTTGGTGCCCTCGCGGACGGCGACCTTCCTTTCGTTTATGTATACTTTCATTCTTTATCCCCTCTCGAGAGGGGACGGTCGGGAGGCTGGCATATGGTTACAGCAGCACAACCCGCTTTCCGCCCTCGATCACTCGTCCTATCACATATGCTTTCGCTTTGGCCGTTTTCAGCAAGCCCAATGCCTTTGCCTCGTCCTTTGGCGATACCACCAGCACGAAGCCTATCCCCATGTTAAAGGTACGGTACATGTCTTCCTCCGGCACCCGGCCCAATCTCTGCAGCAAGCCGAAAATCGGCAGCACCGGCCAGGAGCCTTTGGCTATTGCCACTGCGCAGCCCTTGGGCAGGATCCGCGGGATATTGTCCAGAAATCCGCCTCCGGTGATGTGGGCCATGCCTCGCACCAGGTCCAGTTCAAGCAGGGGCGCTATGGGCTTTAGGAACGAGGGATGGACCTTGAGCAGGGCCTCGCCCACCGTCATCCCCAATTCGGGCAGCCTGGTGCTGACTTTGTACTTGTGCCTGTCGAACAGGATCTTCCGGGCCAGCGAGTAGCCGTTGGTCTGCAGTCCGTTCGTCCCCAGGCCGATGACCACGTCCTCCGGCCTAATGGACTTTCCTGTTATGAGCTTCTTTTTCTCGACCGCGCCCACAATAAATCCGGCCAGGTCGTAATCGCCCAGGGCATACATGCCCGGCATCTCGGCCGTCTCCCCGCCGATCAGCGAGCAGCCGTTCTCCCGGCAAGCCTTGGCGAAGCCGGAGACAATCGCCTCCAGTTTTTTAGGTTCGAGTTTCCCAAAGGCCGCGTAGTCCATGAAGAACAGCGGCCGCGCCCCCTGCGCCAGAATATCGTTGACGCAGTGGTTCACCAGATCCTGTCCCACCGTGTGGTGAACGCCGGCCATGACGGCCACCTTGAGCTTGGTGCCCACCCCGTCGCAGGAGGAGACCAGCACCGGCTCCCGATAGCCATTCAGATTACCGTCAAACAGCGCCCCGAACCCGCCGATGCCGGATAGGACGTTCCGATTGAACGTCGTCCGGACGATCGACTTGATACGTCGGACCGACTCGGTTCCGGCGTCAATGTCTACCCCCGCGTCCCTGTAGCGCATGACATTACTCTGATATTCTTGGATTGCGGGAAATCCCGTCCTATTTTCCGGCCAAAACTAACAAATCTACCTGATTACCCTGGCCAAAACTGATCTCACACCAAAATAAGGAGGGAACAAAAAAGATGTCACATCCTCTCCGGCGCGCCCACCCCCAAAAGCCCCAGCCCGTTGGCCAGGACAGCCTTTACCGCCTGGCACAGGTCCAAGCGGGCGTTGGAGAGCTTCGGGTCGTCGGTGACCACCCGGTGCTTGTGGTAGAAATTGTGGAAGATGCCGGCCAGCTCCTGCAGATAGGTCGGCAGGCGATGCGGCTCCCGGGTCTCGGCGGCGCCCTGGACCAACTCCGGAAACTCCAGCAGAAACTTGATGAGCCCGATCTCCTCCGGCTCCTCGAGCAGCGACAAGTCCCCCGGCTTTCTTTCCAGCCCCTTTTCCCCGGCATGTTGCAGAATTGAGCAGATCCGGGCGTGGGCGTACTGGACGTAGAAGACCGGATTTTCATCGGACTGTTTCTTGGCCAGGTCCAAATCGAAGTCCAGGTGGGCTTCCATGCGCCTCATCAGGAAAAAGTAGCGGGCCGCATCGGCCCCCACCTCGTCGAACAGTTCGTCCAAGGTGACGTAGTTGGCCTTGCGGGTGGACATCTTCACCTGCTGGCCGCCGCGGGTCAGGGTGACGAACTGGTGGATGCGGACGTCCATTTTGGAGGTATCGTAGCCCAGGGCTCCCAGGGCCGCCTTGACGTCCGGGTAGGTGGCCTGGTGGTCCGAGCCGAAAACGTCCAGAATCAGGTCGAAGCCCCGCTCGAACTTGTTCCGGTGATAGGCGATGTCCGGCAGGCGGTAGGTGGGCTCGCCGGTGGAGCGCACCAGCACCCGGTCCTTCTCCGCCCCGAAACTGGTGGCCTTGAACCACAGTGCCCCGTCCTTATGGTATGTAACACCCCTGGCCTCAAGCTCCTGCTTGGTCTTTTCGATCGACCCGTCGGCATATAGCGAGCTTTCGTTGAAGTAGCGGTCGAAGACGATGCCCATTCGCTTGAGCGTGTCGCGAATATCGACGAAGATGGCCTCCACCGCCTTGGCCTTGAAGTACTCCAGGTCGGCCTCGCCCAAACCGCCGCCTCGCTCCTCCCGGCATTTCTGGGCGATGTCGCCGATGTACTGTCCCTGGTAGTGTCCCTCGGGGAAATCGATCTTCTGCCCTAAAAGCTCCCGGTACCTGAGCAGGACCGACTCCGCCAGCACCCGCATCTGCAGGCCGGCGTCGTTGAAATAATACTCCCGCTCCACCCGGTAGCCCTGCGACTCCAAGAGCCTGGCCAGGGCGTCGCCGATGGCCGCCTGACGGCCGTGTCCCACGGTCAGCGGCCCGGTGGGGTTGCAGGAGACGAACTCCACCTGGGCGGTTTTTCCCGAATGGCTGTGGCTTCGGCCGTATTCCGAGCCGGCTTTCAGAAGCTCGGCCAGCTGACCGCAATGATAGCTTGGCGCCAGCCTGAAGTTGATGAACCCCGGGCCGGCAATTTCAACTTTAGACACCAAGGCCGGGTCGGGATGCATGGAATCGACAAGCCTCTGGGCGATATCCCTCGGCTGGGACTTTAGCTCCTTGGCCAGCGACAGGGCCAGGCTGGTGGACCAGTCCCCGTGCTCCTTCTGTTTCGGTCTTTCCAGAAGGACGGTGCTCGACGCCGCCTCCCGGTTCAGGGCCTTGGCCGCGGCCTCGGAGACCAGCTTGGCGATGTAATCCTTAATCATCATCTCCGTTTTCTCTTGGACCGCAACTTTACACCCGCCCGGCCCTGATCACCCGCCACAGGGCGGCCACCGCCAGAGCCGACAACGCCAGACCGGCGATGATGGCCCCCCAGATGCCCAGCAGCACCAGGGTGGTGATGATGGCCGCGGCTATGAGCACCCCCAGGAAGATGGCGCCCAACGCCGGCCAAAAGCGGATTCCGAAGAGGAAGGCCGCCACCGCCCCGGTCCAGGCGCCGGTCATGGGCAGGGGCACGGCCACGAAAAGCATCAGGCCCACCAGCTCGTAGCGCCGCACCAGCTCGCTTTTGCTGCGGGTGCGGGCGAACAGCCACCGAAAGAACCTATCGAACAACGGCCATCGGGAAAGCCAGGCCGAGGCCGGCCCCAATATCAGCAGGATGGGGACGATGGGCAGCATGTTGCCCAGGACAGACAGGGCCACCGCCTCGGCCAGAGGCAGGCCCAGCACCTGGCTGCCCACCGGAATGGCGCCGCGAAGCTCGAAGACGGGCAGCATGGCGATGACCAGGGTGGCCAGCCAGGCCGGAATTCCGGCACCCTGAAGGGAATCGACCAACCTCGGGGTGGCGGCCCAGGATGCCCCCCCCGACGCAAGCAAGAATGCGGCTGCTGCCACCAGCCTTTTCCCCGGGCTTGACATGGCCTCCCCTACCCCAGCACTACGAACTGCATGGGCGCCAGTTCCAATTTCACCGAGAGGGTCCCATTGCCCGGGTCGGGGTGGGCCAAGACTACGACCTCGCCCTGCCCGCCGTAGAGGTATCTCAGGCGATCACCGGGCCGGTGCAGGGAGCCGTCCACCACCATATGGTCGCATCTCCGCTGATCGGTCGAGGTGTTGTAGGCCACCAGCACCTCCTGGTCGGCCAGGAGGCGGGAGAAGGCCAGAGTGCAGGGCTGTCCCTGGGGCAGACCGAAATCGCGTCCGTTGCCCGAGATCTCCCGGAAGTACATCCGGCCCAGCCGCAGGGCGGGGTGGGCCCTGTTGACGGCGGCGATCTTGGCGATCTCCCGGTAGATCCGGCAGTCCTGATTGAGGAAGTTGAGCGAGGGGTCGGACAGGCTGAACATCGGCTCCCGGATCATCTCGTCGCCCTCGCCCTCGCCCGATAAGCCCTGCTCAGTGCCGTAGTAAATGCAGGGCGTTCCCAGGGCGCAGATCAGATAGCCCACCGCGGCCACCACCTGTTCGTCGAAGGCTCCGGCCGCAAACCGCCGCTTGTAGTTCTGGCCGATCTGGTCATGGTTGTCGATGAAGGTCACCAGATAACGGCCCAGCTCGCCCCGGTTCAGGGCCCGCTCCCGCAGAGATTCGTAGCGGTTGATCAGGCCGGACGGTCCGGCGAAGCCCTTGATGACCGCGGGCAGGGTCCAGTAGAGCGGGAAGTCCAGCACCGAGGTCAGCCCATAGAAGATGGTACGGCCCCCGTAGCGGCTGGAGGTGTTGGGCCCGGTGTAGCGGTTGATGGCGTCGTCGCCGGCCACCAGCTCGCCGAACAGGAAGAAGTTCTTCTTGCCCAGCCTCAGGGCGTACTCCCGCACCCCCTGGCAGAACCGGGCAATGGCCGTCTCCCCCATATGTTTGACCGCGTCCATACGGTAGCCGTCGATGTCGGCCTCGCGGATCCAGTAGCGGTGGCAAGCGATGATTATCTCCTGCAGCTCCAGCCCGGCCGGGTTGTCGTCGTTATTGAAGCCCTTGAGGCTGTAGAAGTCCCCCCACTGGGTCTCGGGCAGGTTGTCCCAACCCCAGTCCCGGATCTGGCCCCGGCGGTGGAAGTATTCCGGGTTGCGCAGCTCTGTCGGCACCGGATAGTCCGGGTGGCGCCAGCCGCCCAGTGGGTGCTGGCGGTGGTCGTCCGAGTAGAAGTAGGGCACGTCGCCCGGGTAATAGAAGACGTCGCCGCAGTGGTTGGCCACCGCGTCCAAAAAGACGCGGAGGCCGCTCTTATGGGCCTGGTTTACCAGCTCCACCAGGTCCTGCTTGGTGCCGAAACGCGGGTCTATGTTCAGGTAGTTGCGGATGGCGTAGCCGTGGTAGCTGAAAGAGTCCCGGTTGGGCGCGTCGTCGTTCTCGAAGATCGGCGACAGCCAGATGGCGGTGCAGCCGAGGTCGGCAATGTAGCCCAAATGATTGGTGATGCCCTTGAGGGTGCCGCCGCAGAACCGGCGCAGCCTCTCCCGGGGCTGCGCCACCGTACACCGCTCGATGGCGGACGCCGGCCGCCGTTCCAGATCGTCGTGGAAGCGGTCGACCATCAGGAAATAGATGAATTCCTCCCGCCACTCCCGGTCAATGCTCCAGTACCTCTTGCCGGGCAGCGGCGACAGGTCAATGTCCCTCACGGATCTGGGCTGGGGCATCTTGTCCTTTCCCGCGAAAACCTAGGTCGGCCGGAACCCCTCAGTCCTTGACCTCCTCCTTGGGAGCGTCGGCCCACAGCTCCTCCAGCCCGTAGTAGTCACGAACCCGGGGCTGCATGACGTGGACCACCACGTCCACATAGTCCATCAGGATCCAGCGGGCGTTTTCCAGCCCCTCGACGTGGTATGGCTTGAAACCCTTAACCCTCAAGCCGTCCTCGATGGCCCTGACCACCGCCTTGGCCTGGATGTCGGTGGCGGCCGAAGCCAGCACGAAGAAATCGGTGGCGGCCGATAGCCCCCTCATGTCCATTACCGTCACATCGTACGCCTTCTTGGTCAGGGCCAGTTCGGCCGCCTGCCTGGCCAGCGCCTGGGAACCTGACATTGAAGGCTTTCCGGCAGACGGCTTTCTGCCGGCCGACCGTCCGGGTTTCGCTCCCTTCAAGGCTCTAGAGGATGCCGAGGAAGCGGCGCTTTTTCTTTTTGTTGTAATCCTGGCCAACGATTACTGTCACCTCCAATAATAGTGTGGGTTCCAATTGTGGTATGATGTTTTTGCATTTCAGCTCCCCGGCCACCAGCCTGGCGTTGGCCGCCCGGTTGTCGGCCCGGTCAACCACCACCGTCTCCTCGAAGCTCCGGTACTCGGCATTGGCCACCTCCACCACGTCGAAGCCGGCCTTTCTCAAGCGATCGGCCGCCTGCTGTCCCAAACGCTCGACGGAGGTCCCGTTGAGCACTTCGATCCTTATCTGCCGCTTGAGAAGATTTATCCTGGCCCGCTCCGCCTCCCGCCAGCGCAGCCAGACCGATCCCGATATCAGCAGGCAGACCGCGGCCAGCAGAAAGGCGGCCGGCAAAAGCCATCTCGACCTTCTTCCCGAAGCCTTCTTGCCCGGCTCCGGCCCTCTATTGAAGCCGCTTCTGGAGATAGTCCTGGCACTCCCTCAGTTCGTCCTGGGTGTTTATTCCCAACACCTCCCGGCTGTCGGTGACGACCACCGCCGCCACCGGCAGCCCCTTTGCCTTCATGATGCCGATGACATCGGTCAGATAGTATTCGCCCTGGTCGTTGTCCGGACGCACCCGCCGCAGGGCCTCAAGCAGAATCCGATTGTCGAAACAGTAGATGGCCGGATTGATCTCCTTCACCTCAAGTTCCTCGGGGGTGGCGTCCCTGGCCTCCACAATTCTGGACACCAGGCCCTGGCGGTCGCGGATCACCCGCCCGTAACTGCCCGGATCCTCTATGACCGTGGTCAGCATGGTGCAGGCGTTGCCCTGTGACTGGTGCTGGGCGATAAGCGAAACGATGGTCTTGGGATTTATTAGCGGCACGTCGCCGTAGAGCACCAGCAGGTCTCCATCGAAATCCCGCAGCAACGGCTCGGCCTGCATCACCGCGTGACCCGTCCCCTTCTGCTCCGCCTGGAGGACGAAGTCCGCACTTCTCCCGGCCAGGGCCTGGCGCACCTTGTCCGCCTGGTGGCCGATGACCACCATCGGCCTTGCCATCCCCGCCCTTTGGGCCGCCTCCACCACGTAGTCCACCAGCGGCCGGCCTGCCAGCAGATGTAGCACCTTGGCCAGGTCCGACTTCATCCTAGTGCCGGCTCCGGCGGCCAGTATCAGGCAGCGGACCTCACGCCTCATAGCTTGGTTCTCTTGGCGATCCGGTTCCTCTCGTCCACGCAGACTACCTTGGGACGGTACTTACGGATGGTCTCGGTGTCCACATAGCAGGTGGAGAGAATGATGACCTTGTCCCCGGGCATGCCCAGACGGGCGGCCGCGCCGTTTAGGGACACGGTCCCGGAACCGGCTTTGGCCCTGATGGCATAGGTCTCGAACCGGGCTCCGTTGTTGACGTTGACCACCTGAACCATCTCGTTGGGCAGGATGTCGGCCGCCTTCAGCAGCTTCTCGTCGATGGCGATGGAGCCCTGATAGTGCAGGTGGACCCCGGTGATGGTGGCTCGGTGTATTTTCGATTTGCAGAGGTTGCGCAGCATGGCCCTCCTTATCTTTATTAGGAATTATCGGCCCACATCTTCCTTTTCTCGTACCCTATGTAAACATAGCTGGTACGCCCGTCGACCGAGCCTCCCAGCACCACCCGCCCGTAGTCGCGCTCCTGCTGCCCCAGCCTCAGATGCAGGCCGGCGGTGTGGGGCACCGGCCTGCGACATTCGAAAGCGTATTCCACCGACCAGCGCCTAGAGATATCGACTGCCAGCCCGGCTGAAAAATTGCCCAGCACCCAGTTGTTCTGTCCCTCCCAGTGGGGCCCGTCTTCCCGGACTTCGCCTCTGGGGACGTTGACTTCCAGCATTCCGAAGCCCGTCCGAAGATTAAGCCCGAAGCTCTCGCCGAGTTTTAAGCAGTACGAAATTGATGCTTCCGCACAGAACGCGTAGGTGGCCACGTCGAACATGGTGGTATGGGTGAAGCCCTGCCTCCGGGTGACCGTGTCCTTGAGAAAATGCACGGTGCAGTCTCCGTCCAGTCCCAGCACCAGGGCCAGCGGTCCCTCCGATTCTGGAAGATACCAGAGTTCGAAGCCGGTCCCCATGCCAAAGAAATCGCCTCTTTTTAAGATGCTCTGGTCCTTGAAGCGGACCGTGGCTGGGAAGGGCGCCAAGCGGAAGCTCCAGTTGAACCAGTAGCCCGATCGGTTCCTACATTCGTCGCCGACGGCCGCCGCGCACAGAAATGCGGCCAGCAACATAACCCTCATCCATTCGTTAATCACGCGGGCCACGAAATGCCCCCCCTAAAGTAGGATGTTGTCTATCAGCCTAGCGCTTGGAAACCTCACCGCCAGCGCCACCAAGGCTCTCCCGGATATCTTTCCCACCGGATTCAGTGTTTCGTTATCTACTATTTCTATATAGTCAATCTTCCCCAGCGGCGCCTCCCGCACCAGCAGCTTGCCCATCTCTCTTTTCACTTTTCCCGCCCCCCTCTCCCCGTTCCTTGCCATCCTTTTGGCCAGCTGCAGGGCCCGGTATAGCGCCGCCGCCTGTTTCCTTTCCTCCGGGCTGAGATAGGCATTGCGGGAGCTCATGGCCAGCCCGTCGGGCTCACGGACTATGGGGCCTATTACAATATTTACCGGTAAGTCGAGATCCTTGACCATTCGTTTTATGACCGCCGCCTGCTGGGCGTCCTTCTGTCCGAAGACGGCCACCTCCGGCCCGACCATGTTGAACAGCTTGCAGACGACGGTGGCCACCCCCCGGAAATGTCCGGGCCTACAAGCCCCGCACAAACCATTGGTCAGCCGCTCGACGGTGACATTGGTCGAAAAACCGTCCGGATAAACCTCTTTGACTTGGGGAGCGAATACCAGGTCGGCACCGGCTCTTTGGCATTTCTTGGCGTCGCCTCTCAGATCACGCGGATATTTGGCCAAATCCTCATTGGGTCCGAACTGGGCCGGATTGACAAAGATCGAGACGACAACGAAATCGCTCTTTCGCTTGGCCAGCTTGATAAGCGACAAATGCCCCTGATGCAGCGCCCCCATGGTGGGCACCAAGCCGATGCGCCGTCCCCGGCGTCGCTGGGCGGCCACGGCGGTCCGAAGGCTCTTGACGGTACGTATTATCCTCATGCCTCTATCCAAGCCCCCGTCGTTGCGGGGTCCTATTCCTGCCTGACGATGAAGCAATCCGGGAGCTTGGGTCGGAGCATGATCGCTTCGATCGGCCTAACCCCACTTTTCCACTTCCCTCGAGGGGAGGGATCGGGGTTGGGACGCAGGTCACTCGTCGGAGAAACTCTCCTCCAGCGTCGGAAAGTTCCCCTTCCTGACATCCTCGATGTACCCTTTGTAGGCCTTTTTCATCTCCCCGGCCACGTCGGCGTAGCGGCGGACGAACTTGGGAACGAAATCCTCGAAACGTCCCTCGACGTCGTCCACCACCAGTATCTGGCCGTTGCAGTGGGGACCGGCTCCGATGCCGATGGTCGGTATCTTCAGGGCCTCGGTTACCCGCTTGGCCACCTGGTAGGGTATCTTCTCCAGCACGATGGCAAAACATCCGGCCGCCTCCAGCGCCCTGGCGGCCGCCATCAGCCTCTCGGCCGATTCCTTGTCCCGGGCTTGGAGCTGATAGCCCCCGAACTTGTGTATGGACTGAGGCGTCAGGCCCAGATGGCCCATCACCGGGATGCCCCGCTCCACCAGATTCTTGACGATGGGCGCCGCCACCCGGCCGCCCTCCAGCTTGACGGCCTCGGCCCCGGACTCCTTGAGAAGCCTTCCGGCGTTATAGGTGGCGTCGGCGATGGAGGTCTGGTACGAGAGGAACGGCATATCGGCCACCACCATGGCCCGCTTCACCCCCCGTTTGACCGCGGCCGTGTGATAGAGCATGTCCTCCATGCGGATGGGCAGGGTGTTCTCGTATCCGGCGAAGACCATGGCCACCGAATCGCCCACCAGAATCAGGTCGATGCCGGCCTGGTCCAGTAGCCGGGCGGTCAGGAAATCGTAGGCCGTCAGACAGGCGATGCGCTCGCCCTTCTGCTTCATCCGCATCAGGGTCTTGGTGGTCACCTTCTGGTCCATGTCCCCTCTGTTAACGGATTCTTCGGTAATCGCTTAGGTCGAAGCAAGGATACCACGACAGAGCCGCCGAAATCAAGGGCGGGCCTTCGCTTCAGCGCGGCTCCGATCCCCAGGCCACCCCCAGCGGGAGGAAGGCGGTGTTTACGCCGACCACCAGCTCATGCCCCCAGGAGGCGATGATGCCCGGGCTGAATCTCCCCAGCCTCAGCACGCCGGGATAGAGGTTGAGCCTGGCTCGGTTGTGCGGCAGGCCGCTGACCATCAGCGAGGCCAGCAGGGAGTTGTCGCGGTCGTAGAACAGCCCGGCGCTCCAGCTCAGCCTGGCGGCATAGGCCTCCCCCGGGCCCTCCTGCACCGCCGCCTCCAGGTTCTCCACCATCAGCCCGGCGGCGGCCGACCAGGCCCGGCCGTCGGGAAGCCGCCGGCTCAAGCCGGCCATGCCGTGCAGCCCGTAGTGGGCCATCAGGCTCCAGGACCGGTCGGCCCTGAGGGGATAGCGCATGACGTAGAACTGGCCCATGTTCTCCAGGTCCCCGGTGCGGGCGTTGTAGCAGGGCTGCTGGGACCACTCGGCCAGGCCCAATCTTTGGGAGAAAAAACGGCAGACCCGGTCCGAGGAGAACAGCAGGATGCCGGCCGGGTTGAAGACGTATATGTCGGCGATCGGGTCCAAGGTCGGGCCCTCGGTCTCGCCGTTCTCCACCACCTCGGTGGTCAGGTGATAGGCGGCCATGGTGGCCAGCGACCATAGCCGGGGGTGCGGAAAACCGTGGAACTGGAACCATTCGGCCGTGGCCCGGTAGTGCATCCCCGCTCCGATCCCGTGCAGGAAATAGTTAGGGACGAACTGCTCTCGGTTCCGGTCCATCGGGTCGGCCGGGAAGAGCTCGTTGGCCAGGAACTTGTCCCAGCCCACCGTCTCGACTGTCCGCAGGGGATTCCCGATGCTGGCCCAGGAGTTCCGCCACCACCGGCGGTAGGGCGCCTCGAAGATCCTCCGGTCGCCGGCCCGGCTGGGAACCTGCCAGATACCATAGCCTCCGTTGATGACAACCGTGCCCGGATTGTAGACAGCCTGGGTTCCGTAGTCCAGACCCTTGTAAAAGAACAGCAACGAGGTGTCGGGCCGGCCGCTGGCTAGCGCTGCCATCGGGAAAACCAGCAGGGCCGGCAACAAATACTTTGACCCATGGCCTAGCCTAACCGCAGCGGTCTTCATTTAACAGGATGGCCAAGCGGGATGAGGTAGAGCGGAACCTCCTCAGGCGGCAGTGATAAAACCGTCTTAACCGCGGCCTCATCGAAGGCGCCCACCATCACCGAGCCCAATCCCAAGGCGGCGGCTTGCAGGGACACGTTTTGTCCGATGTGCCCGGCCTCCATGTCGGTGTAGCGCACGGAACGGTCGCCGTAGCGGGGCCTGATCCTTCCATAATCGGCGGCCAGGCCGATGACGGCCGGGGCCATGGCGACGCAGTCCTGCCCCAGGGCCGCCTTCGACAATCCCTGCCTCAAGTCTGCCGATATCTTTTTACGCAGCAGATGGCCCGCACTAGAATACTGGTAGAGGCCAGGGTCCAACCCCTCCACCCGACCGGCCACCAGGTATAGTGATATCGGGTAGCAGGCCCCGGCCGAGGGAGCGGCCCGCAGGCCCCTCTTGGGCTCGGTGATCCCCTGGGCCGCCCACAGAAGCTGGGAGACATGGGCCAGGGTCAAAGGCTTATCCGAAAAATTTCTTATCGACCTTCTGCCGGCGATGGCCTTCTCTATAGAGATCGAGCCATCGGTCGTCGGCTTCGGCAGTTTTGCTGTTTTGATAGCCACCATATCCTCCGTTTTCCCAATAACCGCCCCAGCAGCCGCCAACATCAGCCAGGTTGATAACAACGTCGACCAACGAATCATGGTTTCAGTCCCAGTTCCCTGCGGTAGGCCTTTGCTGCTTCGGCCATGTAGCCGCGGTCGATGGCCCCGCCCGGAGCCGGCGTCTGGTAGATGCGATCGGGAAGGGCCTCGGGCCTGGGATCGAAGCCCTCCCGCACCTTGAAGGCGTACTTGTTTCTCAGGACCTTCCTGCCCAACTCCTTGAGCTGGTCGGCCCCGAGCTCGTAGCCGCATGTTTTCAGGGCCCGGGCGACGGTCTCGGCCGGATAAAGCCCCCGGGAGAAGAAGCAGAGAACCAGGCTGGAGAGGACCTGCCGCCACTCCTCCTCGGCCGCCAGGGACGAGGCCAGTTTCTCCGGCGGCACCGGCTCCTTGCCCAGGTTCTTCTGATCCACGCTGTAGCCGGCATTGTCCAGATGGCTGTGCCTGGCGCCGAAAAGACATCCGAGATGTGCCCCGGGTCCGGTGTGGTAGCCCGGCATCTCGTTCCCCCCGAAGGCCAGGGCGAACTCTTTCCCCCCGTACCTCTCCGAGGCGGCCGCCACCCCGCGGCCCAGAATTTTGTAGAACTCGTTGCTCCGGGATACTATGCGGCCGATGGCCTGCCGATAGGCGGCGACGTCGCCCCAGGCCATTTTGACGCCGTCGGTCTCCGATTCGCCTATCAGCTTTTTCTCGAAGGCCTCGGTGGCCCAGGCCAGGGCCACTCCGGCGCTCATCGAGTCCAGCCCCACCTTCTCCACCGTGTCCAGCAGCTTGAGCAGACCGGCGGGATCGAAAACACCCAGCATGGTTCCCAGGGAATAGGTGGGCTCGTAGTCATAGGAGATCATCGAGGTCTTGTAGAAAAAGGCCTCCCTCTCGTACGGCTCCCGCAGGGCGGCGATGTGGATGCAGCCCACCGGACAATGGGTGCAGGCCAGGCGCCGGCCCAAATATCCCTCGGCCATTTTCTCCCCGGATATGGCATCGGCCCTGTCGTCGCTGGCCGAAGCCAGGTTCCTTAAAGGTAGAGCGCCGATCTTATTAAGAGGTCGCAGGTTCTCCGGGGTTCCCAGGTCGTGGTACTTTTTCATGGCCGGTGACTCCACCGCCGCCCGGTGGATCTCCTCGTAGAGTTCCCGGTACTCCTTGAGGTCGGCCACCGGCAGGGCCCGCTGGCCCGAGACCACCACCGCCTTCAGCCTCTTGGCGCCGAAGACCGCCCCCAGTCCCAGGCGTCCGAAGTGACGGTAGGACTCGGTGGTCACCGCCGAGTAGGTGACCAGGTTCTCCCCGGCCCGCCCGATGCGCATGATGCTGCGCAGGCCTGGCCCTGGCTCGTTTTCCCTGATGACCCGTCCGACAGTGAAAGAGCTGCCCATGCCCCACAGGGCTCTGGCGTCGCGGTAGTACACCTTGTCGCCATGGACCGCCAGGTATCCGGGCTTATCGTTGCCCCCCAAAATGACCAGGGCCCCATAGCCCGCCATCCTCAAGGCCACCGAGCTCCGCCCTCCGGCATGGCTCTCCCCCAGGTTGCCGGTATGCGGCGACTTGAACATGGCCACCGTCTTCGAGGCCAGCGGGAAGAGGCCGCACAGCGGCCCGGTGGCCAGGATGATCGGGTTTTGCGGCGACAGGGGGTCGGTGCCCTGGGGACAGTTCTCCTCTAAGAGCTTGATGGCCGTGCCGGCCCCGCCTAGATATTTGTCGAAAAGATCCTCCCTCCTCTCCACCCAGTGCTTGCGCTTGGAGAGGTCGACATAGAGTACTTTGGCCAGGGTGTCCTTATCCAGCATCTCAGTCGCCCTCCATGGACAGCACCTCGTGGGGGCAGTGCTTGGCGCAGGAGCCGCAATGGACGCAGATCAATGGCTTCTGGGCCTCCTCGTCCCAGAATACCGCCCCCATGGGGCAGGCGTCCCGGCAGTGCCCGCAGCCGGTACATTTCTCCGGATTGAGCAGCACTCCGCCTCCCCGGCGCAGGGCCAGGGCGTCGTTGGGGCAGACCGCGGCACAGGGCGGATCGGCGCAGGCCCGGCAGACCACGGCCACGAAGCCGCGCTCCATGCCCCCGGCCGAGCGGACCGCTATACGGTTGGCGCCCAGCCCGGGCCGGCCGTGATGGCGTGAGCAGGCGAACATGCACACCTGACAGCCCACGCATCGGTCGGTGTCGACGACGTTTAAACGCATAATTTTCCCTGATTATTCTTGCCCGCAAAAAACGCGAATTGAAGCCAAAAGGATTCTAGTTCGCCCGTTTAAGCGTGTTTCGCAGGTTGTATAATAATCTTTCCTTCACTTGGCCGGGGCCGGCTCGCAGATCTCCCCCTCCCTTTTGAGCTCGGCCGCCCGCTTCATTTCGGCCCGGGTCATGAAACCCACCGCAATGAAGATGAACACCAGGGCCGCCCAGTCCTCGGCTTTGGGATATTTGCCCCCAAAAAGGAGGGCAAAGAGCAGGGTGGCCAAGGTGCCGGCCACCAGGGAGGTCAGCCGGTTGGACAGGCCGGCAAAGGTGGCCGTCCGCCCCTTGAACATGAAGATGAACACCGAAAAGAAGGCCACCACCCCGAATATACCTCCGGCCAACACCTCCATCGGCCAATATCCCGTGGCCGACAGATAGCCGCGGTGAACGGCCGCCAGTATTTTGCCGGCGTTGGACGGCAACAGCATCAGTATGGCCAGAACGGCCAGCAGGCTCACCGAAGCCGCCACTTGTTCCACGGCAAAGAACGCCTTGTTGTCCTGCTTGCAGCCCTTGCCACGGGTGTTCTTGTAGTAATTCATAATGTAGATGCGGATGAAGTAGGCCAGCAGGTAGCTTCCCAGCACCAGCATGGCCAGGGTATTTTTTACGAGGTCGCTTCCTCCGGCCTCCTTGACGAAGAACAACTGCAGGCCCACGGCGGCGATGGCGAACAGAACCGCCACCTCCTCCTCCCAGTAGACCTTCTTGTGAAGAATGCCCTGCTTGATTTGAATGGCGTCGATGATGCGGGAAAAGATGATCACCGAGCCCCGCATGATGAGCATGGCCACCATTACCGAGCGCAGCAGCACATAGAGCAGGGTGGTGGTGGGAATGACCACCGCGGTGCAGATGCCGGAGGGAATGATGTAGAGGTACTCGGCCGGAAAGCGCAGCACGCCCCAGGTTACCATTTTGGTCGACTCCATCCTGGCCCAACGGAATACCGAGACCACCGCCAGACACACCAGGCTGCCCCCCAGGGTGCTGTAGACCAGGTATTCCCAGTTGTCCACCCCCGGCAAGCCGCGGGATGCCGGACCGGTGTAGTACTTGGTGGCCACGCTGTAGATGACGTAGGTAAAAAGGTAGGCCAGACACAGTTCCACTAAGCGCCCGGTGCTGCCCTCTTTGCTCTTGAACATATCGGGACCCTATTCTTATAGTCGATTTTTTGAAAGAGTGCTCGGTCTGTATTTTTCGGCTTTTTTTCTCTCTCTGCGGTTTTTTCTTTAGACCTTGACCTGCCCCAGCCGGGCGAAAATTTCGTCCAGGGCCGGACCCAGCTTGGCCGGGTCGTCGGTCTTCTCCGGCATGTTGTCGAATACGGCGAACGGCACCTTGTGCCCTTTGATCTCGATAATGCCCTGGTCCTTGCCGCCGGAAAGCTTCTCCCAGTCGTTGATCTTGTAATAGTATTCCATCTTGTCGTCCGGCAGGGAATGGTAGAGAACGCTGTGCTCCTCTCCCTTGCGGGCCCGCTTGCGGTTCTTGCGCACCGACTCCTCGTAGGTCACCTTGATGTAGACGATCCGGGCCAGCTTGAGGATGTCGTCCGACAGGAAGTTGAAGGCGTCGCGGAACCCGTTCTCCCCGCCCCGGGCGAATTCTATCAGCGAGGTGTGCTTCTTGAGGAAATCGGGCTCGGCCAGCCTCTTGGCGAAGGCGTTGTTGATCTTCTGGATGCAGACGTGCCAGGCGAACTCGTCCTTGAAGTAGTAGTCGGGTTTGGAGTGCAGCCGCTCCCTGCCGTTGGCGCTGAGGAAGTCGTCCTCCTCGAACCACTCCCAGATATAGAGAAAGTCGTCGAACTCGGCCAGCTCGGCCACATTGAAGCGCTCCATCCGCTCCACCAGCGGAGTCTTCTTCAGGTAGTCGATGACCTCGCTCTTGCCGGCGGCCGGCCGGGCCACCAGGATGATGACCGGGTGGTGCTTGTCCATGGCTCTATCTCCTTGCTTTGCTTTTAGTCATTGCGAGCCCTGCCCCTTGACTGGCGAGCGAAGCAATCTCAACCTGATTCGCTCAAGTCTTTGTACTCGGGATTCATGCTCTTAATCAGCCTCTCCTTGGCCGCCCGCGAGCCCGCCTTGATCTGCTTCTCCCTGGCTATGGCTTTGACGATACTTACGAATGTCTCGTAATAGACCAGTTTGTTCACATTGTATCTTGAAGTGAAACCGGATACCGCCTTGGACTTGTGTTCCGCCACCCGCCTTTTCAGGTTGTTGGTCACGCCGGTGTATAGCACCGTGTTCCGTTTGTTCGATAGGATGTACACGTAATACCGCTTCATGCTACCCGTCATTGCGGGAATTGCGCCTGGTCTTACAGACGATGCGATCGCTTGACTTTTGCCAGGCGCCAACGGTCATTGCGAGACCGACTTCCCGCCTGGTGAACGAAGCAATCGTTGATCCGTTGTCAGGCACCGTCCGGGATTGCTCCGCCCGTCCTATGAATGCCCTGCTCGCAATGACGGCCGGTGCGCCTACCCCACCGCCTTCAGCTGCAGGGAGAAGTCCATGGCCGGGGCCGAGTGGGTGATGGCTCCCACCGAGATGAAGTCCACCCCGCATTCGGCGATCTGCCGCACGTTATCAATGCTGACGTTGCCCGAGGCCTCCAATCGGAGTTTCCCCTGGTCCCGGGCCGGATGGGAGAAGACTAAGCGGCAGGCCTCGGCCATCCGCTCCGGCTTCATGTTGTCCAGCATGATGATGTCCGGCTCCTCGGCCAGGGCTTCCTCCAGCTGGGACAGGTTCTGCACCTCCACCTCGATTTTCACCCGGCCGTGGTCCGCCTCTTTCACCTTGCGGATGGCGTTGGCCACCCCGCCGGCCGCCTCGATGTGGTTGTCCTTGATGAGCACCATGTCCCAAAGACCCATGCGGTGGTTCTGCCCGCCGCCGCAGGCCACCGCGTATTTCTCCAGCGCCCTCAGCCCGGGAGTCGTCTTACGGGTATCGAGTATTTTAGCCCTGGTTCCCCTGACCGCCTCCACGAAACTGTTGGTGAGGGTGGCGATGCCCGAGAGGTGCTGCAGGAAGTTGAGAGCCGTCCGCTCGGCCGCCAGGATGGAGCGTGTTTTCCCCTGCACTGTCAGAGCCACCTGGCCCAGCTCAACCTTCTCCCCGTCCTTGATCTGAACCTCGGCCTTGAGTTCCGGGTCGACCGCCAGGAAGGCCTCCTTGCAGACATCGATCCCGGCCAGCACCCCGTCCTGCTTGGCCATCACCAGGGCCAGGCCGCAGGCCGTTTCGCCCACCGTGAACTGGCTTGTGATGTCCCCCTTGCCGATGTCCTCTTTAAGAGCTTGCCTGATAAGAGGTCTGATTTTTTTGCAATTATATTTCATTTATGCTTATATCTTTTTAAAAGAAACCAACGTTAATTGATAACATTAAATACTTAATATATCCATTGATATATCTTCCCTTCATGCTTAAGCCAGCATGATAATAGCAAAAAGCATTTCTTTTCATTTTTGGCTTGACACTATCCGACAGCCCGAAACCAGTCAGAACACCAAATTCCATTCCTCTGGTCTTTTCGATTTCTTTACTAATGATAATATTTGAATATAGTTTATTGAACGGTGTGCCAGTATACATGATACCAACAGAATAATCTTGATAAGAACGGTCGTTCTTATACAACAAAGCCAAATCTTCCGATCTTAAAATCACGATATCTTCATTAAACCATTTATAACCAATAAAGGGAGTAAAATCTGACAATGTGCGATTCTTATAATATGAGAACAACAACGATACGCTCGTACTCCCATAACTCGGATTTTTCTGATATCTAAGCCCCTGTCCAAACGTTCCTATAAAATCATGCGTTATCAGCAAACCTATCGGTTTATACTTAACTCCATAAATGATATTTAACATACTTGGAAAACCAGTGCCCGCTGTATCTATTTGCATCCCCGCTGGTAAAGATAATGGATAATTATAACCTTTGTAATATCCTATACCTATTGAGGCGTCCATGTAAATACTTAGATTGCCGTAATGTGTACCCAGTCTTCCATATTCCACATTAGTAGAGTCTTCACAAAATAACTGGGATGATAATATGATTAGAGAAAATTGAAAGAAAATAGTAAATATTAATGCCTTATAATATTGACTACTTTCTTGTGGTTTTAATGAATGCAAACGTGAACAAATCACTTCCAAGACCTCCGATTTTTAATCCGCTCCACCCCCATGTCCGGCTTCCTGTACGCCGCCTTCGGCCTCCCGGTCCTCCGACCTCCGTCCCCCATCTCACCTCTCTCGTTGACCTTCTCGCCCTTCATCCGCCGCAACTCGTCCCGCAGCACCGCCGCCCGCTCGTAGTCCATGGCCGCGGCCGCCTCGAACATGGAGCGCTCCAGCTGGGCCATGATCTCCTCCTTGGAAAGACCCGAGACCTGGTAGGCCGACAGCTCCTCCTTGGCCACCTCCTGCTTGGAGTCTGCCACCGCGGTGGCCAGCATCACCTGTTCGATGGACTTGACGATGGATTGCGGGGTGATGCCGTGCTTGGCATTGTACTCGAGCTGTACTTTTCTTCTGCGGTTCATCTCGGCCAGGGCCCGCTTCATGGAATCGGTCATGTGGTCGGCGTAGAAGATGACCTTGCCGGCCAGGTGCCGGGCCGCCCGGCCCGAGGTCTGGATCAGCGAGCGCTCCGAGCGCAGAAAACCCTCCTTGTCCGCGTCCAGAATGGCCACCAGTGACACCTCGGGCAGGTCCAGGCCCTCTCTCAATAGATTTATCCCCACCAGGACGTCGAACTCGCCCAGGCGCAGGCCGCGCAGGATCTCCACCCGCTCGATGGCGTCGATCTCCGAGTGCATGTAGCGCACCTTGACGCCAGAACTTTCCAGGAACTCGGCCAGGTCTTCGGCCATCTTCTTGGTAAGGGTGGTCACCAAGACTCTTTCCTTTCGGACGGCGCGGATCCGGATCTCCTCCATCAGATCGTCCACCTGGCCGGCGATGGGCTTGACCTCGACCTCGGGATCCACCAGACCGGTGGGACGGATGATCTGTTCGATGACCCGTTTCCCCGCCTTCCCGAGCTCGTAGTCGGCCGGGGTGGCCGAGGTGTAGATGGTCTGGTTGGCCAGGGACTCGAACTCCTCGAAGCGCAGCGGACGGTTGTCCAGGGCCGAGGGCAGGCGGAAGCCGAACTCGATCAGCGTCTCCTTGCGGGAGCGGTCCCCGTTGTACATGCCGTTAATCTGGGGGATGGTGGCATGAGACTCGTCGATGATCAGCAAATAGTCCTTGGGAAAGAAGTCCAGCAGGCAGAAGGGCCGCTCGCCGGGCTGGCGGCCGGCCAGGTGCCGGGAGTAGTTCTCGATGCCCGAGCAGTAGCCCACCTCCTTGATCATCTCCAGGTCGTATTTGGTCCTCTGCTGCAGGCGCTGGGCCTCCAAAAGCTTCCCCTG
Source organism: uncultured bacterium (assembly GCA_964588285.1). Classification (GTDB taxonomy): domain Bacteria; phylum Edwardsbacteria; class AC1; order AC1; family EtOH8; genus CAZPNX01. The sequence continues at coordinate 44,546 of CAZPNX010000010.1, forward strand.
GTTGGTGAGCTCGGCCACCCGCCACTTGAGCTCCTCGTTTATATCCTTGAGCGCCTGCTCCAGCCGGGGGTTGGAGACCAGGAAGTGCTTGGTGGGATAGACGGCCAGCCGCTCCTTGACTTCGGTCACCTTGCCGGTCAGCGGCTCGAAGCGCGACAGCCGGGCCACCCTGTCGTCCTCCAGCTCGATGCGCAGGCCCACCTGCTCGTCGCCGGGGTGGACCTCGATGGTGTCGCCCCGCACCCGGAAGGTGCCCCGCTCGAAGGCCACGTCATTGCGCGAGTACTGGATGCCCACCAGCCGCCTCATGATCTCCTCGCGGTCCGCCCTCTGGCCGCGCTCCAGCACCAGCATGTACTCCCGCCATTCGTCGGGCGAGCCCAGCGAGTAGATGCAGGACACCGAGGCCACGATGACCACGTCCCGCCGCTCCATCAGGGCCGAGGTGGCCCGCAGCCTCAGCCGCTCGATGTCCTCGTTGATGTCCGAGTCCTTCTCGATGTAGGTGTCCGATGCCGGCAGATAGGCCTCGGGCTGGTAGTAGTCGTAATAGGAGATGAAGTATTCGACCGCGTTCTCGGGAAAGAAACCCTTGAACTCGCCGTAGAGCTGGGCGGCCAGGGTCTTGTTGTGGGAGATGACCAGGGTCGGCCGGTTGACCCTCTGGATGACATTGGCCATGGCGAAGGTCTTGCCCGAGCCGGTGACTCCTAAAAGCACCTGGTGCCTGGCGCCGTTATTGAGCCCGTCGACCAGGGCCTCGATGGCCTGCGGCTGGTCGCCGGTGGGCTGATAGCTGGAGACCAACTTGAAGTCACTCACTCCGGCCCTCGTCTTCCACCAAGCTTTGTGAACGGTGAAGGGTGAATGGTCAGCGTTTGGAGCGGGAGGCCAAATGCGTGATCAGTCCTCCCAGCTTGCTGCCGATCGACTCGATCTGCCTGTCTAATGTTGCCCGTTCTTCATCCGTAAGATAGTTGAGCTGACATGCGATCTCGATCAGCGTATCCAACTCGCTTAAAGAACCACCTGAAATGTAGAGAAAAGCGATGAACTCCTTTGACGACCTACGAGCCGCACCTTCGGCTATGTTAGCCGGGACAGAGACCGCCGCCCGCCTCATTTGGGAGGTCAATCCATAGGCTTCCATTTTGGGAAAGCGCTCGGTAATTTTGTAGATATCGATCGACATCTTCACGCTTTCCTTCCAAACATCCAGTCTCTTATGCGCCCTCACATACATTCTGTTGACTCCTCAATTTACCAATCACTTTTCACAATTCACGTCGGCTCGTCAGAGCCGCTTCTCCAATATCACCATCCAGATGTCCATCGGCCTGCGCCAGCCGGTCCCCTTGACCAGCCTCCTGTTTCGAGCCGACTTGGGCAGATGCATTTCCATCTTGCCGGCCCCCAGCAGATGGGCCAAGGCCCTCCCCTCGTGCAGTATGCTTTTGAATGTACTGCTGTCTCTGGCCGCCGCCCGGCAGTAGTTGAAGTATTTCTTGTCCTTCGACTGCAGTATGGCCAGCGCCCCGGCCAGTCCTCTGTCGTCGTAGAGCGAGTAGACCCTTTTCTGCCTTACCAGTCCGGTCAGGGACTCCCGGTCGAACTCCCAGGCCGACCATCCCTGCAGGAACAGCCCTTTCCAATGGGCGGCGTCTTTGTCTTTTTGGAAAAGTTGCCTCAGTGCCTCCAGTTCCGACATGTTAGAACGCACCAGCGCCGTCTCCGGCTTTGGCCAAGGCTTGGCAATATACTCGTCGAACCCGGCGATGATCCGCATGCCCATGGACATCCCCAGGTGCTGGGAGATCTTGTTGTAGGATCCGGTGGCGTAGCGGATGAACCTGGGCCTCTGGCTCAAGGCCCATTTCCACGACCAGTCCTGAATGGCCCGTCCGATCTTGTGCCCGCGGAACTTGGGATCCACCCGCAGGCCCTCCAGCCATATCTCCCCCGGCCGCTGCACGGTTATCTTTCCGACACCCACCGGCCTTCCAGTATTTGCTTTGGTCACCGAGCCCTTCGCACCCCGAGAGCGGTCATCGAGCGGAGTCGAGATGTAGCCGAGGGGCGCTCTGGATAAACTCCGTCGAGATGACCTCGATTGACCAAGAGTAGCCACGAAGAATATCCCCCTGCGGTCCTTCACCCACTCGTCCCAGACCTCGGGCAGATAGTCGCCCCAGCGCCCGAAGGTGCGCTTGCAGAAGTCGAGGACGATACGCTTGTCGGACTGACGGGCTCTTCGGATATTAATTGTTATATTGGAGCTTTGCATTTTGAATTTATTCGGTCCTTCCCGTGAAATGGAAGTCCCTCACCTTCATCGGCGGCACCACCATCCCCTCCTTGGCCTCGGCCGGCCCCAGGGCCTCCACGTTGTTGAAGAACTCGGTCAGGTTCTGGTTGAACCTCATGTTCTTCACCCCGCAGACTATTCTCCCGTTCTCGATGAGGAAGGTCCCGTCCCGGGTCATGCCGGTGATCACCGGGACCTTGCGGTCCACCACCCGGTTGTACCAGAACCTGGTCACCAGTATCCCCCGCTCGGTGGACTTGATCATCTGCTCCAAAGAAGCCCTGCCGCCCCTGAGCACCAGGTTCTGGGGAAACGGCCCGAAGGTGTTGGGCTGGGGCAGGCCGTGTCCGGTGCTCTTTTTCCCCTCCTTGGCCGCCATCTTTTGGTCGTAGACCATGTTCTTGGCCACCCCTTTGTCAACTAGAACCACCCTCCTTTTGGGAATGCCCTCGTAGTCGAACGGTTCGGCCCAGGTCATTCGGGGATCAAAGGCGTCGTCGTAGATGGTTATGTTGCTTCCGAACATCTTTTTGCCGATGTTCCCGGACAGACAGCTGGTCCCCTCCTGAATCGACTGCGTGCCGAAGGCCAGCCAGGCCATGAACTGCAGCGGCGTGGCCGCCGCCTCAGGCTCTAAAATGACGGTGTAAACTCCGGGTTCCAACGCCCGGGGGCTGACCGAACCCAGGCACTTGGCGATGGCGATCCGGGCCACCTCAGCCGGGTCGATTTTCGCAAAGGAGCGTGATGTTCTCTCGGCCCTTCCGGCCGCCAGGCCCTGGCGGGCGGTGATCTCCATGGTGGCCGAACTCTGCCTATGGTAGGCGAACAGGCCTTTGGTGTTGGCCATGGCCCTCATGTAGCCGGTGTTGGACACCAGGCCGGCCAGCTCCACCCTGCTTTTCTTGGCCAGGTCCACCGCCTTCTTGACCATGGCCGCCCGCTTGGCCGGCTCCACATCGGCCGTGGCCTCGGAATAGCCCTTGATGGCGCGGTACCGCTGCGGCCCGGCCATGGGCGGCAGGCCCTGATCTACGCCGATGGCCCTGGCCGCCTCGGCCGCCTGCATGGCCAGCTTGGCCAGCGACTGGTCGTCGAACTGGTTGGTGGTGGCCCGTCCCGATCGGTCGCCGATGTCCACCCGCAGCGAAATTGAGGCATCGTGCACCGACACGTTCTGGTGGATGGCGTTGTTGGCGATCCGGGTAAGCGGCCTGATGGTCTGGTTGAGCATCACCTCGGCCTGCCCCTCGCCGACGTAGGACAGCGTCTGTTGGCAGATCTTCTTCGCTTCGTTTTTATTTATCATTTTGGCTTCCTTCTCTTGGCGCGGATTTTCATTGATTTTTCCAAATGATGGGATATCCGCGTAAATCCTTAGCTGAAGTAATGGTTTACTTGGGCACCACGCCGACCTGGACCTGGCGGAACCTGGCCGGGGCGCAGCCCTGGGCGGTGCGGGCGGTTTGCGGCGGCTCGCCCTTGCCGCAGTTGGCCGTGCCCCATATCCTCCAGTCGCCTTGGCCGCAGACCCGATCGCAGGAGTTCCAGAACTGGGTGGTGATGCCGGCGTAGGTTGCGTTCTTCAACATCCGGCCCATTTTCCCGTTTTTTATCTCCCAGGCGATCTCGGTGCCGAACTGGAAGTTGGAGCGGCGGTCGTCGATGGAAAAGCTCTTGTTGGTGGCCATGTAGATGCCGTCGTCGGTGTCGGCTATCAGCTCCTGCAGCGACAGGTCGCCGGGCAGGAGGTTGATGCAGGTCATCCTCACTAGGGGCATGTTGTCCCAGCCGTCGGCCCGCATGGCCCCGGTGGAGCGCTTCCCGATCACCCTGGCCGACTCCCTCGACGATAGGTAGTCGACCAGCAGGCCCTCCCGGATGAGGTCGAAGGGCTCGGCCCTGACGCCCTCATCGTCGTACCCGTAGCTCCCCAGCCCCCGGGGGCAGGTGGGGTCGGAAACGATTGTCACCGCCTTGGAGCCGTAGCGCAGTTTTCCCAGGTGGTCGGTGGTGGCAAAGCTGGTGCCGGCAAAGTTGGCCTCCGAGCCCAGCACCCGGTCCAGCTCCAAGGGATGGCCGACCGATTCGTGTATCTGAAGCGACAGCTGGGAGCCCTCGATGATGATGTCCTTTTTGCCTGAAGGACATTCGTCGGCCGAAAGCAACGCCACCGCTTCTTCGGCCGTCCGTTCCGCGTTGCCGACAAAGTCCATCCCCTCAATCAACTCATAGCCATTCGACTCCCACTGCCCCCCGTGGGAACAGGGATAGGAACGGTGTTGGACGTCGCCGCCTTTTACGGCCGTGGCCGTGTAACCGCCGCCGCACTGGACGATGCGCTGTTTGATCAGCGAGCCGACGGTGGAGGCGAACAGCTGGTCCTCTACCCAGGCCGAAAAGCGCGACTCGGTGATGGCCACACCCTTGACTCGCCGCATGGCGGCGTCGGTCTTCAGCAGCAGGTCCAGCTTGGCCTCCAGCGGCACCTCCAGGGGATTCTTTTGGTGCGGCGTTACATAATGGTCAATGTACTTTTCCACCGGCGCCAGGGAGACGGCCTTGGCCTTGAGCCGGGCGCTGGCCTTGGCCACCTTGACCGCCAGCCTGGCAATGCGCTCGATCTCCTTTTTCTCCACCCTGGGGCTGGCGGCAAAGCCCCAGGCCCCTCCGGCAATGACCCTGACCCCAAAGCCGGCCGAGGTTGCCCGGTTGACCCCGCCCACCTTGCCGTCCTTGACGCTCAGGTTTTCCGACTCCTCGGTGATTATTCTGACGTCAGCGTATCCGGCGCCGGCGGCCTGGGCCGCGTCCAGCGCCCTCAGTGCTAGGTCCTTCACTTTATCCTCCCATTATCTGATTACCGCATTCTGAGCCCGACTCCCTGCGCCACCGCCAAAGAATCCGATTATTGATCCAGACCCTTCGAAAGCCTGACGGACGGCCATCCTCAGGGTGACGTCCGGTTCTTTCGTCAGAACAGCGCCCAGCTGGCGCCCAATCCGGTGGTCAGCCTTGTTCGCAGGCCGTCACGCAACGAGACGGGGTAATCCCGGTCGTAGTCGTAAAGAGCCAGCAGGCCTGTCTTGAAGCTTAGGTACTTTGACAATTTGAAATAAACGGCTGTGTCCCATCTCCAATCGGCGGCATCCAGGCCCGAGGGAACGAACAGCTTGAGCTCGGAGACCAGCCGGGCGCTGGACAGCAATGACCTGTCCACAGCGGCCACCGCTGTGAACCCCAGCTTGAACTTGGCTGCCGAACTGTCGGAAGGCTGGATCACCGTCAACTGGCCCGCCGGCCTGGTCAACGCGTAGGACGGGTCGTAGATCTCCTTGAGGGCCACCCCGGCCCTGATCGAGGCCGTAAAGTCCGGACGGTCGGCCAGGATGGCCCCCAGCCCCAGGCTTTGGGTTAGGACCACCGGCCTGAAGAATGCATCGAACTGAGTGTCCAGGGTCAGATCGCCGTAGGGGTTGAGCCTCCTCAGCACCCGCCATCCCAGATAGGAGTCGGAGTGGATCATATCGGCCGTTTCCACCGGCTGGCCGTCGCCGAATTTGGACTGGCCGTACTCGGCGTTGAAGCGGCTGTTCCAGTCGAACCATTGAAAGCGCCGCCGGGCGGTGCCGTCGCAGAAGACCGAGAGCGCATAGGCATTGTCCTCGGTTCCCTGCCAGTTCTGGGAAACATGGGTGGAGGAGAAATTCAACCCGGCTATGGCCGTCAGTCTCCAGCCCAGCAGGCGTTTGCCTGAGGTGTCGGCCGCTGCCTGCGCGCTGTCGGAAGTGACGTCAGGCTCCGGCTGGATTTCTTGGGCTGGCGCCGTCTCCCCCGTCAGCAGGCAGACGAGCAGAGCCGAAAGGCAGAAAGCGTAGGTTTTTTTCATGGTGTTTACCTCATCCCTTGGCCACCGAGCTCCAGGGCGTAAATCCCAGACCCAGCACCTCCTTGGCGTCGGTGACCACCATGAATGCCTTGGGGTCCAGCATCCGCACCGTCTCCCGCAAAGTGGACAGCTCCCGCCTCGAGACCACGCAGAACAGCACCGTCCGCTCGGCCCCCTGGTGAAACCCTCGCCCCGCCCACAGCGTGCCGCCCCGCCCCATACCATCCACCACCTCGGCCCTTATCTCCCGCCAGCGGTCGGAGATGATGTAGGCTGCCTTGTTGTAGGACCAGCCCTCCAGGATGAAGTCCAGGATGCGCCCGGAGATGTACAGGGCCATGAACCCGTAGAGTGCCAGGTCGACCTTCTTGAAGGTCAGCCCGGCCAGGGCGATGACGAGGAAGTCCACTGCCATGATGCCCATGCCCGGGGTGGCGTTGGTATACTTGGCGATGATCTGGGCCACGATGTCCGATCCCCCGGTGGTGGCCTGGTGGCGGAAGGCCAGCCCCAGCCCCACCCCCAAAAGCACCGCACCGTAGACCGTGGCCAGCAGCGGGTTCTTGGTGGCGGCGTTGAGGTGTAGAGCCGACTGTAGGTAGTCGGTCAGGAATGAGGCGGCGAAGACGGCGTAGATGGTTCGCAGGCCGAAGCGTTTGCCGAACTCGGCGATGCCCCAGGCGAACAGCGGGATGTTGATGGCGAAGATGACCGCCCCCACCGGCAGCTTGAAGAGGTAGTGGAAGATGGTGGCCAGGCCGGCCGCCCCGCCCGGGGCGATCTTGTGGGGAACCAAAAAGAGGTCGTAGGCCAAGGCCATGCAGGCCGCGCCCAGGGTGATCATGGCGAAGTCGAAGGCCACCTTGGCCGGCGGCGGCCTGAGCTTTATTCTGGGGATGCTGAAGTCCATTTATCCGATCAGAAGCCAATCTGAAATGAATTACCTCTTTCCGTCCGCGCCCCTGAACGACCGGACCGCCTCCTCCTGAATTATGCGGAGCGGCACGCCCAGCTTCAGGGCAGCCTTGCGGCACTCGTCATACTCGGGCACGAACCTCCGCCCGCCCGTGCCCAGCCGGGCCATCTTACCGGAGATGAGTCCATACTTCGTTCTGACCTTCACGATCTCCCTCGGCAGTATGCGGCGCTCAACCACCCGGCGCCTAACCCCCAGGGTGGTGGTCTCCGACAGTATCATGTCGATAGCGGCCTTCTCGATCTCCTGCGGGACCAAGGCTGAGAATATAGTACCTGGCCTGCTCTTCTTCATGATGACTGGCGTCAGCCACACGTCAAACGCGCCTTTGTCAAAAAGCCGGTCCATCAGGTGCTCGTAGACCTGGGGGTTGAGGTCGTCCAGGTTCGTCTCCAACAGCACCGGGTCCTCAGGCGAGGTCGAGGCCCCCTCTGATTCGCCGATGAAAACGCGCACCATGTTGGGTATCTTTGTTCCCCTGGTCCCGGCGCCGTGGCCCACGGCCGCGACCGACATCATGGGCATCGGGCCGAAGCCGGACGAGAGGGTGGAGAGGATGGCGGCCCCGGTCGGCGTCACCAGCTCCCCCTCCAAATCGTCCTGGTAGATCCTGGCCCCATTGAGCAGCAGGGCCGTGGCCGGTGCCGGCACCGGCAGCCAGCCGTGGGCGCATTTAACCCTACCCCGCCCCACGTTCAATGGGGAGCAATAGACGCGCTCAATGCCGAGGTCCTCCAGCGCCAGGCAGGTGCCCACGATGTCGACCATGGCGTCCACCGCTCCCACCTCGTGGAAGTGCACCTTGTCCACTGTGGTCCGGTGTACCCCGGCCTCGGCCCTGGCCAGGGCGCCGAAGATGAGGTAGGCGCTGCCCGTCACTTTATTCGAAAGTTTGGCCCGGTCGATGAGTTTGAAGACGTCCGCCAGGCGGCGCTCCGGCTGCGGGCCCTGTACGACCTCGAGGTGCCGTGCCGCTATTCCTTGTTTGCGGACATTCGTCAGCTTCAGCGCCCAGCCCTTGACCGGCAGTTTGCGCAGCCGTTTTTCGATGGCCCGCACGTCCGCCCCGGCGTCCAGGAGCGAGGCCAGGATCATGTTCCCGGCGGCACCGGTCGGACAGTCGAAGTAGGCGGTCCTCACGGTCCGTCCTTCCCGACGATCATCGACGCCAGGTAGCCGGCGCCGAAGCCGTTGTCGATGTTGACCACCGCCACCCCGGGGGAGCAGGAGTTGAGCATGGCCAGCAGGGCCGCCGCCCCGCCGAAGCTGGCGCCGTATCCAACGCTGGTGGGGACGGCGATCACCGGGCAGGCCACCAGTCCGCTGACCACGCTGGGCAGCGCCCCCTCCATTCCGGCGGCCACGACGATGGCCGACGCTCCCTGAAGCATTTCGATTTTGTCGAGCAGCCGGTGGATGCCGGCCACGCCCACGTCCCAGAGGCGCTCCACCCTACACCCCAATATCTCGGCCGTCAGGGCGGCCTCCTCGGCCACCGGTATGTCCGAGGTGCCGGCGGTGACCGCCGCCAGGTACCTCCCGGTCCTTTTCCGGGCCACCGCTTTGCCTGTTATGATCCTGGCTTGTTCGTTGAACCTGGCGCCGGGGCACTTCGCCTTGACTGCCCTCCAGTGGGCTGCCTCCGCCCGGGTGGCCATCACCGGCCCATGCTTCGTCATGGCCTTGAATATGCCTGCGACCTGGGCCGGCGTCTTGCCCTGGCAGAAGATGACCTCCGGCGCCCCCCGACGCAGATGGCGGTGGCTGTCGATGTTGGCGAATCCAAGTTCGGTGTAGGGCAGATGCCTCAGCATCTCAACGGCCCTGGCAACCGGCAAACTGCCGTCCCTGACGCCCTTCAATATTCTCTCGACGGTCTTGTTGTCCATTTATCCTTCCGTCCCCGCCGCCCACCCGCTTGACGCCTCAGGCATCGAAGCAGCCCATCTGGTATCCGGCCAGGTCGAGCGTCGCGAACCTGTAGCCGGCGGCCCTGATCCGTTCCGCTATGAGCCTCCGCCTCTCGACCGCCCTTTCCAGGTCCTCAGGCTGAAGCTCGATCCTGGCGACGTCCCCGTGATGTCGCACCCGGAAAGATTTGAAACCCATCCGCGCCAGCGACTTTTCCGCCTTCCTGACTCTCTCCAAAATCGCTTCCGTGATCATCGTTCCGTAGGGCACCCGCGTGGCCAGGCAGGCCTCGGCCGGCCTGGCCCAGTTGGGCAGGCCCCGCCGCCTCAGCAGCACCCTGATCTCAGCCTTCGTCAGGCCCGCCTCGGCCAGCGGACTCCTTACCCCCATCTTCTTTGCGGCTCTGTGTCCTGGACGCATGGTTTTCAGGTCATCGGCGTTGGTCCCGTCAAGAATTGTTCCGATGCCCCGTTTTCGAACGGCCTTCCTGATATTTGAGAAAATATGGCGCTTGCAGTGGTAGCAGCGGTCGGCTGGATTGGCGACAAATGATTTGTTCCGCAGTTCGCCCGTCTCGATCACCAGATGTTCGAATCCCGTCCTTCGGGCCGAAGCTTTGGCATTTTTCAGATCGTCAGGGCAATGAATGGGCGATGCCGCTGTGACCGCCAGAAATCCCTCCCCTAGAACTTCATGGCAAACGACGGCCAACAGCGTGCTGTCGGCGCCTCCGGAGAAGGCGACGGCCGCCCGGCCGTATCCGCGGATAATGGATTTCAGCTTTTTCACCTTTTCCGCCAGAGTGCCGGCGGCATCAACGGCCATCTCTCCCGTCCTCGGCCTTGGCCTCCAGCTCTATGATTCGCCCGCTCATGTCGGCCAGGTCCACCAGGGCGCAGGTGGCCTTTCCCGTCAGGTAGCCGCAGGCCTCGCCCGGGTTGACGACCAGGGTCCCTTCCTCCTGGATGTCGATCTGGTGGGTGTGGCCGTAGACGATCAGGTCATAGCTGCCCGACCGGGCCAGGCTTTCCAGACACCGCGGCTCGTGCATCAGGCAGATCTTGCGTCCCTCTATCTCGAACTCGTACGGACCGTGGAACACTTCGAAGCGAAACTCCTTGAACTTCTGCGACAGGAACAGCTTCTCCCCGTCGTTGTTCCCGAAGACCCCGATCAGGCTCATGCCGCCCTTGTCGAACTCGGGGACAATGAACGGGGCCACGTAGTCGCCGGCGTGAAGAACGGTCTGGGCCCCGGCCTGGCGCAGCAGCTGGCAGGCACGCCTCACCATGTCCAGGCGGTCGTGGGTGTCGGAGATGATTCCGATCTTCATAATGCGTAGTAACGTTGGACGTTCAACGTTGAACGTAGCCCCGTACCGGGCTCCGCCGTTTCAACTCTGGCACTTCGGGCACCAGTAGGTGCCCCGGCCCCTCAGGGTCTCGCGGACCACAAGGCATCCGCATCTCTTGCACCTCCTGCCCTGCCGGTCGTAGACCCGGTGCTGCACCTGGAACCATCCGCTTTTCCCACGCCCGTCGCGGTAGGTGTCCACCGAGCTGCCCCTGGCCCTGATGGCGTTCTTTAGTACAGTCTGGATCGAACGGTGCAATCTAGCGACCTCGTCGCCCTTCAAGCTCGAGGCCTGACGCCGCGGGTCGATGCCGGCCCGATGCAGGGCCTCGCAAGCATAGATGTTTCCCAGTCCGGCAATGACCGTCTGGTCCAGCAGCAGCGGCTTGATGGGCGCCTTCCTTCCGGCCAGCCTTTCGGCCAGCACCCTGGCGGTGAAGGATCGGTCCAAGGGCTCGGGGCCGAGATTCGATAAACCGGACAGGCTATCTAAATCATTGGCGAGCTGGATGGAACCGAATTTGCGCTGATCGCTGAAAACCAGCCGGTCGCCGCCCGCAAAATCAAAAATGATCCGCGCCGCCTTGGGCAGCGAATCATCGGAATTTTGCATCTGGAGGACCCCGGTCATTTTAAGATGGACAATCAGACTCTGGCCCGAGTCCAAGTATATTATCAGATTTTTCCCGCGTCGGCGAAAATCAATCAGTCTCCTGCCGGCCAACTTGGCGGCGAATTTCTTATTATCCGTCCCTTTGACCGATCCCGGGTGGCGCACCTTGACCGAGACGATCCTCCTTCCGCGGGCCGAGGCCGCCAGGTCCCGGCGGATGGTCTCCACCTCGGGCAGCTCGGGCATCAGCCCTGACCCTCGCCTCCCAGGTTCTTCATCTCCCTCTCCAGGGCGTCCAGCTCGGCCAGCAGATCATCGGCCTCCCCAGCCGGCTGTGGCTCAGGTTGGGCCAGGGGAATCTCGAAGGCGGCCTCCGGTGGTCCGCCGGAGAATCCGCCCGATGTCTGCGAAGGGGTCTCGATGGAGATCTCAGGCGAGGGCGGCGCCTGAACAAACGGTTCGTTTATCGGCGGTTGAAAACGGGGTTCGGCGGCCGTGGGCGCAGCCACCTCTGGCGAAGGTTCGGCTGCCGATGGCGGAGCCGCCCTTTGGTTGGAAATCTCCATGATCAGCAACCGCTGCCTCTCTCTGAGTGCCGCCATCTCCTCCTCCAGGGCCTGGTTTTGCCGATGCAGTTCGTCATTGCGCGTGCGAAGATCCGAAAGCAGCCTTTCCCACTTCTGTCTCTGCTCCTGGTACTTGGCCTGAAGCTCCTTGATCTGTGCCTGCATGGTTGCTCTGGCCTCGGCCACCGCCGCCTCTATCTGGGCGGCCGTCGCTTGGACCGGTGCCGTCTGAAGAGGCGGGACAGCCTGAGGTGCTTGAGGCTGGGGAGCCACGGCCTGAGGCCTGGCGGCCGGCAATGGCGGCATGGCCGGCCTGGTCAATGTCGGCGGCGGAGCCGGCCTCGGCTGTTCCATTGACTGCTGTGTCCGGGCCAGGATGGCGTCAAGCGCCGGCGGCTGGAGCCGCGGAGCCGGAGCCGGCGGTGGACGGACCGGCGGACGCGGCACCTCTTGGGAGGGCCGCGGTTGCATCGGAGCCGGGGCCGGCCTGGGGATGGCCGGCGGCGCCTGGATCGGAGTTTGCGGCGCTGCGGCCTGAGCCGGTTCCTCGATTGTTATCCGGCCGAAGATGTCGTCCAGTTCCTCGTCAACCGAGCCCAGCAATCCCCCCTGTTTGGCCGCCGGCGCCGGTTGCCCGGCCGCGGGTTTGGGCGCGGCCCCAGAGGGCCTCTGCGGCAATGGTCTTACTCCGCCCTTGGCCGGGCCGAGGTTGGTCAGCCAGGCGTTGAACTGGCCGGCATCGTGCTGTTTATCGGATGGAGGAGCCATATTAAATTCCTCGCATTTTTTGCCAAGGAAGGCCGCTTAGGCGGCCGTACCGCAGCATTTCTTGTACTTCTTGCCGCTGCCGCAGGGGCAGGGTTCGTTGCGCCCCACTCGGGGGCCTTGCCGCACCACCGGAGCCTGTTTCGATGCCGCCGTTCCGGGCATCGGCGGAGATCCGGATCCGGCCGCCTCCATGTTTCGGGCCTGTGGCCTGAGCTCGGCGGTTTCCGGCTTGAAGGCGGTAAACGACACCGGCCTGGCCTGGGGCGGAGCCATGTTCGCCGGATGGGCTTTGAACAGAAGCTCCACCGCCTGGGCGTCGATGTCGTCCAGCAGCTCCACGAACATGTTATAGCTCTCCCGCTTGTATTCCACCAGCGGATCCTTCTGTCCGTAGGCCCTGAGTCCGATGCCCTCCTTGATCATGTCTATCTTGTGCAGATGCTCCCGCCAGTTCTCGTCTATGGTCTGTAGCAGGGCGAACCGTTCCAGCCGCCGCATCAGCTCCGGCCCCAGCATCTGCTCCTTGGCCCGGTAGTGGTCTTGGATGGAATCCCACAGCATCTGTCTGAGGTTGATCAGGGTCAAATGCTGGAGGCGTTCCTGGGGGCGCCCGGCGTCGATCAAAAAACGGCGGCGCAGGTCCTCCCGCAGGCCGTTCCAATCCCAGCTTTCCGGATATTCCTTCTCGTCGACGTGTTTGGCCAGCACCGCATCCAGCGTCCGCTCCATCATCTCCAGAGTCTCCTGGCTCAAATCCTCCTTCTCCAGGGTTTGGCGCCTCATACGATAGACGGACTCCCGCTGCTTGTTCATGACGTCGTCGTATTCCAGCAGGTGCTTCCGGATGTCGAAGTTGTGGGCCTCCACCCGCTTCTGGGCGGTCTGGATCTGCCGGGTGAGCAGCGGATGGGTCAGCACCTCGCCTTCCTCGGCCCCCAGCTTCTCCATGATGCCGGCGATGCGCTCCGAGCCGAACAGCCTCATCAGGTCGTCCTCCAGCGACAGGTAGAAGCGGGAGGAGCCGGGATCTCCCTGGCGCCCGGAACGGCCCCGCAGCTGGCGGTCGATGCGCCGCGCCTCGTGGCGCTCGGTGCCGATGATATGGAGGCCGCAGGCCGGGAACTCCCGGCAGCGGTACTCTTGGTAATGGGGGCATTGATCCGGTTCCCCGTCCTCCTGCACCAGCCGGCAGTGGGCGCTCTTGACCACCCCCGGCCCCAGCTTGATGTCGGTGCCGCGGCCGGCCATGTTGGTGGCGATGGTCACCGCCCCGGCCTGCCCGGCCAAGGACACGATCTCGGCCTCCTTCTGGTGGTGCTTGGCGTTGAGCACCGAGTGGCGGATGCCCCGCCGGGCTAGCATCCTGGAGAGTGTCTCCGAGACCTCCACCGAGACCGTGCCCACCAGGATCGGCCGGCCTTTGACGTTGAGCTCGGCGATCTCCTCGATGACCGCGTTGTACTTCTCGCGCTTGGTGCGGTAGATGAAGTCCTGGCAGTCCAGACGACGCACCGGGCGGTTGGTGGGAATGGCCACCACCTCCAGCTTGTAGATCTCGTAGAATTCCCCGGCCTCGGTCTCGGCGGTGCCGGTCATACCGCCCAGCTTGGAGTAGAGGCGGAAATAGTTCTGGATGGAGATGGTGGCTAGGGTCTGGGTCTCCCGTTCGATGGCCACCCCCTCCTTGGCCTCCAGGGCCTGGTGCAGGCCGTCGGAATAGCGCCGCCCCGGCATCAACCGGCCGGTAAACTCGTCGACGATCAGCACCTTGTTGTCCGAGACCACGTAGTCCACATCCTTTTCGAACAGGGAGTAGGCCCGCAGCAGCTGGGCGATGTTCTGGTTCTTCTCCGAGCGCTCGGTGAACAGCTTCTCCAATGCCTGCTTGGCCTCGACCCTTTGTTCCGGGGTCAGGGCCTCGTCGCTGTCGATGCGGTGGATCTCCTCCAGCAGGTCGGGAATGACGAACAGCTCCGGCTCCTTGGGGGACAGGGCCTGCCTCCCCTTCTCGGTCAGGTCCACCACGTTGGAGCGCTCGTCGATGGAGAAGTAAAGGTCCTCGTCCAGCTCGTGCATCCGCTTGTCGCGGATGTATTCGTTCTCGGTCTGCTGCATCAGCTTCTTGTGGCCGCCCTCCTTCAGCAGCTTCATCAGCCGCTTGTTCTTGGGCGCCCCGCGATGGGCCTGCAGCAGCTTGATCCCGGCCTCGGCCTCCGAGCCCTCGCCCAAAAGCTTTTCGGCCTCGGCCACCAGCCGGTTCACCAGCAGCGTCTGGGCATCCACCAGCCGAGACACCGGCCGCACCATCTCGTCGTAGCGGTGGGTGGAGTGCTCCACCGGGCCGGAGATGATCAGCGGCGTCCGGGCCTCGTCGATCAGCACCGAATCCACCTCGTCTACTATGGCGAAATAGTGCTCCCGCTGGACGCACTGGGAGATGTCCCCGGCCATGTTGTCCCTAAGGTAGTCGAAGCCGAACTCGTTGTTGGTCCCGTAAACCACGTCGCAGCGATAGGCCTCCCGCCGTTGCGGGGTGCCGGGCTCGGTATCGTCCAGACAGCCCACCGTCAGCCCCAAAAACCGCAGGATCTCGCCCATCCACTGGCTGTCGCGCCGGGCCAGATAGTCGTTGACCGTCACCAGGTGGACGCCGCGGCCGGTGAGGGCGTTGAGATAGAGGGGCAGAATGGCTACCAGGGTCTTGCCCTCGCCGGTGGCCATCTCGGCGATCTTGCCCTGATGGAGGACGATGCCGCCCAAAAGCTGGACGTCGAAAGGCACCATGTCCCAGGCTTTGTCTATGCCAACCACCTTCCAGGTCTTGCCCAGATGGCGGCGGCAGGCCTCTTTGACCGCGGCGTAGGCCTGAGGCAGCAGGTCATCGAGGATCTCGGCCTCGGCCCGGCCGGCCTCGCGTTCCTCGGCTATGGTCTTTCTAAACTCCTCGGTCTTGGCCCTGAGCTGCTCATCTCCGAGCGCCTTCATCTCCTCGGCCAGCCGGTTGATCTCCTCGACCATCGGCCATAGCTTCTTGGCCTCGCGCTGATGCTTGTTGCCAAAAAGCGTGGTAAGTATTTTCCCCAATAGCATATTGATTTAATTTATCATAAAAAAACTTGTAAATCAAGAGAAAATCAACCGGTTATAAAAAAACCGCCATGAAGGCGGCGGAAAATCTTTCCTTGTCTCAGGACGTCAGGCTGTGGGTGATAAGTCCGGCCCACAGGTATGCCTTCTGCAGCGGTCCGGGACGATAATGCTTGCAAAAGAAGCGGTAAAGCGACCGGCGGTGGTGCTGCTCCATGATTTTTTTCTCCTGGTCCGAACTGGCCCCCCAACGGTGGATGATTCCTGCCTCAGGGATAAAATCCGTCCTCCAGCCGGCCCGGCGGGCCCGGTAACAGAGATCTATATCCTCGAGGTACATGAAAAAACCCTCGTCGAAAAGCCCGATCCGGTCTAGCATCCGGCGGTTGAGCAGCAGGCAGACTCCGGCCAAAGCCTCGACAGTTTGCGCCTTTCGGCTGTCTACTTCCGCCATCAGGTTCCATCTGGTCCAGGGGTTTTGCGGAGCCAGCTTGGAGAGGGGAGATTTCCTGGCGAAGAGGATGTTGGAATATGTAGGAAACCTCCTCCGCGACGGCTGCAGGCTGCCGTCGGGATTGAGCACTCTGGGCCCGATGATCCCGGCTTCCGGGTTTCTCCGGGCATAATCCAACAGGGCCGACAGAGATCCTTTTAGGATAACCGTGTCCGGATTTAAGACCACCGGGTAGGCGCCCAAACTGGCCCTGAGGCCCTGATTGGCGGCGGCGGCAAACCCGTAATTTCGAGTATTGACGACCAGCCTGGCTTCGGGATGTTTGCGCCTCAGCCACTCCACGGTTCCGTCCCTGGAATAGTTGTCAATCACCATCAGCTCCATCCGTCCGCGGCGCCACAGGGTATCCTGCTTGGCCGATTCCAGACAGCGGTCCAGCAGTCCGGCCACGTTGCGGCTGACGATTATCAGGCTGAGGTCAATCATAAAAAAGAGAGACGGCGCCCTAGTAGCCGTCGCTGCTCTCGATACGGGCAAACATCGGATGATCCGCTATGCGGATAACGTCGGAACGGCCGCCCGCTCGACCGCCAGCCGAATCCCGAAATCAGGCAATGCCTATAAATCAAAGCTTTCCGGTCAGCCTCATCAGCTGCAGCTTCCAGACCATCCAGGCCGCTTCGTAGATGATCTTCCGGCTCATCTTGCTCTGGCCCATCCGCCGTTCCTCGAAGATGATGGGCACCTCGGTCACCTTGAAGCCCTTGTAATAGGACTTGAAGTGCATCTCGATCTGAAAGGCGTAGCCGTTGGAGTGGATCCGGTCCAGGTCGATGGCTTCGAGAACCGCCCGCCGGTAGCATTTGAAGCCGGCCGTCAGGTCGCGCACCGGCACCCCGGTCACCACCCGGGCGTAGATGTTGGCGAAATAGGACAGCAGCAGCCTCTTGAGCGGCCAGTTGACCACGTTGACCCCGGACAGATAGCGCGATCCGATCACCAGATCCCAGTCCTTCATCTTCTCCAAAAAGAGGTTGAGGGTGGCCGGCGGATGGGAGAAATCGGCGTCCATTTCGCATATAAAGTCGTAGCCTCGCTCCAGAGCCCATTTGAAGCCGGTGACATAGGCCGTCCCCAGCCCCATCTTGCCCGGCCGGTGAAGGGCGTGGATCCTGGGGTTCCCGGCTGACATCCGGTCGGCGATGGCCCCGGTGCCGTCCGGCGAGTTGTCGTCGATGACCAGAACCTCGAGGGACGGGTCCCGGGCCAACACCTGCTCCACGATGACCGGGATGTTGTCCTTCTCGTTGTAGGTGGGGATGATCACCAGGCACTTCATGGCTTCCTCTTCTGATGGATTATGCAGCCCGCCATGCCCAGCACGGTCAGGATGGCGGTGGCCAGGCTGACGGCCAGTCCTGTCTGAAACACTTCGGAACGATATCGAAGCACGACCCGGTGGCTTCCGGCCGGGACCGGGACCGCCCTCAGGGTGTAATCGGCGCGGTACAGCGGCGCCGGCTTCCCGTCCACCTCGGCCCGCCAGGCCGGATACCAGTTGTCGCTCATCACCAGCAGGGCCGGACAATCCGATTCCGCGGTCAATTCTACTACATTCGGATGATAGGAATCAACCGTGGCCCGGCCCTGTGGCCGACCCTGGGAGACGGAGCCCTGGGGCGGCTCCTCCAAAATGACCGTGGACCGGGGGTCGAACGAGGCGGACTTGAGGCGCTCGATAATGGCCCTGTCTTCCTTGATGACCTCGAAATCGCCCGCCAGCCAGACCCGGGGCAATGCCGTTGTATTCCGGTAGATCTTCACCCGTCCGCCGTAGCAGGAGTCTTGCAACACGAACTGGGGATAGTCTATCGGCTGCTGCATCAGCAGGTATTTTACATTCAGCAGATTCAGCAGCTGCGGGCTCTGTAGCAGATTGTGGAAATCGGGCAGCAGCCGCTTGGGATCGGTGCCCACCAGCTCGTTGTAGCGTTTCAGCGGGTTGGGATGCTCGCCCCCGACCGTCTGCAGGCCGAACAGTGTCAGGTAGTTGCCCTGTTGATGAACCTGGAGCGGCCAAACCCGAAAGATATCCCGGTCCTTCTCCAGCGCCGCGGCCACCTCGTCCTTGGCAAAGAAGGTTTCCGGTGGATCGACCACTTTCATGAACCTGGCATCCACCCGCCACAGCTCCAGAAAAACCAGCAGGCCGGTGAGGACCGCCCAAACTTGGGGCTTGATCCTGCGGCTGATAAGCATCCAAACCAGGGCCGAGCCGGATAGCAAAAGCATGAAGGCGATCCAGTATCCCTTGACCATCTCCGGATAACTGCTCCAAAGAGCCTGAGCCCCCCAGCCCTTGGCGGCAAAGGCCGAAAACAGGTTGACCATTCCCTCCCTGGCCGCGGAGAAGATCAGTCCAAAAAGCAATCCGATGCCCAAAGCGATCAGCAAACCTCTTTTCAGACCGGATTTCTCGGCTCCGTCCAGAAGCGATTCCGCGCCCAGGGCCGCCAAAGCGGTGATGGCGAAGGCGGCGATGTTGAAAATCATGGCCGGGCCGCGGAATTTTGACATGCCGGGCACCAGGTAATAGACCAGATAGTAGAGCGGGGTGAAGCCCCCCCAGGCCACTATCAAAGCAAACAGCCCTAATCCGCACAGAAAGAGCTTTAGCCGCCTTCTCCGGCTGTAGGTTATGCCCAGGACGGCCAGCAGGAAGGGGATGACACCCACATATTCAGTGTGCAGTTTGAGATCGCGCCGCCCCCAGTAGAGATGGGTGGGGCCCTGTTCCGCATTTTTATCCAGCAGGCCGGAGAACTCGGGCCAGACCGTGTTGACAACCTCCTCTGGCGGCATGGAGTACGAGGTGGCGAAGGCGTAGCCCTTGTCCTGTCCCCGGGGCGAGAACTTTAGATAATACTGGAGCGGTAAAGCCTGGATGGCGTAGAGACCGAAGCCGACGGCCAGCATCACCAAGCCCAACCCGGCCAGCTTCAGCATCGAACCTTTATCCCGGCTGTCCCTCCATAAGACCCACAACCTGGCCAGCCCGTAGATGAACCCGGCCAGCAGCAGGTAATATGACATCTGGACGTGGGGCGACAGCAGGGCCAGCCCGATGACTATTCCGCCGGCCAGCCCCCAGACGAGTTTCCGGGTGCGGCTGGCGCGGTCGATGGACAAAAGCAGCCAGGGCAGCAGGGCGGAGACGATGATCTTGGCGTCGTGCCCGGCGTACATCAGGCTGGTCACCGAGCCGGTGAACATATAGGCCAGGCCCGCCAGGAACGAAGCGGCCCCGGAGAGCCTAAGGCTGCGCAGGAACAGGTAGACGCCTGCGCCGGCCAAGAGCAAATGGAGCAAATAATTCCATGCCGTCATCAGGTGGGCCGGCATGAATAAACGCAGAAGCATCGAGGTCGGATAGAAAAGGTCGCCGGCCACCGCGTCGACGTAGGGGATCCCCCCATAGACCGCGGGATACCATAACGGCACTTGATGCAATTTGGAGATCACCTCCCTGGCGAACTCGCGGCTCATATGGGCGCCGGTCACGTAATCTGTGCCGAACAGCATGGTGCCTGGCAGCAGGGCCCGGTTGAACACGATGAGCCCCAGAGCCGCCATGACAGCCAGGGCGATCCAGGGATTTTCGAGTATATGCTGCTTTGGCTCCCCTGTATTAATAGCCCTTTCCGGCCGTTTACCCTCTTTTTTCCTCTTCATCTGGCCTTCCTCATGTAAAGCCCGATCAGGGCCATGGCGATCTCGAAAACTGTTATCCAGAGCCTGGCCACCGCGGCGATGATGATGGCTACTGCCGCCGGCAGGTATGGTTTAAGGAAAAGCACCAGCGCCCCTTCACGGACACCCAGTCCCCCGGGGGCTACGATGCTCAGGAAACCGGCAGCCCAGGCCCCGTTGTATAACGCCGTCAGGTGCGCCAGATAACCGGCCTCCAACGGGAAGATAGACCGGACCAGGGCGAAAAAAGACATGCCTTGGACGGCTGAAGACGCAATCATCAGCAGCAAGGCCTTGACCAGCGCGCCCCGAGAGATATCCAGCGTTATCTCGCGCTTGAGAAACATCCTGGCCGCGGTGCGCAAGGTCCACCGCAGCAGGGAAGTGAAAAGCGCCGTTAAAATAAAAGGAACGGGGATCAATAACAGAGATCCCAAACCCAGCGCGCCCTTGCCGGAAACGAGCGGCAGCCCCACCCCGAAGATGATCAGCGAGCTCAGAAGCAGCAACAGCATCTCCAGCAGCATCCCGGTACCGCTGTGTTTCTCGGGAACGCCCTGCCGCTTGCACAGCCACATCCTGCCGCCGATGGCCCAGACATGTCCCGGGATGTACTTGCCCAAATAGGATCCGGTTATCACCCACCATGACGAGCGGTAGCTCATCTTTTGGCCCAGAGAACCCATGATCACCTGCCAGGCCCGGATGGTGAGGGCGAAGGAGATCACCAAACCGGCGTAGGAAATAGCCAGCCAGCCGGGGGCGAACCTGAACTGGTCAAAAGGTATCTCGTTCCAGGATCTTGCCAGGTGCCGGCCAATGAAGAATATAGTGGCGCCGACCACCAGGAAACCCAAAAGCTTCCCGGCCAGGCCCAGCCTGTTTTTAACCTTTTCCATGTCAGCCCGGGGTCCCGGCCCTGGGTTTGGCCACCACCAATATGTCGTAGCACAGCGACGGCCATCGGGCGAAAAATCTCTGGATAACCTTGACCGGCATCAGGCCTACCTTCCCCCTGACATGCTCTATTTCGCACTCCTCCCGCATCAGGCCCATCAGCTCGCTTAAAGATAGTTCGCTGAAGTGCGTGGGATCTGGCTTTTGGCCGCCGAACCACTCCCACAATTTCAGCATCACCCGGTAAACCGGGCGGTTGGGCGTCGTCAACACCATCCGCCCCCCTCTCCTGAGCGCAGCGGCGAATCCCCTGATGCAATCCGCCTGGGTTCTCCGGTCGGGTAGATGCTCGAGGACCTCGACGAAAAGTATGGTGTCGAACGTCCCGGGCTTGAACGGGAGATTGGCAGCGTCGCATTCGACCAGCAGGCCGTTGGCCGACCTCAGCCTCACAAGCCGGGCATGAGTCACGTCGGCCGATATCACCCGGAACCCACGCTCCAGGAGGGGCTTGGTGAAGGCCCCGTCGCCGGCTCCCAGATCCAGCACCAAGCCGACAGCCTGCCCCAGTATGTCTTCCATCCAGTCGCCGTAACGGGACGGTTTGTAATCCCTTGCTTTGGCGTCCTTCTCGGCGATGGCCTTGATATCAGCGACCTTCATGACATGAGTGCATTGTAAGTGAGTATGATATCATAACGGCAAATACAGGTCAACAAAAAAAGGCATGCATGGCTGCATGCCTTTTCTTCCCGGTGAAACTTTACTTTATCAACGGCACTCTTTTTACCAGGGATTTGCTGCCACAGGCTACCCTGCAAATGTAAATGCCGGAAGAGACATGCCCGCCCTTCCTGTCGCGTCCGTCCCATTTGACGGTGTAAGACCCCGGGTCCATTGACCCGTTGCAGAGCGTGCTTACCAGAGCCCCGTAAAGGCTGTACACGGAAACGGTCACCCGCTGCCTTTCCTTTATGGAATAATTGATGTCGACGCCTTTGTACTTCGGGATGAGGCTCATGGTTATGTAGCCTTCTCCATCTGACGTGCCTGCGCCCGCGCCTGTAAGCACGTTGTAGTCGAAAGATATCTCCTCCAGCGCCGGCATCTCGAAGAAATCGTTCGACTGCTTGATCAGCTGGTACTGGGCGTAGGGGGCGTTGGGCACGGAAACCTGCCCCCCGCTGTAGGGCGCTTGAGCCCATGAGGACCATGTCCCGTCATCGGGGTCGGGCGTGTTGCCTGTCCTCAGGTAGACGGCCAGATCGGAACCGTCGGGCACTTGCGAGGTCCACGAGGAATTCAGCCATTCATATTCCTGGCTCCCGTTGCCGAAGACCGATGACAGGTACGATTCCTTGTTGTCGCGGTTGTGGACGTTGCCGTTGTCCTTGGTCGATATGTGCCCGTAGGAGGAGGGAATGGAATCGTATCCCAGGTAGCCGGTCCGCGAAACGCCGTGGAAGATGTAGCTCCAGCCCCCGTAGCTGTTGGTTATCAGGACATCATTGATGTTGTTGCTTGACAATTTGCCCACCAGAGCCCCGTGGGCGCCGTTGGTCGGCAACTCGGTCCTGGCTACGAAATCCGGGCCCCAGTAGACGTATGACGATATCCGGTGGCTGACGTCGTTGTACCAGTTGGCGAATATCAGGTCAAGGTTGCCGTCCCGGTCCAGGTCCACGATGGCGTTGCCTATGGCCGAATGGGTCTCCAACTCGGTCCTGTTCCCGGCGCTGAATCCGCCCGGGCCGCCCCAGTATATGTATGAGTTGACGTTGTAGGTGACGTCGTTGCGGTGGTTGCTGAATACGATATCCAGCCAGCCGTCCTTGTTGACGTCGCCTATGGACACGCAGTAGGTGCCGTGAGTAGGAAGCGAATCCTTGGCGCCGTCGTTGTAGAATACCGAATCCTGCAGCCTCTGGCCGTAATAGATATAGGATGGTATGTTGAAGGTGAAGGCTCCGCCGGCCGGGGGGTAGTTGCCCTGCTTGTTGGGCACCACAATGTCCAGCACCCCGTCCTTGTTGAGGTCGGCCACGGCGACGTCGGACGAGCTGAAGCCGCCGAGGGTGGTTCTGGTGAAATATCTCCGGTTATGCCTGTTGCCCCAGAAGATGTACGCCTGGGTCCCGTTCATGCTGGACACCAGCAGGTCCAGCGCCCCGTCGTGGTTGAGGTCGACGATGGAGTTGCCGTGGCCCCCCGAGGCCTGCAGCAGGGTGGTGTCGGCCTCGGTGTAACCGTTTTTACTCCCCCAGTAAATCGTCGAAAAGCCGCCGTAATAGTTGCTTACCAGTATGTCCAGGTTGCCATCACGGTCGATGTCGTCAATGGAATTTCCCGTGGAACCGCTGGAAGGAAGCATCTGGCGGTGGGCGCTGGAATAAGACCAGTCGTGCTGGCCCCAGTAGATATAGGTGTGGCTCCCCTCCAGGTTGCAGATCACCAGATCGGGCCTTCCGTCCTTGTTCAGGTCGTAGAAGGCCCCCGGGGCCGATTTCAGGCTCCCGCTGTCCAGGCCCTCATTTGAAACGAACACGTTGGCGTTGAAGAACCCGTCGGCGAAATCGGCCACCGTGCTCTCCCGCCAGGCGTCGGCAGGCAGCGAATACACCAAAGCAAACGACATTGACAGGGCGAGTAAGCATACATTTCTTCTCATAGCCCACCTCATGTTATCAAAAGGTTATTATGGATAGTATTCTTAACCTTTCAGGTTGCAAAGTCAATGATATTATTCCTTTCCCCTTATTAATATAGCACCAAGCACTTCCCTTGTCAAGCATTTTAGACTTTTTTTCTGCAAAAGCAAAGCCCCTCTCGCGAGGGGTCTCTCCCTTACACCACACCGCCA
This sequence comes from uncultured bacterium, assembly GCA_964588285.1. Taxonomy (GTDB): domain Bacteria; phylum Edwardsbacteria; class AC1; order AC1; family EtOH8; genus CAZPNX01. The sequence goes on from CAZPNX010000010.1 coordinate 67,975, forward strand.
ACGGCCCTCCAGCCGTCATCTCCCTTCCCCGGCCGCCAGCCGATAAGCCGCTATCGTCCCCCGGGCCGTCCGCTCCCAGGTGAAAAGGGCCGCCCGTTTCAGCCCGGCCCCGGCCAGCCGCCGGTGCTCCTCCTTGTCCCCGAGTATCTTCCGCAGGGAGCCCGCCATCCCCCCGGTGTCTCCCGGTTCGTGTAGCATCCCCGCCTGCCCAACCACCTCGGGAAGCGAGGTAGCGTTCGAGGCCACCACCGGGCAGCCCGAGGCCATGGCCTCTAGGGCCGGCAGTCCGAAGCCCTCGTAGGTCGAGGGGAAGAGAAAGACGTCGGCCGCCGAATAGTAAAGCGGCAGCTGCCCGGCCGGCACCCGGTCCCTTACCATCATGCCGTCCCCCAGGTCCAGAGTGGCCGCCAGTCTAAGGTCGCCCTCCGAGACCTGCCCGACCTTGACCAGCTTCAGGCCTTTGACCGACCTCTTGGCCAAAGCGGAGGCCCGGCATACCGTCGGGAAATTCTTCCTCCGGGCGGCCGTCCCCACATGGAGGACGATCTTCGAATCAACCGGCAGCCCCAGTTCCCGGCGGCAGGTGACCTTGTCGCGCGGCCGGAATTCGCCGGAGACGCCCAAGGGAATGGCGGTTATCCTGTCTGCCGGCAGACGGTATATCCGCATCAGGTCCCTCTTGGTATGCTCGGAGATGGAGATGACGTGGTCGGCATTGCGCACCCCCGAGTAGAGAAGCCGCCGCCAGAGCCGCTCCCCCGGCTTTTCCGGCATCACCAGCGGTATCAGATCCAGGCAGGTGACTATCCTCCTTCCCTCGGTCCTCAGAAAGGAGAGGTTCTGGCTGACGAAATGTGAGAGATCGCGGTGAGGTATTCGTCGGTGGCAATCCCACCAGAAAAGTGGCTTTATTCTAGGAAACCGGGACTTGATCGGACTACCCTCGCCTCGTGAACCAATAATGCGGCAGACGCCATTGCGGAAGTCATAAAACGACATCCTCGAATCCGCCAGGCCGCTTAGGGCCCGAAACAGATTCCAAGCATAGACCCCGGTGCCCGAATGCTCGGGCTGGTCGTTTATCAGCTCTACTTTTATCATAAGCCGCCCAAAGAAAAATGGGTGGTTGTTAAACCACCCTATATCTTTTGTCCATCTGGTTTCAGAACTCCGCCGCCAGCTCGAACCGCAGCGGGTGCCCCAGCCCGGCTAACGGCGTGTAGGCGGCGCCCACCGTGTATCCCCGGTAGCGCACCCCCAGCCCGCAGGCGAAACCCGACAGATCGTCGATGCTGGAACCGTTCTTGACGTCGGCCAACACCCCGTTGTACCCGGCCCTCAGGGCCACCAGGCCGCCCAGCCAGTACTCCAGCCCGGCCTGAATTTTTGCCGGAGAGTCCACCACCTTGACCCCGGCTAAGGCCAGAGATAACCGGTTCATGAAGGGACGATAAGCCATCCCCAGCCTGAAGGTCAGCGGCAGCTTCTCCTTGGTCTCGATGAAGGCGTCGGCGGCCGCGCCCAGATTCTGCACCGAGGCCCCCAGGGCCAGGCTGGTGCCCAAGCTTTTCGGTGGTCCGCCTTTAAAGATCTTGCCTGACAGCCATTCCAAGTCCACTTCGTAGATCGCTCCAAAATCCAGGGCCGCGGCCGAGGCCGTGTATTCTCGGGCCCTTTCGTAAACCCCCTTGACGGCCGCCCCGGCAAAGAATTGGGGGTTAAAAACCCGTCCGTAGAGCAGAGACAGGGATACCGAGGAATAGGTGAAAGTGGAGCCGGTGCCGGTGGGATGATCCAGCGTGGTCTCCATCATGCTCCCGCTGTTGAGGTAGCATAGACAGAGCCCGGCCCCGCCGCCGGATACCCCGGGCTGGAGGTAACTCAGCTGCCCGGCCTGGATGCCGGCCGCGTAATTCAGATAGCCGGCCGAGGCCGAACGAAATCGGGCCAAGGCCAGACCGGCCGGGTTATAGGTCGCCGTCCCCGGGTCGTCTGACAGGGCGGCCACTGCCTCGCCCAGGGCGGTGGCCCGGGCGGCTATCGGCAGGCGCAGAAATGCGAAACCGCAATCCTGGGCCCCCAGGAAGGCCGCCGCCAAAAACAGACATATCCCCAGCCCCAGCAGCTGTTTCACGTCAGCTCTCCGCCCCCGTTCAGCTTCTGGGGGGAAAGGAAGAACACCCTCTGCCAACGATTGTCGGAATCGATGATGGTTCCGTTGGCGAAATTGAAAGCCGGCCGGGACATCAGGGCCATGAAGTCCTCGCGGTGCACCCACAGCCAGTCCTGGACCTCGTCATGATCGATGTTCTTCATGAAGTGCATGAACTCCTCGGCGGTGAACCCGCTCTGGGCGCGGGATTCCAGCCAATCCTCCACCTCGGGGCTGTCCAGGCTGGACAAAAGTTCAAAGAGGTCGTCCCAGCAGGCGTCCACCTGGATCTTTTTCCGCTGATAGTTTTTATAATAGCTCATCCCTGTCTCGCCTAGCGTCTGCGGATAATGATAAATGATAAACCGACCTTTGTCAACCGTCGGGCGGTCAGCGGCGGGAGACGGTGTTCAGCCCCTTGCGCATGCCGTGCCTGGGCTTTCGGGCCACCGCCTTGATGGCGTTGACCAGGGCGGCCATGGTCTGGGCCTTGAGCTGGTCGGTGGAGATGTTGACCATGGTGTGGATGTGGCCGCCGTCGCTGGCCACATAGCGCGGCGGCAGCTGGTTTAGGGCGTAGGCCATGATGTCCAGCTTGCAGGAGCGGCATTTGCAGACATCGCTGCGCTCCTGCAGTATCTTCTCCAGCTCCTCCTTGACCAGCTTCTCGTTGTAATTGGTGAGTTTTGCCATCGGTTGGCCCCCTATCTCTTTTGGTGGATCGTTAACAACCCTAACGGCCGGGGAAAAACTCTATGGCAAAGGCGCCGGAAAAGCCCAGCTCCTTGGCCCGCTGCTTGAGCTGGTCGGCCTGGGTGCGGCTCAGACCGTTGCCCGCCTGAACCTTGTGCAGGCCGTCCTGCTCGATGATGAACAACTGATGTTCTGGCAGCTTCCAGCGGGCCTCCTCGGCCACCTTGCGGGCGTTCTCCCTGGTGCCCGAGGCGAACAGCTGCACCCTCCAGCCGCTCATCGGGCGGGCCGGCGGGACGGCCGGGGCCGGCGGCATCTCGGGCTGAGGGGCCTGATTGGCCGCCGGCTGTTCTGGGAACGGCACCTGGGCCGAGCCATCCCGGTGGGTGGCCGGAGCGGTCTCGGTTAGCGGCTCCTTAGCCGGTTCCTGCATGGCCTGCTTTTTGGGGCAGCCGCATAACATCGCGGCCGCGGCCATCAGCGGAAATATCCAGTATTTCATGTTGACTCCTATCATGATCTTCTTTTCGACTGAGAATTTTTAATTGTCAAAACCGCATCCTTTTCGAATCCTTCGGTGGTTTTAGGTGACCGCGCTTCAAAGAAATTCGGCCTCCCCGGCCCGGCCCAATTCCTCGACCACCCTCCGCACTTCCTGGGCCCGCTCCCGGCGGCAAACCAGCACCGCGTCGCCGGAGCGCACCACCACCAGACCCTCCACCCCCAGCAGGGCCACCAGGCCCTGGTCGCAGACCACGATGTTGTTTTTTGAGTCTAAGGCCAGGGCTTTGCCCGAAACCCGGTTGCCCGATCCGTCCCCGGGATAATACCGGGCCGCCGCCTCCCAGGAGCCAAGGTCGTCCCAGCCGAAATCGCCTGGGACCACCGCCACCCCTCGACACTGGTCGGTGCCGGCTCTGGCGGCCTTCTCCATCACTCCATAGTCGATGGAGATCTTTTCCAGGGGTTGGAAGTATTGGCGGAAAACCTCGGGCCCGGCTCCCAACCCGCCCCGCGATTGCCAGTTCATGGTCGCTTGGTACAAAGCGGCCATATGCTCTCTGATCTGCTCCAGGATGATGGAGACCTTCCAGGCGAAAATGCCGCCGTTCCATAGGAATGTCCCGCTGGCGACAAATTCCTCGGCCGTTTTGGGATCCGGCTTTTCCCTGAAACTTTTAACCCCAAAACATCCCTCGTCCCCCAGGGGTTTCCCCAGCTCGATATAACCATAACCTGTCTCCGGCCGCTCCGGCCTGAGCCCGATGGTAGCCAGATATCCCTGCTCCCCCAGCCCCACCGCCTTGGCCAGCACCGAACGAAAAGCCCCTACCTCTCGAATGTGGTGGTCCGAAGGCAGGACCAGCATCACCGCCTCCGGGTCGCTGCGGGCGATCTCGGAGGCCGCCATGGCGATGGCCGGAGCCGTGTTCCTTCCCATAGGCTCGCCGATCACCTTGGGCTCGGTTCCGACCACAGAGGACACAGCCTGAGCCAGATCGGTGCTGGTGATGATCCACTGCCTGGCAGGCGGCGCCAGGGGCGCCACCCGGACCAGCGTCTCCTCGATCATGGTTTTTCCGCCGGTCAGGGCTTGAAGCTGTTTGGGCCGGGCCGCCCGGCTTTTAGGCCAGAACCTCTCGCCCCGTCCTCCGGCCAGCACCACGGCATAGATTCTTGTGTTCTTGTCCACTATACTACTTATCAATAGTATTATACGGAGCGGCCGCTTTCGGCCTCTGCCTTAATTGCGGCCGCCAACAGCGGCACCATGATCTCGTGATGTCCGGTGAAGCTGTAGCCACGGCCGCCGGCCGCCGTCGGTCGTTCCACCACGTTGACGTTAGGGCGGTAGTGCTGGATCATGTCGAAATTGGCGGCGGAAAAATTTCCCACCCGGTTTCCCAGATTGCGGGCCACGGTCAGAGCTTTGAGGAAGACCTCCGGCAGGATGACGGTCGAGCCCAGGTTTATCACCACCCCCCCGGACAGCTTGCCGACTTGGTGAGCCAAAATGCGGAAATCCCGGTGGCTGGCCAGTCCGGCGGCCCCGCCGTCGAACGATGGGTGCTGGTGGACGATGTCGGTGCCGATGGCCAGGTGGACCGTGGCCGGCAGACCCAGCCGGCGGCAGGCGGCCAGCAGACTCAACCGACGGTATCTGGCTTTTTCCTCCTCCAAAAAAAGGCCCAAAGCCTCGCCGAAGCCCAGGTCCTGAGCGTCTCCCTTGTTGACCGCCCCATTGAGTAGGTCGGCCGTCTCCCTAGCCATGCCGAAAGACCCGTCCTCCAGCCCCCGGGCCACATCCTCCGAGGTCTGGCCCCACCAGGCCATCTCGAAGTCGTGGATGGCGCCGGCCCCGTTCAACGCCAGTCCGGTGAGGTAGCCTCGTTCCATGAGATCGATCAGCACCGGGCTCAGGCCGCACTTGATGGGATGGGCCCCCATCATCAGGATCACCGGGCGGCCCCGTTTCCTGGCCCGGACGATGTCCCCGGCCAGGCTTTTCAGGTCCTTGGCCTTGAGGATGCGGGGCAGGCTTTTTAGGAAACCGGCCACTGTTTGGCCCGGCCGCGAAGTTTTAGCCAGCATGGAGGCCGCCACCTTGCTGCGCCTCTGTGCGATCGAGTGTCTTTTGACCTGGGTCAGGTCTGCTTCTTTGAATCTTCCCATGGGGCTAGTCTATCGGTGGATAATATTCCTTGAGGACCCCGTTTATGGAACCGATGATGATCTTGCTTTTCATCAGCACCGGGATGCGCCGCCGGTCGTCGGTCAGCCACACCCACAGCCGGCCCTTGTGCTCGAACAAACCCGGGGTGCGCAGCACCGGCTCCACCACCAGGCAATCCACCTGGCCGAAGATGGTTTTCTGCCTCTCCCGGCGCAGCACCCTGACCTCCAGGGGATAATTCTTTTTGTCGGTGTGGTTGTCGATGTAAAGCGACTGGCCGACCTCCAGGGGAAACATCCGATAGTAGAACAGGGTCAGCAGGATGTCCCGGGAGCCGGGCACCAGGTCCACCACCTGTCCGGTGCTGTAAATGGCCTGGTTGGCCTGGTGGTCGAACTCCACCTCCTCCTGGTGGCGGTAGCTTCCCTCCTGAATCCTTTTCTGGAACTTCAGCGAGATCAGAGCCTCGGAATCAACGAACGATTCGGAGCGGTCGTGCACCCGGTAGAACTTGGAGAAGAAGGGGTTGGACCAGGTCTCGTTGACCAGATGGTAGGCCGGACGACCCCGGGCCCAGGTCAGCTGGCTGTCGATGCGGATGTAGGAAAATCCGGCGTTGATCCCGGCATACTCTATGGAGTAGAGCAGTTTTTCCCCGCGCTGCAGTTTGGAGCCCGCAGGCAGGGTCGGTGCCGATTGGCCGGCCAGAGCCGTGGATATTATAAGGGTTATGCCGGCTGTTATCAGCATCATGGCTTATTCAGCATCTCCATGGCTTTGGCGAACACCGCTTCGATCGTCAACGATTCCATGCAGTCCCAATGCGGACAGCTTGCCCCCATACATTTCCGGCAGACCGGCACCTCCGGAATCAATGCCCAATGGCCCGGCCCGTATGGCCCCCAGCGCCTTGGCAGACAGGGTTTGACCGGACAGTAGATTCCCAAAACCTTAGTCCCGACCGCGGCGGCCATATGGAGCGGCCCGGTGCTGTTGGAGACCACCAGGTCGGCCAGCGACAGAGTGGCTGCCAGTTCTGCCAGATCCAGGTTCGAGATCCACTTCGGCTTGGAAACCATCCCGAGCTCCATCTCCTGCCGCAACTTCTCCTCGCCCGGCCCCAGGGTGACGGCCACAGCCAACCCCTTCTCCCCGAGCCGGTCGGCCAGCCGGGCGAAGTTCCTCAGAGGCCAGTCTCGGGCCGAACCGCCGCTGCCGGGATGAAGGATCACCAGTTTTTCGGCTCCCAAAACCAGCTTGGCCCCGGCCGCCTCCCTATGTTTGGGATCGATTGTCATCTGGGGATAGCTCTCCTGGCCCAAAGCCTCCCGGCCATCCAGGCCTAATCCTCGGGCCACCAGCTCCAGGTTCAGCTCCAGCTCGTGCCTTTGGCTCTCCCTGCGGTGCAGGGGCACCCGGCGATTGAACAGAAAGCTGTAAAACCGGTAGGCGGTGCCGACGCGGACGGGGATGCCTGATAGAAAGAGCGCCCAGGCCAACCTGGCGGTGGGATACAACAACACCGCGGCCTGGTACTTACGAACTTTGATCTCCCGCGATAAGGACCAAACCCCGCCTCCCTTATCCACCATCACCTGGTCGACGTCCGAAGCCAGGCCCGCCAGGGGCGCGGTGTATGGCCGGGTCAAAAAATGAACTTCGGCTTTGGGATAATGGCGTTTAATGAGCCCGGCGGCGGGAAGCGACAGCACCACGTCACCGATGCGGTCGATGCGGACCAACAGAATCCTTTTTAACAAGGAGAAGGACTTCAACTCCCGGATTTCTCCAGCCGACCAACCCCCCGCACCACCGCCGCCAACATGGCTTCCAGATCCAGCTCTTTGAGGCAGCCAAGGTGGTCGCAGCTCTTTTTCCAACAGGGGGCGCAGTCAAGCTTGGAGACGATCTTCTCGCCCCGGCCGAAGAGCTCGATCTCCGAAGCGCAGGACAGGCCGAACCAGACCACCACCCATTTTTTGAGGGCGATGGCCATGTGCATGGCCGAGGTGTCGCCGGTGACCACCAGATCGCAGGCCTGGAGATAAACTATGCCACGCCTAAGGCCCTCGGTGGTCGGGCTGTTCAATACTAGCCCTTTTGACTTTTTTTGGATCTCCAGGTTGCGCTCGGTCTCGGCCTTGCCTCCCAACAGCACCAGTTTGGCCCGGGGCAGGGCCTGATGTATCTTCATGATCAGCCACAGGTGCTGGTCAATGGTCATCTTCTTATTGGGAAACAGATCGGAGCAGCCGGTGTTGAATCCGATGACCGTATCCCCATCGCCCATCCGGTTTTTGCGCCGGAACTCTCGGGCCAGGGCCTTCTCCTCATCGGTCAATTCCAAAATGTACTCGTCCTGGCGGTAATCCAGCTTGAGAGCCTGGGCCAGGAATCGCACTCCGGTCACCCGGTTTTCCTTGAATTTGAGCCGGTCGTCCAGCCCCAGCCGGTAGGCGTATTCCGCCTCCCGGTTGAAGGGAACGATGGCCCCGCGCCGGTCCAGTCCGAATCCCAATTTCTCCCCGGCCGGCACCAGCATGGCCAGGGCGTCGGAGCGGTAAGCCTTGTCTACCGAGTAAAGACGATGGTAGCAGATGGACTGCAGTATGGTTATCGTTTCGAAATCGTAGGGCCAGACCCGGTCGATCAACGGATTGTTGGCTAAAAGGGGCATGGCCGCCGGCAGGGTCACCCAGTGGACGGTGGATTGCGGGTCCCTCCTCTTGACGGCCGGCAACAGGGCCGTGGTCATCAGCACCGCCCCCAGGGCGTCCAGATTGATGATCAGCACCATCCGGCCCCGAGGTTGCCTGTGTTTACAGCGACGGCACACCATACCCGGACTGCAGGGCTTGTAGCCGGTAAATTTTTTACAGTCTACGGATGTTTTCACAACGTTTCCCCTGTTGATCATCGATTTAGATTAAAGAGACAGGGAAAAAGCCGCCCCCACCGAAAGCCGCGGCAGCCGGTAGCGGGTGACTTCCATGGTGGTGTATGAGACCTGCCGCGGGGGAAGTCCGCTTTCCCGGTAGATCTCCTCCACGGCGATGGCCAAGGGGCTGATACCTCTGCCTCCCAGCCGATAGGTGGCCAAAAAGTTAAAGCCCATGCGTCTCGGCCTCCATTCAAAACCGGCCCTCAAAAACGGAAGCGACGCCAATCCTTCCACCTTCCCCCCCTCCGGCAGCCCCCCCGACGGGGACAGAAAATAACATCGGACCTCTGTTACATTATTGTTGTGGGGGAAAAACAGCTTGGCCATGGAGGACACTACCTGGTCGACCCTGGTTCGTTCCCATCCTGTCCCGGCATAGCCGTAAAGATCCCCATACAGCCTGGCTGTACCGCACAAGGTTACCGATAAAGCCGAGGCATTGACATACATTAGAAGACGGGAATGCTCGATCGGATTGTCTGGGTTGTACATGTCGATTATGTTCTGTCCTGCGGAGGTGGAATAACCATGCCCGGTATAGGCCACATCCAGCATCAGCCGAAGTCGGTAGGTCAGACGGATGCCGCCGGTAAACTCGGCGGTCTCGTCGATGGCCAGCCGGTTGGTTTCGATCCGGACGGTGTTGAGCCCCAGATAGCTGCTGGAGATCAGACGGCCGGGGTATTCCTCGGCCAGATACCGCTCGGAATACATGGCCTGCAGATAGGGTTGCAACGTCCAGATCCTGTGCTTCCACCTTAAATAACGTCCCAGCATTTTTTGGAAACGGTCGGCCGGAATGGACAACTCCCGGGTGGAAATCTCGCCATCACGAGCCGGATCCGAAAGCTGCACCGTTATATCGTAGCAATCCTCCCGCCGGCTCACCTTTCCCGTCACCAAAACCTTGGCGGCATAGATGCCCGGCAGGCTCTGCCCATGGTCGTTGGCATTCTGGCTGCTTTGGGCAGCATCACCGAATGCGACCTGTAGTTTTTTAAAACAGTTAAGATGCCTGACCAAGATCTCGGCGGCCAAAACACCTATGTTCTCGCGCTTGTATGTCTCCTCGGTGTCAAAGGGTTTAACGATGACCGACATCGGACCCGAGTCCCGGCTGCCCCGGAAACGGGACACCGAATACTCGGTCAGGGCCTGCTCCACCACCCCGGACAGATCGGAAGTGGCCGCTTTCGCTTTTAGGGGCATAATCAGCGTCAACAGACAGGCGCCCAATGCCGGCGCCTTCTTGAGGATGTGGTGCTTTGCCCTCACAGCTCCATCCTTCCTTCGAGGGCCCGGGCCAGTGTGACCTCGTCCGAGAACTCCAGATCGCTGCCCACCGGCAGGCCCCGGGCGATCCTGGTGACCCTGATTCCCAGCGGCTTTATCAGCCTGGTAAGATAGACGGCGGTGGCCTCGCCCTCGGCATTGGGATTGGTGGCCACTATCACCTCCCTAACCGAAGTGCGCCCCAGCCGCTCCATCAACTCCCGGATCCTGATGTCGTCAGGGCCGATGCCGTCTAAGGGAGAGAGATGTCCCTGAAGCACATGGAAAAGCCCGCGATACTCGGCGGTGCGTTCCACTGCCAGCAGGTCGCTGGCCTCCTCCACCACGCAGATCTGAGCCGGATCGCGTTTGGGGTCGCGGCAGATGCCGCAAAGCTCTTCCTCGGAGGCATTGAAGCATTCCCGGCAGAAGCGCACCTTGTCCTTGAGCTCGATGATGGCCTGGGCCAGGGCCCGGGCTTCTTGGGGCGGCGACTTGAGAAGATGAAAGGCCAGCCTCTGAGCGGTCTTGCGCCCGATGCCAGGGAGCTTCATCAGTTCGTCTATGGTCCGGCCAAGTGCCGGGGAATTATAATTCACCATCGGATGGCCATTGCCTTATCTATCATGAGGCGGCCCAAATTTTCAGATAACCTCGCCGTCGACGGCCTGCATAAACTTTTTGATGAGCGGCGAGCTCTGGGCTTCCTGGCTACGACGTTCGATCTCATCCTCCCGGGTGGGACGACGGCCGGCAGACACCTCGTCCGAAACATCCAGCTGGCAGACCAGCTTGATCTTGGATCCCCATAGTTTGGCTGCCCGCTCCTCGACCAGTCCCAAATGCTGTTTGTTTTCCAGCTTGGCCATGGAGAAGTTCGCCTGGGGGCCGGCAAAGCTGAGGATAAGCGAGCCGTCCTTTACCCCCACCGGCCGGGCCGATTCTAAGCAGGTGCCCAGGATCATATTCATGCCCTTAACCTCGGCCAGCAGACTTTGCCACCTAGCCTCCATGCTCTGATCGGAGCCATCCTCTGTTTTATCACCGCCAATAATACTCCTAGGCAAAGCCGAGGCACGGGGCGGCATCTCCTCGACCGGCTGCGCTCTGCCTTCCCTGCCACCATCGCCCCCCTCCAGCCGGGTCAACAGGCTCTCTATGGAAACGGTGGCATCCAGAGCGCACAGCCTGGCGCAGGCCAGCTCCAGGAGGAGCCTGGGCTGGCTGCTCCGCCTCATGGATGTTTCGGCTTCCACCAGTATCCGGATCATGCGAATCAGGTCGCGCCCGTCGAACCTGCCGGCCTGCTCGATGTATCGCTTCCGTTCTTCAGTCGGGGCCGCTGCCAGGGCGATATCCCCGGCGCCGGAAGAGATATAGAGCAGTTTCCTCAGGTGCCCTAAAAGGCCCAGGGTGAACTCCTGCATGTCATAGCCGCCCAAGGAAAGCTCCTCCACCAGCCCCAAGGCTCCGGCCGCATCCTTGGCCCGGAAAAGCTCCAGCGCCCGAAAATAGAGCGAGGCGTCGACCAGCCCCAGCACCTGGCGGACATCGCCGGCCGAGATCGATTTGCCTCCATAGGAGATCAGCTGGTCTAAAAGACTGATGGAATCCCGGAGGCTGCCCTCCGCCTTCTGGGCCACCAAGTACAGGCTCTCCTCGTCGGCTTGGATTCCCTCCGGCTGCAGCATCTTTGACAGATGGGAAACCATGTCGCCGGTGGCGATGCGGCGGAAGTCGAAACGCTGGCAGCGGGAGAGAATGGTCATCGGCACCTTGCCGGCCTCGGTGGTGGCGAAGATGAAGATGACATGGGGCGGCGGCTCCTCCAGCGTCTTCAGCAGGGCGTTGAAGGCCTCCTTGGTCAGCATGTGGACCTCGTCGATGATGTACACCCGGCGCCGGCCCTGGGCCGGGGAGTACTGGACGCTCTCCCGGAGGTCCCGGATCTCGTCGATGCCCCGGTTGGAGGCGCCGTCGATCTCGGAAACGTCCATGCTGCGCGAGGCGGTGATCTCCAGACAGGAGCTGCACTTATTGCAGGGATGTTCGGTCGGCCCCTGGACGCAGTTGACGGCCTTGGCCAGAATCCTGGCGGCCGTGGTCTTGCCCACCCCCCGCGGTCCGGCGAACAGATAGGCATGGGCGATCCGCCCGCCCTTTATGGCGTTGCGCAGGGTGGTGGTGACGTGCTCCTGGCCCACGATCTCCTCGAAGGTCTGGGGCCGCCATTTGCGGGCGAGGACAAGGTACGACATCTGTCTGTTGCCTAATAATATCAGATTTCACCGCAGAGGCCGCGAAGGGGTCACTAATATCCAACCCATAGGGCATCTCGTCTTCCCTTCAGGGCCCTCCGCGCTCTCGGCGGTTAAAGGTTCCCTAAAAAGTGCCAGGGCCAGGCTTGTCCGATAACAAGGAGAGGAGCTGCGTACCGTTGCTACCTTCCGGTCCTGGCGGGGTTGGCAGTCGTCGCTTCCATCGGGCCCGGCCCTGGTTAATGTAACCTTGTCATCCTGAGCCTGGCATTTCGCCCTGCTGGCCGAAGGATGACCCATATGTCCTATGATAACAGAAAGGCCCGGGGTTGTCAACGAGGCCCGAAGTGCAGGGCGCCGCCCAGGGCCGAGCTGGCCAGCACCCAGGCGGCCCACAGCCCGAAGGTGGCCCAGTAGGAGGTGTTCCTCTTGACGCCCGAATAGACCGAGAACCCGATGGCCATGATGATCAGCGACCAGACGGCGAACAGGTCGGCCTGGGCCAGCAGCCGGTAGAGGAACGTCTCCTCGGCGTCAGGCGACAGCAGCAGGGCCAGCGAGGCGTGCACCTTGGCCGTGCCCATGGCGAACATCAGCGGCACCTTGATCAGCGAAGCCGGGATGGTCACCAGCGCCCCGTGGACCGTGGCCGAGAACATGTGCCTAAAGCCAGCCTGGCCGCCCAAAAAGCTGAACAGGCCCCAATAGGCCAGAGCGACGATCAGCATCACCAACGGCTGGGAGACCAAGGCCCCGATCAGGCCGCTCCAGAAGACCATGGGGCTTTCCATCCGGTTGAGGATCTGCTCTCGGGCTTCCTCCGAGATATCCGGGTTCCTGGCGATGCGCTCCATCTGCTCCGGCATGACGATCGGCTTCATGATGACGGCCGTCACCGCCGCCGTCACCAACATCACCGCCAGCAGGGCCGCCAGCCAGCGGGGTTTGTCGGCCATGGCGGAGAACACCCGGAACGGCGCAAAAAGCACCTCGTAAAGAGGCTTCCACCAGTTCATGGGCCTGCCCTCTCTGGAATTAATCTATTTTTATATAGCAATGCCGCTATCTGGACGGCGTTGGCGGCCGCCCCCTTGCGTAGGTTGTCGGCGGCGCACCACAGGGTGAAGGCGCGCGGAGAGAGGGAATCGGCCCTCAGGCGGCTGACGAAGACCTGGTCGCGGCCGGCGATCTCGGCCGGGGTATGGTAGCCGTTCTTGGAGTATACCACCCCCGGCGCCCGGGACAACAGCTTCTCCAACTGTCCGATGGTGGCTTTTCCCCTCGTCTCGAAATAGACCGACTCGGCGTGGCCCACCGCCACCGGCACCCGGACGGTGGTGGCGTTGACGGCGATCCTTGGGTCATGGAGTATCTTCCGGGTCTCCCGCAGCATCTTCCATTCCTCGGCGGTGTAGCCCGAATCTCCAAACTCGCCGATCTGCGGAACCACATCGCCCGCTATCCGGCGGCTAAAAAGTGTTCTTCGATATTTGGATTTCGGTTTTTGGTTTTCGTATTCCAGCGCCTCCAGCCCCTTCCGGCCGGCCCCGGAGACCGACTGGTAGGTGGAGACCACCACCCTTTTCAAGCCAAACCGGCGGTGGATCGGAGCCAGGGCCACCACCATCTGAATGGTGGAGCAGTTGGGATTGGCCACCAATCCCCGATGGCGTTTGAGATCATGGGGATTGACCTCGGGCACCACCAGCGGCACCCAGGGCTCCATTCTGAAATCCGATCCGTTGTCGATGACCACCGCCCCGGCCTCTATGGCCTCCGGCCCGTAGATGCGGCTGGCCCCCTTCTCCCCCTCGGTTCCGGCAAAGAAAACAAGACGACAGCCTTGAAAAACTCCGGGTCCTATCTGTCTGACCGGATGGCGTTTTCCCCGGAAACTCACCCACGAGCCGGCCGAACGCCGTCCGGCCCAAAGCCTCAGCTCCGAAACCGGAAAGCGCGTTTCCTCCATCACCCTGAGGATGGCGGAGCCCACCAGACCGGTGGCGCCCACCAGCCCGACCGTCAGCCCGTCGCCCTGCCCGTCTGCCATCAGTGCTGCCGGGCCTTCACCATCTCCTCGGCGATGGCCAGCACCGCGCACTTGCCCAGCCTCCGCCGGGTGGTCTCGGGCTCCTCCTGGTTCTTGGGCATGTTCATGACGGCGGTGAAGCGCACCGGGCCCTTGCTTTCGCTGTCGTACAGCTCGCCGTCCACCCAGAAACCGCACTGCTCCTTGATGCATTCCGATTCCTCCGGCTTGCGGATGAACCGGATGGGGCAGATGATTCGTTCTTCCGGCATGTTCTATCCGATAAAGGTTTTGTGTAGGTTGGTTACCGCCCTTTCGGTGTCCTCCCGGTCCATGAAACAGGTGATCTTGATCTCGCTGGCCGTCAGCCCGTCGACATGGATCTTGAGCCGGGTCAGGGCCTCCAGCAGGCGGCAGATGATTCCGGCCTCGCCTCCCACCCCGCTGCCCACCAAGGAGACCGAGCCGATCCGCCGGTTGACCGACAGTCTGGCGCCCTTCATCTTGGCCAGGCACCGGCCCATCACCTCCCGGGCCGGCTCCACTTCCGATTCGGGGATGACGAAGAACAGGTCCACTCTGTCGCCTCCGGGAGCGCCGTGGAAAAATGATTTGATGGGGATGTCGCGCTCGGCCAGGCGGGCGACCACCTGGGTGGCCACCCGGCTGCTGCGGGGGACATGGCACAATGACAGCATGGCCAGAGACCGGTCGTGGGTGATGCCGCGGACGGTGATTCGTTCCATATTGACTGCCTTGCCTATCAGGGTTCCCGGATCGTTATCGAAGCTGCTGCGGCAGCGCACCGGCATCCGGTGCCGGGCCGCCAAGGCCGCCGCCCTGGGATGCAGCACCTGGGCCCCGGAGCTGGCCAGTTCCAGCATCTCGTCGTATGAAATCGAGGCCAGCCTTCTGGCCCCTGGCACCAGCCTGGGATCGGCGGTGTAGATCCCGGACACATCGCTGTAGATCTCACAGAGGTCGGCCTCCAGGGCCACCGCCAGTGCCACCGCGGTGGTGTCCGAGCCGCCCCGGCCCAAAGTGGTCACCTCCCGCGACAGGCTGACCCCCTGAAAGCCGGCCACGATGGCTATCTTTCCCTGGGCTAAGGACTGCTTGAGCCGGTCGGCCTTGATCTCCAGGATGCGGGCCCGGGTGTGCCGGGCGTCGGTGATGATCCCCACCTGGGAGCCGGTGTAGGAGATGGCCTGCTCGCCGCGCTCGGCGATGGCCATGGCCACTAAGGACATGGAGATCCGCTCACCCGCGGTCAGCAACATGTCCATCTCCCGCTGGCCGGGCGACGGGGCCACCTGGCGGGCCAGCGACACCAAGTCGTCGGTGGTGTCACCCATGGCCGAGACCACGGCCACCAGACGGTTGCCCTTCCGCTTGGCCTTGACGATACGGGCGGCCACCGCCTTGATGCGCTCGGCGTCGGCCAAGGAGCTGCCGCCGTATTTCTGGACGATGAGCGGCAAGGTATCTATTAATTAATTATACTATTACTCTATAGCAAGTTGGCCATCCGGGCAACCGCTTCTTCTATCCTCGATCTGCCCACCGTCAACGCGATGCGGACATACCACTCCCCGTTCGCCCCGAATCCGATCCCGGGCACCACGGTCACTTGGGCCTTCTCCAGCAGCAGATTGGCGAACGACATTGAGTCGTGGCCCCTGGGGGTCTTGAGCCATAGGTAGAAGCTGGCCTTGGGAAGCTCGAACTCAAGCCCCAGTTTTTTCAGCCCGGCCGCCAGTACGTCCCGCCGCTCCTGGTAGATCCTGCAGTTTTCGGCCACGCAGCCCTGCGGCCCTTCCAGCGCCGCCACCGCCGCGTACTGAACCGCCTGGAAAACGCCCGAGTCCGAGTTGGTCTTCACTTTGAGCAGGGCCGCCAAGACCTGGCGGTTGCCCACGGCCATGCCCACCCGCCAACCGGTCATATTGTAGGTCTTGGAAAGAGAGTGAAACTCCAAACAGCATTCTTTTGCCCCGCCGACCTGAAGGATGCTGGGGGGACGAAAGCCATCAAAGGCTATCTCGGAATAGATGCCATCGTTCAGTATCAGGGTGTCGTGCTCCAAAGCCCAAGCCACCAATTTTTGATAGTAATCCAACCCGGCTATGGCCGCGGTGGGATTATTGGGATAGCACAGGAAAATGGCCTTGGCGCCGGCCGGAAGTTTCGAAATATCCGGCAGGAACGAGTTCTCCGGCAGCAGCGGAAAATGGACGACCTTAGCCCCGGCGAACATGCTCTGGGCGGCGTAGACCGGATAGGCCGGGTCCGGGCACAGGACCTTGTCGCCCGGATTGAACAGGGCCCAAGGAGCGTGGGCCAGGCCGTCCTTGGCTCCCATCAGCGCCACCACCTCCTTGTCCGGATCCAGCTCCACCCCAAACCTTGTCCGGTACCATGAAGAAACGGCCTGTCGGAACCGCGGCATTCCCTCGTAGGAAGGGTAGCGGTGGTTTTCCGGATTTCCCGCCTGGGCCTTCAAGGCCTCGATGATGTGCGCCGGCGTCGGCAGGTCCGGATCGCCCACCCCCAGGTCTATGACATCATGGCCGCGGGCCATCAAGGCTGCTTTCTTGGCGTTTATCTCGGCAAAAAGATAGGGGGGCAGTCTTCCCAGCCGGTCGGCAGGTTTGACGGTCATAATCTTACTCCCGCCCTGGCCAGCTTCTCCTCGATCCTCTGCATCTTGATCTTGTCGGCCAATCCCGCGTCCACGTATTTTCTCAGGGAGGCCAATGCCTCCCTCGTCTCCTTGCCCGATCGGCGGGGGTCGTCCAGCAGCCGCATGCCCAGCAGGTAATGGGCCTCCAGCTTGTCGGGATTCAACTCCAACGCCCGCCTCAGACAACCGATGGATTCCCGCCTCCTATCCGGCTCGGTCATTGAGTAGGCCAGGTTGTACCAGGCATCGGCATTCAGGGAATCCGCCTCCAGCGATCGACGGTAGGCCCATTCGGCCGAATCCTTCCGGGCCATGTTGAAATAGACGTACCCCAGATTGAAGTAGAGGTCAGGATTTCCCGGGAACACCAGCAGGGCCCTTTTGAGCACGTCTACAGCCGCCTTCGGCGAATTCGACTTCTGCAGTGCCTGGGCCAGGGCCAGGTGGGCCTCCAATTTCCCCGGCTTGAGCTCGATGGCCCGCCGGAAATGGCCTATGGCTTTTTCCCTTTCCCCGGGGGTAAAGAAGCAGACGCCCAGGGCATAGTGCGCGTCGGCGAAGCCTGGGTCCTTTTTTACGGCTCCCTGGAAATGCATCACGGCCGCGGCCGTATCGCCGGCCTGGAAGGCGGACACCCCGTCCTGGTAAAGGTCGTCAGCCGACTTGGCTCTGCAACCCGCATCCATGGCGGCCAGCATCACTGCCAGAACTAATAATGCTGCCATATTATGCCTTTGTGAGCCTGGTAGTTTATTCATTTATTCCTGGCTTCTATAATGAAATTGAGGGTTATCTGAGGCCTAGCACATCCTGCATGTCGTAGAGGCCTGGCTTGGCCGAGGCCACAAACTTGGCCGCTAAAAGCGCCCCCTCGGCGAACACCCGGCGGTTGTGGGCCCGGTGAGTCAGCTCGATGCGCTCCCCCGGACCGGCGAAGAACACGGTGTGCTCGCCGATAATGTCCCCGGCCCGCATGGAGTAGACTCCCACCTCGTCGGGCTGGCGGGCCTGGCTTCGGCTCTGTCTCTCATAGACCGGCTGCCCGCCCCTGATTTTAATGACCTCTTCGGCCAGCCTGGCGGCGGTGCCGCTGGGGGCGTCGCGCTTCCACTGGTGATGAGCCTCGAAAACCTCGGCCTGAAAGCTTTTGGGCAGCTTCTTGGCGGCTCCCCTCACCAGGGCATAGAGCAAATTGACGCCGATGGACATATTGGAGGAGACCACCAAAGGAATTTCTTTGGCCAGGTCCTGAAAAAGCTCCTTGTCCTTGGCCACCAGCCCGGTGGTGCCGATGACCATCGGCTTCTTGATGATGGCCGCCTTCTTGGCGTTGGCCAAGGTGGCCTCCGGGGTGGTGAACTCCACCACCACGTCGCCCGAGTTCATGGCCAGCAGCATGTCGTCGAGCACCGTGGGCAGCCCTTCGGCGAAGGGCTTTCCGATGCGGGGATGGCCGGCGCGCTCGATGACTGCGGCGATCCGGTATTCCGGGTTCTCCCTGACCGCCTCGATGACCGCCTGGCCCATCCGCCCCCCGGCCCCGCAGAGGATGAGGTTCAGCATTCAGCCCTTATTGCTTTTTTATTGAAAGAAAATCACTGATGGAGCCCGACACCGAGAACGCTTATTGGAACTCACCCCCGCTCCGCTCCGTAATTCGGCGCCTCCTTGGTGATAACCACGTCGTGGACGTGGCTCTCCCTCAGGCCGGCGTTGGTTATTCTGACGAAGACGGCGTTCTTCTGCAATTCTTTTATCGTCCCGGCTCCGCAGTACCCCATGCCGCTTCGCAGTCCTCCCATCAGCTGGTAGACCGTGTCGGCCAGCGGCCCCTTGTAGGGCACCCGGCCCTCGATGCCCTCGGGCACGTACTTCTTGGCCTCAGTTACTTCCTTTGATCCTGTGCCGAGCGAAGTCGAGGCACCTGTGCCGAGCCCCTCGCCTTTGCTCGGGGTAAACTCAGTCGAGGCATCCTGGAAATACCGGTCGGCGCTTCCCTTTTGCATGGCCCCCAGTGAGCCCATGCCGCGATAGACCTTGTAGCTGCGGCCGGAGAGCAGGACCGTCTCCCCCGGGCTTTCCTCGGTTCCGGCGAACAGGTTGCCGATCATGACGCAATCGGCCCCGGCCGCCAGCGCCTTGACGATGTCCCCGGAATATTTTATCCCGCCGTCGGCGATGACCGGAACGCCCCCGGCCGCCTTGGCGCAGTCGATGATGGCCGTCAGCTGGGGCATACCCACCCCGGCCACCACCCGGGTGGTGCAGATGGAGCCCGGCCCGATGCCCACCTTGACGGCGTCGGCCCCGGCCTTGATGAGGGCCTTGGCGGCCTCGGCCGTGGCCACGTTGCCGGCCACCACCTCCACATTCCTGAGCTTAGCCTTGACAGCCCGCACTGCGGCCAGCACCCCGACCGAGTGGCCGTGGGCGGTGTCCACCACCAGGGCATCGGCCCCGGCCGCCGCCAAAGCGACCGCCCGCTCCAGATAGTCGCCGGAAACGCCGATGGCCGCCGCCGCCCGCAGCCGGCCCTGGGCGTCCTTGCAGGCATTGGGATGCTGCCGCCGCTTCATGACGTCCTTGACGGTGAACAGCCCGCGCAGTTGGCCCTTCTTATCCACGATCGGCAGTTTCTCAATCCTGTGTTTATGCAGGATGCGGCTGGCCTCCTCCAGGGTGGTGCCCACCGGCGCCGTCACCAGGTTTTCCGAGGTCATGGCCCCTCCGATGCGCCTGGAGGGGTCCTTCTCGAACACCAGGTCGCGGTTGGTGATAATGCCCACCAGCCTGCCCTGGGCGTCGGTCACCGGGATGCCGGAGATGGAATACTCCTTCATCAGGACCAGGGCGTCAGCGATGCGGTGCTCCGGGGAGAGAGAGATGGGCTTGGAGATCATGCCGCTCTCCGAACGCTTGACCCGCTCCACCTCGGCCGCCTGCTCCTCGACGCTCATGTTCTTATGGATGACTCCGATGCCCCCCTCCCGGGCCAGGGCGATGGCCAAATTATGTTCGGTCACCGTATCCATGGCCGAGGAGCACAGGGGAATGTTCAGCCGAATGCGGCGGGAGAACCTCGAACAGAGCACGGCGTCCTTGGGCAGTACCGAGGAGGCCTGGGGAACCAAGATGACGTCGTCGAAGGTTAACCCCTCGCCTTTATACCATTTGGGCATTTCGAAACCTCAAGATTAACAATTCAAATCCTAATAATTAACCGCTTTATGGCTTGCCGGCCTGTGGCATTTGAATTTTGAAATTGTGATTTTGAATTTCAAATAAATGATTATCCCATTGCTTCAGGAATGTCACCCCTATCGGTTAGACTA
>CAZPNX010000011.1:0-55273 GCA_964588285.1 uncultured bacterium
GCGTCCATCCGGTCGGGAAGTTGGTCATGTTGTCCGAGAAGATGGTCGTCTGGGCCGAGGCCATCCCGGCCAGGACCAACAGCAGGATTAACGGTGTTTGATATCTCATGTACTGACGCTCGATATATTAATAATGTTAAAAAATACTGCAAAAACCATTCCGGAGAAAATACAAAAACGAAATCTTAAAGCATTACAGCACAAGTGTTTATAAAGTTATCATACTGTGCAATCCTCTATACTGGAACAAAACAAGACACATATAACCAAAATAATGTTTTATATTATTGAGCAACCCAAGCTTACTTGGTAGCGTTCATTAGTTTGAGTCCAACTTCTTATTGTAAAAAAAACCGACAGCAGGCATGACGGAAAACGGTGGATTGCAGTTGAGCAGAAGTGCAAGCCACAAGCTAGCCGGATATCGGCACAAGAAAAAAATGCCTTGACAACCGGCTGGGAGGGCGGTAAACTAATCCGGTCATTGACGGGAGCAAGACTATGAGCTTATCCGAAAAGTTTTCGAAGATATCCGGCTGGTTGGGTGCCCTGCTGGGGCTGGTGCTGATGGCCGTGGCGGCCGCGGTCCACCTGAACTTTCTGCCCTTCCCCCAGGCCCTGGCCCTCTACCTGCTCCCGGCGCTTTTAGCCGGACTTTCGGCCGGCCCCTGGGCGGGGATCCTGCTTTCCCTGGCCGGAGCGGCCGCCTATACCGCGGCCGGAGTAAGGATCTACGGCGGCCCGACCCTGAACTCCGCCTCGACCCTGGACGCCGCCGTGTCGTTGTTTTCGCTGCTGACGGTATCGCTGACCGCGGCTTCTCTGCGCCGGATGCGAATGAGGGAGAGGACATACGCACGGACCGACCAGCTGACCGGCATGGACAACATGTCCTCCTTCATGGAGCGGGCCCAGGCCGAAATGAGGCGGGCCAGGCGCAGCCGCCTGCCGCTCTCCATCGCCTATATAGACATAGACAATCTCAAGGAGATCAACGATCTGCTGGGCTTTCTTCACGGGGATAGGCTGCTGGTGGCCTTTGCCGCAGACCTGAAAAACCACACCCGATCCAGCGACATCGTCGCCCGGCTGGGCGGGGATGAATTCGTCATATTATTCCCGGAAACCGGCGTGGAGCAGGCCCGGGGGGCGGCCTCCAAGATCCACAAGTCATTTCGGGAGGTGGCCGAGCGGGAGAACTGCCACGCCACCCTGACCGTCGGGCTGGTGACCCTGTTCAATCCGGACCTGGAGCTGGAGGCCGTTCTGAAGCAGGCCTCGGACATGCTGCTCCAAGCCAAGGGAGACGGCGGCAACACGGTGCGCGACGGGGTGGTCGGATGATAGCCTACATTCTTATAGCATTGCTGGCGGCCGCCGAGCCTGGGCTCAAAGGCAGCCACCAGATGCAGGACGAAGAGAATCGCGGCCGCCGGGGCGACAAAGGGCCGGTCCAGGAGATTTTACCTCTGGACAAATCGAAAACGCCACGGGTCAGCAAAACGATCTTCGGCTATGACCCCTACTGGACCTCGGACACCTACCTGCACTACGACCTGATCACCCACCTGGCCTGCTTCAGCGTCGGGGTCAACGCCGACGGAAGTTTGGACAACAGCCACAACTTCCCCTCCCTGTGGTCGTCCACCATCAACCTGGCCCACAGGAACGGGGTCAAGGCCGTGCTCTGCGCCACCTGCTTCAGCTCCACCACCATCACCTCGGTGCTCTCCAGCGCCGCCAACCGGACCAACGCCGCCCGCAACCTGGTGGCCATGGTGCGCCAGGCCTCCTGCGACGGCGTCAACATCGACTTTGAGGGCCTGCCCTTGGCCCAGAAGCAGAACATGGTGAACTTCATCCGCGAACTCTCCGACAGCTTCCATACCTGGAATCCCCAATCCCACGTCTCCTTGGCCACCCCGGCGGTGGACTGGTCCGGGGCCTGGGACTACGACAGCTTGGCCATCCACTCCGACGGCCTGTTCATCATGGCCTACGACTATTTCTGGAGCGGCTCCTCCACCACCGGGCCGGTGTCGCCCTTAGACGGCTATAACTATGACGTGCTCTGGACCATTCATGACTATATTTATTACTCCGGAGGCCGCCGGGAGAAACTCATCTGCGGCTTTCCCTACTACGGCTTTGACTGGCCCTGTTCCGGAACCGAACCAGGCTCGTCCACCACCGGCTCGGGCACGGCGGTCACCTTTGTCAACGCCCAGCCGAATGCTCAGAGTTACGGAAGACGGTGGTACTCACCCTCATCGACCCCTTGGTACTACTACTATTCAGGCGGCTATCATCAGGGATGGTACGACGACGAGGAGAGCCTGCTTTACAAATACCAAACAGTCTGGGACAGCGGCCTGGCCGGCACCGGGATGTGGGCCCTATCCTACGACGGAGACAGGCATGAGCTCTGGGATGCCCTGAGATGGGCCTTCAACAAGCCCAACGATTCGCTGCAAAACGGCGGAATGGAGCAGGTCTTTCTGGACACGGCGGCCGTGCCCTCGGCCGACAGCATCCGGCCCGACGGCTGGCTGGAGGGGCAGTACGCCCTGGCGGTGACCGCCGCCGATTATGTGCATTCCGGCTCCCGATCCCTCAAGCACTATCCCAAGGGCTGGGGCAAAGGCCCGCCCTATACCTCCATACTTTTTCAGGACGTGGCAGTCCAGCCTGGAATCCCCTACAGCCTTTCGCTCTGGGCCCGCAAGAACGACGGTGGCGGCAACATCATGCAGGCCGGGGTGGTTTGGCTGGACGCGAAGCACAGGGAGATCCGCGAGGACACCACTGCCTCGCTGCCGGCCGACAGCGCCGGTTATAGATTACTGACCACCGGCGACGTCCTCTCCCCGACCGGCGCGGTCACGGCCCGCATCAAACTCAAGATACTGGCCACCAGCGCCACTCCCTACTGGGACCGCTGGGACGACGTCTCCTTTGGGCCGGTAACGGGCGTGGCTGTGGGCCCCGAGCGGATTCGAGGGACCCAAACGCTGAGCCTGTTCCAAAATTCACCCAATCCGTTCAGTCGAGTGACGACTATCAGATATCAGACGACAAATGACGGACCCGTAAGCTTAAAGATTTACAACCTGGCGGGGCAGTGCGTGAAAAATCTGACCCCTCCCTGCCCTCCCCTCGAGGGGAGGTGGTCAGGGGTGGGGTCAGTCACCTGGGACGGACGCGACGAAAGCGGCGCCAGGGTCGCTGCCGGGATATACGTCTGCCGTTTGGTGGCCGGGGGAGAGGAACGATCCGGGCGGATGTTGTTGGTCAAATAGAGATGGTAAATAATAATAAATATATAGTTATTTAAACAGGAGCCGACATGCCCATCAATCCGAAAATCTTCAAGGCCTACGACATCCGGGGCATCTACCCGGCCGACCTGGACGAGTCCGCGGCCCGGGACATCGGCCGGGCCCTGGTCCAATATCTGGGCTGCGACCGGGTGGCGGTGGGCCGCGACATGAGGGAGTCCTCGGGGCCGCTGTTCAAGGCACTGGCCGAGGGGATAACCGCGCAGGGGGCCGACGTGGTCGACCTGGGGCTGGTCTCCACCGACGGCCTCTACTTCGCGGTGGGGAAGTACGGTCACCCGGCCGGGGTGATGATAACCGCCAGCCACAATCCCAAAGAGTACAACGGCCTCAAGATCTGTAAAAAGGAGGCGGTACCGCTGTCGGGCGAGGAGGGCCTGTTCCAGATGCGCGACCTGATAGCTGGGGGCAAGATCGGGAAGTCCGACAAAACAGGGAAGATGACCGCCCAGGACATCGAGACGGCCTACGTCGATTTCTGCCTGTCGTTCGTGGACGCGAAAAAGATCTGGGGCTACAAGATAGCGGTGGACGCCGGCAACGGCATGGCCGGGCTGACAGTGCCCCCGCTGTTCCAGCGCCTGCCCGGCGACCTGGTGCGTCTCTATTTCGAGTTGGACGGGAGCTTTCCCAACCACCCGGCCAGCCCCATCGAGCCGGAGAACATCGCCGACCTGCAGAAAGCGGTGCTGGAGAAGGGCTGCGACTTCGGGGTGGCCTTCGATGGCGACGCCGACCGCATGTTCCTGATAGACGAGAAGGGCCAGGCCCTGGCCGGGTCGGACGTGGCGGCCCTGGTGGCCAAAATGCTGCTGAAGAAACACCCCGGCGCCACGGTGGTCTACAACGCCATCTGTTCCCGCTGCGTCCGGGAGACGGTGGAGATGCACGGAGGCCGGGCCGTCCGCAGCCGGGTGGGCCACGCCCTGATCAAGCCGCTGATGCGGGAGCGCAAAGCCGTCTTCGGCGGCGAGCACTCGGGGCATTTCTACTTCCGGGATTTCTGGTTCGCCGATTCCGGCCTCATCGCCTTCCTGGTATGCTGGCAGCTCTTGTCCGAGGAGAACAAGCCGCTCTCCCAGCTGGTGGCCGAGGTCGATCCCTATGTCCGCATTCCGGAGACGAACAGCACAGTAAGCGACATCCCGAAGAAGCTCCAGGAGCTCGAGGCCATCTACGCCAAGCAGGGCGCCGAGCTGGACAAGCTGGACGGGCTGACCATCTCCTACCCGGAATGGTGGGCCAACGTCCGGCCCTCCAACACCGAGCCGCTTTTAAGGCTGAACGTGGAGGCGAAGGAAAAGAAACTGCTGGAGGAGAAAAGCGGGGAGCTGTTGAAGATCATAAGGGGATGAGGCGGGCGTCTCGATATGCTGCGCTACTCGACGCCCGGCGGTGGTACTCGTCTCTACGCGCTGCGCTAATCATAGCCCGGTAGCGGCGCTCGTCAAATGTTCGCGACGGCGAATGTGTCCAGATAAGCGCTTGCTTGACAAACAAAAATACATCAGGATCGGAGAGGTTGATATGCCGAAAAATCGTTACCTGTCGCTAGCAGCAATTATGGCCGCGATGGCTGTCCTGGGCCTGGGCAAGCGGCCGGAAAAAAACATGGAGGGCCAGCCGATGCCGCAGCCGGAAACCGCTTTGCACCTGCCGGGCGCCGCCAACCGCCTGGGGTTCGACCTGCTGTCCGAGCTGGCCAAAAAGAGCCCGGGCGAGAACGTCTTCCTCTCGCCCTACAGCATCCATACCGCGCTGTCCATGGCCTGGAGCGGCGCCCGGGGCGGGACGGCCGACGCCATGGCCAAGACGATGCACATCGCCGGGTCGCAGACCCAGGAGGTGATGACATCTTGCCTGGCCCTGAAGGCCGGGCTGGCTTCGGCCGACACCATGGTGCGGTTCGACATTGCCAATTCCCTGTGGTCGCGGCAGGGCCTGCCGCTTAGGCCCAAGTTCAAGGCCGGGGTCGGGAAATATTTTGACGGGAAAGCCGAGGAGCTCGACTTCAGGAACCCGCAGGCGCTGAAGACCATCAACGGCTGGGTCAAGGAAAAAACCAACGGAAAAATCGACAAAATACTGGAACGGATTCCGCCGGACGCCGCTTTGTACTTGATCAACGCCATCTACTTCAAGGGTAAATGGCAGAGGCAGTTCGACCAGGCGCTGACCAGAGAACAGGATTTCTTCCTGCCGGGCGGGGGATCGAAAAAACTACCTTTCATGCGGCAGGACGGGGAGTACCAGTACCTGAGGGGTGAAAACTTCCAGGCGGTGCGGCTGCCCTACGGATCGGGCAGGTTCGCCATGTACCTGTTTCTGCCGGACAAGCGGGAGGGGCTGGGCGAGTTACTCAAGAACGTGAACGCCGACAGATGGAACTCATGGCTGTCAGGCTTTGCCAAAGCCAAAGGGCATGTGGAACTGCCGCGCTTCAAGGCCGATTATTTCCGCGACCTGGTCCCGTCCCTCGACAAACTGGGCATGGGCCCGGCCTTCGGCCAGGCGGCCGACTTCTCGGGCATGGCCCCGGCCGGGCTTACTATAGACGAGGTGCTGCACAAGACGGTGGTGGAGGTCAACGAGGAGGGGACCGAGGCGGCGGCGGTGACCTCGATCGGCGTCAAGTTTACCTCAGTTCGGCCCGAAACCATACCCTTCGAGATGATCGTAGACCATCCGTTCCTGATGGCCATCGTGGATCAGGAGACAGGGTCCATCCTCTTTCTGGGGGCGATCTACGAGCCGAAATGAGGAGTTTTTCTAATAATTATGACGCGTTTATATAATAATTACATGAATCAGTTATTATAACGAGCAGTATAAAAGTAACTGTTGGGTGCTAAAGATATGCCGAACGAAATTATACCCTATTTAGAAATGTGCCGACGCGAAGGTGTAAGTTTGCAGCGTGGGATGAACTTCGAGTTAAAGGATAATCACTCGGTTATTTTAATGTCTGTGCGGACAGGGGCTCCTTATGCTGACAGGTTTGAAGACGACGGGGCAACTCTAATTTATGAGGGACACGATGTGCCAAAATCCCAGATACACTCAAATCCCAAAGTGATCGACCAACCGGAAAAGAGCGAAAATGGAAGTCTGACTGAAAACGGTAAGTTCCATCAAGCTGCGCAACAGTACAAAGCTAGCAAACGTCCGCCAGAGCGCGTACGGGTTTACGAGAAGATCAAGCAAGGCATTTGGTCCTATAATGGAGTGTTTCACCTGGTTGACTCATGGAGTGAAGAAGCCAATGGCAGAAAGGTCTTCAAGTTCAAGCTATTCGCGGTTGAGGGTGAAGATGACTTCACTGTTCCCGTTCCCAAGCAGTCACAGACACGCCGAATTATCCCTACATGGGTGAAGCTGGAGGTCTGGAAACGAGATGGTGGAAAGTGTGCCAAGTGTGGTTCGACGAAGGATCTGCACTTTGACCACATCATTCCATATTCGAAGGGCAGATCGTCCAACACGCCCGAGAATATTCAATTGCTTTGCGGAAAGCACAATATTCAGAAGCATGACAAGATTGAATAAATGATCAACAAGACGCTCCGCCGGACAATCATTCCGCTGCGCTTCATAGCTGCCAGTAAGCCGAATCGATAAACAAACAAAACCAGAAAGCAAATCAACTGCCGGAGTATAGCAATCCCCGGTTTTCTATTGTATAATACGGCCCATGGACAAGAAACCCCGCATCCTCATCTGCGACGACGAGATCCACATCGTCAAACTGATGGAGACCATTTTGGTGCCCCAGGGCTACGATGTCTGCAAGGCTTACGACGGCAAGGAGGCCCTGGAGATGGCGGACAAGTGCCAGCCGGACCTGATCCTGATGGACGTGATGATGCCGGTCTTGGACGGCTTCGAGGTAACCAAGGCCCTCAAGGAGAAACCGGAGACCCAGAACGTTCCGGTGGTCATCGTCTCGGCTGCGGCCGACAAGCAGCGGCGCATCAAAGCCATGGAACTGGGGGCCGACGACTTTTTGACCAAGCCGGTGGACACGGTGGAGCTCAAAACCAGGGTCAAATCGCTGCTCAAGGTCAAGGCCTACAACGACCACATCCGCCGCGACAAGCTGGAGCTGGAGATGGAGGTGGCCCGCCGCACCGACCAGCTGAAGATGGCCTTCGAGAAGATCAAGCTGGCCTCTCTGGAGGTCATTTTCCGGCTGTCGAGGGCGGCCGAGTTCCGCGACCGGGGCACCGGAGACCACATCAAGCGGATGAGCCATTACGCGGCCGCCCTGGCCCGCAAGCTGGGCCACAACCACGAGGTGGTCGAGGCCATCCTCTACGCCACCCCCATGCACGACATCGGCAAAATCGGCATCCCGGACAGCATCCTTTTAAAGCCGGGACGACACGACCCGGCCGAGTGGGAGACCATGCGCCAGCACACCCGCATCGGGGCGCGCATCGTCGAGGGCTCGGACTACGGCTTCATCAAATTGGCCGGCATCATCGCCCTCACCCATCACGAGCACTGGGACGGCGGGGGCTATCCCATGGGACTCCGGGGCAGCCAGATCCCGGCCGCGGGCCGGATCACGGCCGTGGCCGACGTCTTCGACGCCATGACCACATCGCGGCCCTATCGACAGACCCCCATCCCGGTGGAAGAGGCGTTGGCTTACATTCGGGAGGCGGCCGGCACCCACTTCGATCCGGAGATGTCCAAATGCTTTCTCTCCATCAAGGACGAGATCTTGGACATCAAGGAGCAGTTCAGCGACGATAATCCCACCCAGGAGCCGGGTTGAGTCGGTCGATCATCCGGCCAAGGGGCGTCCACCAAGGACGCCCCTTGCTCTATCGGCGGGCGAGGTTGACAGTCCGGGTCGGGTGGTATATCATTGGGCCATGAGTCCGAGGCCATGGCCATCCCCCTAGCCTTAAAACCCTGCTGGCTGGAGGCGGCCGGCGGTTATTATCCCCATCAGCTGTTGCGGTGCAAGGCCGAGATTTTAGAGATCGAGGGCCAATGGGACCAGGCTCGGGAGATCTATGCCGCCGGTCTGGAAAGACTGCCGGCCGATTCCCAGCCCGGGCTCCATGCCGAATGCCTGTTGCGTTTGGGTTGGCTGCTGCAGAACCAGGGCCAAACCGAAGAGGCGGCCGAGCTCTATCGCAGGGCCGAGGAGCTTTATCGAAGGGCGGGCGATGTGCGGGGAGCGGCCGACGCGGTCAGCAAGACGGGCACGGTTTATTGGGTCCAGGGCCGGTACCAGGAGGCCGAGGCCTGTTTTCGGGAAAGACTGGAGATGTTCCAGAAGCTTGAAGATTTCAAGGAGACGGCCGTCTCCCTGAGCTATCTGGGCAACGTCCATCTGGTGCGGGGACGCCCCAAGCAGGCCATCGAAACCTTTTCCCAAGCGCTGGAGATGTTCCACCGGATCCGGTTCCTGTCCGGCGTTTGGAAGACCAGCTGCAACCTGGGCACGGTCTACTATTCGCAAAAAAATTACACTCAGGCCCGCAGGCTTTTCCAGGAAAACCTGGAGGCGGCCGGGCTGATGGGCGACCGCCAGGGGGTGGGCGTCGCTTGGGGCAACTTGGGAAACATCCATTACAGTCTGGGCGAATACGACCAGGCATTGGAGTGCTACCGGCAGTACTACGACATATCACGGGAGATAGGCTACCGTCAGGGACAGGCCATGGCCGCCGGCAACATGGGACTGGTGCACAAAGCCCGGGGCGAACTGGAGGCGGCCGCCGCCTTCTACTACGAGGACCTGGCCATATTGGAACAGGTGGGCCAGAAGGCCGAGCTGGCCAAGGCGGCCAGCGC
The DNA here is from genome assembly GCA_964588285.1 of uncultured bacterium. Lineage (GTDB taxonomy): Bacteria > Edwardsbacteria > AC1 > AC1 > EtOH8 > CAZPNX01. The sequence goes on from CAZPNX010000011.1 coordinate 9,150, forward strand.
CCTGGGTCTGGTGCTCATGGAACTGGACCGGCTGGTCGAGGCCGAGCCCCTGCTTAGAAAATCCGAGGCGTTCTTCCTTGAATTGGAGGATGAGGAACAGTGTTGGGACGTCAGAGCCGACCTGGCTGAGCTCAGACGAAGACAGGGTCATTTGGAAGAAGCCAGGGACCAGGCGGAAAAAGTACTGACTGCGGCCCGAGCCCAAGACGACTTGTCGGTTCAGGCCAAATCCCTGCTGACGGTCGGGCTGGCCTCCCGACAGGCCGGGGACAGGGCCGGGGCCAGAGAATGCCTGAAACAGGCGGCCTCGATTTTTCAAGAACTGGGGCTGGCCGAGAAATCCAAGCTGGCCGAGGAGGCGATGGATGGATAAAAATCTGCAGACCGCCAGAAAGTACCTGCGCCTGTTTGGCCGGGGCGATTTCGACGGCGCCACCCGGCTGATGCAGCCGCGGGCCTTGGTGCGCTGGCCCAACACCCGGGAAGTGTTCCGAACCAGAGATGATTTCATGGAGGCCAACAAGCGCTACCCCGGGAAATGGCTGTTCAAATTCGAAAGGATCGAAACAACCGCAAACGGCGTGGCGGCCGCGGCCAGGGTCTTCTCCAAGACCTCGGGACAGAGTTTCCATGTGGTGTCCTTTTTCGAGATCAAGAACGGGTTGATCGAAAAGATCACCGAGTACTGGGGGCAGGATGGCGAGCCCCCGGCCTGGAGAAAGCGAGGCGGATGGGCCAAGAGGTATTAAAACGGTTTGCCAACGAAACTACCGTAAAAACGGGCAAACAAGCGAATCATACGAAACCTTTAGTTATCTCGAACAGGCGCGAACCGCTTAAGCAATCTAATATGAACAGATTTTTTTGGCAATGAACCAAGAAATTCTCTGCTTCATTCCTGGCCAGATAGACACCCACCTCCACACCCGGCATTCCTGCGATTCGGACATGGAGCCTCTGGAAGCCTGCCGCCGGGCGCTTGAGCTGGGGCTCAGGGCGATCGTCTTCACCGAGCACATGGACTTTGACCCCTCGGACGAGGGCTTCGGATTCTACGACGCCGTGGCCATCCGCGACAGCCTGGACACCTGCCGCCGGGCTTTTCCGGGCCTGAGGATCTTCAAGGGGGTGGAGGTCACCTTCCAGAGCAAGTATCGAAAGCAGATCGAAAGGTTTCTGAAAAAGGGCGGGTTCGAATATTCCATCGGCTCGGTGCACATGGTGGGCCAGGGCGACATCTCCCGGGCCGAGCGGCAGAGCGACTATTTTTCCGGAAAGTCCGAGGAAGAGGCCTACCGGCCCTATTTCGAGGAGGTGCGGCTGGCGGCTGAAAGCGGGCTGTTCGACGCCATCGGACACCTAGATCTTTGCAAGAAGTACGGAATAAGGCATTACGGCCCCCTGGACTGGAGAAGGTATGCCCCCGAAATCGAGGGAATTCTGAGGGAAGCCGCCTCCAAAGGCTGCGCCATTGAGCTCAACACCTCGGGAACCAGACAGGACCCGCAGGATACTTATCCCAACCTCGGGGTCATAGAGCTGTTCCGGAGAATGGGAGGCCGGGTCCTATTAGGCAGCGACGCCCACCGGACCGTAGACATTGGCCATGCCTTTGAACAATATGAAAATAGGGTTTCTGCCGTATGAAATATTTCGCCCTGACCGTTGCCGGGTCCGACTCCGGGGGCGGGGCCGGCATCCAGGCCGACCTCAAAACCTTCGCCGCCTTGGGAGTCCATGGGCTGTGCGCCCTGACCGCGGTCACCGCCCAGAACAGCCGGGGCGTGGAGGGTGTCCTAAGGATTCAGCCCAAGATGGTCTCGGCCCAGATCAAGGCGGTGATGGAGGACATGGGCTGCGGGGCGGCCAAGACCGGAATGCTGTTCGATGCCGCCATCATCCATCAAGTGGCCCGGGATGTCCGCCGATACGGGATAAAACCCTTGGTGGTGGATCCGGTGATGGTGGCCAAGGGCGGCCACCGACTGCTGCGGGAATCGGCCGAGAAAGCGCTCCGCACCGAGCTTTTGCCCCTGGCGGCCATAGTCACCCCCAACATGGAGGAGGCGGCCCGGTTGGCCGGCCTAGAGGTGGGGGCCATTGGCGAAATGAAGGAGGCGGCCAAGAGGATTTATGATCTCGGGCCCAGGGCGGTGCTGGTCAAGGGCGGCCATCTTAATGCCGGGGCGGTGGACGTATTCTATGACGGACGGAAATTTCTGGAATTAGCGGCTCCCCGCAGCAAAACTACAAACACCCACGGCACCGGCTGCACGCTATCAGCGGCCATCGCCGCCCATTTGGCTTTGGGGAGCGATCTGGAGGAAGCGGTTAGACGGGGCAAGGATTATGTGTCCAGGGCCATTCGAAATTCATATCCTACCGGAAGAGGGCACGGCTCGCTGGATCATATGTGGATGTTCAAAGGCAAGAATCCGAAGGTTTAGGCCGTGGGGTTGATCGGCTTCCAAAACCCCTGGGCCCTGGCCCTGCTGCCGCTGGCCGCCCTGCCTTGGCTGCTGCACCTGCTGCGCCGGCGGCGGTTCCGCAAGGTGCCCTTCCCCAGCCTGATGCTGCTGGACGAACGCCGCAACATGGTCTGGCGCCGTTACCGGCTGGAGGAGATACTGCTGCTGATAATCAGGACGCTCTTGGTCCTGGGGCTGGTGGCGGCGTTGGCCAGGCCCTGGGTGCGGGGCTGGCTGCCCGGTTGGCTGTCGACCTCGGAACAATCGGTGGTGGTTATTCTGGACGACTCGGCCAGCATGGGGGCTGTTTGCGGAGGCACCACGGCCATGGGTCTGGCCAAGAGAAAGCTTTCTCAGGTTTTGCAGGCCATGGGTTCGGGCTCCAAAGTGGCGGTGATCGGAGGCGGCCAAGGGACCCCGGTGCTGGCCGGGTTCGGCCATGTCAAAGCTGCCGCCCGGGCAGTGGAGGTGGCCGAGCCCAGGCCGGCCGGGACCGATCTGGTCGGGGCCGTAGTTTTGGCCGACCGGATGCTTAGCCAGACCAAACAGCCGTTGATCATCATCGCCAGCGATTTTCAAAAAAACTGTTTTGGCCCATTAAAAGCCTATGGCGAGAGGACCGAATCCGGAGCCGGGGTGGTTTTGATAGACGCCGGGTTGAAACCGGCGCCGCCCAATCTCTCCTGGCACTCGATCAAGCCTTACCCCCTGCGCCGCCGGCTGGCGGTCGAGGGAGGCTGGACCGGGCCGGGCCAGGCCAGGATCAGCCTTTTTAAGGGCGGACGGATGATGCATCAGGTATCGGCAACGGCCGACAGCGGTAAAAAAATAGCCGTCGGCATGGAGCTGCCACCGGGAGACTCGGTATGTCTTGTAGCCGGGGGCGACGGACTGGCGGCGGACGATACTTTTTTCCTGGCCGAAACCGGAAAACGGAACCGGACATGCCTGATAGTGGCCGAGGCCGAATCTCCGGGCCAGGCCCTGCTGGCCAAGGCCCTTGAGTCTTTGGCCGGAGCCGGCTACCGCTGGATACGAAAGGCCAGGCCCGGGATCAGCGAGCTTAAGCAGGCCGACGTTGTTATGCTGACAGCCGAACAACTGGACCAGCCCCTTATAGACGCTGTCGCCAGAGCGGTGGATATGAGCCGGGGCTTGGTAGCCGTGCCTCCGGCCGGGGCGGATACTTCTCAATACAATCGGCTTTTTTCCGGCTTGGGCTCATCCCTGAGGCTTTTGGCTTTGGCTGGCGCCGGAGAACAGCCACTGAGGCTTTCTCCTGGCCCCCAAGTTACAGAAGCGGGCCTGGACCCCAGAATTGCCGAGGCGGTGCAGGTGAAAGGATACTGGAAAGCTTCTTCCGGAGTTTCGGCCGCCCTGACGGTCGGCGGGCAAGAGCCGGCCCTGGTGCTGGAGGAAGCCCGAGGCTGCCGGCTGGTGGCCTGGCTGGCCGGAATCGATCCCTCGATGAGCGATCTGGCCTTCAGATCCCTGTTTCCCATCCTGCTCCATCGGTCGATGGAATTTGCCGGGGAGTGGCTGCCGGCCGGGCAATACCAGGTCGGCGATACCCTAAGGCTGCGGTCCAGCCTGGAAATCCAAGTCCACTCTCCGGAAGGAATCGGCCTGACCGGAATCAATGAGGGCGGAACCTCACGTTGGGTTTTGTCTCAGCCGGGATGGTACCGTCTCTCAGGGCCATTCGGCGATCGCTTGGTGGCAGCCAATCTGCCGTCAGAGGAATCGGATTTGGAGCCGCTGGCCGGCCTGCCGGGAAAGCCGGAAAATAGGAGCGGCGGCGAATCGGCTTCCCGGACCCGGTCGGAGCAGCCGGCCTGGCGGGTTCTGCTGCTGGTTGCCCTGCTGCTTTTGGCGGCCGAGTCCGGGCTGAGAATAAGGCTGGCCGGGCAAAAAAACGGTTGACTTCCGGCCCCAATTATGGTAAAAATATAGTATGGAATGAGGGGGGGGGAGCATAAATGGCCCAAACCAAAGGATCCAAAACCAGCGGCCTGATAGCAGCTTTGATAGCGGTGGCCGTGGTCACCATAGGCGGCGTTACCGGCGTAGCATTTGTCAGCTGGCCGGAAGGCGGCCAGAACCAGCAGTCCCAGGCCGACAAGCAGCTGGAGGTGCTGGCAAAATCGGCCGGAATGGTGTCCACCAAGATTCTGCTGGACTACAGCGATCCCATGGAGCAGCAGTTCGCTTTGGAGAAGGCGGTCAAGGATCTGAAGGAGGTGTTCCCCGAGGTGGCCCAGGTGTGGGTGCTCAACGATAAGAACGTGGTCATCTACGCCACCAAGCCCGCTGATATCGAAAAACCGTATCAGCCGCCGGCCGGGATTAAGATACCGGATCCGGCCAAGTTCTTCACCGGACAGCTTTCGCCGGAGCAGAAATTCGTATCCGCCCCGCTCAAACTGCAGGATAGATTATTGGGCGGGCTGCGTCTGATGGTTTCCCAACCGCAAACCAAAACCTCTGCCGGTAAAAAGGATCAGGTGGTCATCGTCGGGGCGGTGGCCCTCATCGTGGGTTTGGTGATGCCGGTGGTTCTGGTCAGCCTGATGGGCGGTGGGGGAGGCCGTCCGGCTGCACCGGCCACCGACGCCAACACTCTGCGGGCCCTCAAGGCCGAGGAGGCATCGATCAACGCCAGGCTGGAATCGGCCCGCAAGGAGCTGGCTAAGGCCGAGGAGCTGAAATCGCAGCAGAACTTCATCGAATCCCAGATCGAGGCCATGCGCCGGCTCCAAATCGAAGAGGCCCAGAAATTGGAGGCCCTGCAGAAAGAGGCGGCCGAGATGGTCAGCCAGATGGAGCAGCGCCGCTCCCTGACGCCCCAGGAGATGACGGCCAATTTAAGCCAGCAGGACCAGGAGCTGATGCAGAAGATCGAAAGCCACCGCAAGGAGGAGATGCTTCTAGCCCGAAAGATAGAGGAGATCCGCAAAAAAGTGATCGACCTCGATCGCAGGATAGAGGCCAGGCGCAAGGAGGAGGCGGAGATCGGGGTGCGCATCGAAGCCAAGAAACGCGAGGAACAGGCCCTCAACCAGAGGATGGGCGGGTAGGGGACGGCTCGGCCTCGGGCCGGCGGCCGGTGGTTATGGTTGACGGTTATTGGGATGCGGTCAAACGACCGCCAGCAAAAGACGGGGTGGCACCCCGTCTTTTTGACATGGAAGCAATTTTGTCTTCTTTTGCATCCGCCAGGTCCCCTCATATCTGAAAAGAACAGAAATAACATACCAATTCTGTGCCGGCTTCGGTGGGAGATATTTTACAGTATCATCTTTGGGCTAGCGTTAGGGGCGCGGCAATTGGTATGGATTGGCAATAATACTGCATGAATCTTTTCCGGCAGAGCCTAAGCTCGATTGCGGTTCAGATTGCCGGTTTGGTGCTGGGACTGGGATCGGGCGTCATCATTGCCAGGTGGCTGGGTCCTTCGGCCAAGGGGACCGTCACCCTCTATGTGATGCTGGCCGGGGCCCTAGCCACGGCTGGTAATCTGGGCCTGGGTTCGGCCAACGTTCATTTGGTGGGCAGCGGACGGATGTCGGCTTCCAAGGCTTGGGCCGGCTCCTGGTGGCTGTCATGGATTGTCGGACTAGGGCTGGCGGCGGGGGCGTTCTTTGCCGCTCCTCTGGTCGGCCTGGCTTTGAGGAAACCGGCGGACATGAACCTGCTAACCGCGGCCCTGGCCGGTGTACCCTTGGCCATCCTATTTGACTGCCAGGCAAATCTGCTGCGGGGTTTGCAGCTGGTGGGTCGTTTCAATCTGGCGATGTTGTCCAGGCATGGATCCAGGCTGGCGGCGCTGTTGGCCTTGGTGGCCTGGCTGGGGCTGGGTGTGCCGGGAGCCATCTGGGCGGTCAACCTCTCCTTGGCCGCAGCCGCGGCTCTGTCGGCTTTCTGGCTTTGGCGGAATCGGGCTGTTTCCCTGATGCCCTCGCTTAACGATCTCGGCCGTTTACTAAAATACGGGCTAAAAGCCATGCCGGGTCAGCTGCTTCAGTTTCTCAACTACCGGTTGGATCTTTTCATTCTAGGCGCATTCTGGGACAGCCGCCAGGTGGGCCTCTATGCCACTGCCGTTTTCGCTGCGGAATTGATCTGGCACATACCCAACGGGATCAACATCGCCCTTTTTCCGGCAATATCAGCCGAGCCCGATCCGGCTAAAGCGGCAGAGCTGAGCAGCCGGGTGATGAGGCACAGCGTTTTCTGGTGCCTTTTGCTGGCGGTTGCCATGGCGGCCGCGGCCGGCCCGGTGGTCGACCTTTTGTACGGAAAGGACTTCGCCCCCTCGGCAGCGGCTTGGCGCGTCCTGCTTTTAGGCGCAGTGGCCATGGTCCCGGCAAAACTGGCGCTCAACCATCTGGCGGGAATCGGGCGTCCCCAATACCTGAGCTACGCCGCCTTATTGGGTCTGGCAGCCACCGCAACCATGGATCTAGCCCTGATACCGCGCTGGGGGATGATGGGAGCGGCCTGGGCCTCTTCGGCCGCATACCTGCTGGTAGCCTTAGCCGGCCTATACTGGCTCAAGCGCCACGGCGGGGCCGGCCTCAGAAAAAGCCTGATCATCCGGGCCGGCGACTTCAACCAATACCACCGCTTGCTGGTTTCATGAAACAGGTGCTGGCCCTGACCGCCATCGAGCCGCCCTTCAGAGGAAGGCTGGTGGAGACCCAGTTCCTCAAACCGTTGGCTCGCGCCTTAAGAGACGAAACAGGGACGGCTTGGGAATATCTGTCGCTGTCCCCATTCTGGTACCGATTTTCCAGAAAAAATTTTTTGGGAGAATTCCGTCGGACAAAGATTGCCATCGAACGGATCAAAAAATATCTATCATCCCGAAAAGTCCGATCGACTTTCGTCAATCTGCCCTATCCCTGGCATCCCAGGCATTTCAATCTGAGGGCCGGCCAGGCGATGGTTTTTGCCTCGCTGGCCTATCCCCGGCTGGCAGGGTTCCTCTCGCTTAACCCGGCTCAGCTGATCGTGGCCCGCAGTTATCCGGCGGCCCTGCTGGCCAACTTGGAAAAAAGGTTTAAGGGGACGCCATACATCTTCGACATGCGGGGCCTTTATCCCGAGGAAGGCCTCAATGCCGGGGTGTTTGAGCCGGAATCGCCGGATTACCGCTTCTGGAAAAGAAGGGAACTGGAGCTGATCTCGTCCGCCGAGCGCTGCCTGGTGGTATCCCAGCCGTTCGCCGAGCACGTCCGGAGCCTGGCGCCGGAAGCCCGGGTGTCCGTTATTCCCTGTTGCGTGGACACTGAGGAGGTGGGCTACGACGCCGAACTGCGTAAACTGGCCAAAAAGGAGCACGGGCTTGAAGGCCGGTTCGTTCTGCTTCATCTGGGTTCCTTCGGCACCAAAGGAGACCGCGGCCTGGTCGCCCAGTATCTCAAGCGATTCCGCCGCGTCTGTTCCGAGGCCATCCTGGTGGCGGCCACCGGGACGCCAAGCTTTGTCCCTGAGATCCGAGTCGCGTTTCTGGGCCAGGGGCTCTCGGAAAATGATTTCAGGGTGATCAATCCCGGGCCGGATCAACTACACCAGGTGAGGGCATTGGGCGATGCCGGATTGATTCTGGAACGAAAGGTGGCCAACACCCATGCCTGCCTTTCGGTAAAGCTGGGGGAATATCTGGCTTCGGGCCTGCCGGTGATCTGCACCCCGCACGTCGAGGGCGCGGCCCGTTTGGTGGAGCGGTACGAATGCGGGCTGGTGGTGGATCCGGACGACCCCTCGGCACCGCAAGAAAGGGAGAAAGAATTTTTAAAACGCTACCGGATTCTTCGGGAGAATGGATTCAAGCTGGCCCGTCATTACCTCTCCCTGGAAAACTGCGCCGCCCTTTGGCGGCAGGCCATAAAACAAGCCTTGAGGTCGACATGAATTTCAAGCGTGCCCTGATACTGGCCCCGCACACCGACGACGGCGAATTCGGCTGCGGCGGCACCATGGCCAAGCTGATCTCGCTGGGAGTCGAGGTGCACTACGCCGCCTTCTCCTCGGCCGAAAAATCCCTGCCTCCCGGAGCGGCGCCGGACGCCCTGGTTCGGGAACTGAGGGCGGCCATGGACTCGCTGGGGATCACGGAAGCCAACCGCCACATTATGGATTACCCGGTGCGCGATTTCCCGGAACGGCGGCAGGCCGTTCTGGACGACATGATCCGGCTGAAATCGGAGATTTCCCCCGACCTGGTGCTGCTGCCATCGTCAACCGACACCCACCAGGACCACCGTACCGTATCCCAGGAGGGATTCCGGGCCTTCAAGGACACCACCATTTTAGGCTACGAGATACCGTGGAACAACCGGACCTTCGACACCGAGTGCTTTGTCATCTTAGACGAAGTCCAGGTGAAAGCCAAGGTGGCCGCCCTGATGTGCTACAGATCGCAGCTGGACCGTTTCTACGCCAACGAGGGCTTCATCCGCTCCTTGGCGGCCACCCGGGGAACCCAGATCGGGGCTCAATACGCCGAGGCCTTCGAGGTGCTGCGCTGGGTGATCCGCTGAATAACTTATGGTGCTAGCCGCCCATCAGCCGAACTACCTTCCCTGGGCCGGGTTCTTCCAAAAGATGGCCCGGTGCGACGTTTTCGTCCTGCTGGACTCGGTGCAGTATGCCCGGCGCTCCTACACGGCCCGCTGTCTCATCAAACAGAGCGACGGCAGAAGGCACTGGCTTTCGCTGCCGGTGCGCAAGACCGGCAGGTACTATCAAAGCATCGCCGAAGTGGAAATAGATAACACCAGGCCCTGGCGGCACGATCATCTACGGACTTTGGAATCAAATTACGCCCGCGCTCCGTATTTCCGGAAACACCGGGAGTTGCTGGATCTGGCCTATGGCCGTAAGTGGGAGAACCTGTGCCAGATGAACCTGACGCTGATCGAACATATGGCGAAGCTTCTGGGCATCGGGCCGCGCCTGATCAGGCTTTCCGATCTGGGCATCAAGGGGCAGGCCACCGGCCTGCTGGTCTCCCTGTGCCGAACAATGGGAGCCGACACCTATCTTTCCGGCCCCAGCGGAGGGAAATACCTGGAGGCGGAAAAATTCAAAGAGGCGGGCATTAAACTGGAAATCTTCAGGTACTGGCCCGCGCCCTATCCGCAGCTTTGGGGAGGCTTCGTGCCCGGACTATCGGTGATCGACCTGCTGTTCAATTGCGGTCCCCAGGCTGCCGGCAAGGAACTCGGTTTGGCCCCATGACCACCAAACCTCTGGTTTCTGTAATCATCCCCAGCTTTCGGGCCCGGGACTGCCTCAAGCTGGCTCTTTCGGAATTTCTGAAAGAGCGGCGATGCGAGGTGGTGGTGGGGCTGGACGGAGACAATGCGAGTTTTCGCCAGGCACTCGCCGGTTTTCCGATCACGCTGAGCTGGACGGCGCGGCGCCAGGGAGCCTGCACCGCCACCAATCTGGCGGCTTCTCAGGCCAGGGGCTGCTACCTACTGCTCTGCAACGACGATATGGTGCCGGGGCCGGGATGGCTGGAGGCCATGATCGGGCTGGCCGGTGCCAACACGGTAGTCAGCGGGACGTGCTGGGAGCCGGGATTGGTCCCAGCGCCTCCGCCGCACCAGGTGCGCGATTTCGGCCGCGATCCGGCCTCGTTTAGAATCCGAGAGTTCTTTGAACAGGCCTCCGAGGAAAAGCCGTATGCCGAGCCCGGGATAAACTATCCTTTCCTGGTTTCCAAACAGCTTTGGGACAGGGTCGGTGGGCTAGACACCAGGTTCGAGCCGGGCTCGGCCTCGGACCCTGATCTGTTTCTCAGGCTGGCGCTGTTGGTCCCGGCCCCGGAGATGGTCAGAGTTCGAAACGCCGTGTTCTATCACTTCGCCAGCCGTTCCAGCATCTTCGCCGGCGGCCGCCTTTCGCTGACCTGGAAGTTGCACCGCCGGCACGGGCGGGCCATGTTCCGGCACAAGTGGGGGCGGATGTGGGAGCATCGTTTCGGGGATATTCCTGAAGCCGAACCCTGGAAAGGGATTGTTCCGCGGTCCGAGCCCGCCTTCACCGGCCGCCTATGGCTCCGGTTGTGGTTCGGAAATCCCGGACGGCACCAGGTCGTTAGCTGCGGTAAGAGCCCGGCCGTAAAAAGCAGCGGCCGAAGCCAGGTTGCCATATTTATATGGGGCGGCTTAGGCAACGCGGTCATGGCCCTGCCTTTGGTTAACGCCGTCAGAAAATCCCTAGGCGACGGCAGGGTGTTATTGATCCTACCGGTGAGAGGTTTGGAAAGCCTGATACGTTCGCCCGCCGAACTGGGAGGAATATACACTCCCCGGGATCTGATGTCGGGCCGAATCAGGGCCGAGGCCACCATTACCAGCCTTCCCTATCCCCGGTGGCGCTATGGGCTGGCGGCTCTTTTAACCGGCGCCAAAACAAGGATTGGAGACGCGGAATTCTCTAACCCGCTTCTGAACCTGAGGGTGGACACCAAGCCTCAAGCGGCGCACTGGGTGGAGCGAAACCTGGCCCTGTTGCCGGGGCTGGGCCTGGGATTTGGTGAGCCGAAGTTCGAGATACCCATCAGCCGGCAATCCCAAGAAGGCGCCCAAAGATATCTCAGGGAAAAGGGGCTAGCCAAAGGCGACCGTCCCATCGGTTTGCACCCGGGTTCGGGAAACCCCATGCGGCGCTGGCCGGAGGATAGATTCGTTGAAATTGGCAAAGCCCTGGCTGGAAAAGGAAACAGGATTTTGGTTTTCGGCGGTCTGGGGGAAGCAGAACTGGCGGAGAGGGTCGCCTCAGGAATCGGTCCCGGGGCCGCCTCTTTCTGCGGTGATCTGCCGCAAGTTCTGGCCCTCATCTCCTTGTGCCGGGCTTTGGCGGCTGCCGACAGCGGCCTGGCCCACTGTGCCGCCGCCCTGGGGATACCCACCCTGGCCATCATGGGACCCAGCGACGAGAATGCCTATCGCCCCTACGGCCCGCATGTCCGGGTGCTGACCAACGATGTCTCCTGCCGCCCCTGCTACCGGCCCGGAGGCTCGATCTGCTGCCCTCAAAAACGCAGACTCTGCCTCGACATCGGGACGGATCGTGTGCTGGCGTTCCTAAAGGAGATGATTTGAAAAAGGTCATTTTCTTCAGCCATTCTCCGGTCTTGGGCGGGGCCGAGATCAGCCTGCTGGAAGTGATGGAGCGGATCGACCGACGGCGCTTTTATCCGGTCCTGCTGACAACGGGACAAGGGCCGTTATCAGACCAAGCCCGTCAACTTGGTATCGAAATATTGGCCGTCCCACTGAGTCCGGATCTTATAAAATGGAAGCGCGATTCTGCCGTCGGCCTGGGCACTGTCAGGGCCGCGGCCTGGTCGGCAGGGAGACTGGCGGCCCATCTGCATTCTGTAAAACCGGCCCTCCTCTATACCCACAGCCAAAAAGCCCATGTCCTGGGAGGTCTGGCCGGGCGGCTGGCCGGGGTGCCGGTGGTCTGGCATGCCAGGGAGATCACCAGCAGGCCGTTTCTGCGAAAAACCATGTCGGCACTGGCCCGATTTCTGCCTTCCAGGATCGTCTGCGTATCGAAGGCGGTGGGACGGCAGTTCGAAAACGACCGGCACAAGCTCACGGTCGTTCCCAACGGCATAGATGCCGACAGAGTCAGGCGGCGGGCCGCGGCCTCTACCAAGCAAGATTTCCGCCGCAGGATGGGAGTGCCGTTCCAAGCTCCCTTGCTGGGCATGGTTTCCAGGATCGCCCCGGGCAAGGGCCAGCACCTGTTCATCAAGACGGCCGGCAGGATATTGGAGACCATACCTGAAGCCAGGTTCTTGATCATCGGCGGCCCGTTGTTCGGCGAAACGGCCTATCTGGAGGATCTGCGACGCCAGGTGGAACAAAGCGGTTTGGGGGGCAGTCTGGCCTTCACCGGACAACTGGACAACGCTTTACCGGCCATGGCGGCCCTGGATGTGCTGATCCACTGCCCGGTGGTTCCCGAGGGTTTCGGTCGGGCGGTGGCCGAGGCCATGGCCCTGGGGGTGCCGGTGGCCTCGGTGCGCAGCGGCGCCATTCCGGAGCTTATCGAGGACGGCCGGGAAGGATTGCTGTCAGCTCCCGGCGATGTTGCCGGGCTGGCCGAGGCGGCGGTCAGATTGCTGACCGAGCCAGGGCTGGCCGAACGAATAACAGAAGCGGCCAAAAAGAAAATCGAACGTTGTTGCCGCATCGAAACTAGCACAGCCGCCATCGAGCGTCTGTTGGAACCTTTATGAGGAAGAAATGAGCCAAAAAAGTGAAAACGGTAAAATATTGGGCCTTTCGTCCAACGTGGTGGTGCTGGGCGGAGTCAGCTTTTTAACCGACATCTCCTCGGAGATGCTCTACCCGTTGGTGCCGGTGTTCCTGACCGCGGTGCTGGGGGCGCCGGTGGCCGCCCTGGGCCTGATTGAGGGCGCGGCCGAGGCCACCGCCAACATCCTCAAAATATTCTCCGGCTGGTGGTCGGACAAGACCGGCAAGAGAAAACCGTTCGTCATCGGAGGATACGGATTGTCGGCCTTCTCCAAACCGCTACTGGCCCTGGCGGCCGGATGGCCGTTCGTCCTTCTGATGCGGCTGGCCGATCGTACCGGCAAGGGCCTGCGCAGCTCGGCCCGGGACGCTCTGATTGCCGACTATACGGACGAAAAAAACCGAGGAAAAGCCTTCGGCCTGCACCGAGCCATGGACAGCATGGGGGCGGTGCTGGGGCCCCTGCTGGCCCTGTGGTTCATGGGACGATACGGCGAAAGCCCGGAGGGCTATCGGACGGTATTCCTCTGGGCTTTTCTGCCGGCGGCTCTGGGTGTAATTCTGCTTTTCATGGTCAAGGAGCGCCGGTTCACCGCCAAATTCAAGAAACCGCAATTCGGCTGGGGGATATTTGGCAAGGATCTTAAGATCTTTTTATTGGTCAACCTGGTGTTCTACCTGGGAAACTCTTCGGACGCCTTCCTCATCCTGAGGGCCAAGGACCTGGGGTTGTCCATGGCCGGCGTCATCCTGGCCTACGTCCTCTACAACCTGGTTTACTCCCTGGCCTCGCTGCCGGCTGGGATCCTGGCCGACCGGCTGGGCCGGCGCAAGGTTTTTTTCATTGGACTATTGACCTTTTCTGCGGTATACTTTAGCTTTGCGCTTTTACCCGGACCGGGATGGCTGTGGCTTCTGTTTGCCGTCTATGGACTTTATACCGCCATGACCGACGGGGTGGGCAAGGCCTATGTTACCGTGTTGGTGGGCGAGTCGCACCGGGCCACGGCTTTGGGGGCCTACAACATGATCTCCGGACTGGCCGGATTCATGGCCAGCCTGACAGCCGGCCTGCTTTGGACCGCGCTGGGTCCTAGGGCAGCATTCATCTTCGGGGGCGCGACAGCCGGACTGGCGGCGGTGCTGTTTTGGGTGTTGGTAAAGCGGGAGACGGCTTCATGATTTATGGAGGAACAGGTGTTGGCCCGATCATTTAAATGGCGTTTTTGATGGCTTTTTCTTCGGACAATAACGGCCGTTACTTGATAAAGGCTCAAGCTATCGGTAGGGACTTTGCCGTACCGAGCGGAAGCCTCAGGGTTCTGCAGGGCTTGGATTTCCAACTGGGTGCCAAGGAGATCGTTTCCATAGTCGGAGCCTCGGGCTCGGGCAAGTCCACCCTTCTCCATATTCTGGGCTGCCTGGACCGGCCGACCGCCGGCCAGGTAATCATCGAAGGCCAGGATACCCGGCTGCTGAACGACCGCCAGCTGGCCGCCCTGCGCGGGAAGCGGATTGGCTTCGTTTTCCAGTTCCACCACCTGCTGCCCGAGTTCACCGCATTGGAGAACGCGGCCATACCCATGATGGTGGCCGGGAAACCGCTCGATCAGGCACTTAAAGAGGCAGAGAGGCTTTTGGACACGGTGGAGCTGGGACATCGCGCCGGCCATAAACCTGCCGAGCTCTCCGGCGGGGAGCAACAAAGGGCGGCCATTGCCCGAGCCCTGGCCAACTCGCCCCGCATTCTTCTGGCCGACGAGCCCACCGGCAACCTGGACCCCAGGATGGGAGGGACGATCGTCGACCTGCTTTGGCGGCTGAGCCGGGAGACCGGGCTGGCCATGGTCATCGTCACCCACAATCGGGAGGTGGCGGCCCGGGCCGGAAGGATGCTGGTGCTTAGGGAGGGCAAACTCTGGCCGGCCTAACCGGCAAATCCAAATATAAAAATTCAAATGAACGACCCTTGCAGAAGGCGGCACCGTTTTGAATTTAAGATTTAAAGTTGGGATTTTATCAAACGCATACAGAATGGAGTCGATGAAGACCAACAGCGGCGGCGTTGTGCGAACGTTGAGGGTGGACAACATCTTCAAGAGCTACAAGAACCACCGGGCGGTGAACGGCATCACCTTGGAGATAAGCCAGGGCGAGGTGGTGGGGCTTCTGGGTCCCAACGGCGCCGGCAAGACCACCACCTTCAACATCATCACCGGCCTTTTAAAGCCAGACCTGGGCGCCGTCTTTCTGGACAACACCGAGATCACCGCGCTGCCCATGTACCAACGGGCCCGGCTGGGGCTGGGCTATCTCACCCAGGAGCCTTCGGTATTCCGCAAACTTTCGGTCGAGGACAACATCATGGCCATCCTGGAGATCCTGCCCATCTCTCCGCAGGAGCGCCGGGAACGGCTGGAGGGCCTTTTGGAGGAGCTGTCCATCACCCATATTCGAAAGAAAAAGGCCTACGCCATCTCGGGCGGGGAAAGGCGGAGGGTGGAAGTCACCCGGGCCCTGGTGACCAACCCGGCCTTCCTGCTTTTAGATGAGCCCTTCACCGGCATCGATCCCATCGCCCGGGCCGACATCCAGGCCCTGGTTATCAAGCTCAAGGAACGGGGCATAGGAGTGCTGGTGACCGACCACAACGTACGGGAGACGCTGGAGATAACCGACCGGGCCTATGTGATCTACGAGGGCCGGGTGTTCGCTCAGGGCAAACCCCGGGAGATCGTGGAGCACGAGGGAGCCAGGGAGAAATTTCTAGGAGAAAAGTTCACCCTATAGACAAGTCAACCTAACTATTAACATATAGCAACGAGCCCTGTCATGATCAAAGACCTCGCCTCTTTCTACTCCAAGAACGCGCTCAACATGAAGCGCTCGGAGATCCGCGAGCTCCTCAAGTTCACCCGCCGGCCGGACATCATCTCCTTTGCCGGCGGCCTGCCGGCCCCGGACACCTTTCCGGTGGCCGAGCTTCAGGACATCTGCACCGGAGTGCTCAAGGAGAAAGGGGCCATGGCCCTGCAGTACGGCACCACCGAAGGCGAGGCCCCGCTGCGGGAGGCCATCGCCAAGTGGATGAGCCACGAGAAGGCCTCCATCAAGCCGGAAAACATTTTGGTGACGGCCGGATCCCAGCAGGGCCTGGACATGGTGGCCAAGGTGTTCGTCGATCCCGGCGATATCATCATAGTGGAGCTGCCCAGCTACATCGGCGGTTTGCAGGCCTTCAACGCCTATCGTGCCAAGATGATCGGGGTGCCCCAGGACAACGACGGCATGAGGATGGACAAGCTGGAGAAGGTTTTGGCGAAGCTGGCCCGGAGGAGAAAGAAGCCCAAGTTCATCTACGTGGTGCCGGACTTCCAAAACCCATCCGGGGTGACCATGTCCTTGGAGCGGCGTAAAAGGCTGCTGGAGCTGGCCTACAAATATGAAGTGCCCATCGTCGAGGACAGCCCTTACCGCGATCTGCGCTTTGCCGGGGAGCCGGTGCCGGCCATCTACGCCCTGGACGACCAACAGCAGGTGATCGCTCTGGGCACTTTCTCCAAGATCTTCTGCCCGGGCCTGCGGCTGGCCTGGATCATGGCCCCGGCGGCTTGGCTGGACAAGATGATCATCGCCAAACAAGGCATGGATCTGTGCTGCCCGGCCTTCAACCAGTTGGTGGCCGCCGAGTACATCAACCGGGGATTGTTGCCCAAACAGATCGAGGAGATCCGCGCCCTTTACGGCCGCAAGCGGGAGGCGATGCTCGAGGCCCTCAAGAAGCACATGCCCAAAGGGATAAAATGGACCAAGCCCGAGGGGGGGCTGTTTCTCTGGGTGAAGCTGCCCAAAAACCTGAGCGCCAACGAGCTTTTCCCCAAGGCCATCGAGGAGAAGGTGGCCTATGTCATCGGCTCGGCCTTCCACTGCGACGGCAAAGGACAGAACACCATGCGGCTGAATTTCTCCTATCCCTCGGAGGAGCAGATCGAGGAGGGGATCAAGCGCCTGGCCAGCGTCATCCGCAAGAACCTGTGACCCTTACTCATCAGAAAGCCATGAAGCCAGGAATATTCATGCCTTCCTGGGATCCTGATAGAAAGCGGACCTGAGACGCAACACAGCAAGACCCTGCTGTTTCCGGCCGTCATCCTGATGGCGGTGGGGGTTCTTTTGACCCTGGAGAATCTGGGCCTGCTTCAAGGCGTCTCCCGGCACTGGCCCATGTTCCTTTTGATTCTCGGGTCCGGGTTCCTGCTTCTCTATCGCCGCCGCCAGTCCGGAGACGCCGTCCTGCTGTGGCTGGGGGCATTCATCCTTTCCCTGGGCGGTTTCTTTTACTATCTCAACATATTCACTTCCTGGCGGCTGCTGGGGCGGCTGTGGCCGGTGTTCCTGGGGCTGGCCGGATTGAGCTTTCTGACGGTGGGCGTGGCCAGGCGCAGCATGATATTCCACCTGCTGGCCACCGCCTTAGTCGGGCTTTTCATGGTCTTCACCCTGGTATTCGCCGTCTCACTAAAGCTATGGCCCACCTCCTTGGTGGTGTTCGGGGGCTCGCTGTTGTTGTTGGATTACATGCGCAGAAAGGAGCAGGACCGATGAGCGCGGATTCCAAGCCCATCAAGCTGGTGTTGGTCGAACCCACCGGCTCTTACGCCAACGTCTTTGCCCGGTATATGACCATCCCCATGCTGGGGCCGGTCTATTTGGGCACCATCGCCAAAAAGGCCGGTTACGACGTCTTGGTGCTCAACGAGAACATCCTCGGCCGCAAAGTGAGATCCGAGGAGCTGGCCGACGCCGATGTGCTGGGCCTAAGCTGCCTGACGGCCACGGTGGACCGGGGCCGGGAGATCGCCCGGCAGTACAAGGCTCTGCGGGCCGCGGCCGGCAAGCCCTCGCGGACCATCATCGGCGGCATCCACGCCAGCATGATGCCGGACGACGTGGCCGGAGATTTCGACCAGGTGTTCGTGGGCGAGGCCGAGACCAAATTCCTGGATCTGCTCTCAGGCTCCATCCCCGATAAAATAATTTTCGGCCGGAGGCTGGAGAACATGGACAGCCTGCCGGTGCCGGATTTCACCCTGCTCAAGGGCTGGCAGAAGATTAGGGTGTGGCCGGTGATGACCTCGAGGGGCTGCCCCTATGCCTGCAACTTCTGCTCGGTGACCCAGATGTTCGGCCGCGGCTACCGCACCCGTTCGGTCGAAAAAGTAATGGAGGATGTGGCCGCCTGCCCTCAGGGCTGGGCCTTCTTCGTGGACGACCATTTTGTGGTCGACAAAAAGCGGACAGCAGAGATGGTGCAAAGGATCAAAACCGCCAAACCAGGGCTCAAATGGTCCTGCCAGCTGAGGGCCGAGGTCAGCCGGGACCGGGAGCTGGTGCGGGCCATGTCCGACTCCGGCTGCAAAATGGTATACATCGGCTTCGAGTCTATAAACCCGGAGAGCCTGCGGGAGATGGCCAAGGGCCAGACGGTGGAGGACATCCGGACTTCGATCGCCGCCTTCCGCCGGGAGCGCATCGGAGTCCACGGCATGTTCATGTTCGGGTCGGATTCGGACCGCAAGGGCATCTTCGAATCGACCTCGAAATTCTGTCTGCAGAGCCGGCTGGCCAGCGTCCAGTACCTGGTGCTGACGCCTCTGCCGGGCACCGAGTATTACCGCAAGATAGAGTCCGAGGGCCGGCTGCTGCACCGGGACTGGCGGTTCTACGACGCCATGCATGTGGTCTTTAAGCCAAAGAATTTCACTCCGGCCGAGCTGCAGCAGGGGGTGATCGACAGCTTTTCCGACTTCTACAACTACGGGCGGGCGTTCAACGACGCCCTGGCCATATTTTTCGAGACCGGAGACGCCCTGCTGCAGAGCCTGTCCCGCCGGGTAAAATTCCCCACCCTGACTCCGGCTCTGGTCAAAGCATTCGGCCGCAAGATTGTCAGCGACTGGGTGAGGTTCAACCGCTCCTATCTGGGCTACTTGGATATAGTATCGGCACAACATAAGACGAGGCAAGAGTAGCATGAAATTATCAGGGAGATAGAGCATGTCTGCAAACCGCGAACAATGGGGCTCCAAGCTGGGGGTTATACTGGCGGTAGCCGGCAGCGCGGTGGGCTTGGGAAATTTCCTGCGCTTCCCGGCCAAGGCGGTCTTGAACGGCGGCGGGGCCTTCATGATCCCCTACTTCGCGGCCTTTCTTTTACTGGGCGTCCCTCTGATGTGGGTGGAGTGGACCCTGGGGAGGATGGGCGGCGCTCTGGGACACGGCACGGCGCCGGGAATGTTCGACAAGCTGGACGGCACCGGCCGCTGGGCCAAGTATCTGGGGACCATCGGTGTGCTGGGGCCGTTCGTCATACTCATCTACTATATGTACATCGAGTCCTGGACCCTGGCCTACGCCTTTTACTCCTTCACCGGGCATCTGCCGTTCTCCGGCGGCCAGGAGTCCATGAAGGCCTTCTTGTCGGGGTATCAGGGCCTGGCCCGGAACCAATATTTCTCCTCGCTGTTGCCGGCCCTGCTGTTCTTCGTCCTCACCTTTCTGATGAACTTCATTTTCATCTACCGCGGGGTGCAGGGCGGCATCGAGAAGCTGTCGCGCTACGGCATGCCGGTGCTGCTGGGTCTCGGACTGCTTCTGATGGTCCGGGTGCTGAGCTTGGGAACGCCGGACCCGTGCCTGCCGGAGCTTTCCATCAAGAACGCCCTGGGATTTATCTGGAACCCGAACTTCTCCGAGCTAAAAAACGCCAAGGTGTGGATCGAAGCCGCCGGCCAGATCTTCTTTACCCTGTCGGTGGGCATCGGGGTCATTTTGACCTACGCCAGCTATCTCAGAAAACGCGATGACGTGACCCTGTCCGGGCTGTCGGCCTCGGCCACCAACGAGTTCTGTGAGGTAATCCTTGGCGGCTCCATCGTCATTCCGGCGGCCTTCGTCTTTTTGGGCGGGGCCTCGGGAACCCTGGCCGCGGCCCAGAGCGGGACTTTTAACCTGGGATTCGTCACCATGCCCTTGATATTCGGCCAGATCCCGGCCGGCCAGCTTTTCTCCGGCCTGTGGTTCGCCCTGCTGTTCATCGCCGGCATCACCTCTTCGGTGTCGCTCATTCAGCCGGCCGTCTCCTTCCTGGAGGACGAGCTGGGCTGGGGGCGGAGGAAATCGGTTTTGGCGCTGGCGGCGGTGTCTTTGGCCGCCTGCCTGCCGGCCATCTTTTTTCTGGGGCACGGTTTTGTGGACGAGCTGGACTTCTGGGGCGGCACCTTTTTTCTGGTGGTTTTCGCCACCATCGAAGTCATCCTGTTCGCCTGGGTCTACGGCATCGACCGGGGCTGGCAGGAAATGCACCAGGGGGCCAGGATCCGAATCCCCATATTCTACAAGTACGTTATCAAATACGTCACCCCGCTCTTCCTTTTGGGCCTGTTGGGCGTCTGGTCCTACCAACAATTCTGGCCATTCATAATAATGCGGGGGGTGAGCCCGGCGGATCGGCCTTACCAATGGGCCGCCAGGATCATGATCCTGCTGATGTGGCTGGCCATCGCCGCCGCGGTGGCCTGGGTGTGGAGAAGAAAACATATAAATGCGAAGTCATAAACCAACAAATTTTAAATATGAAACAATGAACAAGCACTAAATCTCAAATTCCGAACGCGGGATTTTCCTCTTGGCAGGAGACATAAATCAGGTCAATAAATTGAGAAACACAAAAATAAGGAAACGTCTCAAATGGAAGCAAACAGAAATACGAATCTGACCAAAAGCATCGTGATAGTCGGAGTGTTCCTGGCCATCATGGCCAAGCCCTGCCTGGCCGACGGCGGGGACGAGCGGCCGGACGACAAGACCACCAGGAGCTCCCTGATCTATCCCAACAGCCAGGCGGCGCCGGACAAGCCCATGGACCGGGTGACCAACGATGGTTTGGACAAGATCAAGGCTTTCTACCAGAAAACTTTGGGTGCCTATGACCTGATAAGGGACATCGAACAGAGCAATGAGTTCCGCAGGGGTTTCGAGGTCGTCTATAGGGCCAGGTTTACAGGCCAGTCCGGCGGCGAGCCGTCCGAATTCGCCACCCTGACGGTGACCATGCCCGACTCCAACGGGTTCAAGAAGAAGCTGTTGGGCTCGGAATACATCGTGCCCGAGCCGTTCACCGCCCTGCAGAGGCTGATAGGCAAGTACGGCCACACCCAGGCGGATTACGATAAAATCTTCAACCAGTACCAGTGGCTGAGATACGTCCAGTACTGGGATCCGGGCTCGGACGGGCCGATGATCCCGAACAAGTATCACGAGAAGGTGTTCGGGGCCGCCCCCAAGACTGCCCCCAAGGAGAAAAAAGGAGACCAGGCCACCAAGGCCGACCTCAAGAAAAAGCAGAAGGAGATGCAGGCCCTCAAGGAATCGGGCGACATTGCGGCCATGATGGCCCTGGCCCAGCAGATGCAGGAGCAGGCGGCCTCCACCGGGGCCGGCGAGGCGGCCAATGAAATCATGGGCAAGCAGCTGGAGGGCATGCAGAAGGACAGCTGGAACGAGTGGGTGGCCTGTCTCAAAGAGATGGCGACGGCCGCCCGCTGGGTGAGGCTGGAGTACAACGCCAGCGGAAGCTGGTGGTTGGGCGGTGATTTCTGGAAGCAGCCTTAGGGCCGTTGAAAGGGGAATGTTAGATCAAAACGGAATCTGGAGGAGCAGAAATGAATACCTGGGGCATCTTGTTCCTGGCTCTGTCGTGGGGTCTGATAATAACCTTGGTCGTCTTTTCGTTCGTCAAGGTGCTGGGGAAAGATGTTGATAAAAGCAACAACAAATAGAAAAAGGAGGAGGTAAATGAAAAGATTTATAGCGGCGGCTGCCTTAGCGGCTCTGGGCCTGTTGGCCTCCTGCAACCTGGGGCCGCGCACCGTCAAGATCGGCGTGGCCGGGCCGATGACCGGGTCAGACGCCAAACAAGGGCAGGACATCCTTAACGGGGTCAAACTGGCAGTGGAAGAATGGAATGGTCGAGGGGGGCTGTTGGGTAAGAAGATCGAAGTGCTGTGGGAGGACGACCGCTCCGACCCCAAGGAGGCGGTGGCCGTGGCCAATAAGCTGGTCAACCTGGGGGTGGTGGCTGTCATCGGCCACTATGGATCCTCGTGCTCCATTCCGGCCTCGGCCGTCTACTATGAGGCAGGGGTGGTCCAGATTACCCCGTCTTCCACCAACCCGGACCTGACCCTGAGGGAGAAGCGTTCCACCATCTTTCGGGCCTGCGGCCGGGACGACCAGCAGGGTGCCATGGCCGCCCAGTTTGTCCGGGAGGTGCTTAAGAGCAAGCGGGTGGCGATCATAGACGACAAGACCACCTATGGCCAGGGTCTGGCCCGGGAGTTCGAGAAGAACCTGGGCTTGCCCCCGGTGGCATACGAGCACATCCAGAGAGGCGACAAGGAGTTTTCGGCGGTGTTGACCAAGATCAAGCCGCAGAATCCCGAGGTGCTCTACTTCGGTGGCTATTACTCCGAGGCCGGCCTGCTGGTGACCCAGATGAGGCGGCTGGGAATGAAAGCCGTCTTTATCTCGGGAGACGCCACCATCGAGCAGGAGTTTCTCAAGATAGCCGGCCGGGACGCCGAGGGCTCCTACCTCTCCTATGGTCCGGACTTCGACCAGCTGGAAAGCGCCAAAAAATTTATGGCCGACTATCGGGCGGCCTATGGCGAGGTCGGCCCTTATTCGCTCTACGCCTACGATGCGGCCAACGTCATCCTCAAGTCCATCGAGATCGCCGGGGCGGCCGAGGGGCGGAAGATGGCCGAGGCCATCCACACCAATGTCTTCAACGGGGCCCGGGGCTCGCTGGAGTTCGACGAGAACGGCGACCTCAAGAACAGCCCCTATGTCATGTGGCTGGTGAAGAACGGCAAGTTCGAGGTGGTCAAGTAGAATGAAAAAGAGGGCCGGGCGCCAAGCCCGGCCTTTTTCAGGCTAAAAGGCTTCGGCCACGATATAATGACCTTCCTGCTGCTGATCCTGCTGGCCCTGGTGCCCGCGACCCTGCTGATGTATCTTGTCCTATATATGGATAGGAACGAGCGGGAGCCGCTGGGGCTGGTGCTCAAGACCATGATGCTGGGGGGCCTGGGATTCATCCCGGCGGTGTTGGTGGAGCTGGCCCTGGGATGGGTTCCCTGGCCGCAGGGGGGTGACATCCCGGCGGCATTGTGGGACTCCTTCATCAAGATCGCGCCCATCGAGGAGCTGGCCAAGATGGCCCCGGTCTTCCTGCTGGCCTGGGGACATCCCCAGTTCAACGAGGAGAACGACGGCATCGTCTATGCCGGGGCCAGCGCCCTGGGCTTCGCCGCGGTGGAGAATTTGTTTTACGTGCTGTCACGGGGGTTCGCGGTGGGCGCGGCCCGGGCGGTGACCTCGCTGCCGCTGCACTGCTTCGCCGGGGTGGTCATGGGCTACTACATCGGGCGGGCCAAGTTCGCTCCGTCCGGCCGCAATAAGCTTGTTTTTCTGGGCTTCCTCTTGGCCTACCTGGCCCACGCGGTCTACGATTTCCTGGTGCTCTCCAAGTCTCTATTGGCATTGATCCTGCTGCCGATGGTGGCGGTGCTGGTTATCATCGGCCTGAAGGTGCTTCGCAAAGGGCGGGCCATGTCCCTGGCCAGGGGAAGGCCCAAAGCTCCGGGAGCGGAGGAAGCCAGCATCACAGAAGAAACCTCGCCGACCGCCGCGACTGGAGCGCAGGAAAAACCGTTGTCCGTTCCGCCCGTTCCCAAACCAGCCAGCCATGTTTGGAAAGCGGCTTTAGGCAGGACATTGCTGGGCCTGAGCCTGCTTTTCTGGGTGCTGCTGACGATTGGTATGGTCCAGCAGAAGGACCCGATGTCTATTTGGAAAGCATTGGCCGGCGGGGCGATCATCACCTTCGTGCCGGTGTTGGCCGGCATCCTGCTGGAGATCTCCTACCAGAATGGCCGACGCACGGCCGGAAGAGGGGCAGCCATTGCCTAGGGGGTTTGAGATAGATCCGCGGGACATCTCCGAACGTTTCGTCCGGGCCTCGGGGCCGGGCGGCCAGAACGTCAACAAGGTGGCCACGGCGGTGGAACTGCGCTTCGACCTGGCCGGGACCAGGTCGCTTACTGACGAAACAAAGCAGCGGCTGCGGGCACTGGCCGGGGAACGGCTGCGCCGGGACGGCTTTTTGGTCATCGAGGCCCGCCGCTTCCGCACCCAGGAGGCTAATCGCATAGATGCCAGACAGAGGCTGATCGATCTCATCGAGAGGGCCCGGCAGCGACCCAAGCCGCGCCGGCCCACCCGTCCCACCCGGGCCTCGGTGGAAAGGAGGCTGGAGGAGAAGAAGAGTCGAAGCCTGATAAAGTCGTCACGGGCCGAGCGGCGGACGAATTATGAATAGTATTTTATTTAATAAATACCATATGTAGCTTGACAAAAAGACCAAAAAATGTCATAATAAATAAAGCACGAAAGAGCAAGGACGCCCGACAACAAAGACAAAGGAGAATCAATGAAAAGTCCATCCTGGTTCGTTCTGGCCCTGGCGGCCCTGATGATGGCGGCCACGGCTCCGGCCGAAAAAGTCAAGATCTACACCGGCATCCCAGGTTCGGATCAATACTACTGTGGTAACGTCCCGGCCGGCGGTCCCAGCGACGACTGGACGGCCTTCGGAACCATGCCCGCAAGCCTGATGGACATCATGGTCTGCAGCGACGGGAAGTACATCTATGTCGCCGGTGGCTACCCCAGCACTACGGCTTTCAACCGGTACGACCCGCTGCGCAACCAATGGACGTCTTTGAGTGCCCTGCCTATGGAGCTGGCTGTTGGAGCGGCCGCGGTTATCGGGGACACCCTCTATGTGGTGGGGGGGTATAATTATGGATCATCGGCAATGATCGACACCATGTTCAAGTATTCCATATCCTCCAATTCATGGACCGGGGCCCCTGGAAACCATAGCGGAAATTACTGGGCTCCGGAGATGGCGGCCCTCAAGGGCAAGCTCTATTTCATAGGAGGCAATCCCTCTCCAGGCAATAGCGCTCCATCCCAGCAGGTCTGGATCTACACGCCTGGGGCGGGGTGGTCATTGGGTGATTCCCTAAATTTGGGTCGGGTTTTTTTGCAAGCGGCGGTTTACCATGACACCATCTGGGTAGCCGGAGGCGCGGACAACATGGGCGCCAGCGGCTTGACCGAATTTTTTGATCCGGTGACCAATCAATGGGTGGTAAACACAGGTGTTTTCCCCAATATGCCCACCGCAGTCTGGGGCGCCGCCCAGGGCGTGGCCGAGGACCGCTTCGTTATCTTCTCCGGTGTCCAGCCCGACGGGAACCTTCACGGCTACTGCCAGTATTTCAACTTCGCCACCAAGACCTGGGAGACCCCGGAGGCCATCAGCATGCCCCGCTACCGGTTGGACGGCTGCGGGTTTCTAAAGCGGGCTGCCTTCGCCCTAGGCGGCGCCAGCGGAGGCTGGACTCAGACCAACAGCGTTCAGTACAAGAACCTAGGAACGTCGCCCGACGCCGCGGTGCTGAGCATCGTCGACCCCAAGTTTCCTACCTACCCGGGCGGTTACGTTGTCCCGGGCACGGTCAGGGTGGCCAACTTGAGCGACGCCCCGGCCACCGTGCCGGCCCGCCTGCATGTGGCCTACCTGGGGGGCTGGACTTATGACCAGACGGTGAACGTTGACCTGCCCGCCTTCCACGATACCACCTTCACTTTTGTCTCAGGTAACATAGGTACCGTGGGAGACCAATACGCCTTTGAGTACACCGCCGGGCTGGCCGGGGACGCCAACCCGTCCAACGATACCCTGATTCGCTTCGTCAGCGTCAGCGCCTGGCAGGCGGCGCCGCAGAACGTTCCTTACGGCGTAATTGGCTACGGTGCCGGATACGGTATCGGCCCCAACGGGCATCCCACAGTATTCGTGGCTGGCGGGTATACTGGTTACACGATAGATTCTTGTATCGGCTATGACTTGACCGACAACGTCTGGATCAACTTTGCGCATATGCCACTGGCCAGTAGATATCCAGCTTCGGTCACTTGCAACGGCAAGCTTTATTTCATGGGTGCATGGTCGGCTGGAACCAACAACTACATTTTCGACATGTCTGCCAACAATTGGACTACAGGCGCACCCATACCATATGGAACTCAGTCGCCATGCGCCGTAGTTTATAAAGGAAATTACATCTATCTGCTCGGCGGCGGCAACGGCTGGACGCCCCAGAAATATGTCCAGGTTTACGACATCATGGCCAACACCTGGAGCCAGGCCACGCCAATGCCGCAGGGTCGTATCGGCGGGGCGGCGGCCTGCATCGGAGACCGCTACCTAGTCTACAGTGGCGGCTGCGATGCGACAGGGTGGGGGCGGACTAATACCTGGGTGGGCGAGATAGACCCATATGACCCCACGGTCATCGTTTGGAGGGAAACCTCGCCCAATCCCAGCGGTGGAAACTACCGGGTGGGATATGCCACGCTCGATGACGTTCTGTTCATAGCCGGCGGGTTCGACAGCACAGGCACGATGCAAAAAACTGCCACCGTGGCCTACAACCCAGAGCACGACGCCTGGCTTTCGCTGGCCGGCAAGATCACCGGCATGAGCAATATTGCCTGCCCGGTGGGCCCTTACGGCGTCTACGTTCCCGGGGGGTACCAGAGCGGAAGTTACCTCAACACCTTCGAGATCTACTCCATGATGCCGCACCAGACCGGGGTGGAGGGAAGTCCGGCCGAAAAGCCTTTGTCGCCCAAGCTGGCGCTGGGGGTCAAGCCCAACCCGTTCAAGGAACACGCCACCATCAGCTTTCAAATACCGGCCACCGGGCAAGCGGAGCTGGCGGTCTATAACCTGGCCGGGCAGAAGGTCAGAACGCTGCTTAACGGCCGGATGCTGGCCGGAGAGCATGGATTTATCTGGGACGGCCGGGACGGCTCTGGCAAGCAGGCGGCTTCGGGCACGTACTTGGTGGTCCTCAAATCCGGCGGACAACAGATAAGTAAACGTTTGGTGATGATCAAGTAGGCTCAGGCTGGCATCTGAAAAGGGGCGCTGGAAAAGCGCCCCTTTTCTCTTGTAAAACGAAAAGAATTTGGCTACAATAATGGCAGGATGGTAATAATACCTGAGGTGCCAACATGCTGAAATCGACAGGGAGAAAGTTCCGTTCCGTAGTGCTGGGTCCGTCCCAGAGGCGGCTGGAGCAATTGATTCGGCGGCGGACGATGCCGGAAGCCGACAAGCGTCAGATCGACCGGCGCATCTGGCGATTGTTCGGCGGCCGGTGGTGCGTCATGTTCACTGACCTCTCCGGCTTTTCGCGTCACGTGGCCCGCTACGGCATCATCCATTTCCTGCAGAACATCTACGCCTCGGAGTGCATCCTAAGGCCCATCATCGAGAAGCATGGGGGACTGGTGCTCAAATTCGAAGGCGACAGTCTTTTGGCGGTTTTTCCAGATCCCAGAGACGCGGCCAAGGCCGCGGTGGAGATGCAGCAGGCCTGCCAAGGCTATAACCAGAAAAAGCGTCCCGAGGACAAGGTGCTTCTTTGCGCGGGCATCGGCTATGGTCCGATGCTGAGGGTGGGGAACTTCGACATCTTTGGGGCCGAGGTCAACGCGGCCGCCAAGCTGGGCGAGGACATGGCCAGGAGCGGCGAGATCCTGGTGACCGGGAACGTCAAAAAGATCTTGGGCCATATGTCCGGTTTCACCTTTACCAAGCTGGCCAAGGCGCCGCCTGGGGCGAAAACTGCCTATCGGCTGAGATCAAAGATTAAGGCCGGATCATGAAAATCAACTGGGCCAGCAGGGCAGGTTTGGTTATCACGGCTTTCTGGCTGGCCTCATGCTCGGCTCCCTATGTCAGCCGCCGAGAGGTCCAGGAGGGCGAGCTGGCGACCAGGCGGGAGATAGTCCAGAAGGCCCAGGAGCTTCTGGACGTCAAGGATCTGAAGTCCCTGGGGCACGGATTCAAGAACGACTGCTCGGGCTTTGTCCACGGGGTTTATCTGATGGCGGGACGAAGGATAGAATACCGTCATATCCGCAGCAACCGCAGCCTTTCGGAATCGCTCTATCGGACGCTGCGGGATCGGGGGCTGACATTCTCTGATGGTTGCCCCAACATCGGGGACGTGGCTTTCTACTGGAATACCCTCTCGGACATGAACGCCGATGGCATCACCCACCTGGCCTTAGTGGAAAGGGTGGATGACGACGGCACAGTGCATCTCCTTCATTATGCCTCGGGCCGGGTGTCCCGGCTGCGGATGAATCTCAAACATCCTAAGGATCGGGCCGACGGATCGGGTCGGATTATAAACGACTATCTTAGGCGTTCGGAGTCCGGATCGCCGCGGCGGGATTATTTGGCGGGAAACCTGTTTGCCGCTTACGGGGACCTGTACCGTTACACCGGGCGTTAGCCAGAAAACTGTTGCAGGATCGGCGGATTTATTGTAACATTCTAAGATAAATTTCTGTCTCCAAAAAACATGCCGGCCATTGATCCCTCCAAACGGGCTTGGGTGGTCTCGGTGGACATGGGCTACGGCCACCAGCGGGCCGCCTATCCCCTAAACGAGATCGCCAACGAGCGCATCATCACCGCCAACAACGACCAGATGGTCTCGGACCGGGAGCGCTCCATCTGGCACTGGACCCGGGTGGGCTACGAGACGGTCTCCCGCCTCAAGGGCCTCCCCTTTTTGGGAAAACTTATCTTCGGATTCTACGACAGCCTGCAATCCATCGCGCCCTTCTATCCCTTCAAGGTGGACTCCCGGCCCACCCCGACGGTGCGCCGCCTCAAGCGGCTGATAAAGCGCTGGGGGCTCTGTCAGAGCCTGATCGACTATGTGAAACGGGAGGACCTGCCGTTGGTGGCCACCCACTTCATCCCGGCCTTAGCCGCCGACTATCTGGGTTTGGAGAGAATATACTGCGTGGTCACCGACACCGACATCAACCGGGCCTGGGCCATAGACCGGCCGCAGAATACCAGGATCACCTACCTGGCCCCCAGCCGCCACGCCACCATGAGGCTGCGCCAGTACGGAGTGCCTGAGGAAAGGATCGTCTTCACCGGCTTTCCCTTGCCCCGGGAGAATTTGGGCGGCCCCGACCAGCCGGTGCTCAAGCAGGACCTGGCCCAGCGCCTGCCCAACTTGGACCCCAACCGTAAGTTTCTTTCCAAGTACGAGGAGACGGTCAAAAAACATCTGGGCTGCCTGCCGTCGCGCAGCGGACATCCCCTGACCCTGACCTACATGGTGGGCGGGGCCGGGGCCCAGAGCGAAATCGGGATCACCTTGGTCAAATCGCTTTTGGGGAAGATCCAGCAGGGTAAGATCCAAGTGAACTTGGTGGCCGGTACCAGGCTGGACGTGGCCTCCTACTTCAACCGGGAGCTGGATGCCCTGGGGGTGAAGTCGGACGGGCGTTCGGGGGTCAAGGTGATCTACGCCTTGGACAAGCGGGCCTACTTTGCCGCCTTCAACCAGGAGCTGCACACCACCGACATCATCTGGACCAAGCCTTCGGAGATGTCGTTTTACACGGCCTTGGGGATACCCATTATCATCGCTCCGCCGGT
The DNA here is from genome assembly GCA_964588285.1 of uncultured bacterium. Lineage (GTDB taxonomy): Bacteria > Edwardsbacteria > AC1 > AC1 > EtOH8 > CAZPNX01. The sequence goes on from CAZPNX010000011.1 coordinate 38,579, forward strand.
GGGGGCCCATGAAAAATTCAACCAGCAGTGGCTTAGCCACATCGGCTCCGGCTTTGTCCAGGAGGACCCAAAATACGTGGATCAGTGGCTGTTCTACGTTCTGGAGACCGGAAAATACGCCGAGGCCGCCTGGGACGGCTTCATGGAGGCGCCCAGCCTGGGGACCTATCAAATTGAAAAAGCCATCTTTGAAAAAACCGAAATTTAAAATCCGAAATTAAATCCGCCGGAGAGCAGACCGAACTTTCCTAGCCAGCAAAATGTTGTTTCGTGTTTCGATATCCGGATTTCGTATTTTTGGGAATGGTAGCACTGCAGCAGATGCTTAATATGAACAACCGAAACGGAAAGAACGGGTCGGTGGCGGTGGCCAAGAAAGGCCTGGACAAGGCCTCCATCAAGCGCTCCTTCTGGGAGAACCTGACCTTCTCCCTGTCCAAAGACAAGTACTCGGCCACCAAGCGTGACTACTACCAGAGCCTGGCCTTGACGGTGCGCGACCGGCTGGTGGAGCGCTGGAGCCGCACCCAACAGGCTTATTATCAAACCGACGCCAAGCGGATCTATTACCTGTCGCTGGAGTTTTTGATCGGCAAGCTCCTCAAGTCCAGCCTGCTCAACCTGGGCATGGAGGAGGCGGCCGAGCAGGCCATGGAGGAAATGGGCTTCGATCTGGAAGACATCGCAGACACCGAATGGGACGCCGGACTGGGCAACGGCGGCCTGGGCCGGCTGGCCGCCTGTTATTTGGACTCCATGGCCACCCTGGGCCTGCCGGCCTACGGCTACGGCATCCTTTACGAGTACGGCATCTTCTTTCAGAAGATAGTGGGCGGCTACCAGGTGGAGACGCCGGACAACTGGATGCGCTACGGCAATCCCTGGATGCTGGCCCGGCCGGAAAACCTGTACCCGGTCAAATTCTACGGACGGCCCGAGGTCTCCAAGCATCCCGACGGCCGGCCCCGCTTCGACTGGGTGGAGGCCGAGGAGGTGATGGCCATGGCCTACGATGTCCCGGTGCCGGGCTACGGCAACGGTACGGTCAACACCCTCCGGCTGTGGGCGGCCAAGTCCACCCGTGATTTCGATCTCCGCTACTTCAACAGCGGCGACTATGTGGCCGCGGTCGAGGGCAAAAACCAGAGCGAGAACCTGTCCCGGGTGCTCTACCCCTCGGACAGCTTCTATGCCGGACGTGAGCTGCGGCTCAAGCAGCAGTATTTCTTCGTCTCGGCCACCCTGCAGGACGCTCTGCGCCGCTATAAGAAGGTGCACTCCGGCCTGGAAGGCTTCGCCGACAAGGTGTTCTTCCAGCTGAACGACACCCATCCGGCCATCGCCATCCCGGAGATGATGCGTCTGCTGATGGACGAGGAGGGGTTGGAATGGGATCAGGCCTGGGAGATCACCAACCGGGTATTCGGCTACACCAACCACACCGTTTTGCCCGAGGCCTTGGAACACTGGTCGGTGGCCATGGTCAGGAATCTGCTGCCCCGGCTGATGCAGATCATCGAGGAGATTAACCGGCGCTTTTTAGAACAGGTGGCCGCCAGATACCCCGGCGACCGGGAGCGCCTGGATAGGATGGCCATCATCGCCGGAGGCGACGACCCCCAGGTGCGGATGGCCCAACTGGCCATCGTCGGCAGCAGCCGGGTCAACGGGGTGGCCGAGCTGCACACCAAGATCCTCAAGACCAGGGTCTTCCCCGATTTCGACGAGTTCTATCCGGGCAAGATCATCAACATCACCAACGGCATCACCCACCGCCAGTGGCTCAAGAAGTGCAATCCGGACCTGGCCCGGCTGATAACCAAGCGCATCGGGCACGGCTGGATAGACTCCTTGGACGAGCTAAAACGGCTGGAGGAGCTGGCCGCGGATCGGCTGTTCCTGGAAAAATGGCAGATGGTCAAGCGCTCCAACAAACTGAAGCTGGCGGAATACATCAAGAAAAGCAACGGGCTGGACGTCTCCCTGTACTCCATGTACGACTGCCAGGTGAAGAGGTTCCACGAATACAAGCGCCAGCTGTTGAACGCGCTGGGGGTGATCGCCCATTACCGCCGGATCAAGGCGGGACGGGGAAACGGCTGGGCCCCACGGACGGTGATCTTCTCGGGCAAAGCCGCGCCCAGCTACCAGATGGCCAAGCTGATAATCAAGCTCATCAACTCGGTGGCCGACACCGTCAACCGCGACCCCGAGGTGGGCGACGCCCTGAAGGTGGTCTTTTTGGCCAACTACGGGGTCAGCCTGGCCGAGCTCATCATTCCGGCGGCCGACCTCTCCCAGCAGATCTCAACCGCCGGCTGGGAGGCCTCGGGCACCGGCAACATGAAATTCGCTCTAAACGGCGCCCTGACCATAGGCACTCTGGACGGGGCCAACATCGAGATCCGGGAAGCGGTGGGGGCGGACAATTTCTTCCTGTTCGGAATGACGGCAGAGGAGGTGGTGGAGAGACGCCGCCGCGGCTATCGTCCGGTAGAGGTCTACGAATCCCAGCCGGAGCTGCAGGCGGTGATCGACGACATCGCCCAGGGCCGGTTCTCTCCCCAGGAGCCGGGGCTCTTCAAACCCATCGTCGATTCGCTCTTGGGGGAGGACAAATTCATGGTCCTGGCCGATTTCGCATCCTATCTGGAGTGTTTGGGACGGGTGAATGCCGCCTACCGCAACTGGGAGCAATGGGCCCGGATGTCGGTGTTCAATACCGCCAACATGGGCCGCTTCTCCAGCGATCGTTCCGTTCGGGAATACAACCAGAAGATTTGGGGCCTGACCCCGGTGCCCATCGAGTCTGAATAGGCCGCCAAGCCGGCATAAAATAGCGCCCAACTATCACACAGCTGCAACAAAAGGAGCAAAAATGGCCTCGTCAGAGATGAGATGGAACCTTGACGACATCGTCGCCAAAGGCCAGTTCGACCGGCTGTATGCCGAGACGGAAAAGGCGGTACAGAGGCTGGGGAAATCGATAGACAGCTATTCGCCCGGGATGTCGGCGCCGGCCTTCCGCCGGGAGATGGAATTCAACGAAGGGCTGTTGGAGGATCTCTCCCGGCTTTCGGGTTACTGCTCGCTGTGGGAGGCCACCGACCTAAAATCCCAGGATGCCAAGCTGCTGAAATCGCGGACCGACAATCTGTTCGTCAAGTACTCGGAGGCCGCTATTCCGATCCAACACTGGCTGAAGGGTTTGTCGGTGAACGGCAAGCCTTCTCTGGACGAGGCTAATGCCAAGAGGCTGTTTGCCTCGTTTTCCGACCTCAGCTATGTGCTGAGCCACATGCGCTCTCTGGCTCGACATACCCTGGCCCCGGGCGAGGAGCGGATCATGTCGCGCAAGCGTATCAGCGGCGTCGGCGCCCTTTCCGACCTCTACGACGTGCTGGTGGACGGATTCCGCTACGATTTCCGGCCCCGGGGAGGCCGCCCCAAAATTTTTAACACCCAGGAGCCGCTGCGCCGCTACTTCTCCAGCCCCAAAGCGGCCGAGCGTGAGGCCGCCTACCGAGCGGTGTTCGAGCCCTACGGGCGCAACCTGACGGCACTGTTCCTCATCTACCAGGCCATAGTCAAAGACTGGGTTTCCGACGCCCAACTGCGGAAACACCGCTCGCCCATCGCCATGCGCAATGTCTACAACCAGGTGCCGGACGCGGCTATCGAGGCCCTGCTGGCCACGGTGGAAAAAAACGCCGGTCTGTTCCAGGAGTTCTTCGGTTACAAGGCCAGGATGCTGGGAGCCAGGAAGCTTCGCCGTTACGATATCATGGCTCCGACCGAGAAGGCGGAAAGCAACATTCCGCTGGAGCGGGCGCGTCGCCTGGTAATAGACACCTTTCGCGCCTTTGCCCCGGGCTTTGCCGAAAAGGCGGAGCAGGTATTCCGGGCCGGGCACATCGACACCCACCCCCGGCCGGGCAAGCGCAGCGGCGCCTTCTGCTCCAACGTCACCCCCAAAATACTGCCCTATGTCCTTTTGAACTACACCGGGAACAATTCCTCGGTCTCCACCATGGCCCACGAGCTGGGACACGCCGTCCACGACATCTACGCCTCGGGGCATACCATCAGCGCCGCCGGCACCACCCTGCCCCTGGCCGAGACCGCCTCCACCATCGCCGAGGTCATCGTCTTCGAGCGGCTGTTGGAGACCGCCAGGACGCCCCGGGAGAAGCGGGCCCTGCTGATGGAGAAGATGGTGGATGCCTACTCCACCATCGTCCGACAGGCCTACATCGTCAAATTCGAGCTGGAGGCCCACCGCCGGATGAACGAGGGGATCAAGGCCGACGACCTGTGCCATGCCTATCTGGGGCGGCTGCGGTCGCACTTGGGCCGGACGGTGGAGGTGGCCGACGAGTTCCGGCTGGAATGGGCTTATATACCCCATATATTTCACACTCCGTTCTACTGCTACGCCTACAGCTTCGGGGACCTGCTGTCCCTGGCCCTATACGCCCGCTACAGGTCCCAGGGCAGGGCCTTCGTCCCCCAAATCGAAAGGATCCTTTCCTACGGCTGCTCCAAAAGTCCGGACGACATCCTCAAGGAGGTGGGCATCGACATGGCTGACGGCCAATTCTGGCAGGGCAGCTTCGACATCCTACGCGGCTGGCTGGACCAGCTAAGGAAGCTGGGCTAATGGCGGGCTGGAGAAGGATAGCCAGCCAAGTCCGGCGCCTCGGATTTAAAATCGGCGGGAGATGAAAGGCGGCAGCCATCGGAAGATATTGTGGACAGAAAGGGGGCATGGCTTCTACCCCCGCCAGGTGCTGGCATCCAAAGCCTCGGTCCTGGAGCATCTGGGAAAATGGGATGACTCCATCGCCATATACCGTAGAAATCTGGAGATGGCCTTAGAGGAGCAGGGGCCATCTCTTTGCCAAGCCCAAAGTGACTTGGGCGCCTGCCTTATCCAGAGGGGTGATTATCCGGCGGCCGTCGAGATCCTCTCAGAGGCACTTAGTGGTTTTCGCAAAGTTGGCGACGCCAGAAACATCTCCGATATTTTGGGAAAACTCGGTATGGTCTGCCTGGCTAGCGGAGACTATTCCGGATCGGAGCGATGTCTAAATGAAGCCATGTCCCTGGCCGATGAACTTAAGGATGAAGATTTAAAGTTCAAAGTCTACGGTTTGATGGGACATATCAATTTCTATCGGGAAGAGTTGGAAAAAGCCAAAGGCTTTTATCAGAAACAGCTAATAATGGCTCGGGACAATAAAGATATATTCAAAGAGAGCGTGGTCATCGGCAATCTCGGCGCCGTCCATCAAAAACAGGGAGAGATAGACAAGGCGTGGGAATGCTATCGGCAAAAACTGATGTTGTCGGAGCGGACGGGCGATAAGTTGGGGATAGGCCTTAGCCTGGGCAGTCTGGCCGCCATCTACAGGAAGCAGGGCCAGTTCATCCAAGCCATAGATTGTTGCCAAAATTATTTAAAAATTGCCACGGCGCTTGGAGATCGCAAAAACACAGGACTCTCCTTGGGAGATCTGGCCGACCTTCACCATCGGGCGGGCGATGCCGCCGAGGCGGAAAAATATTATCTGCAGGCCATTGCCGTCAACACCGAGTTGAATCACTACTATTATCTCGGCGAAAATTATTATAATCTGGCCGAACTGTTGGTATCTGTCGGAAGGATGGCCGAAGCCCGGGATGCTTGCCGCCAGGCGAAAATCATAGCGGAAAAACTGCAGCGAAAACAGATGATCTTCAACGCCCAGGTTCTGGAATTATTGATCGATGGATTGGACGGTCAGAAAACGGCGGCTGAAACCCTGAAACAAATGTTGCCGGCCGAGGAGGGGCTGGAGAATGGAGCCTACCTGCGTTTTGCTCTATGGAGGATCACCGGGGATCAGAGTTGGAGGCGGGAGGCTTTGCAAATGGTCGATAAATTATTCAAAGAAAATCCAAACCTTGAAATAGGTCTTTGGTATGAAGAGATGAAAAATCACGAAAACAAGACTAAGTCTATGGGAAATTGATGACAAGATAGGTAAGCTTCGTTAATGCTCCTGCAGCAGATCCTCAACGGATTGACCTTGGGCTCCATCTATGCCCTGATCGCCCTGGGCTACACCATGGTCTACGGCATTCTGGAGTTTATCAACTTCGCCCACGGCGAGATCTACATGCTGGGGGCCTATTTGGCCATCATCGCCCTGGGGCTGTTGACCCAGTGGGGCTTCAATACCTGGACGATAGCCCCTTTGCTGGTCATCCTTTTCGCCATGGTCTTCTCGGCCGCCTGGGGCGGAACGGTGGAGCGGATCGCCTACCGGCCGCTGCGGCAGGCGCCCAGGCTGTCACCTTTAATCTCGGCTCTGGGCGTCTCCATCTTCCTTCAGAACTTGGTGATGCTCACCCAGGGCGCCCGGGACCAGGTGTTCTCCCGAGATCTGCTGTTCTCCCAGTCATTCAACTCCGGCAGCATAAATATTCCCGGCTGCCGGGTTTCCTACATACAAATCACCATCATCGCCACCGCCCTGGCGCTGATGGTCGGCCTGACTATTTTCATCAAAAAAACCAGGCTGGGCCGGGCCATGAGGGCGGTGGCCCAAGATCAGCGGATGGCCAAGCTGTGCGGCATCAACATCGACTCCATTATCCGGCTGACCTTTGTGCTGGGCTCAGGCCTGGCCGCGGCCGCCGGAGTGCTGGTGGCCTTGCATTACGGCCTGGTAAATTTCTACATCGGCTACGTGGCCGGCCTCAAGGCCTTCATCGCCGCGGTGGTGGGAGGCATCGGATCGGTGCCCGGGGCCATGCTGGGCGGCCTGGTGCTGGGCATGGCCGAGTCCTTCGGGGCCGGTTACCTCTCCTGCGAGTACAAGGATGTCTACGCCTTCATCATCCTGATCGTCATCCTGCTCATCCGCCCCCAAGGCATCATGGGAGACAGAGGGCAATGAAGGCGGCGCTGAGGCAGCTGGCCTGGCCCCTGTGGCTGGGGATCCTTTTATGGCCGCTGGCCGGGCCGGTTTGGTCGGCCGGGGCCGCCGGCGCCACGCTGGCCTTTTCTCTGGCCTTCCGTTTTCTTATAAAGCCGGCGGCGGGCGGCATCTCTTGTCCAGCTATCGTCCTTCTTTCCCCGAAATGGCAGAAGGCGGTTTGGCTGGCGCTGGCCTGTCTGCTGCTGCTACTGCCCCTGGCTCTCAACCGCTACTTCCTCGATGTGGTTATCACCGCCGGCATCTATATCGCCCTGGCCCTGGGGCTGAACATCATCGTCGGGCTGGCCGGGCTGCTGGTTCTGGGCTATATCGCCTTCTATGCGGCCGGAGCCTACTGCTATGCCCTGCTCTCCATCCATCTCCACCTCAATTTCTTTTTGGCCCTGCCGCTGGGAGCCGGACTGGCAATGCTTTTCGGACTTTTGCTGGGCCTGCCCACCTTGAGGCTGCGCGGCGACTATTTGGCCATCGTCACCCTGGGCTTCGGGGAGATTGTCCGCATTGTGCTCAATAACTGGGATTCAGTCACCGGCGGCCCCAACGGCATCATGCACATCGCCAAGCCGGCGCTGGCCGGGCTTTCCCTGGGCCGGCCGGGCCACCTCTACTACCTTGTTTTAGGAATTTGCCTGCTGACGGCCTTTTTCATCCACCGGCTCAACGGATCCCGGCTGGGGCGGGCATTGGTGGCCATGCGCGAGGACGAGGCGGCCGCCCGGGCCTGCGGGGTGGACACGGTGCAGCTTAAGCTTTTAGCCTTCATGCTGTCGGCGGCCGTGGCCGGAATTATGGGCGCGGTCTTCGCCGCCAAGATGGGCTTCGTCAGCCCGGAGAGCTTCACCTTCTGGGAGTCCATCATGGTGCTGTGCATGGTGGTGCTGGGGGGCATGGCCTCCATCCCCGGGGTGGTCCTGGGGGCGGCGGCCCTGATCGTCCTGCCCGAGGCCTTTCGCCAGCTGCAGAGCTACCGGATGCTGATCTTCGGGGCCTCGATGGTGGCCATGATGATCTTCCGGCCCCAGGGGCTGCTGCCCTCGAAGCGGAGGAAGATGGAGATGGAGGAGAAGGGGTGATATCTCTAAGGAAGCCAGGAATACATGAATAATACTTACGACGTAAAAAAGGCCGTAACCGCCAAGTTCAGGGCGAAGCAAGGCGCTTACATCGGCAGGGGCCGTATCAAGACCCATCTTCGTCGGGCAGTCCGCGGCCTAAGCCACTCATCCCCCGATCAGGAGGCGATATAGGACATGGGCTGGCTGGAGGACAAGGTCAACAAGTGGAAGGCGGCCATCGACGCCCGGGCCGGAGGCGGCAGAGGCGGGTCGGTGGTGGCCGGCTGGCGGGAGGCGGGCAGAGACCCCGAAGCTTTGGCCTCATGGTCGGCCTGCGCCATGGCCCGGCTTGGGGAGGCGGTGCCGGATGCCGCGACGCGTCGGGAGATCATGCTCGACCGGTCTTGCGTCTTCACCGAGGAGTTCGGAGACGAAAAGATACTGGCGCTCCGGAAGATCTGGGCCGAGACCGGGGACGTCGAATCCGTGCTCAGGGTAATGCGCGATGACCGGGAGCGCTTTGGTCAGCCTTTCCTGGAGGACGGGGCGATAATCGAGATACGCAACCCAAGGGACAAAGAGGCGTACGCCAAGGCTTCGACCGATCACGAGCGGCAGATGGCCGCCTGCTTCTGCCCGCTGGCCCGGGCCGCTCGGGGCCGGCTGTCGCTGGAGTACTGCTGCTGCAGCGCCGGGTGGTACCGCGGGATATACCAGGGCATATTCCAGCGGCCGGTCGAGGTCACCGTCGAGAAATCGCTGCTGAACGGCGACGCCCAATGCCGGTTCTCCATAAAGCTCCGGGATTGATGCCATACAACCAGACTGAAATAGGATAAAGAACCATCTGCGATGCTGCTGGAGGCGGAAAAAGTATCCAAACACTTCGGGGGCCTGCGGGCCCTGCAGGGCATTTCCTTCGGCATCGAGCCGGGCCAGATCTTCGGACTGATCGGACCCAACGGAGCAGGCAAGACCACCCTGTTCAACTGCCTGACCGGGGTCTACCGGCCGACTTCTGGTTCGTTCCGTTTCAATGGCGCCGACATCACCGGTTGGAGCGAGGTCAAGATCGCCCAGGCCGGCGTCGCCCGCACCTTCCAGAATATAAGGCTTTTCAAGGAAATGACGGCTCTGGAGAATGTGATGGTGGGGCGACATCCCAGGACCCGGGCCGGGCTTTGGGGAGCTTTTGTCCGCGACCCAAAAACCAGGGCCGAGGAGAGAGACATTGCCCGCAGATCCAAGGAGCTGCTGGAGTATGTCGGCATCGGCCAGTGGGCTGACTCTCTGGCCAAAAACCTGCCCTATGGATTGCAGCGGCGGCTGGAGATTGCCCGGGCCTTGGCCACCGAGCCCAGACTGTTGTGCCTTGACGAGCCGGCGGCCGGGATGAACCCCAAGGAAGTGGTGGAACTGATGTCATTAATAAAGACCATCAGGGACAGCGGGGTGACGGTGCTGCTCATAGAGCACCACATGCGGGTGGTGATGGGCATCTGCGATCGGGTGCTGGTCTTGGAAGGCGGGGATTATTTGGCCGAGGGAAGGCCGGAGGAGGTGCAGAGTAATGAGAAAGTGGTCGAGGCGTATCTCGGCAAGACCCGTACTGGCGGATAAAAATACGGCCGATGCTTAGGATAGATAAGATACATACCTCTTACGGCTCTCTTGAGGTCCTCCACGGCATCTCGCTGGTCGTCAAATCCGGCGAGATCGTGGCCCTTCTGGGCGCCAACGGGGCCGGCAAGACCACCGCCATCTCGGCCGTCTCCGGCTTGCTGCCGACGTCCTCAGGAAGCATCTCTTTCGAAGGGCGCGACATAACCAACGCGGCGCCGGATCGCATTGTGGGCCTGGGCCTGGTCCAGGTGCCCGAAGGCCGGAGGATCTTTCCCAAACTGACGGTGTTGGAGAACCTGGAATTGGGAGCCTATCTGGTAAAGGAAAAAGGGGAGAAGGGGAAAGGGATAGAGCGGGCCTTTGAAATGTTCCCCAAGCTGGCCGAACGGCGCCACCAGCTGGGGGGGACGCTTTCCGGCGGCGAGCAGCAGATGCTGGCTATCGCCAGGGGGTTGATGTCGGAACCGAGGATGCTGCTTTTGGACGAGCCCAGCCTGGGTCTGGCGCCGATAGTGGTCGACAAAATATTCGAGATCATTCAGGAGATACGAGGCTCGGGCACCACCGTCCTGCTGGTGGAGCAGAACGCCCAGCGCAGTTTGGAGATCGCCGACCGCGGCTACATCCTGGAGACAGGGAATATTGTCATGGAGGACACCGGTCCGGCCCTGTTGCAAAACCCCAAGGTGCGGGCCAGCTATCTGGGGGCCTGAAAAGCGGGATGCCTGCGCGCCCCAGGACTCCCTGATGCACGATCCCCAACCGTTTGGATGGCAACACAAGGCGATGAAGACTGGCCGCAAATACCAAAAAGAGGTTCTATGGCTTGAGCATACCGAAGGCTCAGGCCATATCTATTATCCGGGCCCGGTTCAGGAGCGCCGGGCTGGAGTCCTGGAGCTGGTGGGCCAATGGGACCGGGCCGAGCATATCTGGCGTAGGTGCTTGGAGCACGCCCGCGCCGGCGGCCGGCCCGAGGAAATCGCCAGGGCCATCTTGAATCTATGCAAATTGCTACAAAGGCGCGGACGCTATGCCGAGGCCGAGGCCCTTAGCCAAGAGGCCGGGGAGATAGCGATAAAAGTCGGCGACCGCAGACTGCTGGGCCAATCACTGGCCAGTCTGGGACTGGTTCGCTGGCGCCAAGGAGACCAGGAAAAAGCCCAGACGCTCTTGTTCGAGGCCTTGGAATTGTATCGGCAGGCCGATTTTTCCGAGGGCATGAGCGCCGCCCTCAACAACCTGGGGGTCATCATGGAAGGCCGGGGGGAATACGCCAAAGCCATGGAATGCTACCAACGTAAGCGGGCCATAGATGAGGCGGCCGGCAATAAAAGGGGATTGGCCAACATCCTCAACAACCTGGGGGTCTGTTTACTTCATCAGGGCAACTTGCAGAAGGCGGAGGAAATGTTTCTGGAAAAACTGTCGCTGGAGCAGGCCATGGGCAACAAAGCCGGAGTGGCCGCCGCTCTGTCGAATTTAGCCATAATCTACCGCCAACGTAAGGAGCAACAAAGGGCCATAGATATCTGCCTCCGGACGGTCGACATCTGCCGGGAGATCGGGGACCGGCGGGTGGAGGGCATAGCCACCAACAATTTGGGCAATATCTATAAAGAACAAGGACAGTACCATAAAGCCATAGACTGCTACCTGGCAGCGCTGTGGGTAGCCGAGTCACAGGGGGACCGCAAAGATATTGCCATCTATTCGGGCAACATCGGGCAGATTTATCATTATTGGCTTGAGGAGCCTGAAAAAGCGCTGGCGCATTACGACCGAACCGTCAACATTTTGTCCGACATGGACCAGCCGTACCACCTCTGCGAGTACATGCTTTTCCGTTGCCAGCTTCTGCTTGAGATGGGACAGGAGGAAGGCCTGGAGGACGATGTCCGACGGATCGAACAGGCGGCGGAGAGGTCGGGAAGAAACGAAATAATGTATCAGGCAGAAGTCCTGCGATCCAGATTGGAGGCCAAGACCGATCGACAAACTGCTTTAGCTAGACTTGAGGGGTTAACCAAGCTGGAAGCCGAGCCGGTTCTCAAGGCCGAGGCCCTTTTCTGGACGGCAATGATCTCGCAAGACCCCGGTCACCGGGACCGGGCCATCGAAGTTATAGAGTCCGTAAAGAATTCAATGGAAAATCCGGAGGCGCAACGCTGGCTGAAAAGACTCAAGGAGCGGGCCGGCCGGGCGCCCATGCCCGGAGCCGGTTAAGGATGGAACCATGACGGGAAGCATCTACCTCTACAGCGACCAGGAGGTGCTCGGGAACACAAGAATCGACAGGCTTTGGCTGGACGGACTCACGGGCCGGGAGATCCGCATCGGCTATATTCCCTCGGCCTCGGACTCCACCCGGCGCTACTTTGACCGCAAGCGGGAATACTACGCCCAATACGGCATCCGTGATTTCGTATACTTCGACCTGAACAAGGAGCACCGGCCGGAGCTGCTGCCCGAGCTCTTGGCCTGCCAGGCCATCCACCTGTCGGGCGGCGATCCCTTCCAGTTCAACGATGCCATCCGGAAGCGTGGTTTCGGATCGGTGCTCCGCAAATACCACGAGGGTGGCGGCATCCTGCTGGGGATAAGCGCCGGGGGCATAGTGCTCACCCCCAGCATCGAGATCTCTCACCTCTTCTACCGCTCGAGGACAAAAAAGCCGGAGGCGGCGGGTCTGCTGTCATTCCATTTCCTGCCCCACTTCAACCGGAGGGTGGCTTCGCTGGAGCAACTCAAGGAGTTCTCGGCCAGGCTGGGATGCACCGTCTATGCGGTCGGCGACGGGGATGGGATCGAAGTTAAGGGAGAATTGGTGACGACGGTCGGGGCAGTTCTGGCAATATCAAAGGGTTGCCCCGGTGAATCACGGCAGTAAAACAGGGGTTTGTTTCAAGGGTGTTTTTTGTGGAAAACCAGTTGACAATAAATCATAACTTGTGATAATATAACTTGTTAAGTTAATGAGCGGCCGCATTGACGGAAATGGCGGTGGCAAGGTTTTCTTTTACCCAAAATCAAAAAAACATCATAAACGAACAAAAAGGAGCCGACCATGGCGGAAGCCGGAGCCCCCTTCGAACGCAAGCTGGCCAACGGCGAGGTCCTCTTCAAGGAGGGGGATCAGGGCCAGGAAATGTACCTCATCCGCTCCGGCAAGGTGGAGATCTCCAGCTCTACTGGCGGAGTGAAGAAGGTGCTGGCCACTTTGGGCGAGGGATCTTTCTTGGGCGAGATGGCCATAGTGGACGATGCTCCCCGTTCGGCCACGGCCACAGCTGCAGGCGAGGTCTCGCTACTCATTCTGGACCGGGCGGCCTTCAAGCAGCAGCTGGCCCAGAACCCGATGATCGAATACCTGATCACCAGCCTGGTCAAGCGCCTGCGGGAGACCAACGAGCAGGTAAAGATCATGATGCAGAAGGACGACGTCTGCCGGCTGGCGGCCTCCATCCTGGCCATGGCCCGGGAGAAGGGCGCCCCTGAAGGCTCCGGGGTGATGATCAAAGGCAGCTTCAGCCATGAGGCCCTGGCCAAGCAGGTGGGGGTCAACCCGGCCAAGGCCGAGGAGCACTTGGGCAAGATGGAGAAGCAGGGCTTGGTGGCCTTTGGGCCGGAAGGCATCAAGGTGCCCTCAGTGCCAGACCTGGAGGAGTTCTGGCGCTTCGCCACCCTCAAGGAGAAGTTCGGGGGTATGTGAGGGGGAACCAGAACACGGATTGCACTATTTTTTACTGATTACGCTGATTTTCACTCAGGTGACGTCATCCTGAGCCCGGCATCATGCCCGACTAGCCGAAGGATCTGACTGAAGAACAAGGGCGATGACGCCGCTGATAGTGACTGACTGCACCGATCAATCCCCCTGGCCTTTATCTGTGTAAAAATAAATAAAATCAAAAAAAGATAGACCACCATGCGATTTCCCAAGGGCCGGTCCAACCTCCAGAACGCCAAGCTGGAGTTCGTCCACCTGGACAACATCCTGGCCGACAACAAGAAGGAGCGGGCCAGCAAGATCTCGGGCTACATCGAGATCATCTACCCGGACCTGGTGGACTTCCTCTACCTCAAGAAGGGCGAGCCGGTGAACGCCGGACGTTTTTCCCGCACCGAGCGCAAGCAGGTGCCCATCTCCGATGTCATCGAACGGGCCAAGAAGTCGACCACCGGCACCGTCTCCATCTACGAGGCCCCGGACGAGCTGATCGACATGATCATGGCCACCTTCTCAGTGGAGCCCAAGTTCAAGAATCTGGACATGACCAGCGTCGAGCCGGACAAGCTGTTCGAAAAGCTGTCCTCGGTCAAGTTCGACGGCTTCGTGGAGATCAAGCGCGGGGTGGACATCTCATACATCCGCATCAAGGAGGGCCTGCCCACCGCCGGCTACTTTACCTGGAAGGTGGACAACATCCAGCTGGATACCCTCAAGGCGGCCCTGAAGGCGGCGGCCACCGCCCCCGGGGCGGTGCTGGTGGACGGCTACGACAAGCTGCCGGTGATGGCCGAGCAGGCCTCTCCGGCCCAGATCGCCCTGTTCGTCAACGCCCTCAACAAGGTGGTGGCCGAAATGCGCAACGCCGCCGGTCCGACCGTGGTCACCAAAACCCTGTCGTCGTCCAAAGAATCGGCCACGGTGCACTTTCCCTTCCTCAAGGACTTCACGGTGGGGGAGAGCATCGCCGAGCAGGAGAAGGTGCTGGCCACGGCCGAGGAGCTGGGCAAGGCCTTCGCCGAGTGGATGGACCATTTCGTGGACTCCTTCCGCATGGTGCTGGGGACCAGGCTGGATTCCATCGTCCAATCGGCCCTCAAGGATTTCCGCTTCGCCCTGAAGTCCTCCAGCTTCGGGCGGCACTCCAAGCTCAAGGACCTGCTGTGAGCCCCAAGCGTCATTCTGAGAAAGACACCGTGCCTCGCTTATAAAGAATCTTGACATTGCTTCAGATCCTTAGAAGGTAGGGGACGGCGCCGGACTCAGGATGACGCCGGTCATATAGATCAACGGACTCGATGTAAATACCGACTATGCTGCCCGACGGCGTAAAAAAGGGATTCGTCTCCATCTTCGAGCCGGTTATCGGCTTTTTCGTTTCCCTGGGGATAAAGCCCAACTGGCTGACCACGGCCGGATTCGCCTTCGGCCTGGGCTCCGGCTTCATGTTCGGAGGCGGGCGTTTCCTCTGGGGGGGGCTGGCGGCCCTGGCTTCGGGCCTTTGCGACGCCCTGGACGGCACCCTGGCCCGGCGCTCCAACCGGACCACCACTTTCGGAAAGTTCTACGACTCCTTCCTGGACCGCTACTCGGAGCTGGCCATGTTCATCGGTCTGTCCTACTACTACGCTGGCAGCGACATGTGGCGGCTGGTGATCCTGACCGACCTGGCCCTGGCCGGCTCCCTGATGGTCAGTTACGCCCGGGCCCGGGCCGAAGGGTTGGGGATGGAGTGCAAGGTGGGGGTGATGGAGCGGGCGGAGCGGCTGGTGGTCATCATCGCCGGCTCCATCTTTACCGGGATTTTCAACAAGCACTGGATATTCGAGATCGTCCTCTGGCTGCTGGCGGTGCTGGCCAACGTTACCGCAGTGCAGAGGATGCTCCACGTAAGGAGGCTGACCTCGGCCGATAGTTTGAACGTTAACGCCAAAATATAGAAAAGCAATACCAGAAAGGGGAAAAATGGGAAAAACCAAACCGGTTACACGGAAAAGCCAACCGGCCGTTGGGCGCCAAGGTAAGGTGCGGGTGGCCATCATCGGCGTGGGCAACTGCGCTTCCTCCTTCGTCCAAGGAGTCCACTATTACCGCCAGGCCAAGGACAGCGACAAGATCCCGGGCCTGATGCACGTCAATCTGGGCGGCTACCGGATATCGGATATCGAATTCTCGGCCGCCATCGACATCGACATCAACAAGGTGGGCAAGGACCTGTCGCAGGCCATCTACACCAAGCCCAACAACACCTATAAGTTCTGCCAGGTGCCCAAAAGCGGCGTCACCGTCCAGCGTGGGATGCTGCACGACGGGCTGGGAAAATACCTGTCCCAGATCATCAAAAAGGCCCCGGGCTCGACGGTGGACATCGTCAAGCTGCTGCGCGATACCGGCACTGACGTGGTGGTCAGCTATCTGCCGGTGGGCTCGGAGATGGCCACCAAGTGGTATGTGGAGCAGATCCTGGAGGCGCG
This sequence comes from uncultured bacterium, assembly GCA_964588285.1. Lineage (GTDB taxonomy): Bacteria > Edwardsbacteria > AC1 > AC1 > EtOH8 > CAZPNX01. The sequence goes on from CAZPNX010000011.1 coordinate 54,447, forward strand.
CTGCGCCTTCGTCAACTGCATCCCGGTTTTCATCGCCCGGGAGCAGTACTGGGCAAACCGCTTCAAGAAGGCCGGATTGCCGGTGATCGGCGACGACATCAAGTCCCAGGTGGGGGCCACCATCACCCATCGGGTGCTGGCCCGGCTGTTCATGGATCGGGGGGTCAAGCTGATGAAAACCTACCAGCTGAACTTTGGGGGCAACACCGACTTTTTGAACATGCTGGAGCGGGAGCGGCTGGAGTCCAAGAAAATCTCCAAGACCAATGCCGTCACCTCGATGCTGGATTACAAGATGGACCCGGACGACATCCATGTCGGGCCATCGGACTACGTGCCCTGGCTCCTGGACCGCAAATTCTGCCATATCCGAATGGAGGGACAAACCTTCGGCGATGTGCCGCTCAACTTGGAGCTCAAATTGGAAGTCTGGGATTCGCCCAACTCGGCCGGGGTGGTCATCGACGCGGTGCGCTGCGCTAAGCTGGCCTTGGATCACAAGCTCTCCGGCTCGATGCTGGAGCCGTCCAGCTACTTCATGAAGTCGCCCATGGTCCAGGTGCCCGACGACCAGGCGCGGAGAAATGTCGAGGAGTTCATCCGGAAATACGGGCGCAAGGGCTGATGTCGGGTGATTGGCCAGACGACCACTAGGCGGCATCTCGGCGCAGCTCGATGTCCGGGTGGGGGAGTCCATCGGGAGATACGGCAAGAAGCGGTGACACAAATTCGAAATTCAAAATCCATAATTAAAAGAGATCGGGGGATTTTCATAAGCTTCGAGGGGATCGAGGGCTGCGGCAAGACCACCCAGGTGAGGATGCTGG
>CAZPNX010000011.1:55373-85490 GCA_964588285.1 uncultured bacterium
ATAAGCTTCGAGGGGATCGAGGGCTGCGGCAAGACCACCCAGGTGAGGATGCTGGCCAGGTGGCTTAGGACACAGGGACTCAAGGTGGTGGTCACCCGCGAACCCGGCGGTCCCTTCATAGCTGAAAAAATCCGTCGCCTGCTTTTGGACGTCCGCCATCGGAAGATGTCGCCCCTGGCCGAGCTGATGCTGCTGGAGGCTTCCCGGGCCCAGCATGTGGACGAGGTGGTGGCCCCGGCCTTGAGGCAGGGGGCGGTGGTGCTCTGCGACCGGTTCGCCGACTCCTCGGCCGCCTATCAGGGCTATGGTCGGGGGCTGGATCTGGGAACCGTGGACAGCCTCAATCGGATCGCCTCGCGGGGAGCCTGGCCGGATCTGACGTTGTTGCTGGACGTGCCGGTGGAACAAGGGCTGCGGCGGGCGTCCGGCCGGGGCCGGGCGTTGGACCGGATGGAGTCGCAGGAGAAAAGATTCCATCGCCGGGTGCGGCAGGGCTACCGCCGCCTGGCATCGTCCGAGCCTTGGCGGATAAAACTTTTGGACGGGACCCAGCCACCGGACGTGGTGCAGGCGGCGGTGCGCCAGCTGGTTGTCAGCAAGTTGGCGGAAAGTAATTCTATTAGAAAGCCAGGAATACATGAAAAGGTCAGATCTGACCGAACCGAAAAACCGATGCCACTAAAGTAATATTCCTGCTTTCAAGGATTCCTTATAAAAGCCTTTGCGGAATCGAAGATATGGAGAAAGGAACCATCATGATATCCAAACGCAAGCTGGCGCTCCTGATCGCCGTGGTAGTGGCCGTATCGCTGGCGGTGGGAGGGACGGTCGGGCTTTACGCCCAAAGCCGGATAGCCGACACCGTCACCCGGCAGATTTTCATCTTCAACGAGGCCTTCAACCGGGTGATGCGGTTCTATGTGACCGCCCCCGACCCCCAGAAGCTGATCTACGGGGCCATCAAGGGGATGGTGGGCACCCTGGACCCGCATTCCCAGTTCATGGAACCCTCGGCCATGAGGGAGCTTAAATCCCAAACCAAGGGTTCCTTCGGCGGCATCGGCATCCAGATCGGCATCCGCGACGAGATTCTGACGGTGATTGCCCCCATGGTGGGCACGCCGGCCGCCCGGCTGGGGCTGATGGCCGGGGACCGCATCACGCGGATCGAGGGCAAAAGCACCAAGGGGATCACCACCGAGGAGGCGGTCTCCAAACTGCGGGGCGAGCCGGGCACCGACGTCTCCATCACCATCGAGCGCGAGGGCGTGCCCGGGGCCATGGACTTCACCATCACCCGGGCCATCATCGAGATCCCCAGCATCACCTATCATGGGATGTTGGACGCCAAGACCGGCTACATCTGGCTGACCAATTTTTCGGAGAAGTCCGGGCCGGACCTGGGCCGGGCCCTTAAGGAGTTGGAGTCCCAGGGCATGAAGCGGCTGATCCTCGACCTGCGCAACAATCCGGGAGGCCTGCTCAACGAAGCGGTAGAGGTCTCCAGTTATTTTCTGAACAAGGGCTCTTTGGTGGTCTTCACCAAGGGCCGGCTGGCCGAGAACACCGACCGCGACTACAAGGTGACCACCAGCCCCTTGTTCGGGCCGGACAAGGGGCCCATTATTGTGCTCATCAACCAAGGCTCGGCCTCGGCCTCGGAGATCGTGGCCGGGGCGCTCCAGGACTGGGACCGGGCGCTGATACTGGGCCAGACCAGCTTCGGCAAGGGCTCGGTGCAGACGGTGTGGCCGCTGGGAGACTCCATCGCCATCAAGCTTACCACGGCCAAGTATTACACGCCCTCCGGACGCTGCATCCACCGGGACAATTCGGCCTGGCAGTCGGGCGAGCTTGACAGCCTGGCCGAGGACTCCACGGCCGCTCCCGAGATCTACTCCACCGTGGGGGAGCTCAAGCGCACCGTGTATGGAGGCGGGGGCATCACCCCTGACCTGAAGGTGGAACTCCCCCGCTTCAACAAGGTGCAGACCGACCTGGAACGGCGGGCATTGTTCTTCAAATTCGCCGTCAAGTATGCCGCCGGGCGCAAGGACCTTCCCGAGTCCTTCAACGTCGACCAGGCCATGATCGACGAGTTCAAAGAGCTGGTTAACAAGGATTCGACCACCGTCAGCGACAAGGATTTCGCCGACAACCTCGACTACATCAAGCGGGCCATCAAGCGGGAGATCCTCTCCAGCCTCCACGGCGACAAGGCCATGTACCGTTTCAACCTTTTAAGCGACCCTCAGGTGCAGAAGGCCCAGGAGCTGCTGCAGAAGAACAACAACCTGACGGCCCTGCTCAAGGCGGCCAACGGGAAATAGCCGATAGGGTTTTATCCGCCAAAGGCGCGAAATGACGCCAAAGGGCTGAGATTGTTAGCCCACCTTAGCGTATTTCGCGGAAAATGAAATATGCCGCGGCTGTTTCTGATCGACGGATACAACCTGGCCTTTGCCTGGCCGCCGGTGCGCCGGCAGATGCTCATTGACAAACAGCAGGGTCGGGAGAAGTTGCTGGAGCTGCTGGCCAGGTTCAAGAAAAAGACCGGAGCCGCAATGACCGTGGTCTTCGACGGCAGGGATGGCATTTGCCAGGAAAAAACCGGAACCGTCCTGGGATTAAAAGTCATCTACGCCCAAAAGCCGATCTCCGCCGACGAGGAGATCTACCGTCTGGTTTCCGCCGCTAAGGACAAAAGCTCCCTGACCGTGGTCAGCTCTGACCGCCAGGTGGCCGGATTCGCCAGAAGGCACGGAGTCCAGGCCATAGGATCGGGGCAGTTCGCCGGCCAAGCAGAAATGGCCATGGCCCGAGCCGGGGGGAAGCCCGAAAAGCCGGAAAAGTTCGACGCCGAGGAATGGGCCGAATACTTCGGCCTGAACAAGGGCTGACCGGTGATCATTCCTCCGGATTTTCTAAAAGCGGTCCGTAAAGCCCATAGATGCGTGGTGCTGACCGGGGCCGGGATCTCGGCCGAGAGCGGTTTGGCCACCTTCCGCAGCCATGACGGGCTTTGGCGCCATCACAATCCTATGGAGCTGGCGACTCCGGAGGCCTTCGGCCGGGATCCGGCTCTGGTTTGGGAATGGTACTGGTATAGGCGGGAAAAGGCTCTCCAAGCCCGGCCCAACCCCGGGCACCGGGCCGTCGCCGAACTCGAGGACCGTTTCCAAAACTTTTTACTGGCCACCCAGAACGTGGACGGACTGCACCAGAGGGCGGGCAGCCGGCGGATGGTGGAGCTGCACGGAAACATCACCCGGGACCGGTGCACCAGATGCGGAAAAGTCTTTCCCGGAAAGGCGTCCGGCGGAGGCGGCCTTCCCAGATGCCTCTGCGGCGGCCTGATGAGGCCGGACGTGGTCTGGTTTGGCGAGCCGGTGCCGGCCGAGGCATGGGATCTGGCCTGGACCGAGTCGGCCAGAGCTGAGATATTCATCGCCGTTGGCACCTCGGGTCTGGTCCAGCCGGCGGCCTCCTTGCCCTTAGCCGCCAAGCAGGGCGGGGCTTATCTCATAGAAGTCAATCCGGAGCCGACCCTGATTTCGGATATGGCCGATCTTAGATTGCAGGCCATGGCCGGTGAGGCCATGCCGGCTTTGGCGGAAAAAATAAAAATGGCGAGAAATGGGAAAAGGCAAACATCAAGTAAATATAAATGGGGGAAAAAACATGGCACGGAGCAAGAGCAAGCAGAAGAGGAAGGCATTGAAGTTTAAGAGAGCCAGAAAAAGGCTGATGGAAAGAAAGAAGAGGCTGAGGAGCACGGCCGGCGGCGTCAAGGCCACCGGTGCCAGATAGGCTGTTTGATGTCTGGCCAATTCAAAATGAGCGCTATCTATTTCGACCACAACGCCACCACCCCGCTGCGGCCCGAGGTGCTGGAGGCCATGATGCCCTATCTTAAGGAGCGCTACGGCAACGCTTCCAGCATCCATACCTCGGGCCGGGAGGCCAGAAAGGCGGTGGAGGAGGCCCGTCTCAAGGTGGCCCGGGCTTTGGGCTGCGATCAGTCCGAGGTGGTCTTCACCGGCTCGGGCACCGAGGCCGACAACCAGGCCATCAAGGGCGCCTTCTTTGCCCTGCGGGAGAAAAGGGACCATTTGGTTTGCTCCAAAATAGAGCACCATGCAGTGCTGCACGTGCTGGAATATCTGGAGAAGCACCATGGGGCTAAAACCTGCTACCTGGGGGTGGACGGACAGGGCCTGGTTGATCCCGAGGCCCTCCGCGCCTGCCTTACCGATGGCACTGCCCTGGTTTCGGTGATGCACGCCAACAACGAGGTGGGCACGGTCCAGCCGGTGGCCGAACTGGCCGCCGTTTGTCGGGAGCGGGGAATTCTGTTCCACACCGACGCCGTCCAGACCTTCGGCAAGCTGGACTGCGACGTCAAGACGCTGGGGGTGGACCTGCTCTCGCTTTCGGCCCACAAGATTTACGGGCCCAAGGGCGTGGGCGCCCTCTTCATCCGCCGGGGCACCCGGTTGCATTCGTTGGTCCACGGCGGTGGGCATGAGAGGAACCGGCGGGCCGGCACCGAGAACGTGGCCGGCATCGTCGGCCTGGGGGCGGCCGCCGAATTGGCCGCCAGGGAGAGGGAGGAGGAATGCCGCAAACTGGCCTGGCTGCGCGACCGGCTGTGGCAGGGCATCCAGTCCCAGATAACCGAAGTCAGACGAAACGGCCATCCCGAGAGGACCTTGCCGGGAACGCTGTCGGTCTGCTTCCGCTACATCGAGGGCGAATCGGTGCTGTTGATGCTGGATATGAAGGGCATCGCCTGCTCCTCGGGTTCGGCCTGCACCTCGGGCAGCCTGGAGCCGTCGCACGTGTTGGCGGCCATGGGGGTGCCCACCGAGGAGGCCCAGGGATCGGTGCGCTTCAGCCTAGGCCGGGGCAACACCGAGCAGGAGGTGGACCTGACAGTGGCGGTGCTCAAGGAGGCAGTGGCCAAGCTGCGCAGCATGTCGCCCATCGCCCCGGCCGGAACCTGCGGCGGTGGCACCGCCAGCTGACGGCCCAGGGACAGGGTCGGCGCACAACGCCGGAGAAAATTAATCAGCAACGGAGCATGAAGAACAAGAGATCATCATTCACCAAGGAGATGATCGCCATCCTGGGCAAGGACTACGGCGAGAGCTCCGAGATCATGGCCCAGGTGGAGGACCTGCTCAAGGAGAAGGCCCACAGCCTTTACAGCGACCTGATCTACACCCTCACCCACCTGCATTTCTCCGAGGCCCAGGCCCGCCAGCACTGGGAGAAGATCCTCAAGCACAAACAGCAGATGATCCAGAAGCTGGGGCGGAACGTCGGGGTGCGGGTGGCCCTGATGGACTATTTCACCAACCTCCATCAGAAGATCGAGAACCCCAAGATCATCGAGCTGGATGTTTTCGAGAAGACCCTGCTGTCGGCCATTACCGACGGCCTGACCGGGCTCTACAATCACCGGTACTTCCAGGACCGGCTGGAGGAGGAGCTGGAGCGCAGCCAGCGCTACGGCCAGCCCGTCGCCCTGCTGATGATCGACCTGGACGATTTCAAACGCTACAACGACGCCAACGGACACATCGCCGGCGACGTGCTGCTGGCCGACGTGGCCAAAATGCTGCGGCGGACAGTGCGCAAGGTGGACGTGGTGGCCCGCTACGGGGGCGAGGAGTTCGCCGTTATTTTGCCGGCCACCAGGAAGAAAGGGGCCCTGATCATCGCCAACCGCCTCTGTCAGAAGGCGGCTTCTACCAAATTCCCCAACCAGGAGGTCATGCCCCGGAAGGCGATAACGATCAGCATCGGCCTGGCTGTCTATCCGGACGACGCCAAGGACAAGGCCAAGTTGATCGATATGGCCGACAAGGCGCTCTATCATTCCAAAAAGGCGGGCAAAAACCAAGTCTACAGCTACGGGGAGGAATAATGGCCGCCGCCGTCAACGATAACGGTCTTGACCGCTATCTTTCGGCCTGGAGGCGGAGGTTACACGCCGCTCCCGAGCTCTCCTTCCAAGAAAAGGAAACGGCCCGGGCCATCGCTGCCGAGCTTAAAAGGATGGGCATTCAAGTGCGGGCCGGAGTCGGCGGAACCGGGGTGGTGGGGACGCTGACTGGTCGGAACGGCGGTAGCTGCCTGGCCCTGCGAGCCGACATGGACGCCCTGCCGGTGCACGAGGAGACGGGGCGCCCCTACCGCTCAAAAATACCCGACCGGATGCATGCCTGCGGCCACGATGCCCACTGCGCCATGCTGCTGGGCGCGGCTCGCCTGTTGTCATACCGTCGCTCCGTGTTAAAAGGAACGGTCAAGTTCCTGTTCCAGCCCGGCGAGGAGACGCCGCCAGGCGGGGCGCTGGGCATGATCCGGGACGGCGCCCTGGAAAACCCTAAGGTGGACGCGGTTTTCGGGCTGCATGTGGATTCCTCCCTCCCCACAGGAAAAGTCGGCGTCAGGGTGGGACCGATGATGGCCGCTTCGGACAACTTCCGAATTCTGGTCAAAGGCCGGGGCGGGCATGCCGCCCGGCCACACGACTGTCTGGACCCGGTGCTGGCGGCATCCCAAATCGTGGCCGCTCTGCAGTCCATCGTCAGCCGGCGGGTGGACCCGGCCAAACCGGCGGTGGTCACCGTGGGCAGGATATCGGGCGGCACCAAGCACAACATCATTCCGGAAACGGTGGAACTGGAGGGCACGGCCCGCAGCATCGATGTGAGGACAGCCAGGATGATGCCGGCCTGGATCAGCCGGATAGCGGAAAACACCGCCCGGGCCGCGGGCCTAAGAGCCTCCGTCGATTACGAGCGCGGCTATCCGGTGCTGTCGAACGATCCCAGAATGGCCATATTCGCTAAAAATGTTGTGGTTGATCTTTTCGGCCGGAGCTCGATGATCGAGATCAATGAACCGTTGATGGGCGGGGAGGACTTCGCCTATTACCTGAAGGAGGCGCCCGGCGCCTTCCTGCGGCTGGGCAGCCGCTCCGGCCATTCGACCTCCTACCCCTGGCACCATCCCAAGTTCGATATAGACGAACGGGCCATGCCGGTGGGGGCCAGGCTGCTGGCGGGGTTGGCGGAACGATTCTTAGGCAATCAAAAAACTAAACCGCATAAAATAACGGTAAATTAATCATGAAAACGCTGGTTGTATTTTACTCCCGCGACGGCCACACCAAGGCGGTGGCCCAGGAGATAGCCAAAACCCTCGGTGCGGACCTTGAGGAGATCGTCGATAAAAAGAGCCGCCAAGGCATTATCGGCTGGCTGCTGGGCGGACGGGACGCCACTAAGAAAAGGGAGACCGAGATCGACCCTCTCAAATGCGATCCGGCCCAGTACGACCTGGTGGCCGTGGGCACGCCAATCTGGGCATGGAACATGGCCCCTGCCGTCCGCACCTATCTCACCCAGAACAAGGGGAAGATAAAGTCGGCCGCCTTCTTCTGTACCCAGGGCGGCAGCGGGGGCGAGAAGACGTTCGGGTACATGGAGGAGATACTGGACCTTAAGCCCAAAGCGACCCTGGAGCTCAACGCCAAAGAACTGGCCAGCCCGGATAAGGACAGAAAGATGGCTGAGTTCGTCTCCAAGCTGAAGTGATGAAAATTTCGGGCAGGATAAAGACATTTCTATCGGCCGTCTTGGGATTGGCGTCGGCCGCCGCCTGGGCCGGGCCGGGCGACTGGGAACATTTCCGGGCCTTTGGGGGGAGGACGGCCGCCGGCGAGGTCAAAACCCTGATAGCCGACGCCAGATACCTTTACGCCTTTTCTGCAGAGGGCGGACTGCGCTACGACCGGCTGATGGAGAAGTGGGACTTCGGCTTCATGGGGCGGGCGCCGGACTTCGCCTACGACTTTTCGGCCTTGGACCAGGTAACCGGCGACATCTACTTTATATCCGGCAACCGGGCCGTGCCCTACCATCCGGCCTCGGATATCTATTACGGAGGGATGCAATTTCCCGGCAGGATCCAGGAGATCGCCTTTGCCCCGGATAGAATTTGGGCAAAGACCAACACCGGCCATTATTCCTGCGACCGCTTCACCAAGACGGTGCAGTCGGAAAAGGAGCCGCCGGCCGGGCTGGATTGGTTCGGCCAGATAAATATTAAAAGCCTGCGCCAAGATGCCCGGCTGGCCTTCCTCTCTCCATTTTTGCTGATGGATCGTTATGCCGAACTTCACCCGCTGACCGCAGTTGTCTTGGAGCCGGCCACCTCTAATGTTTGGGTGGCCTACCGGGGCATGGGCCTGTGGCGCTACGACCGGCTGACCCGCCGGGGCAGCCAGGTGACCCGGGGATTTCTGGCCAGCAGCGATGTCAGGGCCGCCTTCACCTCCCAGGGCAGGCTGGCCTTGGGCGGCAGCGGCGGAGTGACCGTCATCGATGACGGCGGGGCCAATTGGCAGCAGATGGACCGGCTTTTCAACCTGGACCTGGCCTCCTATCAAATTAACTGCCTGGCCTTCGACCGGAAAAACCTTTTCATCGGCACTTCCCAGGGGCTAATCTGCCTGGCCCAGGGGGAAAATTACGCCTCGGTCATCGGCACCTACGACGGCCTTCGCCACCAGGACATCAAATGCCTGGACCTGGAGGGCGACAGTCTGTGGATCGGCACCCCCCAGGGGCCGGCCCTCTATGTAGTCAGTGCCAATGCCGTGGCCGGAACATGGCCGGAGCTGGACCGTTTCGAGATTAGGGGCGTAGCTGCGGCCGAAGATAAAATATATCTGGCCACCGACCGAGGGGCGGTGGTGCTGGAGGGGGCTGACACCCTGCGGCCGCGCTGGCTGGAGAGCCCGGAAGCGCCGGAACTGGTCCGGGAGCTGGCGGCAGTGGTTTTCGACGGCCAGGTGCTGTGGTGGCTGGCTCCCGAGGCGCTGCTGGGGTTAGACATCAGAACCAAGCGGTGGACCCGGTTCATGGCCGCCGGCAACTACCTGGCTGGGAAGGGCACCTGCCTGGCGGCCGACAGCCTCAACATCTGGGTGGGAACCGATGCCGGACTGGCCCGATACTTCCGGGACCACGACCGCTGGTATGTCTACCATCCGGATGACGGACTGATGGACGACCGGGTTTGGGCGGTGTGTTCGCACGAAGGTTTTGTCTGGGCCGGAGGCCCTAGGGGCGTCAGCCGTTTCCGCTGGGCCAGATAAAACAAATTCGCTAAGCGAAGCCCAAAACCCTAATAAGGCCGCCATTCTTAGGCATTATTACGATACAACAAGTATGACCTACCAGGAAGCTGTCGACTATCTGATGTCCTTTTGGGACCTGGAGAAACAGACCGGCCTCAAGTACAAGGACCCCCACTACAGTTTGGACAGCTTTAAGGAGCTCTTGGCCGAACTGGGCAACCCCCAGAACTCGTTTAAGTCCATTCTGATTGCCGGGACCAAGGGCAAAGGCTCGACCGCGGCCTTGGTGGAATCGGCTCTGAGGGCACAGGGGCACGCCACCGGGCTGTACACCTCTCCCCACCTCATCAGCTTCTGCGAGCGCATCCGGCACAACGGGAAATACATTTTAGAGAGGGACTTTGCCCAAAGGATCGAATGGCTCAAGCCCTTCCTGGAGAAGCGCCGCCCCGGGCCGAAGCTCCCCAAGACCCAGCAGGCCACGGTTTTCGAGATTCTGACGGCCATGGCCTTCCTCTACTTTCAGGAGATGGGGGTGGAGTGGGCGGTGCTGGAGGCGGGTATGGGCGGCCGGCTGGACTGCACCAACACCGTCAACCCCCGGGTCTCGGGCATCACCAACATCAGCCTGGACCATACCGACGTTTTGGGCAACACCCTGACCGAGATCGCCCGGGAGAAGGCCGGCATCATCCGCCAGGACGGATTGGTGGTGACCGCCCCCCAAAGTACCGAAGCCGGCAAGGTCATCTTCCAGACGGCCCAGAAGCTCAACGCCCGGCTGTTCCAGGTGGGCAAGGACCTGGGTTTCAAAGTGGTGGAGCAGGACGGGCACCAGACGGTGATCGACCTGGCCGGTACCTTCGGCAAGATGACCAACCTGACCGTGGGCCTGGCCGGCGAGTTCCAGGCCGAGAACGCGGCGGTGGCCTTCGGCATTCTGCGCAGCCTGCAATATCGCAATCAGCTTGTTCCCGACGATGCCATCCGCCAGGGATTTCGCCAGGTAAGCTGGCCGGGCCGCTTTCAGGTTGTCTCCCAAAAGCCCCTGACGGTGCTGGACGGGGCCCATAACGATTATTCGGCCTACCGGCTTAAGAAGGCGACCGAGGCCGTTTTCCCGGACCGATCCCAGGTGCTGGTGCTGGGCATTTCGGCCAACAAGGACCTGGCGGGTATCGTCTCCAACCTGGCCCGGGACACCAAGGCGGTTATCATCACCAAGGCCAGACACAGCCGGGCGGCCGCCCCTGAGTCCATCAAAAAGGAGCTTCTAAGGCTGGGGATCGCCGCCATCGAGACCGACCGCCTGGAGACGGCCCTGGAGCGGGCCAGGGAGCTGGCGGCCGAGCAGGATATGATCATCGTCACCGGATCATTGTTTCTGGTGGGCGAGGCCTTGGAGCTCTTCGGCCGGCCGGGAATGAAATGAAGCTTTATTCGTCACGCGAAAACAGGTATAGGGCCGGAAAGCCAAGGCACCTCATCCTCATACCGAACAGTCCATCGAGACCCTTCAACACAACACAGTAATGCCATGACCGACCGCATTGTCGTTTCCAAGGAGGGGCTGGAAAAACTGAGGGCCGAGCTGGAACGCCTGCAGAAGGTGGAACGGCCCGAGATCTCGGCGGCCATCGCCCAGGCCCGGGGGTTGGGCGACCTGTCGGAGAACGCCGAGTACCATGCCGCCAAGGAGAAACAGGCTCTCATCGAAGCCCGGATCAGCAAGCTGCAGCACGACCTGGCCCGGGCCGAGGTCATCGACCCCACCCAGGTGGCCCAGGGGGTGGCGGTCTACGGCCGGACGGTCAGGGTCAGAGACCTGGGGGACGGCACCGAGGAGTGCTATACTTTGGTCGGACCGCACGAGTCGGATTTCGACAGCGGCAAGATATCGGTGGACAGCCCCATCGGCAAGGGGCTTTTGGGCAAAAAGCCGGGCGACCAGGTGGAGATAAAGGTTCCGGCCGGCACCATAAAATACCAGATCCTGGCGCTGGAATAAACCACATTCAAACTCCGATTATCAATGATTTTTAGACATTGGGGTTTGGTGCTTTTTTTACGAGGAAAAAATGCCTGACGCAAAGGTAGCGGTCTTGATGGGTTCCGACTCCGACCTGCCGGTGATGGAGAAGGCGGTGGAGGCTCTGCGCGAGATGGAGATACCTTTCGAAGTCAAGGTGATCTCGGCCCACCGTCTGCCGGAGAAGGTGGAGCAGTTCGCCAAGGAGGCCAGGGGCCGGGGCCTGGAGGCCGTCATCGCCGGAGCCGGACTGGCGGCCCACCTGGCCGGCGCGGTGGCCGCCCACACCACCCTGCCGGTTATCGGCGTCCCCCTCAAATCCGGGGCCCTCTCCGGGGTGGACGCCCTCTACGCCACGGTGCAAATGCCTCCGGGGGTGCCGGTGGCCACAGTGGCGGTGGACGGGGCCCGCAATGCGGCCATTTTGGCCGGCCAGATACTCTCCATCAAGCATCCGGAGATCGCCGCCAAGCTGGAGGAGATGCGGGCCAAGATGAAGCGCGACGTGGAGAGGAAGTCCGAGGAGATCGAGAAGCGGTTTGCCGGATAGGTCGAACGGCGCCGCCCCATGAACCAAAAGAAACTCCGTCCCGGCTATAAGGTGGAGGTGATCTGGCTTGAGGCCGGAGGCGGATACTATGCCCATGTCGTTCAAAGACACCGGGCAGAGGTGCTGGACCTGACCGGAAACTGGCAGGGGTCGCTGGAGGTTTTGGAAAAAACCCTCGACTTTGCCAGAAGGGCCGGGGACAGAAAGCTGGAGGCAGACACCGAGGTCAGGCGCGTCCGCCTGCTGAGGTACATGGGCAAGGTCAGGGATTACCAAGGACCGCTGGAGAGGGCTGAGGCCGTCTATCGGGAGCTGGGCGATGAGATCGGCCTGAACCAGACCCTGAACGAGATCGGCCTCTCCCGGCGCTTTTCCGGAGACGTCAAGGGGGCCGAGGACTGCTTTCTGGAATTGATCGACCGCGCCGGCAAGTCCGGAGACACCCGGCATCAGATGAGCGGGCTGGGGAACCTGAGCCACATCCACATGCTCCACGGGCGCCACGACCAGGCCTTGGAATGTCTGGAAAGGTGCGTGGAGATTTCCCGCCGCTCCGGCGACAACACCTTCTCCACCACCCTGCTGGGCAGCCTGGGAAACGTCCACTTCTTCATGGGGCGGCTGGACCAGGCCCTGGCCTTCTACCAGAACCAGCTGGAGTCGGCCCAGAGGTTCGGCGACACCGCCAACCTGAGCGTGGCGGTGGGCAACATCGGGAATATCCACAACCGGCGTGGCGATTACCACCTGGCCCTGGAATGCTACCGGGACAAGCTGGAGCTTTCCGAGAAGCTGGACTACAAGGTGGGCATCCTCCAGGCCCTGGGCAATATGGGGCAGATACTGGCCGAGACCGGACGTCTGGAGGAGGCGGCTGCCTGCTTCCAGCGGCAATTGGCGGTCTCGCAAGAGGCCGACGATCCCGAAGGGATTGAGGGGGCCTACAGCGGCCTGGGCTCGGTTTGCGCCAAGAACGGAGATATGCCGAAGGCCGAGGAATACTACCGCCAGGCGATCGTTGTGGACATCGAGAACGGTTTCCATGCCGAGCTGTCCGGCAACTACCTGTGTTTGGCAGAGCTCTATCAAAAGACCGGGGAGGCCGAGCGGGCCAGGGAAACGGCCGGGCTGGCCCTGAAGGCGGCGAGGGAGGCGGGGGACGGGGAGTTGATAAATAAATCCCAGATACTATGTAAATGAGATAATTACTGACATTTGGTGATAGTAATATGTATGAGTATAAAGAAAATAAATCACTTATCTTATGTGGTGATTGTAAAATAATTCTTAAAAAAATACCAGACAATTCTGTAGATTTAATCATTACGTCACCGCCATATTCTGACCAAAGAAAGAATGTTTATGGGGGGATACATCCGGATAAATATGTTGAGTGGTTTATACCCATTGCAAATGAATTATATCGTGTTTTAAAACCAACAGGAACATTTATATTAAATATTAAAGAAAAAGTAATAAACTGTGAAAGACATACATATGTAATTAATCTAATACTTGAAATGAAAAAAAATGGCTGGCTATGGACCGAGGAATACATATGGCATAAAAAAAATTGCCATCCAGGCAAGTGGCCTAATAGATTTAGAGATGCGTGGGAAAGATTACTTCAGTTTAACAAGCAAAAAGATTTTTTTATGAACCAAGAAGCTGTCATGGTACCGATGGGCGACTGGAAAGAAAGACGTTTAAAGAATTTAAGCGAAACAGATTTGAAACGAGATAATTCAAAAGTGGGAAGTGGGTTTGGTAAAAGAATAGCGAATTGGGTTGGACGAGAAAATGCATATCCTAGCAATGTTTTGTATTTAGCCACAGTTTGTAACAATAAAAATCACAGTGCAGCTTTTCCCGAAGAATTGCCAACGTTTTTTATAAAGCTTTTCACTAAAGAAGGCGATTGTGTATTAGATCCTTTTATGGGTTCGGGTACGACAAATATTGTTGCTAATAAATTGAATAGAAATACAATAGGTATTGATATTGTTCCAGAATATTGTGATATTGTTCGTAAAAGCATCCATCCTGTTTTAGAACTAGCCATAGAGAAAGGAAGAAGCTATGAAAAAAGAGCACCTAAAAAAAGTATTAGTATACGTAGAGAAAAATATAGGAACGTTCCATCAAAAAAGACTAGAGAGTTTAAATACGTTAAAGTTAAGCGACGTAATAAAAAGAAAAAACCCATATTTGTTTAAGGCCAAATATATTTTGACGGCGCAAGAATATGTAAAAGGCATAGTTGATGCGCATATATCCTCAAATGAAGAAACAATATTTGGTGATTGGTTGGAAGGATTTGCGATATTTATCAATGGGCTTGTTTTTAATGGTAAAAAATCAGGCATGGCAGGAATCGATCTGGAGTTTGACAGAGACGGCTTTAGATACATTGTTGCTATTAAATCAGGACCAAACTGGGGGAATAGCAGCCAAATAGAAAAAATGAAAGCAGATTTCAATTCAGCTAGAAAAAGATTGAGAACTAGCAATTCAAAATTAAATATTATTGCTGTAAATGGCTGTTGTTATGGTAGGGACAATAACCCAGATAAAAATGGCGAATATTATAAATATTGCGGTCAGATGTTTTGGGAATTTATTTCAGGTGATAAAAACTTATATGTTGATATAATTGAACCATTGGGTTATAAAGCAAAACAAAAAAATGAAGAATATTTACAATCATATGCTAAAACTTTAAATGTATTTACGCGTGATTTTATCAACACGTTTTGTAAAAATACTGGCGAAATTGATTGGGTAAAAATTGTAAAATATAATTCTGAAGTTAAGTAAAGATATTTTATCATGCTCAAACTCATCCAGACCATCGATCGCGGCAACAGCCTGGGGATCTTGGTCGGCTACGACATCTTCACCAACGCCATCATGCTCTGCCTGCTGGCGCTTTCCATCTACTCCTGGGCCACCATCATCCATAAGAGCGGGGCGCTGAAGGCCGCGGCCGCGGCCAACAGGAAATTTCTGGAACGCTTCAAAAGGCGGCAGGGGCTGGACGATCCCTTTGCCGAGGTCCTTTCTTCCTCGCCCGGTTTCTGCGTGCTGGCCGAGGGCCTGGCCGAGGCCCAGAGGCTTTCCGGCGGGGAGAAGATCCGTTTCGCGCCGGAGACCCTGGCCAACATCCAGGCGGCCATGGAGCGGGAGACATCCGACCAGGTGGAGCGGCTGGGAAGCCGGCTGATCTCTTTGGCCACCATCTCCAACATCTCGCCGCTTTTGGGCCTGCTGGGCACGGTCTGGGGCATCATGATCGCCTTTTTGGACATCAAACGCTTCGGCTCCACCAGCATCCAGGTGGTGGCCCCGGGCATAGCCGAGGCCCTGGTGACCACCATCGCCGGCCTGGTGGTGGCCATCCCGGCGGCCATGGCCTACAACGCCTTCACCAGCCGCATCCGCAGCCTGGCGGCCCAGACTGACAACCTGGCGTCCGAGTTCTTGGGCGACCTGCGCATCCACTCGATGAAGTAAATTCGTAGCCACCGAAAAACTCGAAATACTCCAAAATGATTCGGTTTGTTTGGTGTATTTCGGTGGCACATCATTGTTAAAGCTGCACACTGATGCGACGGGAGAGATTTCCCCTAAAGCCCCTGGAGGCCATCAACATCACCAACCTGATCGACGTCTGCATGGCCCTGCTGATCATCTTCATGATCACCGCGCCCCTGATGCGCTCCGGCCTGGAGGTCGATCTGCCCCAGACCGAGTCGGCCCAGCCCCAGGCCCAGGCCGGAATCACGGTAGTTTTGACGGCCGACGCCAGGATTTTTCTTAACGACCAATCCGTCTCACAGAAAGCCTTTCCCGGAGTGCTCAAGGCCCTGTTGGCCGGAGACCCCAACCGCCCGGTGTTCATCAAAGCCGACAGGTCGGTGCCCTACGGCCGGGTGGTGGAGATGATCGGACAGATGAAGGAGATGAAGGTGAACCAAGTGGGCCTGGTGACCGAGCCCAAGGCCGGAAAGTGAGCAGAGACCTTGCCCTTTCGGCCGCAGGGCACATGGGGCTGGTGCTGTTAATAATGACGGCCTCGCTGATATTCCGGCCAAGCGTTCGGAACGCCTATCCGGCCGTCTACCGGGTCAATCTGATCAGCCTGCCCCAGCCGGCGGTGGAGGCGGCGCCGGAGGCCGTTTTATCAGAGTCGCCGCAGGCTGTGCCCCAGGCCAAAACGGCGGCGGCGCCCCAGCCGGCCCAGACCAAGCCCAGCCAGTCCAAATCCCAAGTTCCGGGCCTGCCCAAAGGGATGAAGGTGGTTTCGGTGGACGGCATGTCGGCCGAGGGATCCTACTACCTGGGATTGATCCTGGCCAAGATCAGCGCCAACTGGCGAAACCCCTACCAGGGCCAAGCCCAGGAGATGCGGACCCAGGTCTATTTCCGGCTGAACAGCGACGGAGAATTGCTCGAGGCTCAGATGGAGAAGCCCTCGGGCGACGGGCCCTTTGACCAGGCGGCCCTGCGGGCGGTTTACATGGCCAAGCCCTTCCCGCCCTTTCCGTCGGAGATGAAGCTGGCGACCTTGGGAGTGCATTTCGAGTTCGAGTACATCAAATGATTATTTCCCACGAAACACGCGAAACATACAAAAATCACGGTAAAATGGCACGTAAACTTGAAAAAACTATTCGCGTATTTTTTTGTGTATCGTGGAAAAAAGTCGGCCTGCTGTTGGGCAAGGCCCAACTTGTCGCCCTCGGTTTGTTCCTTATTAACAGTGCGGCCCTGGCCCAGGCCGACGTCTACCTGAAGCTGTCCACCTCGGAGCGCCAGCCGCTGGAACTGGCCGTGGCCGGGTTGAGGAGCAAAGGCAGGGCCGTCAAGTCACCCTCAGGGCCGGCCTCCCAATTGATGGAGATACTTAAGGACGATCTGGAATTCTCCCTGCATTTCCGCGTCATCGAACAGCCCGAGGGCGATCAGGAATACGGTTTCAAAAATGGAAAAGTAGAAGCCAGGGCCTGGCAGCTGCTGGGCGCCAAAATGGTCTTGATCCCGGAGCTGTTCCAAGCCAAAAGAGCGGACTCTTTGCGGGTGAGGATATATGATCTGGGCGTGGAACGCGACGTCTTGACGGCCATGGTTCCCTCCGCAGACAACCGCGGCATCGCCCACGGACTTTGCGACCGCATAGTCAGGACCCTGACCGGGGAGAAGGGGGTGGCCACCACCCGGATCGCCTACTGTCTCAAGGACGGGCAGAACAAGGAGATCTGCGCCTGCGACTACGACGGCCACAACCGTTCCCGGCTGACCAATTTCAAGTCGCTCAACCTGTCGCCGAACTGGTCGCCGGACGGGACCAAACTGGCCTTCCTTTCCTATGTGCGCCACCGCACCGAGATCTTCGAGCTGGGGCTGGGCGATATGGCCGCTAAGGCGGTATCCCAGGCCGAGGGGCTGAACACCTCGCCGGCCTACTCCCCAGACGGCCGGAGCCTGGCCCTGACATTATCCCGAGACGGCAATGCCGAGATCTACATCATGGACCTGGGATCAAAAGGTTTGAAACGGCTGACCAGCAGCTGGGCAATAGACTGCTCGCCATCCTGGTCTCCCAACGGCCGTGAGCTGGCCTTCAACTCTGACCGGCCGGGCAGCCCACAGATCTACCTGATGGACTCGGATGGGTCAAACCTCCGCCGACTGACATTCCAGGGCGGCTACAACACCTCGCCGGCTTGGTCGCCCCGCGGCGACCGGGTGGCCTACGTCTCCAGGATAAACGGCCGGTTCCAGGTGTGCACCATCGGGGTCACCGGAGAGGGCTTTGCCCAGCTGACCTTCGAGGGAGACAACGAGGACCCCAGCTGGTCTCCGGACGGACTGCACCTGGTCTTCTCCTCCAACCGCGGAGGAAGCCAACAGCTCTGGCAGATGCACTACGACGGCTCAGGCCAGCGGGCCGTCACCTTTGGATCTGAGGCCACCATGCCGGCCTGGGGACCGGCAGGCAAGTGAACCGCAAGAAGATCAATGGTAATTGATTCATGAAAGTGATAATTAATCGGAGCATAGACTCGGAATCCTTCATGCACGGTTTTCCGGAAAGGGCGCCGGGATGGGCGATGCGCCGCAAATGGACATTTTGATCAGGAAGACATGGATCTTTCGTGTTTTCCGGTTGCCTCATTAATAGTGGGGTTGTTCAGGGATAAACTATCAAACTAAAGGTAAATATATGATAAAGAATTTAACTTATATATCGGCATCGCTTCTAACAATCATGATGTTCACGGGCTGTCCCAAGAAGCAGACGGTGAAGACCGAGGAGCCCTTGGCCCAAACACCGGTCGTGGTCGAGCCCTCCAAACCGCCGGTCGAGGACAAGGCCGCGACCGTGCCGGTGGAGTTCCGCGCCGTTTACTTCGACCTGGACTCCTACGACATCAGGCCGGAGGCCAAGCCCCTGCTGTCCGAGGCCGCCAAAATCATGCGCCAGTATCCCCAGATAACTTTGAGGCTGGAGGGCCACTGCGACGAGCGGGGCACCGCCGAATACAACCTGGCCCTGGGCGAGAAGAGGGCCAATGCCGTCCGCGACTATTTGGTGGGCTTGGGAGTGGAGCGCTCCCGGCTGGCCACGGTCAGCTACGGCAAAGAAAAGCCGGCGGCTGCCGGCCATGACGAGGAAGCCTGGTCGAAAAACCGACGGGTGGAGTTCAGGGCGGAAAACAAATAGCAAAGGCGATGGCGGGGTCCGGAATACCGAAAGGCAAAGCCTGGATCCTGCCCGTCTGGAAATGAAAGCAGAAATGACCCACCAACGCACCGCCGCATTTATCTGCCTGGCCGTGTCCCTGGCCGGCTGCGGTCTCAAAAAGGAATACCGGCGGGTGACCGACCAGCTGGACACCCTGGAGGCCGGACAGAAACGGACCGAGGCCAAAGTCAACCGGATGGACAGCCTAGCCCGGGCCCAATCGGAGCTTCTCTACCAGTTGAACGCCGAACTGAACCTGAGACTGGGACGGATCGAGGAAAATCTTATGATCGGCGCCCAGCAGAAGGAGGACCAGGAAACCAGGAGGCAGGGGTTGGGGCTGCCCCTGGGCACGGCCAAACCGGATTCCTCCGCCCCGAAACCATCCAAACGCCAGGCTGAGGCCGACCCCAAGTCCCTATACGACACCGCCTATTTGGACATCACCCGCGGCAACTACGACTTGTCAGTAACCGGATTTCGGGAATTCTTAAAGAACTATCCCGCCAGCAGCCTGGCCGACAATGCCCAGTACTGGATAGGCGAGGCTTTCTACGCCCGGGAGAAGTTCTCCGAGGCCCTAACCGAGTTTATGAAGGTGGTATCCGACTACCCCAACCAGGACAAGGTGCCGGCGGCCATGTACAAGTCAGGGCTTTGCCATCAGAAGTTGGGCGACAAGGCCAAGGCGGCCGAGGCTTGGAAACAGCTGATCTCCAAGTACCCCCGCAGCAACGAGGCGGCCTTGGCCAAGGAAAGGCTCAAAGAATTCGAACCCTAACCGCACCACTCAACCGAAAATAAAAGGGCATGAAGATAATCAAGGAAACAAATTTTCCCAGTTTGAAAAAAGTTTCCCAAGGCAAGGTGCGGGATATTTACGATCTGGGTGAGCATCTGCTGATCGTCACCACCGACCGCATTTCGGCCTTCGATGTGGTGTTGCCGGACCCAATACCCTACAAGGGCTACGTGTTGACACAGATCTCCAGGTACTGGTTCGAAATGATGGCGGACGTGATGCCCCACCACCTGGTTTCAACCGAAGTGTCGGACTTTCCCAAGGAATGCCGACCATACGCCGAGGACCTGGAAGGCCGCTCCATGCTGGTCAAAAAGGCCAAGCCGCTGCCGGTGGAATGCATCGTCCGCGGCTACCTTACCGGCTCCGGCCTTAAGGACTATCTTAAGACCGGCCGGGTATGCGGCATCGAACTGCCCGGGGGACTGGGAGAGGCCAGTCGTTTGGAGAACCCCATCTTCACTCCCTCCACCAAGGCCGAAATAGGAGCCCATGACCAGAACATATCATTTGAGAAGATGGCCGAATTGCTGGGAAGGGACAAGGCGGCCAGGGTGCGTGAGCTGTCGCTGGCCATTTACTCCAAGGGGAGGGCCATAGCCGAGGCCAAGGGCATCATCATCGCCGACACCAAGTTTGAGATGGGAGAGCAAGGCGGCCGGCTGATACTTATAGACGAGCTGCTAACGCCGGATTCCTCGCGCTTCTGGCCCTCGGCCGGATATCAGGCGGGAAAACCCCAGCCCAGCTTCGACAAGCAGTACCTCCGCGATTTCCTGAACACCCTGGACTGGGACAAGACCGCACCGGGTCCGTCGCTGCCGCCGGAGGTGATAGAGAACACCAGCCGTAAATATTTAGAAGCCCTGGAGATTTTGACCGGACGTAAACCCGAAAAAGATTAGCAAGGAGGGCAGATGGCCAAGGCAAAAACCATAGCTAAAAAAACCCCCCGCCAGGGGGACCGCCGCCGGCTTCTGGACGAGGCAGAGTTCAGGCGCCTGGTGGAGACCGGCCGGGTTAAGGAGAGCGACCGCCGCTCCTGGATGGAGCGTAGGAAAAGAAAGCCCTGAGCCGCGTTTATGTTTTGGAAAAAGGAAAAACCCAAGGGCAAGACCATCACCGTCCAGCAGGGGGTGGCGGCCAACGCCCTGACCATCCAAGCGATCATCAACGTGCTGGTGCAAAAAAAGATCTGCACCCGGGAGGAGATCCTGGATGAGCTGAAGCGGATCTCGGGGCAGGACCAAGCCCATGTCAAACCGGAGGGATGAGGTAGAAAAGCTTTTCCGCCAGGCCGACCGGCTGGCCGGGGCAGGCGACCGCAGCGGGGCCATCCAGTGCTACCATGAGTTGCTGGCGCTGGAGGGATTGGAGCAGGAGGATCCCCTGGCCGCCGAGTGCGCCCATTGGGGCCTGGCCGAGCTGGCTGTCCAGAACAAGGACCTGACTCTGGCCGAAATCCATTTGCGCCAGGCCATCAGGCTCAATCCGGACGAGGCCGGGTATCATGAAGAGCTGGGAGTGCTTCACAACCACCAGTCCCGGTTCGACGAGGCGGCGTCCGAGCTGGAGGAGAGCCTGAGGCTGAGGCCCGACCATCCCCGGACGGTCCACCTGTTGGGGTGGGTGCTCTTTATGTCCGGAGACCGGGCCCGGGGACGCCAGCTGCTGGAGAGGGCTTTTCAGCTGGACGATTGCGACGCCGACATCCTCAACGACCTGGCGGTA
The DNA here is from genome assembly GCA_964588285.1 of uncultured bacterium. GTDB lineage: Bacteria > Edwardsbacteria > AC1 > AC1 > EtOH8 > CAZPNX01. The sequence goes on from CAZPNX010000011.1 coordinate 76,391, forward strand.
TGTCTGGCCGAGGACGGCAAACTGGACCGGGCCCTGGCCTTAGTGGAAAGGGCCTGCCAGGTCGACCCCAAGAGCGAACTTCTGAAATCATTCCGGGAGATGATCCTCGAGCGCCGAAAAAGAAAGGGCTGTAAACATTCGGAGACAGAAGCATAAGACGGCGGGTGGTTTCAGTTAAAAAAACTCTACATCTTTTTAGGTCTTGACACCGGGCCATATAAAGGTTAAAATTTACAATCAAACCGAGGTTTCCCCTGGGACGGGACCGGAGCCAGAGGAGGGCAGGATGAAAACAAGGGTACTGATAGTAGACGATGAACCGTCGGTGGGCGAAATGCTCCAGACCATTCTGGAGGCCGAGGGCTACGAGGTGGGAATCTGCTACGACGGACCCTCGGGGCTGACCGAGATCGAGAAACACCCGCCGCATGTGCTGCTTCTGGACTTCATGCTGCCGGGCATGGACGGCATCGAGGTGCTGTGCGAGGCCAGGCACCGCTGGCCCACCCTGCCGGTGATCATCATCACCGCCTTCGGCACCCCGGAGCTGAGCATGAAGGCCAACAAGTTCTCGGTGATCGAGGTGGTCTCCAAACCCTTCGACACCGACAAACTGCTGGCCCTGATCGCCAAGGCCACCAGGGAAACCCAGGTATAAAAAGGGGCAGGCATGTCGGCAATTCGCATACTGGTGGTCGATGACGACGAGTCCATACTCGAGTTCCTGACCATGATCCTGGAGGGGGCCGGCTTTAAGGTGGAGACGGCCGACCACGGACAGAAGGCGGTGGATATAGTGGCGGCCAACGGCCTGGCGGCGGTGCTTTTGGACTATATGATGCCGGACCAGAACGGCCTGGAGGTGGCGGCCAAACTGCGGGACATCCATCCCGGCATGCCGGTGTTCATCGTCACCGCCTACGACAGCCCGGAGCTAAGACGCGAAGCGGTCAAGTACGGGGTCTGCGAGGTCATCGGCAAACCGTTCCAGCCCGAACATCTGGTGGAAAAGCTGCGCAGCGTGCTGGAATGCGCCAAATAAGAAGAAGGTTTCCAAACCATAACTCAATGCATACCAAAATATTAAAAAATAGCCCCAGACGGCAAGAAAAGACTTGCATTAACTGCCTGTTTGTAGTATAATATTAAAGACTTGAATTTTTACAGGAGAGCGGGTACAAAGCCCGCTCTCTTTTTGTTGATGCCGAACGTTTGCCAAACTGCTTCCGCCATCGCCACCCAGCAATAAAAATCTGGAGTATAATGTCATCAGAGACGATTTCGCCTGAGGGGATAACCGACCGGGTGCGGCGTCTGGCCGAAGATTTTGCCTCGTCCCGGGGGCTGGAGGTCTTCCAGGTGGAGTATAAACCCAGCGGCCAGCTATTAAGGGTTTTTCTTGACCGGCGATACGGCCAGGTGTCCATCGACGACTGCAGCGCCGTTTCGGAAAAGCTGTCGATCGCCCTGGACGAACAGGACCTGATACCCCACGCCTACCGGCTGGAGGTTTCCTCGCCCGGCCTGGACCGGCCGCTGAGGAACGAGGAAGATTACCGCAGGTTTCGTGGGGAGAAGGCCAAGTTTCTTCTATCACAGCCGATCAACGGAACCACCAGCCTCAGGGGCGCCATCAGCGAAGTCCAAAACAGCATGCTGAGGATCGAACCCGAAGCCGGCGAGCCTTTGTGGCTGCCCCTGACCCAGATACGTTCGGCCAGGCTCGATCCCCTGCCTTCCCCGGCCGGTCCGAACCGTGGCCCCAAGAGAACAAAGAAAAAAAGATAACCAGAACAAAGGAGTCCCGCAAGTGGCAAATCTGGACGTGGTCGATGCCCTGAACGAAATAGCCCGGCAGAAGAATCTGGACCGGGAATTCGTCATCGACACCCTGAAGCAGGGCCTGATGCAGGCCTGCCGCAAGAAATTCGGCACCTCGGACAACATCGTGGTGGAAGTGGAGGATGACACCGGCGAGATCGGCATCTTCGCCAAAAAGAAGGTGGTGGAGGAAGTGGCCGAGCCCGCTCTGGAGATATCGGTAGAGGATGCCCGGGATTACCTGGACGATCCCAAGCCGGATGACGAGGTGGAGATCATCATTCCCTTCGAGGAGTTCGGCCGCATCGCCATCCAGACCACCAAGCAGATCCTGTTCCAGCGCATCCGCGAGGCGGAGCGGGAGCAGATCTATCGGGACTTCTCCTCCAAGCTGGGCAACATCGTCTCCGGCACCATCCAGCAGATATCCCGGGGAGACGTCATGGTCAATTTGGACAACACCGAATCCATACTGCCCTATGCCGAGCAGATAAAGGGGGAGCGCTACCAGCAGGGACGGTCGGTCAAGGCCCTGGTGATCGACGTGGCCAAGACGGTCAAGGGTCCGCAGGTGATCCTCTCCCGCAGCCACCCCGACTTTCTCAAGCGCCTGTTCTATCAGGAGGTGCCCGAGATCCGCGAGGGTCTGGTGGAGGTCAAGGGCGCGGCCCGCGACCCGGGGGAGAGGGCCAAGGTGGCCGTCTACTCCAAGGAGAACCGGGTGGATCCGGTGGGGGCCTGCGTCGGCCTCAAAGGGGCCAGGGTCCAGGCAGTGGTCCGGGAGCTATCCGGAGAAAAGATCGACATCGTGCTGTGGTCTCCCGATCCCACCGTCTACGTGGTGCGGGCCCTAGCCCCGGCCAGCCAGCTGGAATCTTACCCGGCCGAGGACGAGAACCGGATGGTGGTCATTTGTCCCGACGACCAGTATTCGCTGGCCATCGGCAAGAAAGGCCAGAACGTGCGGCTGGCGGCCAAGCTCACCGGCTGGAAGATCGACGTGGTGGCCGAGACCGAACACCAACGCCGAGTGGAGGCCGTCAACCGGATCAGCGTGGGATTGGAGGAGCTGGACATCTCGGACAAGCTCCGCGACAAACTGGCCAAGGAGGGGATGGATACGGCCGAGAAGATCATCGAGGCCGGTCAGGAGGGACTGACGGCCCTATCCGGCATCGGCGACAAGACGGCCGAAAAAATACTTTCGGCCGCCAAGCAGGCCAAGGACAAACAGCTGATGCATTTCGAGCAGCTGGCCAAGGAAAACCCGGCGGTCCTGGGTCAAGAGCTGAAGACGGAAGAGTCGTCCTCGGTAGAAGCCAAGCCGGCGGCGGAAAATGGCGAGGGCGGCGAGCAAAAAGAAGAGGAAACGGAGTAGGGGGGCGACATGACAGAGAAGAAGAAAACCGGCATCGAGCCAGGCTCCCTGACTGCGGCCAAGGGTACGGGGACAAAGAAGCCGGCCGCCGAGAAGTCCGGCAAAAAAGGCAAGGAGGCCGCACCGGAGAAGGTCCTCAAGGTCTTTGAAGCCGCCAAGGAATTGAAGATGTCGGCCGACGCCCTGTTGGGGATGCTCAAGGAGCTCGGTTTTCCGGTCAAGAGCCGGATGAGCACCGTCGAGCCTGGGATGATCTCGGCCGTCAAGCAGAAGTTCGAGGAGGAGAAGCAGGCGGTCAAGAAGGAGCAAGAGCAGCAAAAGAAGATCCAGGAGAAAAAGGAGGCCCATGCCAAGGCCGAGGCCAAGGCGGTGGACATACAGCCGGTGCCGCTGGTGGTGGCTAAGGTGGAGTATCCTCCCGAGCTGACCATGCCCTATCCCAGCATTCCGGCCACCGTCTCCACCGTGCCCGAGGTAGCCCGCGAGGAGCTGGAGGATCGCGGCATCAAAAAGAAACGCAAGAGAAAGAAACGGAAGAAGGAGAAGAAACCGACCATCGACCAGACGGCCATCGCCGCCACGGTCCGCCAGACCATGGCCGCCATCGAGCGGGGCAAGGCCAAACGGCCCCGGCGCTCCAAGGACCGGGACACCGCGGTCGAGCCTGCCGAGGAACAGAAGTTGATCAGGCTGCCCGAGTATTCATCGGTGGCCGACCTGGCCCAGGCGCTGGACGTCAAGCCGGGCGAGGTCATCGCCAAGGCTCTGGGCCTGGGGCTGATGGTCACCATCAACCAGCGTCTGGACCTGGATACCCTGGCCACCATCGCCGATGAGTTCGGCTATGGACTGGAGGAGATGGAGGAATTCGAACCCGAGGAGACGGAGGCGTCCGTCCCGGTGCCGGCCCGGCTGGAGCCGCGGCCGCCGGTAGTGACGGTCATGGGCCATGTGGACCATGGCAAGACCACCCTGCTGGACGCCATCCGCAAGACCAACGTGGCCGGAGGTGAGCACGGGGGCATCACCCAGCACATCGGGGCCTACGAGGTGAAGGTTCAGGGGCAGCGGATAACCTTCCTGGACACGCCCGGCCACGAGGCCTTTACCGCCATGCGGGCCCGGGGAGCCCAGGTGACCGACTTGGTGATCCTGGTGGTGGCGGCCACCGAGGGCATCATGCCTCAAACGGTCGAGGCCATCGACCACGCCCAGGCGGCCAAGGTTCCGGTGATCGTGGCCGTCAATAAGTGCGACCTGCCCGGGGCCGATCCCATGCGGGTCAAACAGGAGCTGACCAAACACAACCTGCTGGTGGAGGAATGGGGCGGCAAGACCATCGCCGTCGAGCTTTCGGCCAAGACCGGAGCCGGTATCGACAAACTGCTGGAGATGATCCTGCTCCAGGCCGAACTGCTGGAGCTTAAGGCCGATCCCTATGGTTTGGCGCGGGGCACGGTCATCGAGTCGCGTCTGGACCGGGGCAAGGGGGTGCTGGCCACGGTGTTAGTTCAACAGGGGACGTTGCGCAAGGGCCAGCCATTCGTGGCCGGGCTTTATAGCGGCCGGGTGCGGGCTATGTACAACGAGCGCGGCCAACAGGTGGAATCCGCCGGCCCTTCGACCGCGGTCGAGGTCCAGGGCTTTGAGGGGGCGCCGCTGGCCGGGGAGCCGTTCCAGGCCATGGAGAGCGAATCGGCCGCCCGGGAGCTGGCCAACAAGCGCCAGCAGCTCAAGCGCGAGCAGGATTTCCGGCCGGCCAAGAGCGTCACTTTGGAGGGACTCTACGATCAGATCCAAGAGGGCCAGGCCAAGGAGTTAAAGCTCATCATCAAGGGAGACGTCGGCGGTTCGGTGGAAGCCCTGTCGGACTCTGTCTTCAAGATGTCCACCGATCAGCTGAGGCTGACCGTCATCCACAAGGGGGTGGGAGCCATCACCGAGTCGGATGTGCTGCTGGCCAAGGCTTCCGGGGCCATCATCATAGGGTTCCACGTCAGGCCGGAGGAGAGGGCCCGGGAGCTGGCCGAGCGGGAGAACGTGGACATCCGGATGTACAGCATCATCTACGAGGCCCTGGAGGAGCTGAAGAAGGCCCAGAAGGGCCTGTTGGCGCCGGAGTTCAAGGAGGTGGTCCAAGCCAGGGTGGAGGTGCGGGAGATATTCAAGATCTCGGCCATCGGCACCATCGCCGGTTGCCTGGTCCAGAGCGGGGCCATCGCCCGCAGCCACAAGGTGCGGCTGTTGCGCGACAGCGTGGTCATCTATACCGGGAAACTGGCCTCTCTCAAGCGCTTCAAGGACGACGTCCGAGAAGTGCAGGCCGGATTCGAGTGCGGCATGAGCCTGGAGCAGTTCAACGACATCAAGGTGGGAGACGTCATCGAGAGCTTTACGGTGGAGGAGGTCAAACGCGAGGACTGATAACAAGGCACACCCTTCGACTGCCTCGGCACGGCTCGGCACATGTCCTCTCAGGGCTCAGGGTCAAGGTGATAGGTATAAGGGATAAGTCTCCGTTATTCGGGTAAACAGCGGAGTTTGATTTCTTCATGGTGGTCGGGGTTTGCACCATAGTGCTGCACATACCCGAGAGCCGGTCGTTAAAGGACAAGCGGCGGGTGCTGCGCAGCCTCAAGGACAAGCTGAGGCAGGAGTTCAACCTGTCGGTAGCCGAGGTGGGGGACAACGACCTGTGGCAGCGGGCCGTCCTGGGTTTGGCGGCCGTGGCCAACGATGGGGGATTCGCCGACGAGGTGCTGGCCAAGGCGGTGGACCTGGTCCGGAAACGGACCGACGTGGAGCTGCTGGACTACACCACCGAGGTGAGATGACGGAATGGTTGGCGGAAACGCCAACCATTCTCTTTTAGAGAGGGCAGAGAAAGTGCAGGCTAACAAGATGACCCTGGAGCGAGCCCGGGCCTTCATCCTGGGGCGCCAGTTGCTGGACGGCCGCCTGACGGCCGGCAGCCCCTCGGGGGCTCTGCAGGCCATCCGGCACTTGGGCTACGTCCAGATCGACACCATCAACGTGGTGGAGAGGGCCCACCACCACACCCTGTGGTCGCGGGTGCCTGGTTATCGGCCGGACCATCTCGACCGACTGCAAAAGGGCAGGAAAATCTTCGAATACTGGGCCCACGCCATGTGCTATCTGCCGATGGAGGACTACCGCTTCTATCGCCGCCACATGGTGGAATTCCCCGATAAAAGCGCATGGTACCGCGGATTTTATAAAAAGTACAGAAGGCTGGCCGAGGAGGTTTTGGCCAGGATCAGGGACGAGGGGCCTTTGACTGCCGGAGATTTCGAAGGGCCGAAAAATAAACAGGGCGGCTGGTGGGACTGGAAGCCGGCCAAGACCGCTTTGGAGATGCTCTTCTACCGCGGCGACCTGATGGTGGCCGAAAGGCGAGGCTTCCAGCGGGTGTACGACCTGACGGAAAGGGTCCTGCCCAGAGCGAAGGAGGAGCCGATCCCCAGTAATGAGGAGACAAAAAGGTTTTTCGCCTGGAGGGCACTTTCGGCCTTGGGTCTGGCGACCGAACGGGATGTCGGCAGGCATATCACCATCGCCGGAAAGCTCGGGCCGGCCTTATCTGATATGGTGGAGAGAAGGGAAGCCAGAAAGATCATTATCGAGGGTTTGCCCAAGCCTTACTTCATGCTGGACGAGCTGGGCCACCAGCTGGACTCAAGGCTCGGGAGCGATGACCGGGTGAGGCTGCTCTCGCCATTCGACAACGCGGTCATCCTGCGCGACAGAACTCAGGAGCTCTTCGGTATGGACTACGCCATGGAGTGCTACACACCGGCCGTCAGGAGGAAATACGGCTACTTCTCCCTGCCGATCCTGTGGAGGAACGGACTTGTCGGCCGGCTTGACCCCAAGGCCGACAGGGAGAAAAAGACACTGCTGGTCAGAAGCCTGCACCTGGAGAGGCCGATGCCGGAGCAGTTCTTCAGGGAACTGGGGAGAGAGCTTGGCGGATACGCCCGGTTCAACGGCTGCGGTGCGGTAAAACTCGAAAACTTACGGTCAGGGCCCGAGAAGAAGCTGGCGAAGCACTTATGAAGCCGCTGGCCGCAAGCGTTATATTTTTCTTTGCCGTGACGGCCTGCCCGGGTCAGCAGGCGGGAGACATATTCTATCATCCGGCCGACGCCAAAAAGCCGGCTCCCGCCCTGATCATTCTCTCCTGCACCGGCGCCACCCGGGCCGACCTGGATTCCTGCCGGCCCATTGCCGACAGCCTAGGCTGGACCTTGGCCACCTGTGCCAAGAGCCGCAACCACCGGGAGGCGAGCTTCAATGACTACGACATCATGGCGACTTACTCCGCATTAGCGAGCCAATACCCAGTGGACAGGAAGAGGATATTTATCTACGGTTTCTCCGGCCAAGGGGTGCAGGCGATGATGTCCGTGTTTCTCCATCCGGATTGTTTCCGGGGCGCGGTCTCGATATGCGGGCACGACGGGGCCATGGGGCTGGCGCGTTGGGAGAAAATGCGGGGCAAGGCGTTCTACTTGGTGACCCGGCAGAAGGACTGGAACCGGGAGGCCAACGTTAAAATCCATGCGGCCCTAAAGCAGGCCGGCTCCAGGGATACTTTGATCATCACCAAGGGGAAGCACGAACCCAGGGGCTTTAGGGAGGTGTATCTGGGATGCCGGTGGTTGGATAAAAAGACAAAACAGATGTAGCTGTATTAAGTGATATTTATGAAGCCCGGATCCAGTATCCGGGCTGTCTTTTTGGGAGGCGGATGTTAAGAAAGGAACGCAAAATAATTAACTATTAAATCAACTATTCCTCTAAGCTTGCTTCGAGGTTACCTTTCAGGGAAAGGATGAAAACCGTAGGTTTTCATACAATTAATCTACCTTAAGATACCTCGCAGCTTGCTGCGAGGAGAATCATTAAGCCACCATGACCTGGAATAAATAAATCACCGTGAGGTATATAATACAAAGACAACATAAGCCAAAAGAAAGGAATCTCCCATGAAACCTAACACCATCCCTATCCTGATGGCCGCCATCTTCTTCACTCTGGGCGGCCGGGCCTTCGCGTCCGACCACGGCACCATCACCGGAGTAGTCACCGACGTCACGACCGGGGCGCCCCTATCCGGGGCCACGGTCGTGGTCAAGGGCCCCGGGATCTCGGCCCTGACCGGCGCCGACGGCAGGTTCACCATAGCCAACGTACCGGCCGGGTTCCACACGGTAAAGGCCAGCATGGCCGGCTATCGGACGGCCACCTTAAGGCTGCTTCGGGTCTCCAAGAACGCCACCGCCACCGCCAACTTCAAGCTGAAGGCGGAGAAGCCCAGGACCAGGGACCTGAAGCTTGACGCATTAAAATGCCAGTACGCGCCGACGTCCCCGGCCTGCGGGATGGTGTCGGCCGAGTGCGACCGCAGCTCCTGCTACCTGCCGCCGGACTTCAACACCGAGGAGTACGCCAGGATCTATGAGAACAAATTCCTCGAAGTTATCCACGACCCGCTGTCCACCTTCTCCATCGACGTCGACCCGGCCAGCTACGCCAACGTGCGGCGCTTTTTGAGCGGCGGACAGATGCCGCCCAAGGACGCGGTGCGCATCGAGGAGCTGGTAAACTACTTCACCTACGATTATCCCCAGCCCGAAAACGGAGATCCCTTCGCCATCAACGTGGAGATGGCGGGCTGCCCCTGGAACCAGGCCCACAAGCTGGTGCGCATCGGGCTCAAGGGCCGCGAGGTGCCCACCGACAAGCTGCCGCCGGCGAATCTAGTATTTCTGATAGACGTCTCCGGCTCCATGCAGAGCCCGGACAAGCTGCCGCTTTTAAAGTCCGCCTTCAAGATGCTGGTGAACGAGCTGCGGCCCCAGGACCGGATCGCCATCG
>CAZPNX010000012.1:0-73713 GCA_964588285.1 uncultured bacterium
ACGAGATAGTCTAACCGATAGGGGTGACATTCCTGAAGCAATGGGATAATCATTTTTTTCCGAAACCAGCCTTTTTCGGATATCCGATGCTCAGTATTTGCTTGGTGGCTATAAACTGGTTGACAAATGAACCATTTTTTACATATAATACAATATAAGTCATTTAGACACAACACTCTAAAATAGGAGAAGCCATGTGGAAGCACGTCTGGTTGTGCCTGACAACCGCAATGGTCCTGACCTTGGCTGTGGGAGCTGGGGCGGCCAAGCGGGAGAGGGCTAAGTTGATCGCCGATCCCTGGCAGCAAAACAGCAAGGCGGCGGTGGACACCATCTTCTTCGACGATTTTGAGACCGACACCATGGGCTGGGACACTATGGATATCGCGGTCCAGGAGCCGTTCTGGAACATCAACACCTACTGCCCGGTGGGGGCGTATGCCGGCCACCACTGGTGGTGCGGCACTAACCAGTTCGCCGGGATCTGGGCGGTGTCCCCGGGCTACGGCAACGGCTGGGTGCAGATGCTTTATTCTCCGGATTTCGACCTTACCTCTATATTAGCGGATTCTGTCCAGCTCAGATTCCACCACTACTACAGCGTCGAGGCGCCAGGGGGTGGCAGCGACTGGGACTGTGTCAACCTATGGGCCAGCACCGACAACGGGGCCAACTGGACTCTGATACGGCCCGACACCCTCCGTTCGGACGGGGCAGGAGCCAGCGATTACAACTTGTTTGACTCCTACGCCTGGCACTATACCGGCCTGGTACCCGACTCCATGCCCATTGCCGGCTGGGGCGGCACCAATAGCGGATGGACCATGGTCACCTTCGACCTGACCCAGTTCAAGGGGCAGACGGTCAAGCTTCGCTTTGCCGTGGTCAGCGACCCCATGGAGTCTGATGAGAACAGCGCCGCCGGATACCATGGGGCTTGGTATTTCGACAACCTATCGGTCGACACCCTCAGCGCCGGAGGCGGACGGGCCAGCATTTTCTTCGACGACTGCGAGTCGGGCAACCTGGGATGGACGCCAGGCTCCAAGATTCCGGCCATTCACTGGCATAAGACGACTTACCGGGCCAACAGCCCGGTGCAGTCTTGGTATTGCGGCGACGAAAATACCCGCATGCATTCCTGGGGCTATTCCGACGCCATTATCTCACCCCTTATCGACCTAAGCCTGGTGCAGACCACCGAGCCCTGCCGGGTGGACTTCATGCTGTGGATAGACATGCCGGATACCGGGGGAGACGCCAACGGCATTTTCGATAACTATTCGGTCGATATTTCGCTAGATAGCGGCTACTCTTGGCAGGGAGTGACGCCCTACGTCTATGTTGGTTATCCCCAAGCCTCCCTGCAATGGACCTCCCATGAGCAAGTGATGGGCTACCTGGACATCACCCAGCATGCGGGCAAGGTGGTCAAACTGCGCATTTCCACCAGCACCGACGGAGACATGACGGTGGGCGAGGGCTTATACATCGACGACTTCATAGTCAGGGGGAAGACCAGGGAACCCCTGCCGCCCCCGGCCACCGTCCTGCTGGTAGATAACGACGGCGGCGCGGTTGATATATCCGATGAATCCTGGACCAAATACCTAGAGTCCTCACTGGCCAATCTGGGATACCGATACAGCGCCATCACCATCGGCTCCCATAAGGAATTGGTGCCGGGATACCTAGAACAGTTTCCAGCGGTCATCTGGAATTTAGGGGGAAATTACGATGGAAGACTGCCGAACTATAAGGCCATCAGCGTCAGCAACCAAAGCCTCCTGATGGATTATCTCAGCAATGGGGGCAAGTTGTGGATCTCGGGGCAGAAATATCTAGGCTTCGGCAATCCCGACACCACCGTCCATCCCAACCTGTGGACAGACTATATGGGCTTGAGCCCGGCGGCGGGTTGGTATAATTTAACTACCTACCGCGTGGCCGGGGTGGCGGGCGACCCTATAGGAGACGGTTTCTCAGATACCCTAGAATACGACCGGATGAACGGAGCTTACATGGGATGGACCTTCCCCTCGTTTGCCTATTCCCTGACGCCGGACACTCCGGCCGTTCCGGTTTACGGCTTTCTAACGGCCGACAACGGCAGCTTTAACGGATTGCGCTATCATGATGCCGGCACCGGATACCGGATGGTTCACACCTCATTTCCCTTTGAGGCGTTGTCCACCTGGCAGACCCGCGACACTCTGATGTCCAGGATCCTACGTTGGTTCCTAACCGACACCTTGGATTATATGCCGCCCCAGATCCCGACCGGCCTGAATGCCGCCCAGGACTCCAATAAATTGATCTGCCGCTGGCGCGCCAACAGCGAGCCGGATCTGGCCGGATACCGCATCTATCGGGCGGTGGAAGCAGGCATGCCTTCCTGGTCGCGGATAGGCGAGGTTGCCACTCCGGATACCGTTTTCACCGACACCCTGATTGAACCCAATTCGGTCTATGTCTACGCGGTAACCGCCTATGATCAACAAAATCCGGCCAACGAGAGCCGGTTTAGTGAATGGGTCTTCATTAGAATCCAGCCCTGGGACAAAACAGGGGAGATGGCCGGCCCCGGCGACAGGAGGGCTCCTTTCCGGCTGTACCAGAATACCCCCAATCCGGCCCGGGTCGGAATCGCCATTCGCTTCTCGTTGCCTGAAGCCTGTCAAGTGAGGCTCAGCGTCTACAACATTCTGGGTCAGTCGGTGGCCGACCTGGTTCAGGGGGAAAGGGGGCCGGGCATTCACGAGGTAAATTGGAACCTTCGGGACGGCTCGGGAAAAACACTTCCAGCTGGATGCTACTTCTACCGGATGGAAGCCGCCTCGGCCAATGGGGCCAGAAAGTATGGCCACACCAGAAACATGGTAATACTGCCGTAAGGAGAGACGAAGATGAGAAAGACGATATTAATTTTGACCATAACCATTCTGGCTGTCTCTGGCACAACCCTGGCCGTGGCGCCGTCCATAACCCTGACCACTTTGTGGCCGGACACGAGCTACTCCGGGCCCTTCACCGTCCGCACGGTTATCAGGGGGGCGGACGGGGTGGGATACGCATCCCTCGGCTTTTGCTTCAATCCCGACAACGGACCTTGGTATTGGTCCTACAATGGATCGGGGGCTCCTGACGACAATTGGATAGAGGAATACACCCAGTCGGGAGACACCTTCTATTTCGATATTCCGTCAATTCCTTCCGGCATGGAGACTCCGGTGTTGGTGGCCTATTCCGTCTATGCCGAGGATCCCTGGCATAACTATACCGAGGATCCGGGCAACAACCAATACTACAGCTTTATGAACACGGTCTACAACCCGCAGTTCGCCGGGGTTACCCCTCTGTCCGATACTTTCTACACCGGGCCTTTCGTGGTCAGCGCCGAGATAACTAGTTCCTCGACCGTCTCCTCGGCCACACTGACCTACGACTTGGGCGGGTCGAACGAACTGCCCTATGACAGCATCGGGGTTGATGGCAGGTATTACTTCAGCATACCGCGACATCCGGGCAATGCCCAGACGCCGGCCAATTACCTGTGGTATCTGACAGCCTACGACCAGGCCAGCGGCGACTGGACGTACTATCCTCCTAGAAAAGACTCATTGAACCACTTCACCCTGCGGGACCCATGGCCCACTGATACCAGAATCCTGACCAACACCGGCCAGACAGGTCCCTTCCCGGTATGGACAACATTTCGGTCGGAGGGGCAGATTTCCAACGACTCGCTCTGGGTGTATTCCTTCGGGTTAGGCAGTTGGGTGCCTTATCCCCGCGACAGCCTGGGAAGCACCGACCCCAGAATTCATTACTATACCATACCCCAGCAGGAACAACCCGTGATCAACCCGGTTTCGGTTAATTGGTACATCAAGGCCTACGACGGCCTGACAGGCAACTACGTGCTTGAATCGGACACCATATTCAAGTTCAAAATCTTTGATTGGCAGCCGCCTCAGATAAGCGGCCTCACCTGTCTGGCCAACAATTCAGGCAACGGACCTTTCGAAGTTTTCGCCTCGGTTCGAGACACCTCGGGCATCCACCAAGTGAGGTTATGCTATCGCTCCAAACCCTCGGCCGACACCAGCTGGCATTATCTGCCGATGTATCCCACCGGGGTACCCGACCAGTACCGGGGCGCCATCCCGGTACAGCCCTACGGTTCCCTGGTGCAGTACTATGTCCAAGCCCGCGACAAAGCCAGCGACGGCATCTCTCTTATAGGAAACACCAGCTATAGTCCTTACGGTCCTGGGATCAACCCTTGGCAGTTTTTCGCCGGCGACAATCCGCAACGCATACTTTTGGTAAACGACGCCCTGAACTTGGAGGAATATGGCGATTTATACTTAGCTTCTCTAGACACGGTGGTACAGTTCTACGGTTACTGGGACAATCGGCTGCTTTCCGTGAATTCCTTGCTTTCCAACTTCAACATGGTCGTTTGGTTCACCGGTCTAGACAGCGTCAACACTTTGAGCCAAACCGACCGTGACAGTCTGGTAGCCTTTTTGGATCGCGGGGGATCTCTGCTGCTGTCTTCCAAGAACCTGGGACAGAACATCGGGGACACCTCCGTGTTTTTTCAGCAGTATCTCAAGGCCAGCTATCTTTCAGGCAACGCCAACCAGATCATCCTTAAGGGCCAATCAGGATGCTACCCCATAAGCAATGGGCCTTCGGACTCGTTGACGATGACCGCTATTAATGCCAGGTCTTGCGATCGTCTGGTACCGCTAGCCGGCGCCGACTCGGTATTCACCTACCGCACCGTGGGAGGTTCCGGGGTGGTGCGCTGTTCCACCGAGACCTTCAAAACGGTGTTCAGTGCGGTGCCCCTAGAGCACTTGGTCTCGTCGACTCTCAACCGCGTATCCAGAACCCGTTTCATCGCTCGCTGCCTGAAGTGGTTCGGAGCAGATGTCTTTTACCAGGTGGAAGGCGAGCCGGAGCCCGGCTTGGCAGTCGGCAGAAACATTCTTTTGGGCGCCAAGCCCAATCCCATGTCCGATTACGGGATAATATCGTTCAACCTGGAAAACCCGGGCACGGCCATCCTGAGAATCTACAACGTGGGAGGACAGTTGGTAAAAACAATTTTCCAGGGTCAGGCCGGTTCCGGCGTCCATTCTATCCGATGGGACGGCCGGGACGACCATGGCCGTCAGGTCTCCAATGGGGTCTATTTTTACAAACTTGAGGCCGGGCAGACCAGGCTGACCAGCAGGCTGGTTATCATTCGTTAACCTGAAAGGTTTTGAAGGGCCCGACCTTTCGGTCGGGCCCTTTTGCTAAGATTGCCAAGGTATTGATTTTCTAAAATTACTGTGTTAGACTTTTCATATTATGAGGGAAAAAGGTAAAATCATTATTTCCATCCTCTGCCTGATTGCATCTGCTGCCGGGGCGGAATGGGGCAGCGAAGAGAACCTGACCGAGTGGTCGGTGGGGGGCTCTTGGACCACCCCAAACAACGCCAGAGGGATTGCCTGTTCAGGCGACACGGTGTTCTTGTTGTGGCATGATTCCCGCATGGGCCCGGCGCCCAATCGCGGTTACAGGTTATTCTGCAAAATCTATGACGGCCAAACATGGTCCGGAGATATTCTGGTGGGGGCCTTCAATAATTCAGCCTTCCACAACTGGAATCCCTCATGTGTCATAGATGATTATGGCAGGCTTCACGTAGTTTGGGAAAGCAACGATATCAATTATCCGGACCAGGGAAACGACGACATCGTCTATCGCATGTATCAGGGCAATGACTGGTCCTCGACTGTCAGGCTGACCAGCCATCCGTTGCATTCATGGCATCCTTCGATTACCAACGGACCGGGTGGACGGTTGGACGTTTTTTGGCAGGACGATAGGAACGGCGGCTTCCGCATATACGCTAGAACCTTCGATGGAGTCTCCTGGCAATCCGAGTATTGCTTGGATACGCTTTGCCGGGCAGCGTCTTTCCCCAGTGCCGCCACCTCGCTGGGCCGGCCGGCCGTGGCTTGGCAGGACTTTCGCACCGGCATCAACCAGATATTTTTTATATCCCAAGGCTCAGGGGGGTGGGGCCTTGACAGCGCCGTCAGCCATTCCACCTTCGGAGCCTTTACCCCATGCCTGGTTTCCGACGTTGCCGGCAATCTCCACCTGGCTTGGGAGGACTACCGCGACGGCAACGGCGAAATCTATTATCGACGGTTGTCGGCAGCCACCGGCAGTTGGGGGCCGGAGGCCAGAATCACCTTCGATCCTTCGCATTCTTGTTGGCCGGTGATGGCCTGCCGGAGCGACAGCCTGGTGGATATATTCTGGGCGGACGACCGGGAAGGCAATTATGAAATCTATACGGCCCGATGGTCCGGCGG
This sequence comes from uncultured bacterium, assembly GCA_964588285.1. GTDB lineage: Bacteria > Edwardsbacteria > AC1 > AC1 > EtOH8 > CAZPNX01. Next base: position 6,387 of record CAZPNX010000012.1, read on the forward strand.
AGTTTGGGGACCGGAAAGCAGACTGACCTATCAAAACGCGGCATCCCTTATTCCATCGGTGGCGGCCGATTCCAGGGGCAACCTGCAGCTGGCCTGGACCGAGATGCGAGTAAACCAGGCTTACGCCCCCGATGTCTTTTTCATGAGGAACATCATCAACCCTTGGCCTAAAGGGGCGTTGTCGGGCGATTCAAATTCAAGGATAATATCCGGATTCACCATCAATCCAAACCCATCCATCGGACGGGTCCGCTTTGATTTTACCCTGAAAAACCGAACATCGGACGGGACGGCCGAGCTGGCCATATACAACCTGTCCGGACAGCGCTTGGTGAACATTAAGAATAACAGAATAAAAGCGGGGATAAATTCTATTTTCTGGGACGGACTGTGCAGTGACGGTCTGCGTCCAGCATCGGGGGTTTACCTGGTCAGAATTACGGCCGACGGACAAAGCGCCAGCCGGAAGCTGGTCGTCTTGAGATAGTCCATCGACGACATCTTTCGCATGATCATGATGACGGTCAAAAGCATACTGACAACCATTTTCGTCCTTACCTCGGCCGCCTCGGCTTTTGAGATGACCTTGATGTCCAGCGGCCGCCAGGGCCTGGAGATAGATATTCGCTTCCAACGGCCGGAAACGACATCGGTAGTCATCGGTGAAAGAACATACCACCGGATCGTCATGGAGGGCTGCCGAGCCTCTGCCGATCCCGGCCAGCCGGAGTTGCCTCAGAAAAGCTTTATGGTGGCGGTACCCCCCAATCATCGTCTTGTAGCCGAGGTTTCGACCTCGGGGGGCGGTGAATTGAAAGGAATAAGACCTCTGCCGGCTCCAGGACTGAACGACGGAACCGAGAGGGCTTTTATTTTAGGGGATGGTTACCGGGTGGATGGAACGTATCCCAAAACTAAGCTCATGGTTTCCGAGCCGGCATGGATAGGCCGGATCAAAGTGGCCACGGTCACGGTCTTTCCTGTTGTCTTCCGGCCGGGACCGGAGGCGCTGCAATGGAGCGACCGCTTCAATATCTCAATAAAATACCTACCCGCCTACACACAGGACCGTCCGGCGGATCCTTGGCCCCCCCCCTTGCCAACCCCTTCCGAAAAAACGGCCCTCGATGTTCTGATTAACAGCGTACAGGCTGCAGAATGGTTCTGCCGGCCGACCGGGCAGAACCAGAAGGTCTCGACCGTATCTTCGGACACCCTGCCATTCAAGATGCTGGTGAGATCCGACGGTATCCATCGTGTCGGCTATGCCGATCTGGCCGCGGCCGGCATCGATCCCAGGCTTTTCGACCCCAGGAATTTGAAGGTTTTTTACCGGGGCCGGGAGGTGCCAATATATTTCCCAGGACAGGAGGACGGAATTTTCGATCTCCAGGATTATTTTGAATTTTTTGGACAAAGAGCAAAAGGAGAAAACACCCATTTCCATGCTTACACCGATAACCAAGTCTACTACCTCGGTTTCGGCGGGGCCAACGGGGCCAGGATGGTGGAGGAGGATGCCTTGCCTTCCTCGCACCACAGCTATGTTCCCTCGGAGTTCAACGACACCCTGCATTTTGAACACGACAGCATTTTTGTCAGGCTCAATAAAAGGGAGAGCGATCAGAGCGATCGCTGGTTCTGGCGCCGGGTGGACCAGGGAGACAGTTTGGTGGCCGTATTCGACCTGTCAGGGCTGAACGCTTCATCCCAATCGCCGGTCGAGTTTACCGTGGCTCTTCACGGTTATACCTATGTAGATAACGGAACCGATCCGGACCACGGAGTGGCGGCCACCATTAACGGCCACGTCCTGCCGGCGCAGTTTTTCGACGGCCAGGCGCCTTACCTATATCGTGTTTCGATTCCTTCGCACTGGTGCCAACCGACATCCAACCGTCTGATTTTTTATCACGCGCAAGTTCCCTATACAAACGACAGCTATTTGCTGAATTGGATAGAGGTCTCATATTTCCGCCTCTATAAGCCAGAAGGCGATAGGTTGGAATTCATCCGGCCGTCAGGTACTCCGGATACCTTATGCGAGTTTACGGTCGGCGGTTTCAGCAGTCATGTCATAGATATATATAAGCCCGGAACCAGCAAACTGACGGGGATTAAAATCGAAGCTGGGCCTTCCGGGCTTGATTATCAGGCAACTTTCCAAGACAAAAGCTTCGGCCCTGTCGGCTATGTGGCGGTGGACGGGGGGGCGGCAGCCAGATTGAAACCGGCGGCTATTATCCCGAACAGGTCTTCTGATCTGAGAAACCTCACCAACCGCGGCTTATACTTGATAGTGGCTCCGGACACGCTTCGGTCCCAAGCCTTGGCTCTGGCAGCCCAGAGATCGGCCCAATTCCCCAGCGCTACAGTGGCCCTGACCTCGGACATCTACGACGAGTTCAACGGGGGACTCCCGTCGGATGCTGCCGTAAAGGATTTCATAAGATACGCCTACGAGCATTGGGTCGAGCCTCCAGCCTATGTATTGCTTATGGGTGAGGGGTCGTACGATCCCAGGAATCTGCTGGGCAACAGTCGCATCGATTTTGTGCCGGTCCACTTCACCCGAACCGACGATTTCGGGCCGGTGGCCGATGACAACTGGTACGCTTGCGTTTCCGGAAGCGACCAGCTGCCCGACATCGCCTTGGGGCGGTTGGCGGTATCTACCGTACCGCAGTATGCCCAGTGGGAGAACAAGAGATATTTCTACGAGAACAGTCCGATCGTCGATCAATGGCGGCGCGATTTTATGCTGGTGGCCGGTTGGCCTAAAGAACCTGGGGATGATTTCCATACCCCCAGCGATCAATTGGCCAGCTCTCTTGACCCCAGGTTCACTGTTTCCAAGGTCTATCACGGCCCGGGTCAGCACAGCACTCAGAACCTCATCGAACAGTTCAACGAGGGGTCGGCAGTTCTTTTCTATTATGGACATGGCGGCGGCCGAGTATGGTCGATGAGTTTTTTCTTTACCAACAATGAGATCCCTAGGCTCAACAACTGGGGCCGTTGGCCTTTTGTCACCGCCGCCACTTGTTTCAGCGGCGCCTTCGACGTTCCGGATACCACCTCCCTGTCACAGGATCTGCTGCGGGCCCATGGTGGAGCCATCGGGGTGCTGGCTTCTAGCGGCCCCTCTTGGGGGAACACCATGGAATGGACGGTGGCTGGAGCCATTAATGAAAAGGGCAATAGGCGCTTGGGTGATATCGCTCTTTCCGCCAAATACCAGCTATCCGGAGGCCTGCCTCCCGGCGGGTACATATCCGAGATGATGAGCAGCTTCAACCTGCTGGGGGATCCGGCCACCAGCCTGGCTTTGGCCGACACCGGCCTCAGGCCCGCTCTGTCACCGTCCTCGGTGGCCCCGGGAGATTCACTTGGTTTGCTGTTGACGGGTGATTTTCCAGCATCATCCATAGGCCTGTTCTCTTTGGCCGACTTCACCGACACCGTCAGGCTGCAAAGGGCCTTCACCGTAACCCAGGCCGGCTTTGCTAAGGTGGTTTTAGCAGGGGACAGCACACTGGATTCCGGAAGCTATCGAGCGAGGGTGTATCTCAAGCATGGTCATAGAGACTGGGCAAGTTCAACCGATCTGGGTGTGGGCTGTCCGGCATTTTCCGGTTTCCGGGTTAACCCTGCCCGTCCCACCGACTTAGACAGCATTTCGATCTCGGCTTTGGCCTACAGCCAAAGCGGCATCGACAGCGTATGGTGCTCTTACGGTTTCGGGTCAAGAAACGACACTTTATCGGCCACAAACCGCGTAGCCATGGTGCCGTTAGGCGGGGATACCTTCAGCCTTTCATCAAGACTGGTTATGGCCGGGTATCAGCCATATTTGATTTACCGTCTGTCACTGGCTGACACCCAAGGTCTGATCTGGAGCAGCGATTATCAAACCGTCCGCATCTGGAGGAGGCCGGACCTTGTGCCCGACCCCCTAGCAACCCCGGTATCCATGGGTGGATACAAAAGGCTGTCGTTGCAAGCCTGGATAAGAAACCGGGGGGAGATGGATGCTGTTGCCGTCCCAGTCCATTTCTATGCGGAAGGCAGCGATTCGCTGATCGGTGTGGTCATGGTTGACACCGTTAAGATCAACCAGGTGAAAAAGGCCGAACTGTCCTGGCCCCATGGAAACAGAAGGACGGATGTTTACATAAGAATCGATCCCCTGGGTGTCATGTCCCCGTCCGACCAGGACACCAGCAACAACCGGTCCGCGCCCTGCCGGGTTCCCAAGGAACCTTACTATTATTGGCAGCTGAACCAAACCGGCGGCAGCGGAGACACAGTCGTCCTGGATGGCGGCAGGTTCCGCTGGTTTCTTCCCGACTCCTGCCTGCCCGACAGCGCCGTAGCGTTTTACGGCGAGTTGGAGATAGACGGCAGCTCGCCTTATTATCCTTCACTTCAGCCAGGGCTTGTTCCTTTTGACACCATCTTGCCGTATTACGGGTTGATGGTTGGGCTTTGCGACTCCTCTCTCGGCTTGCTGCCGTCAAAAAGGATTTATGTGGCCATTGCCGACAGCGGACTGGACAGCGCCAATGTTAAGAATGCCGGAGTATATTGCCTTGGTAAGATGTCCGGACAGCACAAACTTATTGGAGAAGACCGCTTGTTTGGTTGGTGCTGGGGGAGATCCCAGTCAACCGGCCTGTTTTCTCTGCTCTGCAGAGCCGACACTACCGGTCCGACCATCGTTGCTCGAGTCGATCGGCGGGCTACGGGCTGGGGCAATTATGTTAGGACCTCCGCCCAGCTTTACCATATAATCGCCGAGGATCCAGACGGAGTGGATCCATTTTCGTTTCGCATCAGGCAGGATGGCGTCGAGATGCCGATCAGCAACTACTCGATCGATTTCAACCCGGCCGACTCCCGTTCGTTGCCGGTGCTGTACCCCGCTACCCTGGGCCAGGGACACCATACCTTGGAATTCGAGGCAGCCGATCTTCTGGGAAACAGGTCGATCAGCAGGGACGAAGTCGACGTTCTGGTCGCCTTCGGCCTCTACGAGATCGCCAACTACCCCAATCCGGTGGACGGCGATCTGACCACCTTCTACTTCTTCGTGGGAGATCACGCCGACCGCTGGCGGACTGACATCTACACCGTGGCCGGCCGGCATCTCCGGACGCTGGAGGGCGGATACGCCTCCGGGGTCCACACCTTCGACTGGGACCTGACGGACAGGGAGGGGAGAAGGGTGGCCAACGGCGTCTATTTCTATGTAATGACGGTATGGGCCGGCGAGCGCGCCGAGAAGCGGACCGGCAAGCTGGCCATCCTCAGATAAGGTCGAAATGAGAGGGAACCTGGCTAACATAAAAATAGCCGCGGCGCTAGCAGCGCTTCTGTCCGCCGGAAATGCCGGGGCCGACCGTTACGGCGGCGAGTTTCTGAACATCCCGGTGGGAGCCAGGGCCCAGGCCCTGGGCGGGGCCTATGGTTCGGTGGCCGACGATCCCAGCGCCGTCTATTGGAATCCCGGGGCTCTTTCCCGACAGGCGGGCTACGAGCTGATGGCCGGACATAGCTCCCTTTTGGATGGCCTAGCCGATCACGATTTTCTGGCCGCCTCCGGCCCGGTATCATCCAAAATGTGGCTGGGCCTGGGTTGGGTGAGACTGGGCGTCGACGGCATCCCAAGGTTCTCCCATACGGTGGGCACGCCGCCCCAGGGTGATTTCAGCGACAACGAAAACGCACTCTTGGCCTCGGCCGCCTTCAAGCACCGGATCAGGCCGACCGGTCGGACCATCTGTCTTAACAGCGGGGTAAGCCTTAAATTGATCTACAACCGTCTGGACAACCATCAGGCCACCGGTTTGGGGATGGACGCCGGCTTAGTGGCGGTGGTCAGGCTGGCCGATGTTTTTTATCCGGCAAACGATTCAAAAGCTTTTGGGGAAATGATCGTTGATCCCCGGCGCCGCTTCCTGGGGACGCTCAGCCTTAGCCTGGCGATCACCGATATCGGCGGCACCGCCATCTCCTGGGACACGCCCCGCCAGCACCAGGATGTTCGTCCCGCGGCCGCCAGAATCGGTGTCTCGTACCTTCAGCCGCTGGCTTTTCTGCGGAGCTCGGCTCTGGCCTGCTGGGAGACCTCGACCGAACCCTTGCAGAAGTCAAGGGCCGGGGCCGAGCTGGAGCTATACCGCCGGCTGTTCCTCAGGGGCGGATGGGACCGGGGCCAGGCGGTCTGGGGCGGGGGGGCGGCCGTCTGGCGGCTGAGGCTGGACTACGCCTGGAACGGGCACGACCTGGGAAACACCCACCGGGTCAGCATTGCTATAAAATTATAGTAATATAAACATCTTGCTCTAAAAGGCCCTTTTAGGGTGTAATCCATCATCTCCGATTCCGCTTCCCTAAAGTCATTGGCCATGGTGAGTGGAACGGTTCCGCCAATGGCGGACAAGGGTGCGGCGGGAAACAGCCGCGCCTCCCGTGTTCGGAAAGGAGAGGTTGCCGGCACCGCGCCCCATCGACCTCGATGGGGTTTTTTTACGACCGAGGCTATGCTCTACACTTCATCGAAAATAGGACGTATACGCTCCAGGCTTTCTTTTAGGGTGGCGATCCCGGCTCTGGCGGCAGTTTTTCTATGGACGGCCTTGACCGCCTGTCAAAGCCGCCAGCCTAGTCTGGTGCTGGCCACCACCACCAGTCTGGTGGATTCGGGGCTGCTGGATTCTCTGACGCCGCTGTTCGAAAAAGAAAACGGATGTCGGGTGCAGGCCATAGCCGTCGGGACCGGGGCCGCCCTCCGGTGCGGTCGCCAGGGAAACGCCGACATTGTTTTGGTCCACGATCCGGAAGCCGAGCTGGAGGCTGTCAACGAGGGTTTTTTCACCGGCCGCCGCCTGGTGATGTCCAGCAATTTCATGATCATTGGTCCAGCCGAGGACCCGGCCGGGATCAAAGGGCAGGCCTCGGCTGTCGAGGCCCTGAAGAAGATCTACCATACCCGGGCCGTTTTCGTCTCCCGGGCCGATCAATCGGGCACCCATAAGAAGGAGCAGCGGCTTTGGCATTCGGCCGGCCTGTCGCCCAAGGGCTCCTGGTACCTTGAGGCCGGCGCCGGAATGGAGACGGTGTTGCGCCTGGCCAACGAAAAACGGGCTTACTGTCTGAGCGACCGGGGGACTTATTTTGTCCACCAAAAGGAGATCCATCTGAAAGTCTTGGTCTGGGGCGATTCCGTCCTCTTCAATCCCTATCACCTGATGTTGGTTTCGCCGGCCAGGCATCCCAAGGTAAACCACCGGCTGGCCGTCAAATTTTCTGACTTTATGCTTTTGCCTCGGGTGCAGGGCATGATCCGACGGTTCGGGTCCGGCCGCTTCGGACAATCTTTGTACCTTTCGGCGGCCGGTTCCGATTCAACCCCAATCAGGGCCGATGGGAGTAAAAGGTAATGGCGGGCCTTGGCCAAAGCCTCTTACAAGCCTTCGGCCTTCTGGCCGGGTTTGATACCGAGATCTGGAGCATCGTTTTGCTTTCGCTCGAAATCTCGCTTTCTTCCGCTCTGCTGGCTTCCTGCCTGGCCGCCCCATTGGCCTTGGCCATCACCCTGAACCGATTTTCCGGCAAGCGGGTCGTCATCGGTGCGGTGCAAAGCTTCATCGCCGTGCCGGCGGTGGTCATCGGATTGGTCTGTTACCTGTTGCTGTCGCGCTCCGGGCCGCTGGGATTCTGGCAACTGCTTTACACTCGGTGGGCCATGGTCATTGCCCAGACAGTTCTCATCGTTCCCCTGATGACCGGACTTTCCGTGGCCGCGCTCCAGGGGGTGGGCCAGAGGGTGAAAGAGACCATGGTTACCCTGGGCGCCAGCCGCGCTCAGAGTATCCTGGGCATTATGCGGGAGGCCCGCTTCTCACTGGGGGCCGCCTTCATTGCCGGATTTTCCCGGGTGCTGGGCGAGACCGGGATGACCATGATGGTGGGCGGCAACATCAGGGGCCAGACCCGGGTGATGACCACGGCCATCGCCTTGGAGACCATGAAGGGCAACTTCGAACTGGGGATCGCCCTGGGATTGATACTTCTCTTTATGGCTATCGGGGTGAACATCGTCCTGCAGCTGATCCAGGGGAGGGCAGGAAGGTGAAGATTGAAGCTTGCGGCCTCACAAAGAAATTTGACGGGACGTCGGTCCTGTCAGATGTCACGCTGTCGATCGATATCCCGGGGATATATGCCCTGGTGGGGCCCAACGGCTCCGGCAAGACAACACTATTGCGAATACTGGCCCTGCTGGAGAAACCGGACTCTGGTTCTCTCGAGATCAACGGTGAGGCGGCTGGAATCGTTTGTCGGAGAGCGGCTACGACTTGGCAGCGAAAAATGGTGCTGGTGCACAGCCCGGCGGTGATGCTGTCAGGAAGCGTCCGCTACAACGCCGAATATGGACTGAGGGTCAGGGGACAACCCCGGGCAGGGCGCCGGGCCAGGGTGGCCGCCCTGATGGAGAAGTTGGGGCTTTCGGGGTTGGAGCAGAGGGAGGCCGGCTTGCTTTCGGCCGGAGAGGCCCAGCGTCTGGCATTGGTTCGGGCCTTGGCTTGGGAACCGGAGATAATTTTTTTGGACGAACCGACCGCCAACCTGGATCCGTTGAGCGCCAAGCTGATCGAGCAGGCCATCGTCGCTCTGGAACGAGCCGGCAGGACGGTGGTGCTGGCCTCGCACAACCTATGGCAGGTGGAGCGGCTGGCCCGGTGGATCTGGTTTCTGAACCAGGGTAGGATAGAATTGGCCGGTCCGGCCGAGCAGGTGCTGCATCAAGGAGATCGATCTTTCTGGAGCAAGTTTTTGGGCCGGGACAATGTTTTCTCGGGTTCGGTCGCCTGTCGTGAAGGCCGGAAGGTTTTCTCGGCCCCCGGGGCCAGCTTTGAGGTGGTCACCGGCCTGGAGGGACGGGCGGCCGCCAGCCTCAACCCGGCTGAGATCATTCTTTCACTGGAACCGCTGGCCAGCAGCGCCAGAAATGTTCTCCCCGGAACAATACAGGAAGTCATTTCCGAAGGCGGCCTCTATAAAGTGATGATGGATGCGGGGCTGCCGCTGGTCGCGGTCATCACCAAAGCCTCTTGGGAGGAGATGGGATTGAAAAAAGGGAAAAAGGTTTACGCGATTTTCAAGGCCAGCGCAGTACGCGTCTGGAGGGAGGAGCCATGATAATTTACATCGAGGCCCGCAATAAAGTATTGGCCGGCGTCCGGCTCTTGGGAAACGAGACCTGCCCGCTTGAAAACATTCTGGGCCGGATACTGGCCGAGGAAATCATCTCGCGCTTCGACATCCCTCCCAAAGACAACTCGGCCATGGACGGGTTTGCCGTCCGTCAGGCCGACATTGCCGCCGCTTCCCCAAAATCACCGGTGCTGCTTGAAGTGATCGAGGACGTGCCGGCAGGTAAGGTGGCTTCCAAAGCGGTGGGCCAAGGGCAGGCCATAAGGATCATGACCGGGGCCCAGATACCGTTAGGGGCGGACTGTGTCGTGCCTGTGGAAGGCACAAAATCCCAAAATTCAAAATTCAAAATTCAAATCGAAGTATCCGTAGGAATGGGCGAACACATCCGCAGACGGGGGGAGGACGTGAGTGCCGGGGAGGTCTTGATAGTCAAAGGCACAAGACTAAGGCCGCAGGAGGTGGGACTGATGGCTTCGTTGGGGATGACCGGGGCCCTGGTTTCTAAAAGACCCGTGGTGGGGATTGTCTCCAGCGGCAACGAGATCGTGAACCCGGGAAAACCGCTGGGACCGGGGCAGATATACGACGCCAACCGCTACAGTTTGGCGGCTCAGGCGCGGTCGCTTAATGCCGAGGTCCGGGACTACGGCATCGTGGGGGACGATCTTGAAAAAATAATCGCTACGCTGGAGCGGGCGGCCGGCGAGTGCGACCTGCTGCTGACCTCGGGTGGGGTGTCGGTGGGCGATTACGACCTGATGAAGCAGGCTCTCTCTAAATTGGGGGAGATGAACTTCTGGCAGGTGGCCCAGAAGCCGGGTAAGCCGATGGCCTTCGGCTTCATCAAGGGCCAGCCGGTGTTGGGCCTGCCAGGCAACCCGGTCTCGGCCATGGTCATCTTCGAGCAATATGCCAGGCCATTGCTTTTGAAGATGCAGGGGGCGAATTCAATATTCAGAGAACAACTAACAGCTATCAGCGATCAAAAGATAGACAAGCCGGCTGGGAGGATGGAGTTCCTGCGGGTGGCGGTAGAATGGCGCAACGGGCGGTACCACGCCAAGCTTACCGGGCCACAGGGCTCGGGGATTCTGACCTCCATGGTGCGGGCCGACGGGTTGGCGATACTTCCGGAGAAGGCCGCCCATATCATGCCGGGAGACGCCTTGACGGTTGAACTGTTCTAGGAGTTTGGGATGAACAACATTGTTTCCTTTGTGGGCCATTCGGATTCCGGCAAGACTCGCCTGATCGAAAAGATAGTCTCAATTTTACGGAACCAGGGCTACCGGGTCAGCGTCCTCAAACACACCCACGCCAAGATCAAGATCGACCGGCGGGGGACGGATACCGACCGTCTGCGCCGGGCTGGGGCCGAGGTCTCGGCCATCGTCGACGACCGGATGCTGGCGCGCTTTGAGAGGGCGGGGGAACCGGCGGCCCTGTTGGGGTCGCTGGCTAGCGAAGTGGATCTGCTGCTGGTCGAGGGATACAAGAAACTGCCTCTGCCCAAGGTCCTGATAACAAACTCGGGCTCTCCATCAAATCTAAAAGGGATAGCAGCCACCTACGGCAAAAAGCCGCCGGCTGCCGGCGCCGGCAAAGCCAGGCATTTCAACCCCGGACAGACCAGACAGCTGGCTGAGTGGCTGATCGAATCCTTTTCGGAAAAAGGCCGGGGGCCGAGGATCAGGCTGACAGTGGATGGGAGGCCCTTGGGCCTAAAGCCCTTCGTGGCCGAGACCATGGCCGGTGTGGTGGCCGGGCTGGTGAGGCCGCTCAAGGGCGGTCGGGGCAGAAAGGTGGCGGTTTCTATTGACTTTGGCGGGAAAATATAGTATCTTTATAATATATATGCCGCAAAAGATCGTAGGACTCTTATCGGGCATCGTTTTGGCCGTCCTAGCCGGCTGCAGTCGGCAGGAGCCGCCGAAATCATTTGCCCCAGCTCCCAAGGCCAAGGTAGTGGTGGCCACGGTCGGCTTTGTCAACGGCGAGGCCAAGGCCTTCTTCGAGAACGCCTGGAAGCCGGCGTCCATCGGGTTGGAGTTGGAGGCCGCCGACAGCCTGGACCTGGCCAAGGGCTCCCAGGCCGAGCTCAAAGGAGCCGACGGTAGAACAGCCAAGCTGGAGGGGCCGGCCAGGGGTGCGGTCCAGGAACTGATGACGGCCGCAGCCGCCTCCGAGAGATCGGCTGCCGACAAGGTACTCTCCAAGGTGAGGAAACTCGAGGGCAAGAAGCAGACCTACAGCGTCCAGACGCCGACGGCGGTGGCCGGCATCAGGGGCGCAAAGGCCCGGGCCACGGCCCCGGACACAACCAAGAAGGACTCCCTCCCCCAAAAATGACGCATTCCCCCCAGCCCGTCAGATGAGCCCCCAGGAACAGCTGAACATCGCCTCCCTGAAGTCGAAGACCGTTTCCGAGCTTTCGGCCATCGCCCGGGAATTGGACATTCAGGGAGCCAGCGGACTCAAAAAACAGGAGTTCATCTTCAAGATCCTGGAGGCCCAGGCCCAGCGCAACGGCCTGCTCTTCGGCGGCGGGGTGCTGGAGGTTTTGCCCGACGGCTTCGGCTTCTTGCGTTCGCCCGATTACAGCTATCTGCCGGGTCCGGACGACATCTACGTGGGGCCGACCCAGGTCAAGCGCTTCAACCTGTTGACCGGGGACCTGGTCACCGGCCAAATCCGGCCGCCCAAGGAGGGGGAGAAGAATTTTGCCCTGCTCAAGGTGGAGGCGGTCGACCACGAGAGCCCGGAAGCCACCCGGGACCGGATACTGTTCGACAACCTGACGCCGCTTTACCCCCAGGAGCGCCTTGTGCTGGAGCGCGAGCCCCAGGAGATCTCCATGCGGATCATCGACCTGCTAGCGCCCATCGGCAAGGGGCAGCGCGGCCTGCTGGTCTCGCCGCCCCGGGCAGGAAAAACGGTGCTGCTGCAGAAGATCGCCAACAGCATCACCCAAAACCACCCCGAGGTGGTGCTGTTCATCCTGCTCATCGACGAGCGGCCGGAGGAGGTGACCGACATGCAGCGCCAGGTGAAGGCCGAGGTGGTCTCCTCCACCTTCGACGAGCCGCCGGAGCGGCACGTCCAGGTGGCCGACATGGTGCTGGAACGGGCCAAGCGCCTGGTGGAGCGCAAGAAGGACGTGGTCATCCTTTTGGACTCTATCACCCGGCTGGCCAGGGCCAACAACGCGGTTATCCCCCATTCGGGCAAGACCCTCTCCGGCGGGGTGGACTCCAACGCCCTGCAGCGGCCCAAAAGGTTCTTCGGCTCGGCCCGCAATGTGGAGGAGGGCGGCAGCCTGACCATCATGGCCACGGCTTTGGTGGACACCGGCAGCCGGATGGACGACGTCATCTTCGAGGAGTTCAAGGGCACGGGCAACATGGAGCTCATCTTAGATCGAAAATTGGCCGATCGCCGGATCTTCCCGGCCTTGGACATCAACCGCTCCGGCACCCGCAAGGAGGAGCTTCTGTTGCCCCAGGAGGCCCTCAATCGTTGTTGGGTGCTCAGAAAATTCTTAAGCGAGCTCAATCCCATCGAGGCCATGGAACTGTTGCTTTCAAGGATGAAGGCCAGCAAGAGCAACAAGGCCTTTCTGGAGACCATGAACCAATAGGAGAAACCTTTTCCCAAAAACACCCGAAAGGCAAGAAATCTGTAAAAGTTCTATTCATTTTCGATCGTTTCGCTTTTTTTGGCGGGCAAATAAAGCAAATCAATCTATAGAGGGAACATGAAGAAGGACATCCATCCTAAGTATCAGGAGACCACCATCACCTGCGCCTGCGGCAACGTCATCAAGACCAAGTCGACGGTCAAGGACATCCACGTCGAGATCTGCTCGGCCTGCCATCCGTTCTTCACCGGCAAGCAGAAGCTGGTGGACACCGCCGGCCGGGTGGAGCGCTTCAAGAAGCGCTACGCCAAAGAGGACAAAGCTCCGGCTAAATCCAAAGAGTAGGATCTGTCTCCGATAGCGATTTGAGGTTGATTCCGACCGATCGACAGGCCGCCCATGTCCGTTTCCATACCCCAATCTCTCATCAAGCGGATAGCCGACGAGGAGAAGGTCCCGGCCGAGCATATCAGCCGGGGCCTGGCTCAAGGCACCATCGCCGTCCCCATGAACAAGAGCCGCAGGCTCTTGAAGCCGATGGCGGTGGGCGCGGGCCTGCGCGTCAAGGTCAATGCCAACATCGGCACCTCACAGGACATCACCGATCCGGCCGGTGAGCTGGAGAAGCTGAGGGCCGCTTTGGGGGCCGGGGCCGACGCCGTCATGGACCTGTCCACCGGTGGCGACCTGGACGCCATCCGCCGGGAGATCATCGCCCAGTGCCCGGTGCCGCTGGGGACGGTGCCCATCTACCAGGCGGCGGTGGAGGCGGGGGAGAAGAAAAAATCCCTGGTGGAGATGACGGTCGAAGAGATATTCCAGGTGATCGAGCGCCAGGCCAAGGACGGGGTGGATTTCATGACCGTCCACTGCGGGGTCACCCGGCAGACGCTGGAGCGCCTAAAGGAGCAGGGCCGCACCGTTGGGGTGGTCAGCCGGGGCGGGGCTTTGACCATCGAATGGATGGCCTATAACAAGAAGGAAAACCCGCTTTACGAGCATTACAACCGGCTGCTGTGGATCGCCAAGGAGTATGGGGTTACCCTGAGCCTGGGCGACGGCCTGAGGCCGGGCTGCCTGGCCGATGCCACCGACCGCTCGCAAGTCCAGGAACTAGTGCTGCTGGGAGAATTGGTCGATCGGGCCCGGGCGGCCGGGGTACAGACCATGGTCGAGGGGCCGGGGCACGTTCCCATCAACCAGATCGAGGCCAATATCCGCCTGCAGAAGGAGCTGTGTCGGGGCGCCCCCTTCTATGTCCTGGGGCCGCTGGTGACCGACATTGCTCCGGGTTACGACCATATCACCGCGGCCATCGGCGGGGCCTGGGCCGCCTATTTCGGGGCCGATTTCCTATGCTACGTCACCCCGGCCGAGCACCTGCGACTGCCGACGGCGGAGGACGTCCGGGAGGGGGTCATCGTCCTGCGCATCGCCGCCCATGCCGCCGACATCGCCAAGGGGGTGGCCGGGGCCGGTGACTGGGACCTGGCCATGTCCAAAGCCCGCAAGGAGCTGGACTGGAAACGCCAGATCGAGCTGGCCATCAACCCGCCCCTGGCCCGGGAGATATTCGACTCGGCCCCCAAGAAAGACAGCGGCGAGTGCACCATGTGCGGACAGTACTGCGCTATGAAGCGGATGTCGGAGGTGGACAAGGGATCCAAGTGAGTTCGGCAGGCGATTATCCGGCCCAACAAGCAGATGACGGCAAAAAAGAATAAAAGATCGGCGAAAACGAAGGCGAGGGAGGCGATGGAATCCCTCGCCTTCGTGGCATGGGACTTGGAGACCACCGGCCTGTCGCATTCCCAGGATTCGGTCATCGAGATCGGAGCCGTTTCCGTAAACGCCGAGGGAAAGCGGGAGACATTCCGCACCTTCGTCAACACCGATAAAAAAATTCCCCTGCCGGTAAAGAAGCTGACAGGAATCAGCGAGGCCGACTTGGAGGGTGCTCCGGAGCTGGAGGAGGCTGTCCGCCAGTTCTCGGATTTTGCCGGGGACTGTCCCATGGTGCTGCACAATGCGGCCTTCGATCTAGGATTTCTGGAAAATCATTGGCTTCCCCAGGCTGAGGTCTGGGACAGCCTGGACCTGGCCCGGGCGGTTTTCCCTGGCTTGAGGTCTCACAGCTTGGAATACCTGGCCCGGCTTTTCGGCTTTCATCCCGGCCGCTCCCATCGGGCGCTGGATGACGCCACGGCCACGGCCGAATTGTTCCTTCTGCTGTGCGCCGTCCTGCAGGGGCAAAGCCAGGACCTGTTATCGGCCATGCAGGCGGTGGCACCGCCGCAGTATCGTTTGCTCTTAAGCCATCTGGCCGAAAGGGGACGCCAGGCCCGGCATTTCCATGACTTGGCCCATGTCGACGAAGCCGTTTTAGCAGAGGCCGTCAAGGTGGGAAAACAGCCGGATGTCCGTCCGGCCGGTCTCAAATCGGTGGATTCTATGGCCGAGGTTTTCGGACCTGGAGGAACCCTGAGCCGGGTCATGGGCGGCGGTTTCGAGCAGCGCCGCGAGCAGGAGGAGATCGCAAAGGCCGTCAGCCGGGCGCTGGATGACGACCTGTTCCTAGCGGTGGAGGCCGGTACCGGGGTGGGAAAGAGCTTGGCCTATCTGGCTCCGGCTGCGTCGTGGGCCAGAAGGAACCGGGAGCGGGTGGTAATCGCCACCTATACCCGCAATCTGCAGGAGCAGTTATACTATAAAGATATACCATTGGCGGCAGCCGCCATAGGCCCGTTCCGAGCCGCCCTGCTCAAGGGGCGGAACAACTATCTCTGTTGGCGCAAATGGCGGGAGGCGGCCCAATATCCCGATCTGATGCTGGGCGGCCGGGAGCGGGACGAGGCCATGATCCTGGCGCTGTGGGCCGAGGCCACCCAGAGCGGAGACATCTCGGAGCACGGAGGATTCAATCCGGGCCGGGCCTCAAGCCTTTGGGCCAAGCTCTCGGCCGATTCCGCCACCTGTCAGGGCGGGCATTGTCCGTTTCAACGCCGCTGCTTTCTATACCGGGCGCGAAAGGCGGCCCAGGAGGCGGAACTGGTGGTCATCAACCACTCCCTGCTTTTCACCGACCTGGCCTCCCAGAACCGGATTCTGCCGGAGTACCGGCGCTTGGTCTGCGACGAGGCTCACAACCTGGAGCAGGTGGCCACCGATTACCTGGGCTTCAGCCTCAACCGCTGGGAGGCGCACAACTTCCTGCAGAGCGTTTACACGCGCCAGGGAGGCGAATCGGGGCTGCTGGCCAAGCTCTCGGTCTGGCTAAAAGAGCATCGCCAGGCGGCCACAGCCGCCTGGCAGGGCTCCTTGCTGGAGCTGGGCGAGTCGGTTTTGGAATGCGCTAAGCTGGCCGACAGGCTTTTCCATTCGAAATGGAATCAAAAGTCAGGCACCAGGGAAAAGGTGAGATACCGACCGGGGGACAGGCTGCAGTTGGAGCTGCAGGAGGCGGCCGAAGGCTTGACGGAAGCGCTGCTTCTTTTAGCCGACCGCCTGCGGCTCCTGCACGAATTGGTGTCCCTGGCCTCAGGCCTGGATCGGGTGGAGCAGGAGGCTTTTGCCGACCAACTATATGCCGCCGGCCAGCAGGCAGAGGGCATCTCCGACCAACTGTCCCGGCTGACAGGGGCCGAGGATCGGGAGTACGTCTACTGGGCCGAGTTTCGCGAGACCGGCCTTATCTTGGCGGCCGGCCCGCTTCAGGTGGGAAAGGTCATTGCCCAAAAGCTGCATCCCAGCCTGAAAACCATGGTCTACACCTCGGCCACCCTGTCGGTGGACGGCAAGTTCGATTATTTTATGGAGCGCTCCGGCCTGGCCCTGGCCGACCGGGACCGGACTGAGCACCTTCTCCTCAAGTCGCCCTTCGACTATGCCTCCCAGGCAGGACTGGCGATTGTCAACTTCCTGCCTTCGCCCAAGGACAAGGACTTCAACGAACAGGTGTCGCGCCTCATCGAGGACATGCTCCATAAAATACGCACCGGCACCTTAGTTCTATTCACCTCTTTCGACCTGTTGCACCGCTGCTATTGGAAGCTGGTCAAGGCAGGCATTCCGGTCTTGGCCCAGGGATTGGACGGCAGCCCAGCACAGATACTGGAGACGGCCCGCCGCTCCAAAAACACCATTGTTTTGGGCACCAACTCGTTCTGGGAGGGGGTGGATTTGCCCGGGCAGGCCCTGGAGCTTTTGGTGATCACCAAGCTGCCTTTCTCGGTGCCCACCGAGCCTTTGGTCGAGGCCCGTTGCCAGGCCATCGAACAGGAGGGGGGCAGCGCCTTCCACCGCTATCTGCTGCCCGAGGCCGTTATCCGGCTGCGCCAGGGATTCGGCCGGCTGATCCGCAACAAGACCGACCGCGGGCTGGCGGTGCTTTGCGACCCCAGGGCGGTGGGCAGCGACTACGGCCAGGTGTTCCTTCGTTCCCTGCCGGTCATGCCCACCGACATCTGCCAGAATCCGGAACAGCTGTGGCAAGCCCTTTCGTTTCTGGATGAGGGCGCATATAACGGTTGACAATCTAGCATTTACCGGTTAAAATCATTACCCGATGGCTAAAGTATTCGTAAGGGAGCTGAAAGAAGCCGCCTGGCAGGGGCGGGAGGTGATTTCCTGCTTCGCCCTGCGAAAGATTGAGCTGCGGACCAAGGATTCGGACGGCAAGCAGTTTCTTTCCCTGGAGCTGGGGGACGCCACCGGACGGATCGACGGGGTGATGTGGAACGAGGCGGCCGAGGCCCATGCCCGGCTGTCTCTAGGAGACGTTGTCCAGATAAAGGCCTCGGTGGGGACTTATCGTGATACTGCCCAACTCAAAGTGGAATCAATCGTCAGGGCCAAGCCGGAAGACTGGAGGCCCGATGATTTTCTGGCACAATCCCCAATAAGCCGGACCGACCGGGAGGCGTTCGTCAGGGCCGAGGCCAAGGCAGTCAAGGATCCGCACCTGTCCAAGCTGCTTTCTATGTTCTTCGACGACCGGGAGTTTCTGTCCCGGTTTCTGGAGGCGCCGGCCGCCAAACTTTGGCACCACGCTTATATCGGCGGTCTTTCGGAACACACCGCGGCCGTCTGCCGCCTGGCCCATGCCGCCGCCGCCAACTACGAACTTCTGGACACCGACCTGCTGATGGCCGGCTGCCTGCTGCACGATGTGGGCAAGGTCCCCGAATACCAAGTAGGAACCTATATAGACTATTCGGATCAGGGACGGCTTTTGGGACACATCGTTCTGGGGGACCAAATGCTCAGGGAGAGGCTGGGCCGGATCCGGGATTTTCCGGCGGAAAAGGCCTTGAGGCTTCGCCACATGGTTCTGTCGCATCACGGGGAAAGGGATCGAGGCTCCCCGGTGACCCCGGCCACCCTGGAGGCCTTGGTGCTGCACCACTGCGACTACCAGGATTCCCATGCCGGCGCCTTCACCCGGATCATCAAACGCGAGGGCGGACAAAACCGCCGCTGGAGCGAATACGTCAACCTGATCGACCGCTACATCTATCTGCCGGAAACCGTTGAAGATAACGGCCAGCCCAAGCTTTTATAGGCCGCCAACCGATAATGTCCATCATAAACATCGAGGAGGAAAAAGTGGAAGATCTTAAACTTGCCAAGAAACTGGTGAAGGCGCTGGACATGGCCATCAAGTACGAACGGATGGCCCAGCAGCGCTATTCCCGTGAGGCCACCTACTCCTATGAGTACGACGTCAAGGCCCTGTTCAAGAGCCTGGTGTCCGAGGAACTGAAGCACGAGCGCCTGCTGAGCCTGAAGAAGGCGGCGGTGCTCAAGGACATCGCCCGTTTATCAAAAAAGAAATAACAGGAGGATCATCCATGCCCAAGAAGAGCCTGCCCAAGATAGACCTGGACACCTGCATCGGCTGCAGCGCCTGCGTTTCGGCCTGCCCGGCCGGCGTGCTGGAGATGGACGGAGACAAGGCCAAGCTCAAGGATGCCGCCGGCTGCACCAGCTGCGGAGCCTGCGTCGATTCCTGTCCGGTGACGGCCATCGCCATGGAAGACCGGAACATCTAGGTTGTCATCCGATTGCTAAAGACAAAGGAATCAGAAATGAAAAAAAGCTTAATCCTGGCTTCAACCTTAGTCCTGGCCCAGCTGGCCGGAGCCCTGACCCTGACCGGCGGCGCCAGCTACTTCAACCCGTCGGGAGTAGAGGGCAGCGGCGGGGTGATGCTGAGCCTGGGTCTGGGCCAGCGGGTGGACGAGATGGTGATGGCCACCCTGGAGTTGGATTTCTTCAACAAGACCTTCAAAAAGGAATCGATAGTTCCGGTGGATACCGCCGCCGGCTCCATCGTCAGCGTGGAGAACCGTTCGGTCTTGTTCGAACACTCGGTGAAATACCTGCCGCTGACGGCCGGGGTGGTGGTCACCCTGCCCATGGGCGGCCGGGTCAATCCGTTCCTCGAAGGCCGGCTGGGATACGGCCTGGCCAGCGTCAGCTACAAGTATAATGCCGAAATACCTTCGGCCAGCAAGCCCAATGACGGGACCTACACCGGATTCGGCTGGAGGATAGGCGGAGGCGCCAGAATGAAGCTGGGGTTCCGCAGCGCCCTTCTGGCCGGTCTCTACTACAACGGCAACACGGTTTCCAAATCGCAGGCCGAGAACCTGTTCACCGATCTCAAGATGTCCGGCATAGGATTCGGCGCCGGACTGGAGCTGAGCGGATTTTAGCTCGAAACTTTTACCCTCTAAACACACTGAACAGGCGAAGAGATTGATCTGAAATACCAAGAACAACAGCCCCGTATCCAGCAAGAAGCCCTCCGGTTGATGCCGGAGGGCTTCTTCCTATAATGCGGAAAAGCTTATCCCACCCCCAATAGACTGCCGGCACGGCCGAAATATTGACCGATCAACTTTTTTAAATCGGGCCGGGATGCCAGCAGTGGGTCGTCTGCCGTCAAGCGGCAGGCATCCTCCTTAGCCAGCGGCACCAAAGCGGCGTCGGCTGCCAGGTTGGCCAGCCGCAGCTCGGGCAGCCCGTGCTGGCGCGAGCCCCAGAACTCGCCTGGTCCCCGCAGTTTGAGATCCTCCTCGGCGATGCGGAATCCGTCCGAGCTTTGCTGCATGGCCTCCAGCCTGGCCCGGGCCTCAGGACCCAGCCGCTCCCCGGCCATCAGGATGCAATAAGATTTATGTGTGCCCCGGCCTATCCGTCCCCGCAGCTGGTGCAGTTGGGAAAGGCCGAAGCGCTCGGCCTGTTCCACCACCATCACCGTGGCGTTGGGGACATCGATGCCGACCTCGATTACCGTAGTGGCGGCCAACACCTGCACCCGGTTGTTCCGGAAGCTTTCCATCACCCGGCGCCGCTCGTCCAGCTTGAGCCGGCCGTGGAGCAGGCCGACCGAAAACCCGTCAAATCTGCGGCTCAGCTGCTGATGGAGTTTTGTGACCGCCTTGATATCCCGGGATTCGTCCTCCTCAATCACCGGACAGACGAAGAAAGCCTGGCGCCCCAGGGCTAGCTGTTTGGCCACGAAATCGAGCATCCGGACGCGGTTGTGCTCGGTGGTCCATCGGGTAACGACCGGGACGCGGCCCGGAGGCAGCTGATCGATAACCGAAAGGTCCAAGTCTCCGTATATGGCCATTGACAGGGTGCGGGGAATGGGGGTGGCGGTCATCACTAAAACATGGGGACGGACACCCTTGGCCGCCATGGCCGCCCGCTGGCGGACGCCGAAACGGTGCTGTTCGTCAATAACCGCCAGGCCCAATTTGGAAAACTCGACGCGCTCTTGGATCAGGGCATGGGTGCCGATACAGACATCTACGATCCCGGAGATCAATTTTCCCAGGATGCGCTCACGTTCGGGCCGTCTGGTTCTGCTGGTCAACAGCTCGACCGAAAGGCCCAGGCTCTTAAGCCATGGCCCCAAAACCAGGAAGTGCTGTTCGGCCAGGATCTCGGTGGGGGCCATGACCGCCGACTGGAAACCGCTGCGGGCCGACTTGGCCAAGGCCGCCAGGGCTACCAGGGTCTTGCCCGAGCCGACATCGCCTTGGAGCAGGCGGTACATGGGCCGGTCGGATTCCAGGTCGGATCCGATCTCGGCGATGGCCTTTTCCTGAGAGGCAGTCGGGCGGAAGGGAATTATCTTACGGAAATCTCCTTCCCAAGTGCGGTCGCCGAGCGGGCGGGCGCGTTCCAAGCTGCGGCGGGTGTGGCGACGCAGGGCCAGCAAAAGCTGAAGGGCCAGCAATTCGTCATAGGCCAGACGGCGGCGGGCCCGGGCCACGCTGTTCATGTCATCGGGAAAATGCAGGTCCCGAAGGGCCGGCCGAATGCCGGTCAGGCTGCGGGCGGCGATCAGGTCATGGGGGAGCAGCTCGGCAAAAGAATCCAGATGAGACTCCAAAGCGCCCTTGATGACGGTGCGGAGCTGGCGGTTGGTGAGGCCGGCGGTCGACGGATAAAGCGGGACGATGCGTCCGGTGTGAATCAGCTCGGCATCGTCGTTGTCGATGATCTCGTACTCGGGATTGGCCAGGGAGGGGCCGCCATCCCACCGCACCTGGCCGCTGACCACTACGGACTGTTCTCGGGCGAACCGTTCCTTGAGATAGGGCTGGTTGAACCACAGGCAGCGGAGCAATCCGCTGCCGTCACCCAAGATAAGGGAGAAGATGGTCAGCCCGCGCCGGGTGCGGGCCAGCGCGTATTCGGCCACCCGGCCATAGACAGTGACCGTTTCTCCGGGACGCAGGTCGGAGATTGGTTTTGTCAGGGAGCGATCCAGATAGCGTCTAGGGGGATAAAGAAGAAGGTCGCGGACAGACTTGATGCCTAGTTTGGCCATCAGGGAGGCCCGACGCGGACCCACTCCCTTTAGGTATTGGACGTCGCTGTCAAGCATGGAGCTCAGCTAACTTATAAGGAAAACAGGAATGTTTGAAAATCACTCCATGTTGCGGACAACTGTCAAACGAGCCAGATCTTGATGAAAAAGGCCAACCCGCAAAAGCGAATCGGCCTGTTATTTCCATCGCATCAAAGGGAGGCCTTGCGGCCGATGCTGCCCAAGACCATTTTAGCCACCTGCTTCAAGGTCTCCATCACCCCGTAGCCCTGGGAGGCCACCGATTCGAAACTGGGGAAGCGGCCCTGGGGGTCGATCTTGGACTTGAGGACGTCCAAAGGCACGATATTGGGCAAGTCCCGCTTGTTGTACTGGATGACCAGGGGCACGGTTTCCAGGGACAGGGACATCTCGGCCAGGTTCTCCCCCAAATTCTTGAAGCTCTCCAAGGTGGCCTCTAAGCATTCGGTCTGGGAGTCGGCCACGAAGACCACGCCATCGACGCCCCGCAGCACCAGCTTGCGACTAGCGTTGTAGAAAACCTGGCCGGGGACGGTGTAGAGATGAAACTTGGTCTTATAGCCCTGGATGGTGCCCAGATCCAGCGGCATGAAGTCGAAGAAAAGGGTGCGGTCCAGCTCGGTGGCCAGGGATATCAGCTGGCCCTTGGCTTCGGGGGAGATCTTCTCATAGATGTGGCGCAGGTTGGTGGTCTTGCCTCCCAGGCCGGGTCCGTAATAGACGATCTTGCAGCTGATTTCGTGCGAGGCGCGGTTTATTAGAGCCATGTCATCATTGAAATCGATTTAGTTTTTTCTGAAAAAGGCCTGCTGGTTGCGAAACCACCCCGCCTGGGCGGGGGGCAAGTACGCGAATACTTGTCCTGAGTCGTGTGGTAGAAACATGAAATAAAAGTATTTGATAAGCTATTGTTATCTGCAGCTTTGTTCTGGTTGTATATTTATCCGATTTAGAGTGTTTAGCTGGTTTTTCAAGGGCAACTATTTAAGGGACTGCTATCTGACGCAGATAACCGGCTGCCTCCTCGGGCGGAGTGGGGTTGATGTAGAAGCCGGAGCCTCGTTCGAATCCGGCCACCCGGGTGATGCGGGGCATGATCTCGATGTGCCAGTGGAACCACTCGGGCCCGGGCTGGTTGCAGGGCGAGGTGTGGATGACGAAGTTGTAGGGCGGACGGGAGATAGAAAGGTTGAGGCGCATCAGGGATTCCTTGAGAATGGCTGCCAGGCGGGGGATCTGCTCCGGCGGACAGGCCTCGAAGCTGGGCTGGTGCCTTTTGGGCAGTATCCAGGTCTCGAAGGGGAAGCGGGCGGCGAAGGGGACCACGGCCAGAAAATCGGGATTCTCGGCCACCAGCCGGCGGCGGTCCTCCAGCTCCTGGCGGACGATATCGCAGAAGATGCAGCGCTCTTTGTAACGGTAATAGTCCTGGGCCCCGTACATCTCCTCCTTGATGGCCTTGGGCACGATGGGAGTGGCGATCAACTGGCTGTGGCCGTGGTGGAGGGAGGCCCCGGCCCGGAAGCCGTGGTTCTTGAAGACCATCAGGTACTGGAGGCGGATGTCCTTCTTGAGATCCTGCATCCGGGCCACGAAGGCCGACAGCACCTTCTCGATATGGGAGGCCTCCTGGTCGGCCAGGGAGCGGTCGTGCTCCGGGGATTCGATGATGACCTCGTGGGCACCGACGCCGTTCATCTTGTCGTAAAGGCCCTCGCCGGTCTTGTCCAGCTCGCCCTCAACCTTGAGGGTGGGGAACTTGTTGGAGATGACCCTTACCTGCCAGCCCGGGCCGTTGGGCGGAGACCCCGGCTCCCGATAGGCCAGGATCTCGGGAGGGGTGGCCTGCTCGTTTCCCGGGCAGAAGGGACAGGGTCCGGCGGCCGCCTGGTCGGGGATCGTTTCATAGTCCATGGGGCGGCGGGTGCGCTCGGTGGCGATGATCACCCAGCGGCTGACGATGGGGTCCTTGCGTAGTTCGGGCATAGGGGGATTATAACGGTTCTGAAAGATGATGTCAACTAAACGACAGAGGCTGATGGACCATCAGCCTCTGTCGTCGTCCTAATGGCAGGGCCGGCCGGTTTCTTACTTTTCCGGCTGGGCCGGCTCGGCCGGGTATTCGATCTTGGCCCTGGCCTTTAGATCCTCCATGTATTTCTCATAGACCGCCTTCTGGCGCTCCCGGGCCAGGTTGCCGCTTATCTGGCCCCTCACCTGATCCAGCGGCTTGATGGAGGATGGGATTTTATCCTCCACCTTGAAGACGGCGAATTTGGTATGAAGCTCCACCGGTTTGCGGGTGTAGGCGCCGGGCTTAAGCCTGGCCGCGGCGGCAAAAACCGCCTCTTCCACCTCGCCCTTGGCCACCAAGCCCAAGTCGCCGCCCTTGTCCTTGGAGGGGTCGATCGAGTTTTTCCGGGCCAGGCTGTCGAACCCGGCCGCATCGGCCTGAAGGGCCTCCAGCAATTTGGTGGCCTCGGCCATGGTTTTGACCACGATCCACTTGAGGTGGAGCTTCTTGCCCTCCTTGGCCTCAAGCTTGACGATGGCGAACTTTGACTCGATAGGCACCGGCTTGCCGATTTTGCCCTTGGCCAGGGTGAAAAGGCCGGCCTCCAACTCCGGACGCTGCCCCTTGGAGACCAGTCCCAAATCTCCGCCCGACTTGGCCGAGGGGTCGGTCGAATGCAACTTAGCCAGGCTGTCGAACGGCAGACCCTTCTTCTTGACGGCCTCGCGGTAGATCTCTTCGGCCTTGGCCTTGGAGGCGACGGCGATCATCCGGGCCTTCACCTGGTCGGGGGTGGTGAAATCCTTCTGGTTTTCCTTGTAATGCTTTTTGATCTCGGCCTCGGTGGGCTGGGCCTTCTGGCTGACCTCCTGGTCTATCAGGGCCCGGATGAGCACGTTCTGGCGGGTTTCCTCCAGCCGGGCATGGACCTCTGGTTTGTTGGCCACCCCCAGACGCATGGCCTCGGCCATCAGCAGCTTGCGTTCTATCAGTTGCTGGAGGAATTTGCGGCGGCCCTCCTCGCTGTCGAACTGGCCGCGGTAGAACGGCGGCACCTTCTCCAGCTCGGCGTCCACCTCCAGCTTGGTGATGGGCTGGCCGTTGATGACCACCGCGTACTCCTTGAAGTTCTTGTTGAAGCAGCGCCCGACTCCTTCCATGGCCAGGCTGTCGATGCCGGCTAGGTTACTCTTCTTACCCTTGTGTTTGGTGACCACGTCCTGGTACATCTCGGCCGCCTTCTGGGTGTCCCCCAGCCTCTCCAGGGACATGGCCAGGTGGTAGGTGTAGTCCTTCACTTGGACGGATTTGGGAAAGGCCTCCAAAAGCTTTTGGTAGGCAGCAGCGGCCTCGCCGTAATCCTGGTATTTGAAAGCCATGGCGGCGGTGGTGGCCAGGACGGCCTCGTTTGGTTTTTCGACGGCCAAAGCAGCGGCCGACAGGCTGAGGATGACCAGCAGGGTTAGGGCGGTAAACCGGTTCATGTTCTCCTCCTTGATTAGTTTATAAATTTATGTTGCTCTAAACAGCAGGAAGCCAGGAATGCATGAAAACTGATAAGACATCGGATTTTTGCACGGCTGCCGGTTGAGGGGGATAATCACCGATATCTTGGCGTCAGCTTTGGTCAACTCTCAGAAAAGAAGATGCATGACCGCGCCCGAGGCCAGGGGTATCCTGATGTTGTCGTCCAGAGGTATGGGCAGCATCTCGACGGCGATGGCGGTCATGGCGCCGGCGGCCATCTGCAGCCAGCCGAGTTCGGTGCCCGGCAGGTTGACGATCAGAGAGCCCACCGCCAGGCAGCCCACCAGGCCGGCTCCGGCCCCCTCAAAAGATTTCTCGAAGAACTTGGTGCGGCCCAGGCTGCGCCCCACCAACGCCGCCAGGGAGTCGCCGATAACCAGGTAGGAGATGGCGGCTATGGCCACGCTGTCGGTGTAGATCAGCACGCAGACCAGGGAGGAGATCATCAGATAAGTGGCGCCGGTCAGGGCCGAGATCTCATGCCGCCGCATCATCGGCCCGAAGAAATCGATGAAGATTATCTTGACGAACTGGTGCCGCAGCCGGATGATATCCACCGCCAGGATGCACAAGGCGGCCGCCAGTAGAATCCAGGTGGCCAGCCAGGTCTGGTCCAACACCATGAAAACATAGTAAAAGACCGGTATGCTCATACCGGCCATAATGTGGAAAGCCTTGCGCCGGATCTCCCGCTGCAGTTTCATCCGCTAAAAGCCGTAAGAGGCTGAGATCCTGGTGCTGCCCTTGAGCTCGGCGTGGCCCAAGTAGGCGTAATCGAAGCAGAAGCGTCCCAGCCTGAGGCCGGCTCCGGCGGCCAAGAAGCCCTGATCCGAGCCCAGCCTGAGGGCCACCCGGCGCCTGATCCAATATTCGGCCCCGGCCCTGAGATCGGCGCTGGCCGGCCCCAGGCTGAGGTTGGCGGCCTGACCCCGGTTTTCCAATCTGAGGTCGGCATCCAGGGACAAAATGAGCGCGCCCAGAAACGGCGGGTTGACCGAGGCCCCCAGCTTGGCGGTGGGGGTGATCACCTCGCGGGCGCCGGTGTCCCAGGCCAGGTAGGTGGTGGTGGCATCCTGGAGGTTGATTCCCAGACGAATCCGGTGGGCCATCTCGGCCAGCAAACCGGCGTCCAGTCCCAGGCCCCAGGCCGCATTGTCTCCTACCGACTTGTTGACTACCTTGGCGTTGACTCCCCAGCTAAGGCCCACAGCCAGCCGCCGGCTGTAATTCAGTAGCAGGGCGGTCTCGGCATCGCTGGTGGTGGTGATCTTGGAGTAATCCAACCTTTCGCCCGGATCCATGACGCCGTTGCCGTTGAGGTCTATCAGGGCCTGATCGGTGTAGGGAATGTCACCTACCGACAGCCTCAGGACCGCCAAGCCCAGGCCATATCCCCGGCCGGGG
This sequence comes from uncultured bacterium, assembly GCA_964588285.1. GTDB lineage: Bacteria > Edwardsbacteria > AC1 > AC1 > EtOH8 > CAZPNX01. The sequence goes on from CAZPNX010000012.1 coordinate 33,063, forward strand.
CGGGCATAGCCCAGGGCATCGTAAGCCACCAGATTGTCGAAGTTGCTGGCATGGGTGAACTCCAGCCGATGCTCGGTGCCGACTGTAGCCGCCGGGTTCCAATAACAGGCAAAACCGCCCTCTGCCATGGAGACAAAGGCACTGCCCATGCCCTGGGCCCGGGAACCGTAGCCGATGCTCAAGAATTCACCGGCATACTTGGCGCCTGAAAGCGGGGAGGCCAGGGTAAAGGCCCCTATCAAAATGGCATAAAGAAAATTTCTCATAACTTATTGCCTGGTAGGCATTAGATATTAAGTATAACCAAATTTCTCTGCCTTGTCAAGGTAGTGATGTTAAGGCCTGGCTGTTTTTCCGAAAAGCGAGGCAAAAGCCATTAAATCCGAAGCATAAGCCACACCCGGCAAGCATCCGCCTGTCTCAGGCCGTCGGCTGACATAAAGAGTCAACCTTCCCATCCATCTATTGAAAACCGATTCTGGCAGGCTGTCCCTTCCCACCACCACCAGCTGGCGGTATTTGTGCTCCAAACCCGGCTCCAAGCTGTCCCAAGGCACCCGGTTAACCGAGAACCCCTGGGAGCGGAGATAACGCCCCAGCGAGTCAACTACCGCCGAGCCCCGGCTACCGGCGGCATCGGCCAAAAGCACATCGCCTCCGGCCCTAAACGATTGCAGCTTGCGGAACGGCTGTTGCCCATAGGCTCGTGGGAAGTAGGTAAAAAGGACATACTGGTCGCGAGGCCCCCGGCCCCAGGAAAGCCGGTAGGCTGCCAGCCCGCGGGCTGGGGTTTTCCCCAAGACGAACATCGTATCCGCCTTTAAGCTATCGACCATTTTCACTTGGGTTGGCGAGGTCGGGGTCAGGGCCTCTAACCTAAGCCCGGCCAGCGGTTTTTGGCATGAGATACGCAGTCCCAGCCGGCCGTTTTGATCCCAGAGTCGGGCCGAAATCGGCATCAGGCCCAACTCGTCGCGGATTTTGGTGAAGGCGGCGGCGCCGGCCACCAACCATTCCCGGCTGGTATGCGGCCCCTTGCGGCCTCTGATGCCGCGGAACATATCGTGCCAGAACAGGCCCTTGATCGGCTGGCGGCTGGTAAACCCCCGGATGGCGTCGGTGTGGCGGATATACATCTCCTCCGGGGCCGGGGGAGATGTGCTCTTCTGCAGCAGGTCCCAGTCCACCTGCTGGCCGGCGATGATCTGGGCTTCGTCGCCCTTTAGATATTTCGACCATTGATTGGTCATATTGAAGCAATGCCAGGCATTGGACTCGTAGAGCATAACGGCGTCAAGGTCCAATCCGGCGTCGTTTATCATGGCCGGGTCCTGGCCGTGCTCGTGTCCCTTGTCCCACCCCAGGGTGAAGCCCCAGACAGGCTTGGTGACATTGGCCTCGGACAAAATCCTTTCGACGGCCATGGCCGAGCGGTGGGCCTGCCACCACTGCCAGCGTAGGTGGATTGGGGTGTAGGAGAGGGGCCTGACGCGCTGGGCCACCCATAAAATGCGCCGGCGTTTGTCCATCCGGCTCCAGTCGTGCGGGACGTCGATGTTCATCAAGGCAGCGAAGGAGTCCACCGTCTCGAAGCCGCCGGCGCCCGGCCGAATATAATCCAGGCCGATGAAGTCCACATTAGGATCGGACTCCAGCAGCTTGATTACCGTGACGATATCTGCCCGGCGCTTGGGGTCGTCCAAGTTCACGTGGTGGTTGGGATAGATTTTTCCTTTAGAAGATTCCAGGGAGTAATGGTACTTGAGCTTCCTGAGATAAGGCCCCCACAGCAGGTAGCTGCCGACGTAGCCGCCGAACTTGAGGCCCTGCGCCCGGCACTCCTCGGCCAGCTTGGGATAAACCTTAAAGTTGTCCCTTATCCAGGGGTTCTGGTCGGAAATGCCCCGGGCCCCCTCGATAGTCCAGCCCACCGAGTACCAGACGGCATCGGCCCCCAGGAATTTGGCCCAGTCAGTAAAATTTCGCCAATCTCGTCTAGGGGAGTCGTAGAGCGAGGGCAGCTTGGCATTGAGCATGTTGCCGGCGCTCTCGATGGTCATGACGCAGAAGCCGTCGTCGATCTTCTTTGGCTGCCGGGACCTAAGCAAGAAGGTGGCCGAGTCCCGCAATTGCTGGGTGTCTGACAGCGCCAACGCGACCAGGACCTTGTAAGTTCCCAGCGGCGGGTTCCAAGGAGGGGCCCACGTCCCCCGCCAGGCGCGGGCCGCCGGGTCCCATTTCAGCCCCACCGAGTCCATTTGCCCGGGACCCGCCGCCAGAGTGTCGGCGTGGTAGATTCTGGCCACGGGGGAGCGGAGACTATCAATAAATAGCGATGTATCCGGGCGGACAGAGAGCCTTACCAGCTGGTAGCGGTAATACTCGGCCCGGTCGGTGGCTACCGAAAGGCCGGAACCCTGGCGGCTCCCGTTCAGGCTGAGAGACAGCATGGCCAGGGCCAGGGCGCAGGACAGGATGGCGAGACGATGAATATGGGAAATGCTGTTCATCAGGGGCTATAATCGTTTAATAATTGATAAATCAAACTGAGAATGTCAGCGGTTACAGGCCAAATCCGCCAAATCAGCGTTCCAGCTTTTTCGATTTAGCTGCTCGCTGCCGCACCATGTCATCCAGCTTGAGCCAAAGCAGGATCAGATTCAGGGCGATGGTCAGACCGTTGGCCACGATCAGCGGCAACTGGCCCAGCATGAAACCATAGACCATCCACAGCACCAGGCCGGCCAGCATCAGCACGATGAACAGCAGATTGAAGTCGTCCATATGGCGGGTGCGCAGGCTCTTGACCACCTGGGGCAGGAAGCTGAAGGTGGTCAGGAAGCCGGCCAGGAAGCCGATGAGCTTTATAAGAGTGAGTTTGTCGTTCATAAACATTTACCTTATCACATTTACAGAGCGTAAGTCAACAGAAATCGGCTTTTATCGAGCCGCTTGACAGACACCGGAGAAATTGATTATAATTAAAGAATGGAGAAGCCGGATATACCGGTTCCTCTCTTTAAAAAGAAAGATCCAGCGTAGCTCAATGGTAGAGCTCCCGGCTGTTAACCGGGCTGTTGGAGGTTCGAGCCCTCCCGCTGGAGCCAGGTTTTTTATGGACAGAACTTCAATATGAAGTTCTGTCTTTTTTGTTGACAAACAGGGCAGAGGATGATAGTATTTCAGCGGGCGATTTCTTTAGCGACCACAGTATTGAAATAGATAGAACTGACAGATCAAAGCTTGAATTACTCCAAACGGGAAAACCAAATGAGAAGTACAAAGGCTATGTATGCTGTGGTTCTGCTGGCCGTCCTCTTGTCCGCCAACCTGCCGGCCCAGAGCCAGCCGGATAGGCTCTACCAGGCCATCGTAAAAGAGGGCTTCCTGCACAAGAAAAGGGAGCTGGGACGTCAGCTGGGAAGGCTGGGCACGGCCGAGGCCAAATCGTATCTGCTCAAACTAATAGAAGACGGCCATTACTGGAACCAGTACGCCGCCATCGAAGGTCTGTTTCTTTACGATGAGCCCGAGGTCAGGCGCCGCCTGGTGCGGGAGATGATGGACAACCACATGGTGCGGAGCGAGATCGCCGCAGGCCTTAAGACCCGGATGCCAAAATTTTCCGGGGAGGTGGCCGATGCCTATCGAATGGAGGTCGAAGATAAAAAGCGCGAGAACCTGATGGCCGACGTAGCCGCCACCAAGACCCGGGAGGGGGAGTCTTTTCTCAAAAGCGTGGTGGCCGACCAAGCTTCGCCCGACCGGAGGAAGGCCGCCGGCCTTTTAGCCAAGAACTACCCGGACAACTATCAGTACTTTGTCGGGCTGGTTGACGATTCCGAAATTCGTATAGTGGCCCTGGGCTTCATTTCCGAGAAAGGAAGCGTCCGCGACCTGCCGCTTTTCATAAGCATCCTCGAGAGAGGCGGCGAGGATGCCGAGGTGGTGGTGGCCTACCAGGCAGTGGCCAAATGGGGCGATGCCGCCCTAAGGGAGAAAACTTATCTGGATGCGCTCTCTTCGGGAAACGAGGTGCTGGCCAGGGGCGGCATGGCTGCGTTTCGCACTCTTTACAACCCTGAGATCTCGGCCAAGCTGGGCGGTTTGGCCCGGCAGGCCAAGGAGCAACGCACCCGAATGACGGCCGGGGTGCGGCTGGCCGAGCTGGGACGGACCGAGGCCGTGCCCTATTTGGTGCCGCTTCTGGACGAGGAGTACCGGGAGCACCAATCGGCCACCTTCAACGCCATCGCCTCGATCATGACCGCCGGCATCTGGACGGTGCTCGACGGACTGAGCCAGAGCTTCAACCGCAGGAGCTTCGATAACAGCCGATCGGCCATCCTGGCCGGGCTGAGGAGGATAACCGGGGCCGACGCCGGCACCAGCTACCAGTCTTGGAAGGAATGGGCGGTGCTGCACGGACACGTCATCCGGGGCGAGAACATCGTTCAGCAGTTGTTTTCATCGGATCGGAGACGGAGGCATCTGGCCATAGCCGCCTCCTTTGAATTGCTGGGTTATAAAGATGCCAGGGATTTTGCCAATAGGAAAAAAGTGGCCCCAGGCGAAATGGAGCTGGCTCTGGCCCTGGCCCGGGAGCTGGCGGAGAAGGGGTTTATGGGCGGTGAGATTGAACAACCATGAGTCGCATGAAAACATATCCTGCGATCTATTGGATAGAGACCAGAGAAAAAAAGTACTATCCCCTACAGGTGATACTGGGGAAAGCCGAAGTGCTTTTTCGCATCGGCGATTGGGAGTCGGCCGAGAATATCTATCGCCAGGGAATGTGCGAGGTTGAAGGTGGAGATCGACGGACAGCGGCCAGCCTTAGGAACCGCTTGGCCATGTTGCTGGGTTATCGGGGGTTTAACCAAGAGGCCTTGTATTTGCTTCAAGAGACGGTAGAAACTTTTAAGGATGCTATCGATGAAACGCTGGAGTCGGATATATTTAAGAATTTCGGTTTTTTCTACGAGGATCTAGGACAACACATTAAGGCCATAGAATGTTACCAGAGGTCTCTGGATATATGTCAGCGGCAGGGAAACAAGCGAGGTGTGGCCAGTTGCAACGGTAATCTTGGCATCATGTACGCCAAGTTGGGGGAGTTTGATAAATCTTTGGAAAAATTCAGCGAATTGCTACGCATCTCCGAGGAGTTGGGAGACATCCACGGTATTTCTCTGGCTCATGGAAACCTGGGACTGCTGTTCATTCAGATAGGGGAATTCACCAAGGCTATGGAATCGCTGGATATAAAACTCCGATTGTCGGAGCGAATGGGCGACCGGCTGGGGCTGCTTCAGGCATTGGGCAGCGCCGGCGATCTGAAGCTTAACCTTGGAGAGTATAAACAAGCCTACTTTTTTTTTGAAAAAGCATTGGAGCACGCCAGGGCCATGGAAAACCATCAGTTCGTTTTGCTGGCCCTGCAGCGCATGGGCGAGGCTAAGCTTAGAATGGGTGAAGATGTTCTGGGCTTGGATTTAATTGATCAAGCCGTGGAGATAGCCAGCAAATACGGCATGGAATCGTTCCAGGCTAATGCCCTGCTGGTCAAAGGAAAAGCCCTAAAGAGTCTGGGAAAATCGGAAGAGGCAGCACAAGAACTGGGACGAGCGTTGGCGCTGGCCGAGGAACTGGGGAACATCATCATAAAACTGGAGGCGGCTCTGCTATTGGCCGAGATACTGCTCCAAAGCGGGGAAAACGCTAAGTGTGTGGAACTTGTTAAAAGAGCCGCCCCCCTTTGTGCCACAGTCAAACATCAGGAATTGACCGAGCTTTGTGCCGCTCTTTGCGCTAAGTTGGGCATCGAGGTCGGCCCGGACCTATCTTCAAATGACAGCACTTGAGGGGATACTTCGGTTTCCCTGAATATTGGGCTTGACTTCATAATTAGTTTTATAGTAAATTTATTATGCAACGCAAGAAGATGCAAATCAAATTAACAAAGGAGCTAATATGAAACAAACTGCTGTGCTGTCAAGTTTCTGCCTTCTGACCTGCCTGCTCCAGCCTCAAATATTGTGGGCCCAGGGGACTCCAGCACGGACAGGCTCGGCACCGGCTCGAACCTCGGTGGCCATCTTGGAACTGGAGCCCAAGGGGGTGCCCGAGGTCGAGGTCTCGGCCCTGTCCGACCGGCTGCGTTCTGAGCTGCTGAACACCGGTTCCTTTGACGTCATGGAGCGGGGCAAGATGCAGGACATTCTGCGCGAGCAGGGCTTCCAGCAGTCGGGAGCCTGCAACACCGACGCCTGCGCCGTGGAGGTGGGCCAGCTGATAGGGGTGGAGAAGATGATCGCCGGAAGCTTGGGCAAGGTGGGCCGCACCTATACCGTCAACCTGCGGCTGATCAGCGTCAAGACCGGGCGGATAGAGCGCAGCGTCACCCGGGACTATGCCGGGGAGATAGACAAGCTGCTGACTATGGAGATGAAACAGGTGGCCCAGATCCTGGCGGCCTCGGTGGGCGGCAAACAGGTGACGCCCCAGTCCAAACCTGCGGCCGTCTCCAAGCCCATCTACAAAAAATGGTGGTTCTACGCCGGAATCGGGGCGGTGGCCGCCGGTGGTGCGGCCGCGGCCCTGGCGGGCGGGAGCTCGTCCAACGACGGCACCGAGACGCCGGTGGACAATACCATACCCCTGCCGCCGGCGCGGCCATAAGGAGGGACGAAGATGAAATACGCATTATATATAGCATTGGCAGCCATGATGGCGGCCGTCCCGGCCCTGGCCGACTGGCCCCAGGGGGGCATTCCGGTGGGGGCGGCGCCCGGCAACGACATCGGGGCGGCAGTGGTTCCGGACGGGCAGGGCGGGGTCATTTATATCTGGCTGAGTTCTGGTGAAAATGCCATCAAAGCCAGGCGCATCGACCGCTATGGACACGATGTCTGGATGTCTGGCCAGGTGGCGATCAGCCCCATGGGCTCAACCGCGCCAGGTGGCTTCTCGGCCGTCAGCGACGGGCAAGGCGGGGCCATAATAGCTTGGCAGGAAAGAACTGTTTCTCCCTACGAGGTGAGGATACAGCGGGTCGATCAAGACGGCAACCTTGTCTGGCCGGCCAACGGTATCCCCATGTGGAACGGAACCACCCTCAGGGAGCAGTCGAATCCAGTGCTGGTCAAGGGGCCCAGCCGCGTCTTTGCTGTGTACCATCAGAACAACCCGGTTCCTCCGAACTCTATAGACCTCTTCGCCCAGTGTTTCGATCTTAACGGCAATAGGCAGTGGGGCGACTACGGGGCCGTGGTCTGCACCACCGCTGTCGGCGACAACAGGAATCCCGCGACCATCGCCCGCGGCGACAGTTCGATCATGGTGGCCTGGGAGGACTTCCGTAGCGGCAACGGCGACATCTATGCCAACGCCCTGGTCAATGCAACAGCCTGGGTTATCAATGGAACACCGGTCTGCGATCTGGCCGGCAACCAGCTTAAACCGGTAGCCACCCTTGACGGCACCGGAGGGATGTTCATAGCCTGGGAGGACTTCCGTTCCGGCGCCGGGTCTGATATCTACGCCCAGAGGTACACTTCAGGAGGCATCATGGCTTGGGTGCCTACGGGCGGTGTACCGGTTTGTACTTTAAGCGGGGACCAAAAGGAGTTGGACATCTGCCGGACAGCCGGCAACAGGGCCCTTTTGGTATGGACCGACCAGCGTCTGGGCGCCGGCAACGAGGACATCTATGCCATGGTCCTCAACGACAACGGCAGCCAGCACTGGGCGGAAACCGGCGGCTTGATGATCACCAACGCCAGCGGCCTACAGCAGCTGCCCCGGATAGCTCACTCGGCCGACGGCACCAAATTCGTCATCGCCTGGGAGCATCCCCTCGCTTCATTTAACGCAGGCGTTTATGCCCAGAGGATCAACCTGGATGAAAGCTTTGGCTGGGGCACATTCGTCCGACAACCGGATGCGACCCATGCCAGGAAACCGATGCTGGTCCGGGGAAGCGATGAGCACGTTTTCTTCGCTTGGGAGGACGACCATAACGGCGACTGGGATATCTACGGCCAGCGGGCCCATTGGGAGGGCGGGGGGTACATAGGCAGTGTCGTGGCCCCGCAACTGGCCGAACCGGCCAATATGGGAGTTGTCGGCACCGATCAAATTACCTTCTATTGGCGTCGGTCTCCGTTCCCGCCGGGAGCCGAGGCATACAGGCTCTACGCGGAGGATGCCGGAAACCCGGCCATTAACTTCGGCGCCAACTCAAGCGATACCTTTGCGCAACTCACCCTTCCGCCTGGGGCAACCTACAACTGGAAGGTGAGAGCCGTGAACGGTTCCATTCCCGATTCCTCCGACTGGTCCGAGGTGTGGCAGTTCACCATAGACACCTCGGTGCCGGCCACGCCCACCCTGATATCGCCGCCCAACGCCAGCCATGTCGACTCGAACATCGTCATCTTCGAATGGTCGCTGGACACCAGCGCCGCCATGCACCATATCCAGATAGATAACGACATGGGCTTCTCTTCCCCCATAGTCAACGACTCCATGATCGGCATGCCGCCCTACGGCTACGATTTCACCTTCCAGCCGAACGGGAAGTATTACTGGCGGGTGCGGGCCGGCAGCTCCGCCCACGTCTGGTCGAACTGGTCCCAAATATGGTCGGTGACGGTGGACACGGTTCCGGCCGGGGTCGACAGCACCAAGCCGGCCAACAACAACAACAACGTTCCGGTGACTTCAATCGTCCGGGTGTTCTTCACCGAACCGGTGCGGACCGACACCTCGCTCCACTTCTCCTGCCAGCCCGATCCAGGCAACTGGCAGATTACCCAGACCGGCAGCATACTGGACTTCGATCCCCAGTCTAGTTTCGGCTATGGCACGCTCTACAGGATCAACCTAACGGCCAGGGACTCGGCCGGCAACCAGACGGTGGTGCCCGAATTCTCATTTACCACCGAAAATATCACCGACACCGTCCCGCCGCGGCTGACGGTGCTGGCCAACGGGGTGGACATGATCTTGGGTCAGCAGTTCGTGTTCGAATGTTATGCCAAGGACGAACACAAACTAAACCTGGTTCACTTGACCTACGGCCCGGCCGGCTCCGGCACCGCCACCGGCAACGTGGACATGGCGCCGGTGTCCGGCTCGGACAGCTTGTGGCGCTATGTTATACCCGCCAATCACATCACCGCCCGGGGGCTGCAGTACCAGGTTTGGGCCCAGGATTCGATCCTGGCGGGAGGCCTTAGCAATGTCACTAATTTTCCGCCCGACCCCACCGACTTCCACGTCCACGCCGTCAGCTTCCCGGGCGGGGCCTACAACACCACCTATGCGAGCGACCAGTGGCTGATGCTCTCGGTTCCCGGGGACTACACCGGCGTTTCCTTGTTCGACATGCTGTCCGACGACCTGGGGGCTTACGACAATACCAAGTGGAGGCTGTTCGACTACCAGAACACCACCCTGGTGGAGCAGGGCACGGGCGGCTCGGGCGTCATCCGCACCGGCCAGGCCATGTGGCTCAGGCAGAGGGTGAGCGCGAACATCGTTCTGGATTTCCAGGGTGTCCACAAATCCTACGGCGACCGGCTGCGCTCCCAGCCGGCCCAGGTAACGCTGGTTCCCGGCTGGAGCGACGTGGGCAACCCCCTGGCCTTCGATGTGCGCTGGGACACCACCATGGCGCTGAGCGACACCGCCAGCGTGGCCGGGCCCTACCAATTCAACGGCACCTCCTGGCTGCTGCCCAACCAGCTGATGGGTGGGACCATGTCCCCTTACGCCGGCTACTCGTTCAGGAACACCCGGGCCACCAACGCCATGCTGAGGGTGCCATACCACCAGGCTTGGAAGGGCAAGGACGACGGTAAGGCCCTGTGGCCCGAGGGCTGGCAGGTGCGGGTAACGGCCAGGTCTGGAGAAGGCCATGACGACGCCTGGTTCGGCATAGGCAATGGCGCGGCACAGGGGATCGACCGCTGGGACTTCCCGGAACCGCCAAACGGCCTGGTGCCGGCGGCCGGATATTTCTATGTTGCTGACGAGAAATGCGCCGTGGACCTGAGGCCGGAACTGGGCCAGGGCCAGGTCTGGTACTACGAGTTGGCGGCCGGCGGACCGGTTTCTATGGAATTCGGGCTGTCCACGGGGATTCCGCCCGAGACCGCTATCTGGCTGCTGGACCCGGTCAGGCAGTCATCGTTTCCGATATCCGAGGGTTTTGCCTACCAGTACTCGCCCGAACCCGGCGAGACAGCCCGTCGCTTCAGGCTGGTGGCCGGGGCCGAGGAATACGTTCACGCTGTCCTGGCCGGAGCCTTCGGTCTGCCTCCCGCCACATTAATGGAGCACGGCCGGCCCAACCCGTTTTCTCAGACAACGACCATCAGCTATCAGTTGGCAACGGGCGGGCCGGTGCGGATGGCGGTCTACAACGTGGCCGGCCAGATGGTGAGGACGCTGGTAGACAGGACGCAGCAGCCGGGACGCTACGGAGTGCGCTGGGACGGCCGGGACGACCGGGGGCAGAGGGCGGCCAACGGCGTCTACTTAGTTAGGATGACGGCCGGGGGAGTAACTGCCAACCAGCGGTTGACGTTGATCAGGTAGCGAGGCGGCCGACAGGTAATCAAGAGAAAGCATTTCGCTTCAGCAAGTCGGGCAAGTAAACCAGCCTCGGGGTGACAGGAATATCGGAACAGGTTGAGGAAGGGACGTCACCCGTTCGACTTGTCAGGCATGGTGACGGACTCAGGTTTAAAGGCTTGGTAAGGGCCGGGGCAAAACGCCCCGGCCCTTTTTGCTCCGGTCCGCTTGCAATCTCTCACTTTTTTACGTTATCATTATTCCCGAAACGCAGAAAAGGAGCCGCCAGCATGGCCGGGCGAGAGAAGAAAAAGCTGTTCATCCTGGACACCAACGTCATCCTCTACGACCACAGCTGCCTCTACAACTTCCAGGAGCACGACGTGGTGGTGCCCATCGTGGTGCTGGAGGAGCTGGACAAGTTCAAGAAGGGCGGAGACCTCATCAACTACGAAGCCCGGGAGTTCGTTCGCGAGCTGGACCGGCTGGCCGGCGACCAACTCTTCACCCGCGGCGTTGCCTTGGGCAAGGGGCGGGGCAGGCTCTACGTCAAGGTGGAGGATCCGCATTCCGAGGTCATTTACCATTCCTTTTCGGCCAACAAGTCGGACCACCGCATCCTGGCCCTGGCCGAGCAGCTGTCGGGCAAGCTCAAGGAGCGGCGGGTGATCATAGTCAGCAAGGACATCAACCTGAGGATGAAGGCCAAAAGCCTGGGGCTGCAGGCCGAGGACTACGAGACCGGCAAGATCCAAAATGTGGACAAACTCTACGGCCAGACCCCGGTGCTGGAGGACCTGGACAAGGCGGCCATCTCCAAGTTCTACGAGGAGCCGCATCGGGTGCCGCTGGCCGAGCTGCCCGAGCTCAAGAATCCCCTGCCCAACCAGTACTTCATTTTAAAGAACAACAGCTCCAGCGTCCTGGCCCATTACAACGCCGAGCTGAACTCCCTGGAGAGGGTAGCCAAGCGTCCGGCCTACGGCATCGAGCCGCGCAACGCCGAGCAGATATTCTCCCTGGACGCCCTGATGCGGCCCGAGGTCCAGCTGGTGGCCCTCACCGGCAAGGCCGGCACCGGCAAGACCCTGCTGGCCCTGGCGGCGGCTCTGGAACAAAGACGAAGCTTCCACCAGATCTACCTGGCCCGGCCGGTGGTGCCCTTAGCCAATAGGGACATCGGTTTTCTGCCCGGGGACATCAAGTCCAAGATCGATCCCTACATGGAGCCGTTGTGGGACAACCTCTCGGTCATCAAGCACCGTTTTGCTCCGGAGAGCAAGGAGCACGCCAAGATCAACGAGCTGGTGCAGAACGAGAAGCTGATCATCACCGCCCTGGCCTTCATCCGCGGGCGCAGCCTGTCCAACATCTGCTTCATCGTGGACGAGGCCCAGAACCTGACGCCGCTGGAGGTGAAAACCATCATCACCCGGGCCGGCGAGGGGGCCAAGATCGTGTTCACCGGGGACGTCTACCAGATAGACTCCCCATACTTGGACGCCCAGTCCAACGGGCTGACCTACCTCATCGACCGCATGAAGGGCCAGAAACTTTTCGCCCACGTCAACCTGGTCAAGGGCGAACGATCGCACCTGGCCGAGCTGGCTTCGGACCTGCTGTGATGTCTCTCACCAAGGCACGGAGGCACCAAGGCTTTTTACTCAATAGCCCCGTTCCCTGGTGAGATAAGAAAGGTCCGGAGGAAAGATGTTCGAGAAATATTTTTCATCGTCTTTGTGTCTTGGTGCCTTTGTGAGAGTGAAGTATGGCCAATAAGAAGCAGATAATCATGATCGGGGACCGGGTGCTGATAGATCCCGAGGCCGGACCGGATCGCACCCAGACCGGGCTCTATCTTCCGCCAACCGTCAAGGAAAAGGACAAGGTCCAGGGAGGCTTTGTGGTCAAGGTGGGGCCGGGCTATCCCTTCCAGGATCCCAACAAATGCGACGAACCCTGGTCGGCCAAGAGGTCCGGAGATCTCCGCTACATCCCACTCCAGATCTACGAGGGGGACTACGCCCTGTTCCTGCGCGACGCGGCCTTCGAGATCGAGTTCGAGGAAAAAAAGTATCTGATCGTGCCCTACGGTTCCATCCTGGCGGTGGTGCGGGGCGAGCTGGGGCTGTGACATCTTTGCCAGGGATCGGCACGGATCATATATGAAAGAATACCGGAAAAATCCGCGGAAATCTGTGGCAGAAAAGATATGCTGCAAGCCGTCATCTTCGACGCCGACGGCGTCATCATAGACTCGGAGAAGATATGGGACCTGGCCCAGGAAGAATTCCTGCGTCGTCGGGGAATATCCTACGAAAGGGAGCGGGTAAAGCTTGTCTGCACCGCCAATTCACCGGTGGGGGCCATAAGGGCATTGCAGGAGATGTACGGTTTTTCCGGCGACCCGGAGCAGATGTCCGAGGAGAGGATCGCCATCGTTCGAGAGCACTACCAGAAGCAGGGAGTCCCGCTGGTTCCCGGTTTCACCGACTTCTTCGCCAAGGTCAGAAAAAAATACCTGGCGGCCGTGGCCACGGCCATGGAGCAGGGGTTGTTGGGTCTGGTGGCGGAGAGGCTGGAACTACGAGGTCTTTTCGGTGAGCACATATACTCTATTTCCGAGATCGGCTACGTGCCCAAGCCCAATCCCGACATCTTCCTCTACGCCGCCAACAGGCTTGGGGTCAAACCAGGGAACTGCCTGGTGATAGAGGACTCGCCTAACGGCATCGAGTCGGCCCGGCGGGCCGGGATGCGCTGCGTGGCTCTGACCACTACCTTCGGGCGGGAGAGGCTGGGGGGAGCGGACCAGGTGGTTGACGGCTTCGAGGAGATAGACTTAGTCTTCTGATACCATTATAGCTTTATCTATAAAAAACAGGAGAGCCCGCAGATGCGGGCTCTCCTGTTTAATCCAATCCTTTTCTATTCTACATAGACTTCCACCCGGTCGCCGGACTCTTCGTCCTCGACGTCCACCATCTGGTAGCGGCCGTTGACGGCGAACTGGTCGAACAGGCTCTCGATGTCCTCGAAGCTTTCGGCGTCCAGCCTGATGCCCTTGGCCTCCATCTTTTCCTTGGCCTGCTCCGGCATCATCATGTGGAATTTGCCGCCCAGCTTTCCGGCGATCTTTAAAAGGGAGAGGGGCACGGTCACCCTGACCTTGGGCCTCTCCGAACCCTTTTCGAAAACCCGGACCTTTAGCCAGTGGGCTCGGCCGTTCTGCAGGCCGGAACCGGGCGACTCGATGGCCGCCAAGAGCTTGGCTCCCTCCTCGGCGGTTATCTTCTTCTCCTCGACCATGCGTAGGATGCGGATGCGTTCTTCAGACATGTGACTATTTCCTTTCAAAAACATTATCCAGGGCCTGCGTCATCCTGAGATGCCTTCCGTGCCCAACGGGTTGAAGGATGACAGCATCATCCCTCAACTTGCCTGGCGTGGAGCAAACTCGGGGTGACATTTATGAGTAAGATTGTCGGCATAACGTTCACCGAAGTTCTGTTTGGACCGCCGGGTCGAACCCGATGAAGCGGCGGAACGGTTCGGAGAACAGCAGGGGCAGGGCGATGAACCCGGGGATGATCATGCAGGCGGAGATGATGAGCCTGACCGGCAGGAACTCGGCCAGCACCCCGCCCAGGGCCATGCCCAGCGGCATCAGGCCGCCGGTGACCGTGCCCATCAGGGAGAAGACCTTGCCCCGCATGTCGGCCGGGGTGGCCATTTGCATCACCGAGCTGATGAGGGTGTTGACCACCGAGTTGCAGGCGGCCCCCAGCAGGCCCACGGCCAGCATGGGGTAGAACCCCACCAAGGGGAAAAGGGCCCACAGCAGACAGGTCAGGCCCAGGCCGGCGTTGAAGACGGCGAAACGCCGCTTTGGCGGTACCGGCAACGCCGACAGGGCCAGAAGGCCGGCCAGGAAACCGGCGGTGACCACGGCCATGGCCAGGCCGTACCTGGCCGGGCCCAGCCCGGCCGTCTTTTGGAACATGGGCAGTATCAGGATGAAGCCCATGTTGCCGAAGAGGTTCATGCCGGCGGCCAGCAGTATCAGGTCGCGCAAGCCGCGGATGCGCCAGACGAAATCCAGGCCGCCCTTGAAGTCCTTCCAGAAATGGAACTCGGGGGCGGCGTGGAACACCTTGGGGACGCGGATGAACAGCGAGGCCGCCCCGGCGTAGATGTAGGAAAGCCCGTTGAAAAGGAACAGCAGGGGGGGCCCCAGGAACTGGTAAATGAGGCCGCCGGCCGAGTTGCCCAGGATGCCGGTCGAGGTGCCGATCAGGCCGAACACCGAGTTGGCCCGGACTATTTGGTCGCGCTTGACTATATCCGGCAGCACCGAACCCACCGCCGGATTGAAGAAGGCGCCGCCCAGTCCCATGACCGTGCCGGCGGCGAAGACCATCCACACCTGGCAGCGCCCGGCCAGGGCGGCGGCGCCAACCAGGACCACGGCCAGGCCGCGGGCCATGTCCGACCAGGCCAGAACCAGGCGGCGGTCGGCGCGGTCCACCCAGACGCCAGCGGCCGGGGAGACCAGGATGCGAGGCAGTGCGGTGGCGGCCATCAGGGCTCCCATGACGGCGGTGGAGCCGGTGGCGGCCAGGACCCAGAAGCCTAGGGCGATCTCATACACTACGTCCCCCAGCGAGGAGACCAGCTGTCCCTGCCACAGCAGCAGGAAGTTCCGATTCCAGAGCCCGGCGCACGCAGCGGCGGACGGCGGAGCAACGGCGGCGGCCTCGGCCATGTGTGCCTCAGGCGCCTCTCAGCTTTTTAGCCGCCTCGTCGGCCGACATCCGGCCCTCCTCGACTGCCTTAAGGATCTCGGCCCGACCGCTATCCGCCGTTTCCCCATGGTCCTTACTGAGGTCTTCTCCATGGCAGCAGCCTTCCCGGACGATCTTGAATTTATGCGAGGGGCGTCCGTCCCTCCAGGCCACCAGGTCGAGGATCTTCATCAGACCCCAGGCGATGAGCAGTATGGGCCAGTCCCTGGAGAAGGAGAAGTCGAAGCCAAGCAGGCCGTGGTTGGAGAGCAGCAGGAATATTCCCAGCAGAATCCAGAAAAGGCCCCACATGATCTTGCGGGGGCGGCTGAAGGAGAACCAGAACATTCGCGCTTCCTTTCATCTTGCCCGCCGGGGCAGGAGGGACGATGTCCCTTTTCGTCCGGGGCGGGATGTTTTCGGTTGTTGGGCGGCGCCCTCAGATGCTGTCCAGGAGTTCCGATACGCCTATCAGGACCAGGATGACCGGCCAGTCCTGGCGGAATGAGAACCGGGCGTCGATGACGCCGTGGTTCGACAGCAGGATCAGAGTCCCGGCGGCCATGAAGGCCAGCCCCCAGACTGCCTTGCTGACGATGCGTTTTATGTGGCTCATGTTACCTCCTTGTTGATGTCAGATCCCCAGAAGGGGGCGGCCCGACCCTGTCGATGCGGACCCGCCGGCCGCATCCCGGCCATTACCATGCTCCCGGCCGGGCGCGCCATCCTGGCCGTCGTCGGCCGTCCTTGAAGATGTCCCGCCCCACGATGACTCGTCGTGGGGGGTGAGGTAGAGGAATCCATCGGCATCCGGCATGATGGCCATGGCGCTCTCCTATCCGATGCTGATGTCGCCGCTGGTGGTTCTGACCGAGACGGCCACCCGGCCGGCGCCCAGCCTTCCCGTAAGCCTCCGGCTGGTCTGGTTCCGCTCTGCCAGCTCCAGGCTGCAGTCGATGTCCCCGCTGGCGGTGGAGGCCTCGAGCGACATGTCCGAACCGTCCGGGACCTCGAGCTCCACGTCCCCGCTGACGCTGGCCAGACGGATGTCGCCGCCCGGGGACGACCGGAGTTCTACGGAGATGTCGCCGGAGGTGGTGGAAGCCTTCAGGCCCTCCAGCATTTCCGCCTCTAGCTCCAGGTCCCCGGAGACGGTGCTCACCTCCGCCCGCCCGCGCTCCAGCTTCAGGGATAGGTCGCCGCTCACGGACTGGGCGACCAGCTCGCCGGAGAAATCGGCCGCCTCGATATCGCCGCTGGCTGTCTGTATCCTGACAGAGGCCTGGATGCACTTGGCCAACTCGATGTCCCCCGAAGCGGTTGAGATCTCAATGGTCCCGGAGCAGCCGTCTAGCGATACCTCGCCCGAGGTGGAATTGATCTTGGCCCCGCCGGCGGCGCCGGTCACCTCGATCTCGCCCGAGGCCGTCCCCAGCTCCAGGGCCAGCCCCTTCGGCACCTCCAGTTCGAAGTCCACCTGGGCCCGGCGTTTCTTGGTCCAGGGCGGGCCCTCCAGCTTGACGCGCAGCGTGCCACCGTCGTTCTCGGCCACCACCTTTAGGGATTTCAGCCTTTCCTGGGCCTCGCCCTCGTCGTCGCCGTAAACGTGGACCTGGGCCTTGATAACGATCTGGTCGGTATCATTTCCGGTCACAGAGATCTCGCTGCGGGGCTGGCTCAGGGACAGCGCCCTGATCCCCTCGGCCGGGACGGTGACCACCTGCTCCTCCTCGGCGTGGTGGGCGCCGAAGCAGCACTCCACAATCTTGGGGAGGTCGGGCACCCGGGGCACCTTGGGGACCCGGGGGATCCGGAAATGGATGTGCCTCTCCCGGTGCCGTTCCATCCTCTCCCGGGCCAGCTCCATCTTCTCCCGGGCGCGCTCCATGGCCTCGGCGGCCACCAGGCCGGGGTTGACCTCGTCCATCACCCGGGCCACGATCCGGGCCGGGTCGGGGCCGTGTTCCCGGTATTCATCCTCATCACTGCTGGCCGGGGCAGGGGGCTCCTTGATGGCCGCCAGCAGCCCCTCGGCCTCCTGGGAGGTGATCTTGCCGGACTCCAGGAGCTTCAATATCCTCAAAGTTTCGTCAGACATTTTCTGTTCCTTCTTCTGAATGTTTTCAGGCGTCCCCGCCTAGATGAACAGCATCAGGAACAAAGAGGAGATGACGCCCAGGGGGATCAGGCCCCCCAGGTCCACCTGCCTCAGCCAGTTCGTGTGCTTCATTGTTCTCTCCAAATTATAAGGTTTTTAGAATGTTAGCTTCTGAGCTTGTTCAGCTCCTCGATGGCCTGGGCGGCGGTCAGCCGGCCCTCCTCCAGCTCCCTGAGTATCTCCTCGCGGCTGCGTCCGGCGGCGTCCATCCTTGAGAGGGCAGCGATGACCTCGTCCAGCCTGGCCCGGACGGTGGGGTAGGAGACCTGCAGCCTTTTCTCCATCTCCCTGATGCTGCCGCGTGAGATGACGAAGGTCCTGATGAAGGACAGCTGCTCCTCGGACAGGCTGCCCAGCGGGGTGGGGGTGAACTCGCCGCGGACCACGGTGTCGCACGAGGTGCACTTGAGCTCGGAGACCATGGTGGGCGAACCGCAGGAGGGGCAGAGGTGCGGCATCTGCTTCGGCATGTCCGTCTACCTTCAGGCGGATTTGTTGGGGGAGGGAAGGCCGAGGATCATGCCGGCCAGCGACGCCCAAAGGAGGACGTTAAACTGGTCCCTTTGTGCGGATTCGGCAATGGTGCCGGCGATAGAGGGTGTGGCGAAGGGTTGGGTGTTCATGGCTTGACCTCTTCAGTTTGATTTGTTCGAGGCGGGGTTCAGGATGCCGTTTATTATGGATGTCCAGAGGAAGACTTCGAAGGATGCGGAACTGGAGTCGGACACAGGTGCTACCGATGCTGTCAGAGCTTTTCGAATCATCTGATCCATCTTCGCGTCTCCATTTAAAGTTTAATACGGTTAATACTTCTTGCTTGTTTCATTATAATTATACCATAAATAATAAACATTGTCAAGTATAATATTAAAAATTTTAATAATAAAATTAAATTAATTTAAGTAAATTCACAATAAAAAACAGCCTTTCGGCTGTTTTCTGTAAAATATTTAATTTCAATCTGTTACAGAGATAAGAGCTGCTCCCAGAGCTCCAGCTGTCTGGCCAAGGATGGCTGGTAGAATCTTGATTCTTTTAATGTTGTAAGGCATGGCTCTCTTTGTCATTTCATCGATGGCCGGCTTCAGAATGATTTTTCCGGCCTGGGCTACTCCACCGCCAATGACCACAGCCTGAGGATTGAAGATATTGGCTATGTTTGCCAGCCCTACTCCCAAAAGCCGGCCGGTTTCGCCCAAGGCAAGCGCGGCTTGGCTGTCCCGCCTTCTGGCTCGTTCCACTATTTCCTTGACGGTGATGCCGGTTTCGATCCTCAGATGTGCTCTGAATCTGAGGTCGTTATAACGATTGATTATGGCTTGGGCGCCGATCAAAGACTCCAAGCATCCCTGGTTGCCGCATTTGCACTTGGGCCCGTCGCTCTTTATCGCCATGTGTCCCAGTTCGCCGGCGCCGCCGCTTGCTCCCCGATAGAGTCGGCCATTTATAATGATTCCGCCGCCGACTCCGGTGCCCAAGGTCAGGCCGATGACGTTGTCAAGCCCCTTGGCCGCGCCCAGCCTCTGTTCGGCCACCACAAAGGCATTGGCGTCGTTTTCAATGGTAATCTGCAGGCGGTGTTTGAAAAGCCGTTTTTCCAAGAGGCGTTTCAAGGGCACGGCGCCCTGCCAGCCCGGCAGGTTGGGCGAGTTACGTACCACGCCTCGGTCCACCAGCCCGGCCGAGCCAATGCCTGCTGATTTGACCTGATACCCTGCATTTTGGGCATCTGACAGGCGGGACTCAATCTCCAGGGCGATGTTCTCCACCACCCGGGCCACGCCGGCCTGGGCCTGGGTGGGGCGGGAGCCGCGGTATAGGATGCGGGGGGAGGGGAGGGCCAGCAGCACCGACTTGATGTTGGTGCCCCCTAGGTCGATCCCGATGACGGCCTTTTTCATCTTTGCCTCTTATGCTTTACATGAGAATAGCATGTTCAGCTTCATTTTTCAAGAAAGATCGTAAAGGCTAATGAATTCTTGTATATTTATCTTGATATAGGGGGGGTGATATGGTAGAATTCAAAACATGAAAAACATTTTAATATTTATCTTGCTCTGCCTGGCTATGTTCACCGGCTGTAGCTGCCGTAAGAAGCCCTGTGACACCCCGCCGCCGGACAATTATGACCCCAGGAACGTCAGCCGCAATACCAGTAATTCATACAGCGGTACGTTGGCGGTTGGCTCTGACGGTACCGTGCATGTTGTCTGGTGCGACGACGCCTCGGGACAGTTTAAAACATATTACGCCAGCAAGCCTTCAGGTGGCACGTGGTCCTCGGCAGTAGATATTGCCGGCAACACCACCAGGGCCTGCAGCGCACCGCAGATATCGGCCGATCCCGCAGGCAGTCTGCATGTGGTGTGGGACGAATTGGGAACGGTTCCCGGCAGCCATGCCATATATGTTAACAAGCCGCAAGGCGGAAGCTGGTCAACGCCCTTGGACATAAGCAGCCCAACAACATCAAACGGTTCATTACCGCAAATAGGGATAGATGACGAAGGAAAAGTTTATGTGGTTTATGATGGAGGGGGGGGGGCTTTATATTATACAATTAGGAATATAAATGGTTTATGGGATACCCCATTAGAGTTTGGAGGCTTAAGTACTTTCGGAAATCCTTCGTTAGCCGTCAGCTCTGATGGTCAGATACATGTTGTTTATGAGAATAACTCGCATTGGGTCATGTACATGCACCGTTCAGCCGCTGGTGTTTGGGATTCGGCAGTGGATATTTCCAAAATGCCAGGGCAATATTGTTCCATTTCCAATATAACGGTTGACAACGCGGGCAATGTCTATGCCGCTTGGACTGACCGGACTGCCAGGGAAGTATATTTTTCCATGAAGGCGGCCGGGGATACGGCCTGGAGCCAACCCTTGAACGTTTCCAACAGCGAGGCAGGGTCTTGGATTCCGAAGATGGCAGTAGCTTCTGATGGAACCTTGCATTACATCTGGGCCGAGGACATAACGCCCGGGGTGGCGGATATTTATTACAAACAAAGGTCGCCTACGGGTGTGTGGACAGCGGCCGTGAACATCTCGAACACGCAGGGAGACACACGCATCAGTGGACTGACCATTGGCGCCGACGGAAAATTGCACATTCTCTGGACCGAAGTGCCTGATAATGATGTGTATTGTGACAGCTATCCCAAATAACCATCTTGTATCATAAGAAAGAAAGAATCTAGGATGAAACTAACGATAATGGTGATATTTTTGAACATGCTCTTAGCTGTATGCGCATCAACGCAGCCCATGGTAAGCATCTACGAAAAAGTATCAACGAACCGAGAAGATAGTGTTGATAGTACAATTACCGCTAAGCCTGCAGACGGGAACAATGAACTGCGAGATTTTGACATAATAGCCGTAAACGGCGCTTACAGCTATACAAGGCAAAAACAAAATAGCACATACTTTGGCGATTACTTCTTTACAACAACAATCCTGTCGACCGAATTAACGTGGAAGCGCTTCTTCCTGCCTAACATAGCCGCTGGGGCAACTTTGGCGCATTTTCGCCGCTCTTTCAGCCGTTCTTACGAAGGTTACAGCAATGTGGAAAGTTACAGCATGGTTGGGCCTATTGCTGGTTATTATTGGGGGAAAAAGGTGACATGCCCCCATTGTTAGTGCCAGTTTGAGTGTTACGCCTAGGCCGCTAAACATATGGGCAGCGGTTCTTTTGTTTCCGGGGCCGGCGGCCTGTAGCCCAGGGAGCTGTGAGGCCGAAACGTATTGTAGTCTTGCCGCCACCGCGCCGTCAGGACCCGCGCTTCCAATACCGTGTCCAACAACTCCCGGTTGAGGAGCTCGTCCCGGAACTTGCCGTTGAATGATTCGATGTACCCGTTCTCCCAGGGACTGCCCGGCTCAATAAACAGCGTCCTGACCCCGATCCGCCCGAACCATTCCCTGACCTTGCGGGCGGTAAACTCGGCCCCGTTGTCCGATCGTATGCACTCCGGCAAGCCACGCCTCATAAACAAATCCTGCAGCCGCTCCAGCACGTCTTCGGCCCTGAGGCTCCGGGCCACGTCTATGGCCAGGCATTCCCTGGTGTACTCGTCGATTATGGTCAGGAACCTAAGCGGCAGCCCGTCGCTGGTCCGCCTGTGGACGAAGTCGTAGCTCCACACGTGATTGGGCCTTTGTGGCCTCAGCCGGACGCAGGTGCCGTCGTTCAGCCAAAGCCGTCGCCGAGGTTTCTGCTTCTGCAGCACCTTCAGGCCCTCGGCCCGCCAGATCCGCTCCACCCGCTTGTGGTTGACTCGCCAGCCGCCTTGTTTCAAAAGAGCCGTGATCCGGCGGTAACCGTACCGCCCGTAGTCCTTGGCCAGACGGACTATGTCCGCTGTTAACCTTGGTTCGTCGTCCGCCTCCCGGGGCCGGTAGCCTTGGGTCGACCGCGCCTGCCCCAGCGCACGGCAGGCCCGACGTTCGGAAACGGCCAGCTTGGTACATGCCTCGGTGATCGCCCGGCGCCGTTTGGCCGGGCTCAGAAGTTTCCCGAGGCCGCCTCCTTGAGTATCTGGTTGTCCAAAGACAGGTTGGCCACCAGCTTCTTCAGCCGGGCGTTCTCCTGCTCCATTTCCTTCATCCGCCTGGCCTGGTCCACCCGCAGGCCTCCGTATTCCTTGCGCCACCGGTAGTAGGTCAGCTTGCTCACCCCGATCTTACGGCTGGCCTCCTCGACGCTGGTCCCCTGGTTTATCAGCAACTCCGCCTCCCGCAGCTTGCCGATGATCTCCTCCGGCTTGTACTTGACCTGTGGCATTGGTTCACCCCCATTTCGTGTTTGATCCTGGCTCTATTGTAACATAGAACCTGGACCAGTTTCAGGGGGTCAGGTCACATAAAGGTGTACAATACCCTGGGGCAGGCGGTGAGGACGTTGGTGGATGGCGAGAAACCAGCAGGCTATCACCAGGCGGTTTGGGACGGCAGGAACGAACAGGGGAGGAGGGTTTCGGCCGGCGTCTATTTCTACCAGATCAAAGCCGGTGAATTCAGCGGCATCAAGAAGATGGCGGTCGTAAAGTAACATACCGGCCGCAGCGCGAATGAGGCCTCGTCAGAGGCCTCATTTTTTTACTTAGCGGGCCTTTGGCACGACAGCTTCCGTCTATTGACTATGGCCGCCCGTTGTCGTAAAATTGAGATCGTTAATGAAACGGTAGATAGATATGAGA
The DNA here is from genome assembly GCA_964588285.1 of uncultured bacterium. Classification (GTDB taxonomy): domain Bacteria; phylum Edwardsbacteria; class AC1; order AC1; family EtOH8; genus CAZPNX01. The sequence continues at coordinate 55,793 of CAZPNX010000012.1, forward strand.
CTGGATAAGAACAGGATACCCGAAAAATACGATTTCGCCGAATCCGAGAAAAGGCGGATGGCCGACTGGGAGCAGTGGGGGATCTACCGCTGGGATCCGTCCCGGGGACGGGAGGAGACCTTCGCGGTGGACACCCCGCCGCCCACCGTCTCCGGCTCGCTGCACGTGGGCTCGGCCTTCGGCTACATACAGCAGGATGTCATCGTCCGCCAGCGCCGCATGCTGGGGATGAACATCTTCTATCCCATGGGCTGGGATGATAATGGCCTGCCCACCGAGCGGAGGGTGCAGAACTACTTCAACGTGCGCTGCAACGCCCGGCTGCCCTACGTCAAGGGCTTCGAGCCGAGGAACGAAAAAAAGTCGCCGCCCGAGGAGGTCAACCGGGACAACTTCATCGAGCTGTGCCATCGGGTGACCGGCGAGGACGAGAAGGCCTTCAAGGCCCTGTGGCAGCATCTGGGGCTTTCGGTGGACTGGGGGCTGGAGTACGCCACCATCGACGACCACTGCCGGAAAACCTCGCAGCTGTCTTTTCTGAAGCTTTTCCGCGACGGCCATGTCTACTCGGCCTTCGCCCCGCACCTGTGGGATGTGGACTTCCAGACCGCGGTCTCCCAGGCCGAGGTGGAGGACCGGACCATCCCCGGGCACTTCCACTACGTCCGGTTCGGTGTCGAGGATGGCGGTTCTTTCGTCATCGCCACCACCCGGCCGGAGCTGCTGGCCTCGTGCGTGGCGGTCATCGCCCACCCGGACGACGAACGCTACCAAAAACTGTTCGGCAAAAAGGCGGTGACCCCGCTCTTCCGGATGCCGGTGCCCATCATCGCCGACCAGGGGGCCGACCCGGAGAAGGGGACCGGGATACTGATGGTCTGCACCTTCGGCGACGTCATGGACGTGGAGTGGTGGAGGAAGTATAATCTGCCCCTGAGGCAGACCATCGGACGCGACGGAAGGATGATGGCGCTGGAGAAGCCACTGCCCATAAGGCTGCCCTCGCAAAAATCCGTCAGCGATGAGAGGAGCTTTTTCGCTGACAGCCTGAACTCGGAGAAGGCCAATCATTTCTACAGCCAGCTGGCCGGTCGAACGGTCAAACAGGCCCAGAAGGAGATCGTCGAGCTTTTAAAGCACGCGGCCGGCGAGGCTTTGCCCGGCTTGGGGGCGCCCCTGGTTGAGGAACCCAGGCCCATCGAGCATCCGGTCAAGATGTACGAGAAGGGGGAGCATCCCTTAGAGATCATTCCCACCCGGCAATGGTACGTCAGGATCATGGACAAGAAGGACGAACTGCTGGAACAGGGCCGTAAAATAAAATGGCATCCGGAGCATATGCGGGTGCGCTACGAGGACTGGGTGCGGGGCCTGAACCAGGACTGGTGCATCAGCCGCCAGCGCTATTTCGGAGTGCCATTTCCCCTGTGGTACCGGCTGGACGGGGAGGGCAAGCCGGACTATAACCATCCGATTTTGGCCGACGAGGATTCCCTGCCCATCGACCCACAGTCCAAGCCGGCCCCGGGCTTCGACGAATCGCAACGGGACCAGCCGGGCGGCTTCTGCGGCGACCCAGACGTCATGGACACCTGGGCCACCAGCTCCCTGACCCCGCAGATAGCCAGCCACTGGGCGCTGGACGACGGCCGTCACGAGAAGGTCTATCCCATGGACATCCGTCCCCAGGGGCCGGAGATCATCCGCACCTGGGCCTTCTACACCATAGTCAAAGCCCGGCTGCACGACGGCTCCGTTCCCTGGAGGAATGTTCTGATAAACGGCTGGATACTGGATCCCGACCGCAAGAAGATGTCCAAGAGCCACGGCAACGTGGTCACCCCGGAGCACCTGCTGCAAAAGTACTCATCGGACGGCGTCCGCTACTGGGCGGCCAAGGCCCGGCTGGGCGTGGACACGGCCTACGACGAGGCCATGTTCCAGAACGGCAAGAGGCTGGTGACCAAGCTCTACAATGCTGCCAAGTTCGCCGCCGGCCATCTGCTGGAAAACGAGCTGTCGAACCTGACGCCTGATAAAATCACCGAGGAGCTGGACAAGAGTTTCCTGGAGCACCTGGCCGTTATGGTGGAGAGGGCCGGAAAGGATTTCGCGGATTTCGGCTATGCCGACGCCCTGCAGGAGATCGAAGCCTTCTTCTGGGAGAAGTTCTGCGACAATTATCTGGAGCTGATCAAGGTCAGGGCCTATCACGGGCAGATGTCCCCGGCCAAGGTCTCGGCCCTGGCCACCCTCAAGCTTGCGCTCTCGGTCCTGTTGAGGCTGTTCGCACCGTTCATCCCCTTCTTCACCGAGGAGGCCTGGGGCTGGCTGTTCGCCGGCGGGGGAAAGGGGCGCTCGGTGCACACCTCGGATTGGCCGTCCCGGAAGGACTTTGCCGGGATCGCCAAACCCGAAAAGGACGATGCCTTCGGGGCGGCGGTGGAGGTGCTGGCAGCGGTGCGCAAGGCCAAGTCAGAGGCTAAGGTCAGCGTCAAAACGCCGCTCAAGGGCCTTTCCGTCTCTGGGGCGGCCGGCGACCTGGCGGCGCTAAGGGCTGTCTGGAACGATATGCTGGGGACGGTGGGGGCCGAAGGCGCGGATACTGCGGAGAAAAATGTGGCCGAGGGCAGGTTCGAGGTCAAGGTGATATTATAGCAACACATATGGGAGAAAAGACATGAGGAGGTCAGTTTTATCAGCTTTGTTTGTTCTCCTTATTGCCGGCCCGGCCTGGGGACAGCGCCGGGTGACGGTCTCGGTAATGGACCTCAACGTCACCGAGGGGGTGTCGGCCAAAGAGGCGGTGATGCTGACCGACAAGCTTTTGAACAGCTTGGTGGAGTTCCGGGTCTACGAGGTGGTGGAGCGCTCCAAGCGGGACGAGATCCTCAAAGAACAGGGTTTCCAGATGACCGGGGCCTGCAGCGAGGCCTCCTGTCTGGTGGAGGTGGGGCAGCTTTTGGGCGCCCAGAAGATGATCGGGGGAACGTTGGGCCGGCTGGGTAATCTCTATGCGGTGGAATTACGGATGATAGACATCCAGACCGGCAAGATAGATCTGGTGTTCTCCAAAAACTACAGCGGAGACATCTCCAATCTGCTGGTGGCCATGAAACAGGCGGCCGAGACCTTCTCCCGCTGGCGTCCGGGGCCGGAGGGGGCGGCGCCCAAGGGCGGGCTGGTGATCTATTCCAAGCCGGACCAGGCCAAGGTGATCGTGGACGATAAGGAATACGGCTATACGCCCACCTATGTCTATCCCTTGGATATCGGGCTGCATCAGGTGGTGATATTGAAGGAGGGATACAATCTCTATAGCCAGGGAATGACCATCAAGCCGGGCGGGGTGGATACTCTGGAGGCGGTGCTGTCAAAGACCGTGGGCAGTCTGAGGGTTGTTTCCCATCCGGCCGGGGCCAGGGTCTATTTGAACCGGGAATACAGGGGGAAGGCCTCGGGCAAGGGCTTGCTGATTGAGAACCTGAAACTACAGCCCTATCTTCTTAAACTGGACCGAGCCGGCTATGGTTCGCATCAGGAGGAGATCAACCTGGATGTCGGCCAGGAGAAGAAGGTGGAGATAACCTTGAAGCCGAGACACTGGTGGCTGAGCCTGGACGGGGGATTGATCGCCCAGGGGGTGACCGGTAAAGTGGAGTATGGCAACATAGCTGCAATAACCGGCGAGGGCGGCGGCGGACCGGAATATCAATTCGGGCTTTTACTGGGGCGACGTATAACTAAAAATCTCTCGGCCTTTTTAGGATGGCAGTATCACACTGCCTATGCCGGCAATGATGATTTAATAATAATACCGGCTAATTCGGTTTATGTCGAGCATACCCAGGAAATCTCGATGAGCTTCAGCCTGCCGGCCATTACCGCCGGGATGCAGGTTTCCACCCTGTGGGGCCGGTTTGAGCCCTATGCCGAGATAAGGTATGGTTTCGGTATGCCGAAACCGGAGGCGAAGGAAAAAGTCGAGTATTTCAATTGGAATTCCAGCGGTCCCGTCCCGTTGAGCACCGATAGGGAATATGATTGCCAAGGCTACTCCAACTTTCAGGCCGGCCTAGGCGGCAAGGTGTGGTTCAATTCCACCGTGGCCTACGTCTTTTCCTTCCAGTACAATTACGAAAAGATTAAGGAAGTGCCCAATTCTTTCAACCCACAGATTGATGATAAGAGCCTGGCCTCCTGGAATTTTTCCAACTACTGGGGCCTGGAGTTCGCCTGGTGAGTCCTTGAGTATTATGATGTAAAGAGATCGCTTAGGTTTTTTTGATTCTATAACCAAAACTCATTGGGCTTAGGCTTATATATTAAGTTTCCAGCCAGCCGTGAAATGCAGAGCCGCATCCATGGGAGAGCATTAAGCCTTATGGGGGATAGAATGCGGTGTCGATGTCCACGCCAAACATGAAGAGTGAATCGAAACCAGCAATGCCTGCCAAGGTTTGTTCGGATGGCATCTGAAAGGCTGACGACAGCTAAGCCGCGAAAAAAAAGCCCTGGCGGTAGTATCTCCGCCAGGGCTCTCTCGTTAGCTTAGGCGCAGATCAGCTTTCCCGAGAGCCAGCGGAACACCCTGGCGTATCCGTTGAACAGGTGGAAGCTGAGCACCAGCAGCAACAGGCCGAAGACGACGATCCCGGCAGCCTGCCAGGGGCCGGAGATGGCCAGCAGCTGTACGTCGTCGACGTGGACCAGGCCGTTGTGCTTTATGAAAGGCACCGCCACCAGCGACAGGGAGACCGAAAGCATGACCATCATCAGGACGAAGGCGCCCAGCCCCAGGGGGAACTTGAGGAACAGGAACCCCAGCCCCTTCCAGGTGAGGCTGCTGGAGAGCCTGGCGCGAAACCACGGCCAGGCTCTCTTGGCCTCGGCCCAGCGTAGGATGGGCTCCGGCCTGGTCTCCAAGTTCAGCAGCCACTTGGCCTGGAGCCGCTCCAGCTTAACCAACTGCCGCCAGAGCATCAGCACCATGACCAATAAGGGGAGGCCGACCACCACCAAGTACAGCCCGATCCCAAGCGAGATGCCGGTGATCAGCAGAATGAAATAGACAAGCCCCAGGGGAAAGGCCAGCAGCAGGTACAGCATGTTGCCGTAGGTTTCCGGCCTGGCCACCACGCCGAAGACGTTCTTGAGACCGGTGACGAACCCGCCGACGTTTCTTCCATCCATCGGTATATCCTCCATTATTAATGACATCTGGAAGTATTACGAATCGACGGCTGGAATGTTACAAGCAGGGGTAAACCCTTTTCATCAAAGTACCGGTTAAAAAAACTACGCAACCTAAAGCAATTAATTTCATTACAGATTGACTTGAACGGCGTTGCTTTTCCCGTGGCAAATCATTTATACTTACATCATGGATCTGAAGAGAAAGCTTAGACAGGATTATCAGGCCAGGGTCAACCGGGCCATGGACCACATCGGGGTTCATCTAGACCAGGAGCTGAGGCTCGATGATCTGGCCCGGGTGGCCTGCTTCTCGCCCTTCCACTTCCACCGCATCTTCGCCGCCATGGCCGGCGAGACCCTGGGCGACCACATCCGCCGGCGGAGGCTGGAGGCGGCGGCCATCCTGCTGCGCGACCGGCCGGACGAGCCGGTGATTGAGATCTCCCTGGCCTGCGGGTTCCAGTCTCCGGCTGCCTTCGCCAGGGCGTTCCGGGAGAGGTTCGGCATGAGCCCCAGCCGCTGGCGGCAGGGCGGCCACCGCTCCTGGAGCAACTCTGGCAAAGCTCGAAGCAAGAGCGGCAAAGCGGAGCGCAAGCCGGGGAAAGCATCCGGTCTTCCATCCGCGTATAATTCCTCCGTCAACAGAACGGGAACAAAACGGAGGAGGAGGTGGACCATGAATATCACCATCAGGGAGCTGCCCGGCTACCACGTGGCCTACTCGCGGCACATCGGGCCTTACGGCCCGGGCGTCTCCAGGCACTGGGAGGCTTTCCGCAAGTGGAGGCGGGCCCGCGGCCTGGTTGGCGCCGGGTCCGTAGCTCTGGGGATCAGCCACGACGACCCCAGCATCACCCCGCCGGACAAGTGCCGCTACGACGCCTGCGTCACCGTGCCCGCGGATTTCAGGGCGGAATCGGGGGTGAACGTCACCGACATTCCGGGCGGCAGATACGCGGTGCTGCGCTTTTGCGGCACCGACCGGCAGATAGGCGAGGCCTGGAACTCGATATACCGGGACTGGCTCCCGGAAAGCGGGTTTCAGTGCGACGACCGGCCGTGCTTCGAGCTCTACACCGACGAGCACCAGTACCATCCCGACGGCAGCTGGGAGTGCGACATCTGCGTGCCGGTGAGGCCGCTGTAGCTACACCAAGTTGAAAGCCCCCGTTAAGGCGGGGGCTTTGTCATTGAGCAGGGGATGAGTGGAGAACTTGTTTTTCATATAGGTATCTGATATAGTTATCATTTATGTGATATCTATGCGAGGACGGATTGAAAGCGAATAACAACGCCATCTTGGTCGGCCTCTGCCGAGACGCCAGGGAACTGAGGGCCGAGGAGGAGTCATTAGAGGAGTTGGCACGGCTGGCCCAGACCGCCGGGGCTTCGGTTTTAGATATAGTGCTGCAACGGCGGCCCCGGCCCGATCCGGCGCTTTTCATCGGAAAGGGTAAGGCACAGGAGCTGGCTCGGGATGTGGTCCGAACCGGAGCCGGTTTGGCGATCTTCGACCACAACCTCTCGCCCGGCCAGGCCCATAATCTTTCAAAGATTCTGAGCTGCCGGGTGCTGGACCGGGCCGAGCTCATCATGGACATCTTCGCCCTGCACGCCCGCTCGGCCGAGGCTAAGATACAAGTGGAGCTAGCCCAGCTGCAGTACCGTTTCTCCCGTCTGGTGGGGGCCGGCCTAGAGATGACCGATCCCGGCGCCGGCATCGGCACCCGGGGGCCGGGCGAAAAGCAGCTGGAGTTGGACCGCCGCAAGATTCGTCATCGGCTGGCGCGCCTTAAGCAGGATTTAAAAAAAATTGAGACCCAGCGCCGCACCCAGCGCCAGTCCCGCTCAGGCATGTTCCGCGCCGCCTTGGTGGGCTATACCAACGCCGGCAAGTCCAGTCTGATGAATTTGCTTTCAAAATCCGGGGTCAAAGTGGCCGACCAGCTTTTTGCCACTTTGGACCCGGCCACCAGGGTGGCGGCTCTGCCCTCGGGCCAAAGGTACCTACTGACCGACACCGTGGGCTTTATCCGGCGCCTGCCGCACCAGCTGGTGGCCTCGTTCCGATCCACCTTGGAGGAAGCGGTCGAGGCCGACCTGGTGCTCCATGTAGTGGACTGCGCCCATCCGGCCCGCGACCAGCAGATGCAGACGGTTCGGCAGGTGCTGCATGAGATCGGAGTCAGCGCCGAGGAGCTGACGGTGTTCAATAAGATCGATCTGGCCGATGGCCGCCTTTTGGATGAGCTCGGCCAGAGGGAACCGGGATCCTGCTTTATCTCTGCTCGGACGGGGCAGGGGAGAAAGGATTTAGAGATGGGCCTGGCCAGCAGGATGATGTCAGGGCGCTGAAGGCATGAGGCGGATATATCATCTTATATCCAACTATCCGGCGGCTGTCGCCGCGTTCACCCGCAATGCCAGGCTCTATTTGGCGGCCAATTTTCTCATCGGTCTGAGCTTCGCCTTCTCCGGCGTCATCTTCAACCTCTATCTGGCCCAAGCCGGATTCCAGGAGGGTTTCATCGGCACCATTCTCTCCTTGGGCGGCCTGGCCTTGGTGCTGTCAGCGGTCCCGGCCGGCATGGCCTCGGATCGTTTTGGCCGAAAAAAGACCATGGTCTGGGGGGTGGCGGCCGGCAGTTTGATCGTGCTGCTCCGGGCCTTAACCGTGGACCGGATCGCTTTGATAACTCTGGGCTTCATGGGAGGCATCTCGGGAACAGTCTTCAACATTTCGGCGGCCCCGTTCATGATGGACAACAGCCGCCCCCAGGAGAGGACCCAGTTGTTCTCCATGTCGTTCGCCGTGATGCTGGCGGCCGGGATACTGGGCAACCTGATAGCCGGAAAGTTGCCCGGGATATGGGGACTGATGCTGCCGGGGACGAACATCTTCCAAAGATACCGGCTGACCCTGCTGATGGGAGCCCTGTTGTCGTTCGCAGCCCTGATTCCACTTTTGCGGATAGAAGAACGGCCGGTTGAAGCCGGCCCCAAGTCTAAGCAAGATTCTCCGCAGAGCCGCAGTGGTTTTATTCAGATCGCCAGATTTTCCTGGTGCAACTGGTGGATTGGCCTGGGCGCCGGTTTGGTCATCCCTTTCTTCAACCTGTACTTCTCCAAGCGATTCAACGCCTCCAGCGGGCAGATAGGCCTCTACTTCTCGGTTTCCCAGGTGGTGACCCTGGCGGCAGTACTGGCCGGGCCGGCCCTGGCCCGGAGGCTGGGCAAGGTGCGGACGGTGGCTCTGATGGAGCTTTTATCCCTGCCCTTTCTGATAACCCTGGGGTTCGAGCGAAATCTAGGTATAGCGGTGATCTCCTTTTGGATGCGGGCCAGCCTGATGCAGATGGCCTCGCCCATATCCAACAGCTTCACCATGGAGCTGATCCCGGAAGGGATGAGGGCCCAGGCCAACAGCTGGACCATGATCGCCTGGAACCTTTCGTGGACGGTGTCGGCTGCGGCTTCGGGGTGGATGATGCAGCGCTGGGGTTATGCGGTGCCCTATTACCTGACGGCCGCCTGCTATGCGGTATCGGCCGTGTCCTATTACCTGATGTTCAGACGCTATGATAAGATGGGGACGGGCGGGTCTCAGGTTTTGGCCGTCCCGGCCGTTATCAAGGAGGTAGTCAGTGGCTAAGGCGACTTTTGCCATATTTGGTGCGGGACGGGTGGGCAGTTCACTGGCCCTGGCGTTTACTGGTGCCGGAAACCGGGTGCTCTCGATCTATGATGGCAACTTGGCGCTGGCCAAGGAGACCGCCGAAAGGGTGGGAGCCGAAAAGTCCGGTACCGCCCCGCCTGAAGGCATGGACGGCTCGAACATAGTGCTGTTGGCCGTGCCCGACAGTGAAATCAGGCCGCTGGCATCAAGGCTAGCCGACTGCGGATTTGTCGGCCCGGGCCAGATCGTCTGCCATGCCTCCGGACTGCTGCCGGCTGCGGAGTTGTCTCCGGTCAAGCGATCGGACGCCGTTATCGCCTCCATGCATCCCATGTTCAGCCTAGCCTCAAGATTCTCAGCCCTTCCGGCAAAACCCTACTTCGGGCTGGAGGGAGAACCGGAAGCTTTGATAAAGCTCCGGAGGCTTACGGCCGACAGCGGATGGTCGGCCGTGGAACTAAAGCCGGAACAGAAAGCTCTTTATCATGCCTGTTGCGTCTTGGCCACCGGAATGAACACGGCCCTGCTGGGGCTTTCGCAAAAAATATTTCAGAAACTGGGCTTTGGTGCCGAATCATTGGGGATGGTACGCTCCTTGGCCTCAAGCGCCGCGGCCAATATGGTGGAATCAAAGATAGCTGACGCTGTGACCGGTCCGTTGATCAGAGGTGAGGCCGGGGCCGTGGCCAGACACTTAGAGGCGCTCGATAAAACAGATCTCCAGGCCGGGGCTGTCTATCGGGCGTTGGGAAGAGTGATGCTGGAGGTAGCGGAGGAGAGAATGGACAGCGAGTCAATGGATAAAATAAAAAAACTTCTTGCCTGAATTTAATCCCGGCATTTATAAACTTGAAAGCCCCCCGATAACTCGGGGGGCTTTCTGTCGCCAGTTGTTTGATTATTTAACCAGGATCATCTTCCTCGAGAGCAACCCGCTCTCGGACTCCAGAGCGCAGAAGTAGACGCCGGCCGAGACGTGCTTGCCCGCGTCGTCCCTGCCGTCCCAGGCCAACGAATGGTTCCCGGCCTCCTGGACGCCGTTCATCAGTGTTCTCACCCGCTGTCCGGCCACGTTGTAAACGCTCACCCGGACATGCTGCTTGGACGGCAGCTGGTAGGCCAGGGCGGTGGCATTGCTGAACGGGTTGGGCCGGTTCTGATAGAGTAAGGCCCGGCCCGGAACCAGGGGCTGCATAGGCCCGCCGGCCACCCCGGTGAGGAAGGTGCGGTCGTAGACGGCCTGGGCCGAGTCGCACATGGACCAGAACTCGACCGAGGTGTCGGCGGCCACGAAGGCGAAGGCCACCATGGTGGAGTCGCCTGGGCTAAGGCTGAACGGTCCGGCCGAGATCCACAGCGAGTAGTCGGCCGAGTCGGTGGCCGCCATAGCGCTGGCCTTCTTCAGGGTGCCGTTGAGGAACTTGAGGGCGGTGGAGTCGTTCCAAAGGTTGACGGTGCTGTAGACGTAGCCCGGGTAGGTGGCGTTGACGTGGTTGTTGCGCATCAGCGAGGCGTTGCGGTAGGTGCCCTCCAGCAGCTTGAGGCCGACGCAGGGGTTCTGGGTGGTGCGCTGCCTCATGTAGACGGCCTTGCGCACCAAGGTGTCGGCCTCGCCGATGTTGGTGGCGGCCGCGGCCCCCATGTCGAAGTCGGCCACGATGCCGGCGTACATGTTGTTCAGGGCTGAAGCGCCGCCGTTCTTGAGCTTGTAGCGCAAAACCACGAAGTCGTAGGGGGCGATCCAGGCGTAGCCCATCTGGGTGACCTGCAGGCCCTGGGTCCGGGCGGAGCCGCCGAACCAGGCGCTGGAGTCGTTGAACTCGGCCCAGCTGTCCTGGTTGGAGATAATGGAGCCCAACATGGTGACTCCGCTATCGGGCCGGGTGTAACACTTCCAATCGGTGTTGCCGCTGTCGGAGCCTGTCTGTCCGGTGCTGGGGTAGAAGCGGTCCACCACATAGTTGTTGGCATTGCCGGCCACGAAGGAGGAGTGATAAAGCCAGGAGGTGGACGATGACGGGTATTTCATTCCGTTGCCGGTTGTATTCACGGTAAGATAACCGATGGAGCCCCACTTGGTCACCGACAGGGTGACGTTGCCCACGTTATGGTCGGCCCAGGCGTAGCGGGCGATGCCGCAAACCAGGTTGAAGTTGATGTCGGAGCTGTCGCCGGTGGCGCTCACCCAGTGAAGGACAAAGGGGATGGTGGTCCCCTCGGGGGTGGCGGCGCTCATGGTCACCAAAAAGGCGTCGCCGGCCGAGGTGCCGCCGCCGGCAGCGATATTGCCGTAGTCGGCGGTGGAGTCAACCCGGGTGACATAGCCGGAGGTGGTCCGCAGCTTGGCATTAACGTTGGTGGCGTCCACCGGCCCGCTGTTCACCAGCACGATGCGGATGGTGTCGGTTTCTGACGGGTCCAGACGGCCGTTGGGCCTGACCTGGCCGGCGTCATGTACGGTGGTGGAGTTTATTCCGACCAGCGGAGCCGGGGTCCAGCTCAGCTGACCTGAGAGCCTGCCGGTGACGGCCACGGCATAAGGCTGGGGCCCCTGCGGGGTGTTCTTGGCCGAGACCTTCAGCTTCCAGGCGCCGGGGCGGTAGGCCCCGGACAGGCGGCGGAAGTTCTCCTCGACGTTGAGCGAGTCGTAGTTGCCGCTGTTGGGAGTGGAGACGCTGGAGCCGAAGACGTTGCCTTTGTAGGTGGTGCCGTAGGGGTCGGTCAGCATCATGTCCAGGTCGTTGACCAGCTGGCGGCCGGCGCCGGGCTGTCCCGGATAGTCGGTCCAGCAGAGGGCGGCCCGGAACTGGCCAAGGCTGTCGGCCACGGTGAAGGTGTACTCCTTGTACTGGCCGGTCTGCAGGCCGGTGGCGTCGTCTACCACCGCCAGCTTGCGGGCATCGCCGTCAAAGAACAGGGAGCTGTCCAAATTCACCCGGCCCCAGCCGTACCGGGTATCGGGAATGGCAGGGGTGCCCTTGTCGGCGCCGGCCAGCAGGGTGGCCTTCATCAGGGCGGCCGAGGGGACGAAGGCGTCGGCCGGGGTCTTTATTCCAGATGGGTACCAGCCCTCGGTATAGTACTGGCGGACCAGCACCGTGGCGCCGGCCGCGGCCGGGCAGGACATGCTGGTGCCCATCATCTGGATGTAGCCGGTGTTGCCCGAGCCGTTGACCGACCACAGTCCGGTGTTGGCGGTCTGGCCGTCGCCTGGGGCCACCACCATGGGCTTGGTGCGGCCGTCCTGGGTGGGGCCGTACACCGAGAAGGTGGCCAGGGTGGCGGCATTGGCGCCGTTTCTGCTGGCACCCACTGAGATACAGTTCTTGGAGACGGCCGGCCGGCCCACATAGTTGCCGCCATCGGTGTTGCCCTGAGAGAAGAAGGGCAAAAAATCCTTGTTGGCCCAGGTATACTGGTCCAGGCTCATGCACTGGGCATCGTAGGGCATGGGGCCCGAGGTCTGCTGGCTGCCCCAGCTGTTGGACATGATATAGGCCCGGGTCTCGGGGTAGCCGGAGACCCCGCCGTGGGGCGGGCCGAACAGGTAGGCCAGGTCGTTGTAGCCCCAGATGCCGGAGGTGGAGCCGCCGCCGTCCATGAAGTAGATGCGGGCCTTGTAGGCCATGCCGTCGTAGGCGCTGCTCCCGCCGTTGATGGAGTCGTCACCGCACAGGGTTCCCCCGGTGTGCGATCCGTGATAGTAGTTGACGGCCTCGTCGCCGAAGGTGGCTTCGCCGATCTGTTTATAGGCCACCACCTTGCGGTGGGTGGGATAGTCGCCCCAGGTGGTCAACGGCACCGATGAGTCGTAGAACATGTTGTGGGTCACCCGTATGCCCGAGTCAGAGGACGAAAGCACCTGGCCCTCGCCGCGGAGTCCTTTGTTCCAAATCCTCCGGCTGGTAGAATCGTTCGCCTGGACCACCCACTGGCAAAGGGCGTTGTGCAGCCGGTTGGGATACCAAGGTTCGATCCAGGAAATCTGGCGCATTCCGGCCACGGACTCCAGGGCCTCAAGCGGCAGGTCGGTCTTGATCATCTTGTTGAACTCGGAGACGGTGGACTCGAGCACCTCGACGCCCATGGCCTTGAGGCCGTCCAATACCAGGTTGATATCCTCGTCATAGTGGACCAGGATGACCGTTGTCAGCCGGCCCTCTCTGGCCTTGAGCTCGGGCTGGCCCGAAATCTTGTAGGCCGGTTGGTAGAGTCCCAGCCACCGCACTGCCGGGTGCAGGCGGGCCTGGTTCTCCAAGCTTGGATCCATCCTCACCACGAAGGCGTAATTGGGCAGGTACCAGAGGAACTTGACGCCGCGTTCCGACAGGTCGCGCTTCCAGGCCTCCTGGATAGGGCCGGCGAACTGGATGACATAATAGCCGGGCTGTCCCTCCTGGTAGCTTTTGATGGTCAGGGATGGGGGCAGGTCCGGCTCCGGCCGGTCGGTGTCGATGACGATGCCGTTGGACAGGAGGATGAGGTTGGCCCCGCCCAGGGGCTCGGGCTGGAACTGGCCGGAGGCCGATTCGGAGATCAGGGCCGCAGGGTGGCTGGCGGAGCCCGCTGCCATAAGCGAAGCACAGGCTAGTGCCAGGGCCGCCGCAGCCAACAGAGTTCGTTTGGAAACCATCGCCTTCCTTTCGAAATTGAGTTGTTTTTTTTGAATGGTTATGATACATCTTTCAAATATAAATGTCAATAGCGGATATTTTATAAAAACGCTTCAAGCATCATATTTCCATTTGACTTGAGGCCGGCTTTTGCGGTAAACTATACAAACTTTCAGACTACATTTAAATGAAAAGAAAGACAAAATTCATTTTCGTCACCGGCGGGGTGGTCAGCTCCTTGGGCAAAGGGATAGCCTCGGCCTCGCTGGGATATTTGCTGAAGGCCCGGGGGCTGCGGGTCAACATCCAAAAGTTCGACCCTTATCTCAACGTTGATCCCGGAACCATGAGCCCCTTCCAGCACGGCGAGGTGTTCGTCACCGACGACGGTGCCGAGACCGACCTGGACCTGGGCCACTACGAAAGGTTCATCGACCGTCCGCTAAGAAGGGAGAACAACCTGACGGCCGGGCAGATATACGAGTCCATCATCGCCAAGGAGCGTCGGGGCGACTATCTGGGCAAGACGGTGCAGGTGGTGCCCCATGTCACCGATCAGATCAAGGCGCGCATCCAGCAGCTGGCATCGGCCGGCGACGCCGACGTCATCATCACCGAGATCGGGGGCACGGTGGGGGACATCGAGGGCCTGCCCTTTCTGGAGGCGGTGCGCCAGTTCCGGCTGGACGCCGGCCGGGAGAACTGCTGCTATATCCATCTGACCCTGGTGCCATTCATCCAGGCCTCGGGGGAGCTGAAGACCAAGCCCACCCAGCATTCGGTCAACAAGCTGCGGGAGATCGGAGTCCAGCCGGACATCATCATCTGCCGTTCGGAGAAGCCGCTGGGCCGGGAGCTCAAGGAAAAGATCGGGCTGTTCTGCAACGTCTCCTCGGAGGAGGTGATCGAGGCGGTGGACGTGGACAGCATCTACGAGATACCGCTCCGCTTCCATCACGACGGCCTGGACGAGATGGTCACCCACATCCTGGGGGTGGGCTTTCACAAGCCGGAGCTTTCGGAGTGGAGGGAGATGGTGGAGCGGCTGCGCCGTCCCGAGGGCAAGGTGCGGATCGCCATCTGCGGCAAATACGTCAACCTGCACGACGCTTATAAGAGCATCATCGAGTCCTTCGTCCACGCCGGGGCGGCCAACCGGGCCAGAGTGGAACTGGACTGGATCGACACCGAGGCCCTGGAGCAGGGGAACATCAAACAGCGGCTGGAGCAGTGCCACGGAATCTTAGTGTGCCCGGGATTCGGGGAGCGCGGGGTGGAGGGCAAGGTGCTGGCCGCCCAGTACGCCCGGGAAAACGGAGTGCCGTTCTTCGGCATCTGCCTGGGCTTGCAGATCGCCATCATCGAGTTCGCCCGCAACGTCTGCGGCCTTAAGGGAGCCCATTCCACCGAATTCGACGACCGGACGCCCCATCCGGTCATCGACTTCCTGCCGGAGCAGCGCGGCCTAAAAAATATGGGCGGGACCATGAGGCTGGGGGCCTATCCCTGCCGTCTGGTCCAGGGCAGTCTGGCCAAAGCGGCCTACGGCTCCGAGGAGATCTCGGAGCGCCACCGCCACCGTTACGAGGTCAACAACGACTACCGGGAGAGGCTGTCGGCCAAGGGAATGGTCTTCTCCGGAACCTCGCCCGACGGCAGCTTGGTGGAGATGGCCGAGCTGCCCGGACATCCCTGGTTTCTGGGATGCCAGTTCCATCCCGAGTTCAAGTCCCGCCCCATGTGTTCCCACCCGCTGTTCCGCGAATTCGTCCGGGCGGCCCGGGAGTTCGCCGCCAAACGCGGCAAGACATAAATACGAAACCCTGTAATTTGCCATAAATAAATAGGATAGCCATGAAACCCATCAATCCCATTGCCTGGCTGGTGCTGGCCCTGGCGGCGGCCGCCCTCATCCTGCTGGGCGTTCTCTGGACCCGCCAGCAGGAGGGCCTGGCCGGCGACTCCCGGAGATTGATCGAGACGGCCGATCCCGGGCAGAGGGCAGAGCTGGCCGAGATGATGCTGAAAAAGTATCCTTGGCTTCCCCGGGAACAACGATCCATGATACAGGTCATGAAGGCCGCGGCCCATGGCCAGGCCGGCCAGGTCGAGGAAATGGAGAAGGCCTATCTGGCGGTTATCGCCGACGATCCGGGCAACCATGAGGCTCTTAACAATTTGGCCTACGAGTGGGCCCGGCGGGGGGTGAACCTGGATTCGGCCGAGGCCTTTGCCTCCAGGGCGGTGGCCATCTCCCGTGAGAAGCTGCCGTCGAAAAAGCCTTTGGGCGTCGGGGACGAGGAGTGGAGGGAGACGGTGCGGCTGGTCCAGGGCAACTACCTGGACACCTACGGCTGGGCGCTGTTCCGGAGGGGCCGGGCGGCCCAGGCCCTGTCGGCCCTGCGGCAGGCGGCCGAGCTGGCGCCGGACCCGACGGTCGGGTACCATTACGGGATGGCCCTCCACCAGAGCGGCCAGCCGGACTCGGCCCTGCCACGGCTGGCCTACGCGCTGGCGGCCGGCACCGAGGATTCGGCCGCTGTCCGTTCCGATCTGGAACGTATTTACCAGGAACGCTATAAAAGCCTCAAGGGTTTGGACAAGCTGGTGGAGGGCGCCAGGGCGGCGCTGGCCGATTCCCGGGCCAGGGACATGGCGGTCGAGGCCGGCAAGCTGGTGGGCAGCCAGGCGCCTGATTTTGCCTTGGAGGACTTTGAAGGCAAGAGGCGATCGCTGTCGGATTATGTGGGAAAGGTTTTCATCCTTGACTTCTGGGCCGAATGGTGCGGCCCCTGCCGGAAATCCATGCCGCTGGTGCAGAAGGTGCATCAGGCTTTTCAGGGGCGGGGCGTTGAGATACTGGGTATCAACCTAGACGAGGCCGGCCGGCTGCCGGCGGCCAAGAAACTGGTTGTCGATCAGGGGCTGGAGTTTCCCATGCTGGTAGGTGGCAAGATGGGATCAGGGCTGGATGTCTCCTACCAAGTGACCGGCATCCCCACCACCCTGGTCGTCGACAAAAAAGGGATCATACGCTTCAGGCATATAGGCTACCGGGAGAACCTGGACCAGCTCATCACCAAGAACATCGAGTCCCTGCTCAAGGAGCCCTGATATTCCCTTTGCCACCGAAACACACTAAATACGCGAAAATGATAGTCCCCTTAACTCAGGTAAGGATAGGAACCTTTTTTGCCGCAGACTTCGACAGGCTCAGCCTGACAGGCTCAGTCCAAGGATTTACACAGATTTCTTAAGACAAAACAGCGAAAATCCGCCTCAATCAGCGTTCATCCGTGTTCAGGTTCTTTTTGGGCCATATATACCTGAATGAGTGGGACGATTGTTTACGCGAATTCTTTTATGCAATTTTAAGGCCTTTCGTGTATTTAGGTGGAAAATAGCTTAGCGAATCTGAAAATATGCCGGACACCCTGACGCAGATGTACTTCCTGGACCCGCTGCAGCTGGACGCCATCAAGGAGGCGGCCAACATCGGGGCCGGGCACGCCGCCACCGAGCTGGCCGCCATCGCCAAGCAGGAGGTGATGGTGGACACGCCTCAGGTGTCGGTCACCAAGCTGCAGCAGGCGCTGGGACCGATGCTGAAGGGCGGGGAACAGGTGGCCGGGGCCCTGATCAACGTCATGGGCGACATCACCGGCAAGATAATATTTCTGGTGCCGCATTCCTCGATGATCCACGACCAAGGAACCACACCTGGCCAGCAGCAGAGGCTGGACCTGATGCAGGAGATCTTCTTCGGCGAGGCCGCCAACCGGCTGACCACGGCCTACGTCGAGGCCATCGCCAATCTGTTGGGCATGGTGGTGGTCCCCAGCCCGGCCGGGATGGCGGTGGCCCCGGCCGGCCGGGTGCTGGAAGATTTCGGGCTGGACCTGACCGGCAAGAAGTATGTCTTCTGCATCTCCAACCAGTTCAAGTTCACCGACCAGGGCTCGGCCTTCCAGGGCCACTTCATGTTTCTGCCGGACCAGGAGGCCCTGCCGGCCATCGTCCGGGCGCTGTTCGGGGGGAAGTAGGACGAAAACCGGACCGGTCAAGCCCCAGAGTCCCCAAGGGGCCTTTTGCATTCTGGTGCGCATGGTGACCCCGGAGTTCAACGGCATCAGGAAGATGACGGTGGTTCGATGAACTCACCACAAGTGGTTCGATAAACCTTCGGCTGTCTCGGCTTCGCTCGACACGAGTCCGCTTGGGGCTTAATTTATCCCCAGCCAATTCGAGGGACTGACCATAGGAGATCAGGCAGGGCAGTTTTTCCGCCAAAAGGCCGGGCATAGAAAGCCTGGCCTTTTCTTTTTGCAAAACATTTCGCAAAATTTTTGCTTGACATAACTTATGGAAAATCTATATAATGATAAATGATTATCCCATTGCTTCAGGAATGTCACCCCTATCGGTTAGACTATCTC
>CAZPNX010000013.1:0-61751 GCA_964588285.1 uncultured bacterium
ACGAGATAGTCTAACCGATAGGGGTGACATTCCTGAAGCAATGGGATAATCATTTGATTAAAAATGTTTTGGCCTTGATTATGGCCTTGGGTGCTTGCCTCTTGTCGACGGCCGGCGCCGATGTCGACGTCAATGTCAACATCGCACTTCCGGTGTTGGCGGTCGGACCTGATCCCATGATGGCGGTCATCCCCGGAACCTATGTCTACTTTGTGGTGGACCTGGACGGCGACCTTTTCTTCTACCAGGGCTATTGGTGGCGGGTGCACCACGGCCGTTGGCACCGGGCGGCCGCGGCCGGGGGGCCGTGGAAGTTCTTCAAGAAAGTTCCCCACCCCCTTTTGAACCTGCCTCCCGGCTGGCGCCAGCTTCCCCCGGGACATGCCAAGTTCAAATTCGCCGAGGTGAAAAAAAATTGGAGGCAATGGGAGAAGGAGAAGCGCTGGGACAAAAAGCCGGATAAGGGCTCCGAGCCCAAGGCCATGCCGGGCTCCTTCAAGGAGGCGAGCAAGTCCAAAGACAAGACCATTATAAAGCCCAAGGGGGGAAAACGAAAATAACGCTATTAACAAAAGACGAAAAACCGACCGATTGCTTCGGTCGGTTTTTTCATGTGATTTCTTCCAGTTTCTGCTTTAGCTCGAATCTGGGAATGCGGGAAATCATCTCGACGAGAACCGCTCGGGCTCGTTCGCGGTATTCCGGCGATGCGGTAAGACGATACAGAGTTCTCCAGGCCTCAGCCCTCACTTCCTCCTCGCCAATCTCAACAGCTATACGCTGCAGATTCCCCTCAGCTTCATTTATGCTTAGACTACCCAGTCGAACTTTAATTTCGATAATCAGTACCATGGCCAGGCCACCCTCCTCGCCATGGCCCGATTCTTCGGCAATCCGCACCGCTTGAATCGCCCACTCTTGAGCTTCTTGATAGCGTCCTAAAAGAAAATCTGCTTCAGCCCGGCGATACAAACAGTTGCTTAAAAAGTCCTTTACCCGGAGTTCCTGCAGTATTGGCAGGGCTTTATCGTATTCCCCGATCGCCGCCCGGTGGTCCCCTTTTAGCCTGTAGAGAAGTCCCAGATTGAAAAGTGATATGCCTAATCCTCTCTTATCGCCTATCTCCTGTGCCAGGGCCAGGCTACGAAGCAGGTGCCCTTCGGCCACTTTCAAATTTCCATAGTGCATGCTGACGACGCCCAGGTTTCCCAGGACCAGCCTCTCTCCTGCTTTATCGCCCATTTCCCGTGCCAGTTCCAAGCTCTGTAAAAAGCATTCTATCTCCTTCTGGTACTCGCCCTTTACATCATGGATGCCCCCCAGATTGTTCAAAGCCACCCGCAGGCTGTGCTTATCCCCCATGGTGCGGGCGATGGCCATCTGTTCCCAATAGCACTTAAGGGCCTGGTCGTACCGTCTGGCAACATAAAAAATGTTGCCCATAGTGCTCTGAATTATGCTTTTCTGCTGAAGATCTCCCGTGGCCTCCGCCTCCGCCATGGACAGCTTCAGATTTTCCATGGCTTGTTCGTTCTCTCCCTGCATCCACTGGAGCAGCGCTAAGTTGGAATAAGACATGGCCAGCGTCTTACGGTCCCCGCAAACGGTGGCAGCGTCGATGGCCTTCTGATAGTGCTCTCTGGCCTTTACAAATTCTCCTATGTTTTTAAAGGCATTGCCCATGTTGACTAAGGGCCTACATATTTGGATGGCGTCGCCCTTTTCCAAGTCGTACCTATATACCTGATCCAACAACTCCAGGGCCTCCTGGTTCTTCCCGCTTCTGGCGAGAAGAAATCCCAGCTGGTTTTTGACGGTAGCCGTCATATCCGCATTGTCGAATCGTGCCAACGTCCCCAGCATATCCCTGAAAATAGCTTCCGCTTGTTGCCACTCGCCGATGGCCGTTAGCAACTGAGCCTTTCTATCCAGCAAATGGAAGGGGTAATAGCCTCCTTCGCCTTCAAGCCAATATAGGCGGCGCATCCTTTCCATGCTCACTGAAGATTCAAATAAACATCTTCTGATATGGCAAGGGGCGGGTGTATAACTCACCCGCCCGCTTGGCTGATATCTGATTCCTATCGGTATCGTCTTAGACCGTCTTGGCTTCGGCCCCCTTCTTCAAGGCCTTGACGTTGAGCTCCAAAATCTCGGGCTTGGCCCGCTTGAACACTTTGGGCAGGGCCTTGGCGATTGACTGGACGCTGACCGCCCCAGTCAGACCGGCCAGGGCCCCCAAAGCCACCATGTTGGCTATCTTGATGCTGCCCAGCTCCTGGGCGATGGCATTGCAGGGCACCAAGGCCACCTTGATGTCGGTGCGCTTGGGCTTGGTGTTCACCAGAGAGCTGTTAACTATCAAGAGACCGCCGGGCTTGAGCATGGGCTCGAACTTGGCTAGGCTGGGTTCGTTGAGCACCACCGCCGTGTCCGGACTGGAGACGATGGGGCTGGCGACCTCGTCGTCGGCTACCACCACCGAGCAATTGGCCGTCCCGCCGCGCATCTCGGCCCCGTAGGCCGGGAACCAGGAGACGTTCTTCCCCTCCAACAATCCGGCCTGGGCCAGCAGGATGCCGGCCGAAATCACCCCCTGTCCACCGAAACCGGACATGCGAATTCCCTGGTACATCAGGCGGCACCTCCTTCCTTCTGCTGGCTCTGCTCCGGCGAACGGTAAACGCCCAGCGGATAGAGCGGCATCATCTTGTCGGCGATGTATTTCAACGAGTTGAGCGGCGTGGTCTCCCATCCGGTGGGGCACATGGAGAGCACCTCGACCAAAGAGAACCCCTTGCCCTCGATCTGGTTCTGGAAGGCCTTTTTGACGGCCTTCTTGGTCTTGATGACGTTCTGGGCGGTGTTGACCGCGGTCCGCTCCAAGTAAACGGCTCCGTCCAATGACTGCAGCAGCTCGCAGATGCGGATGGGGTAGCCGTTGACCTTGGGGTCCCGGCCGCGGGGACAGGTGGAGGCTTTTTGGCCGATGAGGGTGGTCGGGGCCATCTGGCCGCCGGTCATGCCGTAGATGGCGTTATTGATGAAGATGATGGTGATGTTCTCGGATCGGGCGGCCGAGTGTATGGTCTCGGCCATGCCGATGGAGGCCAGGTCGCCGTCTCCCTGGTAGGAGAAGACGATGCACTCCGGCTTGGAGCGCTTGATGCCGGTGGCGATGGCCGGTCCCCGGCCGTGCGGGCCCTGGATCATATCGCAGTTGAAGTAGTCGTCGGCGAAGACCGAGCAGCCCACCGGGGCCACCCCCACCGTCCTCTCTCTAATTCCAAGTTCCTCCAGACATTCCCCCACGATGCGGTGGACGATGCCGTGGCCGCAGCCCGGACAATAGCGCAGGGGCATCTCCACCAGTCCGGCCGGCCATTTGGTGATCTTCTCCATTACCTACGCCCTCCTTTCCTGGCCTTCTTGGCGGGACGGCCGACCTTCCTGGCCGCCTTCTTCCTGGGCCTTCCCGGCTTGCCCTTGGGCTTGCCCGGCTTGGACTGGGTCCCGGCCGCTCTGGATGAAGCCATCGACTTGTAAGACTTCTCCAGGGCGGCGAAAACCTCCTCGGCCGAGGGGATGCCGGCCGGCCGGGCATAGAGATCGACCTCGATCTGGCCGCAGACCGCCAGCCTGACGTCCTCCACAAACTGGCCCATGCTCATCTCCACCACCAAAAATTTTTTGGCTTTCTCGGTCAGCTTGGCCAGCTGCTTTTTGGGGAAGGGCCACAGGGTGATGGGCCGGAACAGGCCGACCTTCATCCCCTTCTCGCGGGCCATCTTGATCGCCGCCCCGGAGATGCGCGACGAGGTGCCGTAGGCCACCACCACCAGCTCGGCGTCCTCGCATTGCTTGGCTTCGAACAGGACCTCCTTCTCCTCGATCTCCCGGTACTTCTTCATCCGGGCCAGATTGATCTTCTCCAATTCGCCCTCGCGCAGATCGTAGGAGCGGACGATGCGCTTGCTGCGGCCGGCGGCCACCCCCAGCTCCCATCCGGCCTCCTTCAGCGATTTGGGGTCGATGGGATCGTGCTTGAACTCCACCGGTTCCATCATCTGGCCCAGGATGCCGTCGGCCAGTATCATGGAAGGCATGCGGTACTTGAAGGCCAGCTCGTAGCATTTTCTGGGAAAGTTGGCCATCTCGTCCACCGAGTTGGGCGCCAGCACCAGCACCCGGTAGTCGCCGTGTCCACCGCCTCGCACCGATTGGTGGTAATCGCCCTGGGAGGCGGCGATGTTTCCCAGGCCCGGCCCGCCGCGGACCACGTTGGCATAGAAGAATGGCAGGTCGGCCCCGGCGCAATAGCTGATGCCCTCCTGCTTGAGGCTGATGCCCGGGCTGGAGGACGAGGTCATGGCCCGGATGCCGGTGGAGGCCGCTCCATAGATCATGTTGATGGCCGCCACCTCGGACTCGGCCTGGACGAACGTCCCCCCCTCGTCCGGCAGGCGCCAGGACATGTACTCCGGGATCTCGTTCTGGGGGGTGATGGGGTAGCCGGCGAAGAAGCGGCAGCCGGCCCTTATGGCCCCCTCGGCCAGGGCCTCGTTGCCCTTCATCAGGATCTTTTCACCCATTATAACAACTCCGTTGTAAATTCAAAATCCAATATCTAAAATTCCAAGCACCGTTTTGTATTTAGAATTTTAGATTTTGGATTTGTTTATTTGTATACTTCGATGGCCAAATCCGGGCAGATCTGGGCGCATAGGCCGCAGCCGATGCAACAGTCCGGCTTGGCCAGCATGGCCGGATAATAGCCGGTGGTGGAGAACTTGTCCGACATGGCGATGCATTGCTTGGGGCAGGCCGAGGTGCACAGCTCGCAGCCCTTGCAAAGCTTGTCGTTCACCTTGATCTCAGGCATTTATGTCCCCTTTCGCCGCTTAATGATGTAATATTATTTTAACAAAAAAGACATTATATTGCAAGAAGATACGACGGCAAGGAAAAATCCCTCCCCACAGGAAGGGATTCTTATCATCTTCTGGAGCGGGCGAAGGGATTCGCACCCTCGACTTCCACCTTGGCAAGGTGGCATTCTAGCTGCTGAATTACGCCCGCCGCTAGGTTAATTATAATAAAAAAAGAACGGCAAGTCAAGCGGTTATTGACTTTACACCGACAATGGTGCCGAGGGTCGGAATCGAACCGACACGTCCTTTTGGGACGAGGGATTTTAAGTCCCTTGCGTCTACCAGTTCCGCCACCCCGGCATTCCCCTCTCACCAAAACACAAAGACGCTAAGACACAAAATAAAGAAGATCAACCTTTGTCCCTCCGTGTCTCCGTGAGAGGCAATTGGAGGCGGCTAGCGGGTTCGAACCGCTGTATAACGGTTTTGCAGACCGTCGCCTTACCACTTGGCTAAGCCGCCTAACTGATATCATGCCTTCCCCGCCCTGAGGACGGTCCCATGCTCGACTCCCGAATGGGCCGCCTGGCTTTTTATGACTTCCCCATCCTGGAAAAGGCTTCCTGCTCGTTCGGCGAAGGGCCGCCCGGTTCTTCTATTCCTATAGAACCGTCTGTTGAGATAATGTAATTTTATCAGTTTTTACGGTGCCTGTCAAGAAAACGTCCCGCCCTTTTCCCCCGTGGGAACTTGTCTACTTCATTAGGTACTTCAATCCCACCGTTCTCTTGTCCAGTTTGGAGGCGGTCTCGCTGAAGTCAAACAGCAAGTCGTAAAGGCTGGGCTTCCTCTTCTTTTCCCTGATCACCCGCGGCGGGTCCTTCAATCCCCCCATCCTTCCGGCCAGGGAGATGGCGTCTTCCAAGGTGCCCAGGGTGTCTACCAAACCCAGATGCCAGGCCTGTCTTCCCGTGAACACCCGTCCGTCGGCATAGGGCCTGAGGGAGTCCAGGTCGATGCCCCGGCCCTCGGCCACCGCCTCCATGAATTGCAGGTGGACGTCGTCCAGCATGGCTTGGAGCATGGCTCGCTCGGCCGGAGTCATTTTCCGGGAAAACGATCCCACGTCCTTGACCTCGCCGGCCTTGACCACCTCGAACCTCAAGCCGACCTTCTTGATCAGTTCCTCCGCATTCCAGAACTCCATCAGGGCGCCGATGGATCCGGTCAGGGTGCCGGGGTTGGCCATGATGGTGTCGCAGGCGCAGGCGATGTAGTAGCCGCCCGAGGCCGCCACCTCGCCCATGGAGCAAACCACCGGCTTGCTGTCCCGAGCCCGCCACACCGCCTCGTAGATCTCCTGCGAGGCCGCCACTCCGCCGCCCGGGCTTTCCACCCGGAGGACGATGGCTTTGACCGACTTGTTGTTGCGGTATTTGTCCAGCAGCCTCACCGGCTCCTCGGAAGAGGTGATCGGACCCACTACCTCCACCAGGCCCACCCCGCTGCCGAAGCCGGAGGTCATCTCTCCGTCGGAAAAGCCCCAGGCCAGCATCAGCCCCAAAACGGTCAGGAAGAAAAGGCCGGCTCCGACCGCCAGTATGATGAACAGCGTCTTCTTTCCTGATGCCATAAAACCTCCTTATATGCCTGTCCTCGTAGCCGGATCGTCTGCCCCCTATGCCTGAAGATTTGTTGTTCGGCTTAACCGAATAATCCCTGCTTGCCTGAATTCATTACTGCGGCAAACAAGTAGGAGCAATTTGAGCCTTAATAAAACTTACAAGGAAAGTGCCCAGGGAGTAAAAATGATTTTATTATCGTTGTCTTTGACTAAGAATATCCCTGCTAATTCTGCGGTTAAGAAAAAAATTAGTGCCCCATGGACTAAAGGGCGGAGAATGCCGGATGACTTCTTGGTTGGAATTTTTCAAGTGCGCCAGCCTGCCTGCCCGGCCATCCTCAAAGCCTCGTCTATCAGCCTCTGGGCCATCTTGCTCTCGGGCACCCTGCCTACTATTTTGCCCTTCATGAAAAGCAGTCCCTCCCGGTTGCCGCCGGCGATCCCCAGGTCGGCCTCACGGGCCTCCCCCGGACCGTTGACGGCGCAGCCCATGACCGCCACCGTCAGCGGGGCGGAGAGGCGGGCCAGCCCCCGTTCCACTTGATCGGCGATGCCGGCCACGTCGATGCGGCACCGGCCGCAGGTGGGACAGGCGATGACGGTCGGACCGAAGCGGCGCAGACCCAGGGATTGGAGGATTATCCTGGCGGTTTTGACCTCCTCGATTGGATCGCCGGCCAGAGAGACCCGCACCGTATCCCCGATGCCCTCGGCCAGCAATGCCCCCAGACCCGCCGCCGAACGCACCGCTCCGGAGAAAATTGTCCCGGCCTCGGTGATCCCCAGATGGATGGGATATTTTGTCTTCTTGGAGAAAAGTCGGCAGGCGGCGATGGTCATGGGCACGTCCGAGCCCTTGAGCGAAACCACGATTTCATAAAAACCGAGCTTCTCCAGAACGGCCACATGCCTGAGGGCGCTCTCCGCCATGCCCTGGGCCGTGGGCCGGCCGTGCTCCGAGAGGATGTCCTTTTCCAGCGACCCGGCGTTGACTCCGATGCGGATGGGAATCCCTCGATCCTTGGCCGCCTGAACCACTTCCTTCACCTTGTCCGCCGAGCCGATGTTCCCCGGGTTGATCCTCAGCTTGTCGGCTCCGGCCGCCAGGGCCGCCAGGGCCAAGCGGTGATCGAAGTGGATGTCGGCCACCAGGGGCATGGTGGTCAAACTCCGAATTTGCTTCAGGGCCCGGGCCGCCTCCTGGTCCGGCACCGCCAGGCGCACGAGCTCGCAACCGGCCGATGCCAGCCGGCGGATTTGGGCCACGGTGGCCCTGACGTCCCGGGTGTCGCTGTTGGTCATGGACTGGATGGAGACCGGGGCCCCGCCCCCTATCATCAAAGGCCCCACCCGCACCGGACGCGTCCGCCGCCTTCTCCATGGAATCTCAGGGCTCATGTCGATATTATAGAACTTTGGCCGCCCTTTTGCAATAGCATTGTTGCCGGCGCCGACAACCCCTGCCCTGGATATCGGAACCGCCTGAAACCCCCTGTCAACGGCCTTTTGGAACGACGGCCCTGGCCTGAAAATTTTTTTTTGATTTCTCTTGACAAACCCCGGCTTCGGGAGTATAATGCATAAGGATAAAGAAACGGCTCTTTAGAAAAAATGACGGCCAGCTCCGGTTATCCTGGCGGTATCTTGGAAACCCGGTTTCCCAACCTGGTGACTCGGTATCCTGGTGACCCGGAGTCCTGGAACAAGGTACTTGGTAACCCAATATCCCGGTAACCCGTACTAACCATAGATCGGAGGACTGGCGACTTGGTAACCCGGTAACCCCACCCCAGGAGCTGGCCGTCTTTTTCTTGGACAAAGCCCCGATGAGGTCTCATCGGGGCTTTCTCTATAACCGATCATGCGGAGCTTGTCGGGGCATGAACGAGATTAAACGACGTGGAAATGATGTCATGCTTCGGCAATGCTCCGCATGACTTTCAAGCCCCCCGCCTACTTTACGTCCTTATTGAAAACCAGGAAAACCAGGTACACCCCGCCCAGCAGTCCGGCGGTGACTCCCAGGAAGATCCTGCCGTTCCTGTCGAGCTTGATCTTCCCCGGCTTCCAGTCCCCAAGCATCTTGTTGGGCTTTTTGGCTGTGCGAATCGAGTCGGGCGCGATTTTTGGCGGCTGGGGCTGCAGGGTGTCGGCCGGGGCTGCCGGCGGCGTTGGTGCCTGGATGACGCTGTCGACCTGAACCGGTTCAGAGGCCGGCGATTGTGCGGCCGACTCCTGGCAGAACGACAGGCTGGCGGACATCATGGCCAGGGCCAGTACGATGGATATGATTTTGAAGGTCTTTGGCATAGGTCTAATATCACTCAATTTCGGCTGTTTGTTGTACGAGCGTTCACAGTGTCGGGCTCAGGGTAACAGAAAAACCTGTCATGCTGAGTACCGCTTCCTCGCCTCGCAGGTTGAAGCATGACACCATGCGGACACCCTTCAGCCTGTGGGGCACGCTGGGCCTGCTCAGGCTGACAGAGTGCTGGCAAACTCACGCGATGTGCAGGGTGGTCACCCTCACCCCCTTGTCCCCCTTCTCCACCCGGCGCCAGCAGCTCTCGTCGTTGAGGCTGATCCACCGCCTTTCCTCGGCTCGATAGAACCAGTCCTTGTCCTGCTGATAGAATATCTGAAGACCCTTGGCCTCCAGGATGTTCAGGATCTCGTTGCCGTGCGACTTGATCTCGCTGAGGTCGGTGGTGGCCCGCTGTCCCATCTCGGAGTAGACCTGGTTAAGCTCCAGCAGCAGGGCGTTGGTCTCCCTGTCCATGGCCGTGGCCTCCAGGCCGATCCGGGCCGCCTCCTCCAGCAGGATGGGGTAGCTGTGCGAGGGGTAGCGGGAATTCAGGGTCTGGGCGATGCGCTCAGCCGCGGCCGCGTCCTTGATGTGGTAGGAGAGCAGCTCCTTGCAGAGCATGATGGACAGCGAGTCGGCCCGGTCCACCGCCCCGATCACCAGCGGATGGACGTAGGCGTAGAGCGACTTGTAGGGATTGTCGCCCTCTCCCTTGCCCTCGGCCTTTTCCTTTTGCCACAGGCGGATCACCCGGTTGAGCTCGTCCAGGCTGACGCTCACCCTCTCGTTGTCCCGGTCGATGGGCGACAGGTCGTGGGTCAGCGAGGTGTCGATGGCCGTCAGGTAGGCCATGGGGCCCATCAGGATGCGGTTGGCGCCCAGGGCCATCATGGTGGCGGCCGAGGCGCACTCCAGCGGCACCAGGGCCACCAGCTCCCGGCAGTATTTGCGGAGCAGATTAACTATCCTCAGCGAGGCCTGGCCGTGGCCGCCGTGGGACTTGATGAAGAGGAATATTTTTTCTTTCTGTCCGATTTTCTCCAGCAGCTCGTAGAAGGCCAGAACGTCGTTGTGGCAAACCTCGCCCCGGGGGTTGTTCCAGTAGGTGACTAAAGTGTCCCCCAGGTGATCCTCCAGCTTAGCCACCAGCTCCTGGGTGCGGTCGAAGAGGACCGGGGGCTGTTTGAATTTGGCGGTTTTGGCGTTGGGCGCTTTCATTCTTCCTCTCATGCACCTTTGTCTTCTCAGTCAGCCTGAGCCCTTCGGCCCTACTCAGGGCAGGCTTAGTCGAAGGCAAGAGGGGGACTAGGCCTGTGCCGAGCCCTTCGATACTACTCAGGATAAACTACGAGGTGGATGTGTCTATTCTGTTGAGGCAGTAAACTTACGGACCCATTTTCAATGGAAGATGAAAAGCAGGACGCTTAACAGGATGAAAAACGATTTCTCTATCACCGTACGCTTTGTGCTGTGCAGAGAGTTCCTGTAGCTGCCCTCCTTTTCCGATTCATACATCTTCAACAGGGTCTGGTCATCGGGGAGATTTACATTCTTCGCTTTTATCTCCTGGTCGCATTCATAACTTGTCGTCATGTCCCGGATGACGTTGACCTTGTAGCTCTCGAATGAAGAATACTTTTCACTGTAGTTCTTCGAATGCTGGATATCGGTCAAGTCGATGACCGATTCCAAAAGAGAAGGGACGGAGAACAGAAAGGCAAGTACTGTAACCAGACAGACGGCGTAGCCGTATATCTGTGCGATTATATGGATTTTGGCCATAGCATACCCTTTCCGTGTTGTAAGTTTGTGATAAGAAATGTTTTTGAAATGTTGTATTTGTTTCAGTACTCTACTTCCTGAACCCGCTCTTCAGGTGGCACCCGATGACATAGTAGTTGGAATACCCCCAGCGGTTGTAAAGATCCTCCCTGAGGACCACGGCCAGGCGCGGGCCTTGGGGGCTGCGGTAGTAGCCCAGCACCGAAAGCCGGTTCTGGGTGTCGGCCTTGTTCTCCCTGGCGATGACCTTGCTCCCCAGCTTCTCCGAGTTGACGCGGACCGTGAATCCCCCATCCCCGTTCTCCTCGATCTCCAGGGTCAGGGCGTCGCCGCCCTCCTCCAGAGGGAATTGGCCCGCCATGGCGGGCCCGCCGGGGGCGATGCCGTACTTCCGCAGATGGGGCACTATCTCGTCGGCCACTTGCTCCCAGGCGACCCCGGCCGAGCCCGGCGGCGGGGGCGGGTCGGACTCGTCGCCGCGAAGCGACTCCTTCCACCCCCGGGTGAACCACCAGACCACCTTGTCGGTCACCATGTCACGCACCGAGACCGAGAGATTGCTGGAGGCGGCGACGGAGATGGAGTAGTCGAAGGTGGCATAGGCGAAGAGCCGGCCGTCGGCGGACCAGCCTATGGGAAAGAAGCCCGAGGCCTCGCCCGGGCTCTGCGGCTTAGCGCGCATGGCCCAGCCGTAGTCCTGGGCCGGGGCCAAGGCGGCAAAGGTTAGCGATAGAATAGCGGTAAAAAGGTTTCTCATTTCCAGGTTCACTTTATCCCCTCTAGAAAGAGGGGGTCAGGGGTGTGTCTTTAATTATTTGTATTATAACACAGAAAAGGCTGGTGTGGAGTATTTACTTTTTTTCATGCTACTTTCTTGTGGCCAAGAAAGTAGCCAAAGAAGCCTAACCGCCCAGCAATTTCCGGATGCGATGATATCCATGGCCTAAATTCATTGATCAGGGCGGGGAGCGATGCTCTGCAATGAATTCTTCACGGCCATTTCTGCCCGGCAAAATTGCTGAAGGCGGGGACCCCAAAGACGCCCAGCGCCGCCAGGGACGCTCAACGCGGCCTTGGCGGTGGAGGGGCAACCGTCGGCTAATTAAACGATGGGATAGAAGCCCGCGTCGTCGCCCGGGCTCTGCGGCTTAGCGCGCATGGCCCAGCCATAGTCCTGGACGGTGACAGGCAATGTCAAGGCGGCGATCAGGAGCAAAGTCAGGACCGGTTTTACAGCGCAGCTCATTCCAACATTAACGATTACATCTTGATTTCAATATAGCATATCGCCTTTCACGTGTCAAGGATCGTACGAAGAAAGAGCCCCTCCCGTCTCCGGGAGGGGCCTTTTACATCCTTTAGAACTTTTCCGTCCTGGATCAAGCCTCTGGCTTGTCCTCGGTCTCCTTTTCCACCTTTTCGTCCTTTTTAACCTCTGCAGCCTCTTTAACCTTTACGGCCTCGGGCTCGGCCTGCGGCTTCAAGGCCGCCTTCAGGGCGTCGCCCATGACCGTGGTCTCGCCTTGGGCCTCCGCCTTCATAAACGGCTTGAGCTCCTCCTCGCGCAGCTGCTTCTGGGACAGGGCGATGCGCCGGTTGGCCGAGTCGATCTCGATGATCTTCAGCTCCAGCTCCTCGCCGCCCTTGAAGGCCTCCTCCAGCTTGAGTTCCTCTCCCTTGTCCAGCTCGGACAGAGGGACAAAGCCCTCGAAACCGTAATCCATGTCCACCAGCAGGCCCCGCTCCAAGGGACGGTTGACCTTGCATTTGACGTTCTGATTGACTTGGAACCTGTCGCCGATGGAAGACCAGGGATCGGCCTCCATCTGCTTCATGCCCAGGGAGATCCTCCGGTTCTCCTTGTCGATGTTGGTGACCACCACCTCGATGGTATCTCCCTTCTTGACCACCTCCGAGGGGTGCTTGATGCGCCGGGTCCAGGAGATGTCGGAGATGTGCACCAGGCCGTCGATCCCCTCCTCCAGCTCCAGAAAGATGCCGAAGTTGGTGATGTTGCGCACCTTGCCGGTGATCTTGGAGCCCACCGGGAACTTGAGGTCGATGGTGTACCAAGGGTCGGGCTCCAGCTGCCTGAAGCCCAAAGATATCTTCTGTTCGTCCTTGTCTATCTTCAGCACCACCGCATCCACCTCCTCACCGATGGAGACGATCTTGGAGGGATGCTTCACCTGCTTGGTCCAGGACATCTCCGAGATGTGGATCAGCCCTTCCACCCCCTTCTCCAGCTCGATGAAGGCCCCGTAGTCCACGATGGAGACGATCTTGCCCCGGATCTTGGCCCCCACCGGGTACTTGGTCTCGATGTTCTCCCAGGGATGGGGCTGGAGCTGCTTGAGGCCAAGGGAGACCCGGGACTTGACCCGGTCGTATTCCAGGATCTTGACCTTGAGTTTCTGGCCGATCTTGACCAGCTCCGAGGGATGGTTTATGCGCCCCCAGGACATGTCGGTTATGTGCAGCAGGCCGTCAAGCCCGCCCAGGTCCACGAACACCCCGAAATCGGTGATGTTCTTGACGATGCCCTCGCGCACCTGGCCCTTGTCGATCTCGGCCAGGATGGCGGTGCGCATCTTGTCGCGCTCGGCGTCCAGCACCGCCCGGCGGGAGACGATGATGTTCCGCTTCTTCTTGTTGATCTTAATGACCTTGAGGGGAACCGTCTGGCCGATGAGGCTGTCCACCGTCTCCAGCGGCCGCAACCCGATCTGGGAGCCGGGCAAAAAGGCGTCAACGCCCATCAGGTCGACTATCAGGCCTCCCTTGATGCGCTTGACCACCTTGCCCTCCACCTGGGTCTCGCCGTCCACCGAGGCCTTGACCTTGTCCCACACCCGGATGAAGTCGGCCTTGGTCTTGGAAAGGACCATCTGGCCGTCCTCGTTCTCCACCTGCTCCAACAGCAGGTCCATGGTGTCCCCGATCTTGACCTGCTCCAGATCGGTGAACTCGGAGACCGGCACCACCCCCTCGGACTTGAATCCGATGTCCACGATCACCACGTCGTGGGCGATGCGGGCCACCGTGCCCTTGACCACCTCCCCCTCCTCGAACTTGCGGTGCTTGAAGGATTCGTCCAGCATGGCCCGGAATTCCTTGGCCTGCTGGGTCTCCAGGGCCTGGCCGCCCTCGCCCCCCTGCTCCTCGATGTCCTCGGGAACCGTTTTCTTCCTTTTCGCCATTGATTGGGTCACCTTCCTTTGCTTAAGATGAGCCGACCGATGCCGGCCCTGTAAAACCAGAAGTCAAAACTCAAAAATCAGAAATGGCGCCCCGGCCATCAGGTCGGCCAGCTCAGCCCTTCTGCCTTCTGCCTTCTGCCTTCCGGTTTTGTTTCGTCAGCTCCCTGATTTTTTTGACCACCTTTTGCACCGTGGCCTGGGGAGTGGAGGCGCCGGCCGTCACCCCGACCGTCTCGGCTCCGCAAAACCATTCGGCCCTGAGCTCGGCTTCCGTCTCCACGTGATAGGCCGGCCGCCCGGCTTTGCGGCAAAGCTCCACCAGCCGCGAGGTGTTGGCCGAGTTGCGTCCCCCGACCACCACCATGACGTCGGAGCGTTCCGCCAGCTCCATGGTATCCTGCTGCCGGATCTGGGTGGCCTGGCAGATGGTGTTAAAGACGTGCATGTCCGGCGCTCTGGCGGCCAGGTCGCACAGCGCCCGGGAGAACATCTCGGAGGACAGGGTGGTCTGGGCCAGGGCACCGATCTTGCGTTTCAGCCTGACCCGGTTCCGGCTTCCGTAGATGACCGCATCCTCTCCGGCATAGCCCCGCAAAGCGATGACCTCGGGGTGCTCCTTTTCGCCGACGATCACCACCTGACGGCCCTCGCCGCGCAGAGCGTCAGCGGCCCGCTGGGCCTTGGTGACAAAGGGACAGGTGGCGTCGATCACCCGCAGTCCTTTGGCCTGCAACTGGGCCAGCACCCTGGGATGCACCCCGTGGGAGCGGATGATGACCGTGCCCGACCTGGCCTGGGAGGGTTTGGAGATCACCCTGACCCCGAGTTTTTCCAGTTCATCCACCACCTGGGGATTGTGGATTATGGGGCCCAGGGTTTGCACGGGATGCGGCGAGTTTTGGGCGGCTTCAAAGGCCATCTTTACCGCCCGCTTGACGCCAAAGCAGAACCCGGCCCTTTTGGCCACCTCGATCTTCATTTCTGTCCGGACAGACCTACTATCCTGTTCATTATCTCCCGGCTCAGCTGCTGGTATCCCTCCTTGCCATCAGGATATTCGGCCACCTGGGAAGAGGTAAGGGGCGGACCAAAGGCTGCGGTTAGTGGCCGCTTCCTGAGCAACAGCTCGGCCAGGGGGCGGTCGGTGCCGCTGATGCACACCGGCAGCACCGGAGCCAGGGACTGCCGGGCTATCATTCCCACACCGGGCTTGGGATCCAGAAAACCCCGCCCCCGGCTGCGGGTGCCCTCCGGGAACATGATCACCGCCCAACCCTCGTCAAGCTTGCGCTTGACGCTCCGAAAAACGGCGCTGTCCCAGCCGCCGCGTCTGATGGGAATGGCATTATAGATTCTGATCAAGGCGCCCAGCGGAGCGAAGGAAAAAAGTTCTTTCTTGGCCACGAAACAGGCCTCGCGCCGCAGGCAGGCTCCCACATAGGGCGGATCCAACAGGGCCAGATGGTTTGAGGCCACCAGCAACGGCCCCTCCATGGGAATATGCTCCCGCCCGCTTACCCGCCAGTCGAACAGCCTGGACAGTAAGAAATTGAGGCCGTGCCAGGTGTACCAGAAGTTGCGCCTGCGGAAGCGCCGGCTCTGCCAGATCATGCCGGCCCGGCCCCGGCCCGATAGGCCTGCTCCAAGACCATCTCCACCTGGCGGTCGATCGAAAGCCCGGTGGTGTCTATCACCACAGCCCCCTGATCCCTGGTGAGGGGACTGTCGGCCCGGGTGCTGTCCTGAAGGTCGCGATCCCGTATCTGCTTTTCGATTTCGGCCAAAGAAGCCTTTATACCCTTCCGGGACAGCTCGGCCTGCCTCCTTTTGGCCCTTTCCTCTACCGAGGCTTCCATGTAGACCTTGACCTCGGCCTGGGGGAAAACCACCGTAGTGATGTCCCGGCCCTCCATCACCACCCCGCCGCCTCTGCCCATCTCCTGCTGTTGGGCCACCAGACGCCGCCGCACTGCGGAGATGGTGGAGATATCCGAGGCCAGCTGCGACACCTCCGGCGTCCTTATCTCCTGGCTGACGTCCTGTCCGTCAAGAAAGGTGACCGCCCCGTTTCTCCCCGGCTTCTGGGTGATGACTGTTTCCCGGGCCATGGCGGCGATGGCCTCGGCGTCGGAAAGCGGTATCCCCAGTCTTTTGGCCTTGAGGCCCATTGCCCGGTACATGGCCCCGGTGTCGATGTAAAGATATCCCAGCCTTTTGGCCACCAGCTTGGCGGTAGTGCTCTTACCCGAGGCCGCTGGCCCGTCGATGGCAATAACAATCTTTTTTTTCACTGATGAAAAACTTTGCGGCGCCGGAGTTTATCGGAACCAAACTGGAATAAAATGTCAGTTCCGCTATTAGCGAAAGAAGTCGAAACTGCGGTTCAGGAATATGCACGATGTTGACGCTTGTGCCACTATGATCCCAAAAATCAGCGTTTATCTACGTCCAGAGAGATCGCCCTCTAGGCCGGCTGGCTACCTTTTTTACTCATGGCTTTAAGCGTTGCTTTGAGCGATCTGACCAGCTTCTTGTTCTGTTTCATGGTGCCGATGGTCACCCGCAGGGCGGTGGGAAAGCCGTAGTTCTTCACCGGACGGACGATGACCCCCAGCTTCTGCATCTCGAGGAAAACCTGCTCGGAATCTATCTTGGGATCGATCAGGATGAAATTTCCCTCCGAGGGTATATAGAACATGCCCATTTTATCGAATTGCCGGTATAGAAAATCCTTACCCTGGTCATTGACCAGGCGGCTGGCCTCCAGGTGTTTGATGTCGTCCAAGGCCGCCTGGCAGGATATCTGAGCCATCAGGCCGACATTAAAAGGCAGACGCACCTTGCGGATGGCGGCTATCAGATCCGGATGGCCGATGCCGTAGCCCACCCTCATCCCGGCCAAGCCGTATATTTTGGAAAAAGTCCTCAGAATTATCAGGTTGTGATGGTCGGCCAGCAGCCTGATGCTCTGAGGAAAATCCTGACGGCTGATGTATTCATAATAAGCCTCGTCGAATACCACCAGACAGGTTTCCGGCACCTTTTTCAGGAATTCCTTGGTCTGCTCCTGGCTCACCATGGTGCCGGTGGGATTGTTGGGATTGGCGATGAAGACCACCTTGGTCTCCGGCTTGATCGCCTGGGCCATGGCCTCAAGGTCATGGGTGTAGTTGTTCAGGGGGACCAAAGTGGCTCTGGCATCGGCCATCTTGGCCGCGATCTTGTACATGATAAAGGCTTGGTCGGCCATGACCACATGATCCCCTGGGGCCACAAACGATTTTATAATAAAGTCTATGACCTCCACCGACCCATTGCCGAATATCAGCTGGTCCTCTTTAACCCCCAGGTGCAGGGCCAGCCTCTTGCCCAAAAGGTAGCAGCCGTCGTCAGGATAGAGGCTGACCTCCTTGATGTATTTGCGCATGGCCTTGATGGCCAGTTTGGACGGCCCCAGCGGGTTTTCGTTGGAAGCCAGTTTGAGTATGGCCCCTTTAAGCCCCAGTTCCCGGCGTACCTCCTCGATGGGCTTTCCCGGGATGTATGGGCTGATGGACTGGATGTTGGGCTTGGTCTGCGGGATCATATTGCTTGTTCTTTTAATAGTAAAACATTATTATATCAAAATTTACGATAAAAAATCAAGCAAAATAGCTTCGGTCGATTTACGCAAGCATATTGCCTCTGTATAGTCAGTTACAAAGACATATTAAAGTTTATTTTGCATTTTCACCTAAGCCAAAGCCCCGCCTTTCGGCAGGGCTTTGTTTTCGTTTTGGCTTTTCGTTTTCCCGGTTATCAGTACATGTCTCCGTATCCGCCGCCTCCGCCCGGCATCGGGGCCGGCTTCTCCTCCTTGGGCTTGTCGGAGATAATGCACTCGGTGGTCAACAGCAGGCCGGCAATGGACGAGGCGTTCTGCAGGGCGATGCGGGCCACCTTGGTGGGGTCGATCACGCCCGAGGCCACCAGGTCCTCGATCTTGCCGATGTCGGCGTTGTAACCGATGTTCGGGTTGGCCGTTTCCTTCTTGACCTGCTCGACGATGACTGCTCCCTCAACCCCGGCGTTGCAGACGATCTGACGCAGCGGTTCCTCCAGCGCCCGGCGGACGATGCCGATGCCCACCTTGACGTCGCCTTCGGCCTTGATGTTGTCCAATGCCGGGATGGACCGGATGAAGGCCACCCCGCCGCCCGGGATGATGCCCTCCTCCACCGCGGCCCGGGTGGCATGCAGGGCGTCCTCGACCCTGGCCTTCTTCTCCTTCATGGCCGTCTCCGTGGCCGCGCCCACGTTGATGACCGCCACCCCGCCGGCCAGCTTGGCCAGCCGCTCCTGCAGCTTCTCCTTGTCGTAATCGCTCTTGGTCTCCTCGATCTGGGCCTTGATCTGGGTGATCCGGGCCTGGATGTCCTTGGTCTTGCCGGCGCCCTCGACGATGGTGGTGTTGTCCTTGTCCACGGTGATACGCTTGGCCCGGCCCAGGTCGTTAAGCTGGGTGTTCTCCAGTTTGAATCCCAGTTCCTCGGAGATGACCTTGCCGCCGGTCAGTATCTCGATGTCCTTGAGCATCTCCTTGCGCCGGTCGCCGAAACCCGGGGCCTTGACGGCGCATACCTGCAGGGTGCCTCGGATCTTGTTGACCACCAGGGTGGCCAAGGCCTCGCCCTCCATGTCCTCGCAGATGATCAGCAGGGGCTTGCCCACCTGGGCCACCTTCTCCAGCACCGGCAGCAGTTCCTTCATCGAAGAGATCTTTTTGTCGTGGATCAGGATGTAGGCATCCTCCAGCACCGCCTCCATGCGCTCGGCGTTAGTGACGAAGTAGGGGGAGATATAGCCCCGGTCGAACTGCATACCCTCCACCGTCTCCAAGGTGGTCTCCATGCCCTTGGCTTCCTCGACGGTGATGACGCCGTCCTTGCCCACCTTCTCCATGGCGTCGGCGATCAGATCGCCTATAGCCCGGTCGTTGTTGGCCGAGATGGTGGCGATGTTGGATATCTCGGAC
Organism: uncultured bacterium; assembly: GCA_964588285.1. Lineage (GTDB taxonomy): Bacteria > Edwardsbacteria > AC1 > AC1 > EtOH8 > CAZPNX01. The sequence goes on from CAZPNX010000013.1 coordinate 18,797, forward strand.
TTGCCCTTGGATGGCTTGGAGATCTTCTTGAGCTCGGCCACCACCGTTTCCACCGCCAGATCGATGCCGCGCTTGAGGTCCATGGGATTGGCCCCGGCAGTAACGTTCTTCAGGCCCTCCTTGTAGATGGACTGGGCCAGCACCGTGGCCGTGGTGGTGCCGTCTCCGGCGATGTCCGAGGTCTTGGAGGCAATCTCCTTGACCATCTGGGCGCCCATGTTCTCAAAGGGATCCTCCAGCTCTATCTCCTTGGCCACCGTCACCCCGTCCTTGGTGATGGTCGGCGAGCCGAATTTCTTGTCCAGGACCACGTTCCGGCCCTTGGGGCCCAGGGTCACCTTGACCGCGTTGGCCAGCTTGTCGACGCCGGCCTTGAGCGCGTCGCGCGCCTTGACATCGTACTCGATTATCTTGGGATTTGCCATAACGCTTTCTCCTTCTGCTCAAAATTATTCGCCGATGACGGCCATGATGTCGTCGGCATGCATGATGAGGTACTCCTCATCGTCGATCTTGACCTCGGTGCCCGAGTACTTGCCATAGAGGACCTTGTCGCCCTTCTTGACATCCATGGCCAGCCTGGTGCCGTTGTCCGACACCTTGCCCGGGCCTACGGCCACCACTTCGCCCTCCATGGGCTTTTCCTTGGCGGTATCCGGAATGATGATCCCGCCCTTTTTCACCTCTTTGGCCTCCAAGGCCTTGACCACCACCCTGTCCCCCAGGGGCTTCAGTTTGTTGACGGTTGACATTCCCGACCTCCGTAGTTATTGTTAATTATTTATAAACTAATATGATGCCAAGCGGTTAGCATATAATTATAATCAATTTTACAGAAAAATTCAACCCCTTAATATAAATCCTTTTTGTATACCACCTCAAAAGGATTGATCAATCCCTTTTCAGCTATATGATAGGATTCCACTCTTTCAATTTTTAGTATGTCCTTGGTTTTTATCTGGATTAAAGAGTTCATTATTTCTCCTGGTTTTAATCCTTTATCTATTACTTTAATAATAACATATAACTTATTGTTATTTATTATATTAATATCATATATTTGTTTTATAATATCGGCCTCGACTGGCTGACCCTTTCTTTCGGATTTAATGAAAAGTGCCTCTTTGCGATTTACCTTCTCTTTAATTTCTGTCACCAGTTTCTGCAGATCGTCCCGGTCGATATTGGGACAAAACACCTCGTACTCCGAAGCCGTGATCCAACTGGAAAGGGATTGGCTGTCAGTTGTCATCGGCTTAATATCCAAAACAGCCAAGCCCGGATTCATGGCCTGGCGCAGTGCCGCGGCTATGTCTTCAGACCAAGGTTTGTCCAATTGTAAATCGAGGTACTCTCCCCGGCTGGTCATCCCCAAAGGCAAGGGAGGTCCGAACGAGACCTTCTGGTGGGGGGTAAAACCCTGGGAATAGGACACCGGCAAACCGGCCCTCCGGATGGCCCTTTGCCAAAGCCTTATCAGGTCCAAATGCGAGATGAACCTCAGCTCCGGTCCCTTGCCGTACTTTATTCTGAACCTGGTTCCGGCTGACTGGACTGGCCGGGCCAGCATCTTTTTACCTCGGCCGTAAACGCTGCTTTCAGTTGAATATCCACTGCCTATGGCGACAGTATCGCTTTCACCGGCCCGGTCCTTCTGCTTTCTGCCTTCCAGATTATGATTTTGGCATGTCGCCCCGCACCCCTGGCAATCTCCTTCCCGGCAGTCCGGGGTTGTCTGGCCGGCCATGGCCTTATGGCGCTCCGACAGCAGAAAATCCCGGTTGGCACCATAACAGATATGCGACCAAGGCAGCCCGGCAGATGTATCCCGGCCGCCGAAACCTGTACTAAAATCAACTCCCCAAAAACCCAAAACCTCCTGCCAGACTTCCCATCTGAAATGTTCGGTCCATTGGTCAGACTTGGCGCCCTTGAGATATGCCTGCTCGACCAGTTCCGCCTCCTGCCGTCCGCCCCTGGCCAAAACGCCCTCGACCACCGATGACCTGGGGTCATGCCAGTGTACCGCAACCCTCGGCATCCGCAAGCCTCTGGTCAGAAAGCCTATCTTCTCCCCCAACCGGTCCAGGCCGTCCTGGGCCTCCCACTGAAAAGGCGTCTGGGGTTTGGGCACAAAGGGGGAGATGGTGACCTTAAGGTTGAGGCCGATTTGGGATGCCCGGCGGCAGAGGGCCGTTATCCCCTCCAGATCCTCAGGAGTCTCGGTGGGCAGGCCGATCATGAAATAGAGTTTGACCGCCTGCCAGCCGTTCCGCCGGGCCAGCTCCAGGGCCGACAGCAGATGTTCATCGGACAGGCCCTTGTTGATGGCATCCCGCAGCCTTTGGGACCCGGCCTCCGGGGCAAAGGTCAGGCTGGATCGCTTGATGCGCTTGAGGCAGCCGGCCATGGCCTGGTCGAAGCTGTCCAGCCGCAGCGAGGGAACGGAGACCGCCACCCGCTGTCCCAGGCAGAGGCCGTTGACCCGGTCCAAGAGAACCGGAAAATCCGGATAGTCGCTGGAGGAAAGGGACAGCAGGGACACCTCCTCCCAACCGCTGGAGGTCAGGCCCTCCTTGACCAGCCTAAGGACATCTTCCCGGCTTCTGGTCCTGGCCGGCCTATAGAGCATCCCGGCCTGGCAGAAGCGGCAGCCCCGGGTGCAGCCCCGGGCGATCTCCACCGTCAGCCGGTCGTGGGTCACCTCCACCAGCGGCACCAGAGGCGGCGACGGCGCGTATTCGAGTTTTAAGCGATCGACATGCCTGGCCGAGATAACGTCTTTCAGGGGATTATGGACAGAAGGAACGTAAACGCCGGGTAAATATGAGAGCTTGTTGAGTTTCGAAATTCGAGATTCGGATTTCGCGTTTTGGAGGAGATGGCATATCTCGACCATCAGTTCTTCTCCATCTCCGACGGCCATGGCGTCGAAGAAGGGCGCCATCGGCTCCGGGTTGGCGCAGCAGGAACCGCCGGCCAGCACTATGGGATCGCTTTCCGAGCGCTCCGCAGCCCGGCGGGGGATGCCGGCCAGGTCCAGCATGGCCAGGACGTTGGTATAGCATAGCTCGGTCTGGAGCGATATTCCCAGGAGATCGAAGTCCTTCAGCGGCCGGCCCGACTCCAGACCGCCGAGCGGCCGGCCCGTCTCCTGCATGGCCGCCTCCATGTCCGGGGCCGGCAGGTAGGCCCGATCGGCCATGGCGAAGTCCAGCCTGTTGATGAGCGAATAGAGGATCGCCAGGCCCAGGTTGGACATGCCGATCTCGTACCGGTCAGGATAGGCCAGGCACAGGCGGACTTCGGCCTTGTCCCACGGCTTGCGGGCGGCGTTCAGCTCGTGATCGGCGTATCGTCCGGGCTTGATGATGTTAGTCGGCAGGTCCAACTTTTTTATCCGAGTAGAGGTGGTTCAGTAAAAGAGCCGTTCCTATGTGCAGATAGGAACGGCCCCATAGTAATCCGGCCGGGCTATCCCAGGTTCTTCAGCACCATCTTGGCCACCGCCTTCAGGGTCTCGAAGACGCCAATGCCTGAGGAGGCCACGGCTTCGAATTCCGGGACGTTCCATTTATTAAGCTGGGACCGGAGCTCCTCCACCGAGGCGATGTTGGGCAGATCCCGCTTGTTATACTGGATGACGAAGGGAATGGTCTCGATGTTGAACCCGTGTTCGGCCAGATTCTCCTGGAGATTTGTCAGGGACTCGACGTTGGCCTCCAACCGTTCCACCTGGGAGTCGGCCACGAACACCACCCCGTCCACCCCCTTGAGGATCAGCTTGCGTGAGGCGTTGTAGAACACCTGACCGGGAACGGTATATAGATGGAACCTGGTCTTGAAACCCTTGATGGAGCCCAGGTCCAAAGGCATGAAGTCGAAAAACAGGGTCCGGTCCAGCTCGGTGGCCAGGGAGATTAGTTTGCCTTTGGCTTCGGGCGCCACCTTCCCGTAGATGAACTTGATGTTGGTGGTTTTACCGCACAGGCCGCAGCCGTAGTAGACCACCTTGCAGTTGATCTCGCGGGAGGAGTAGTTGATGAGCGACACGTCCTGTCCCTCCCGCTACTTGAAGAGGTTGTCCAGCTCCGATTCCGCCTCCGAGGCGAAGTCGGTGCCGAAGGCCGAGTCCTGGGGCTGCCCGGTGGGAGCTCCCTCCAGCTTGGCGAAAATGTTCTGGAACAGCTTCTCCAGCTCGGCTACTGTCTGCTTGGTGCGCACCCGCACCAGCCCCAGGGTAGTCCGCTGGTCGAAGATGACCGCCAGCATCACCCGGGCCTCGATGGAGGCCACGTAGATGTTCTGCTTCTCCCCCTGGTGGAACAGGGTGGCGAATTCCTTCTCCCCGACCAGCATGGCCAGCTGGCTGGTGGCGGCGAAATCGGCGGCCGAGAGCGAGGCGAACGAGGTGGTGTCCAGCTGGCTGATGTCGCCGGCGGTGGTTATCAGCTGGCCTGCCTTGTCGATCAGCAGCACCGCCAGGGCGTTGGTGCTCTTAAGAAGCTGGTTCAGCTTCTCGTTGATCGCCCAAAAATCATCTTCGAAGACGTTTACGTTTTCCGGCACGGTATCACCTCACTTGTTTACCAATGAGAAAGCCATGAACTCAGGATTTCTTGGTTTCCTTGGTTCCTTAGAAAAGCCCCTACAGGGCGCAGCGCTTCTGCAGCTCCTCCCACCGCTGGTCGATGTCCCGCTGGATGTCGTCGATCAGCCCCTGGTTCTCCGGGGCCTTGAGATGGCGGAAACGCTCCTGCTTGAAAAGCCATTCGGTGATGGGTTTGCGCTCCTTGGGGGTGTAGTTCAGCTTGTACTTTCCGTCCTCGACCTCGTACAGCGGCCAGAAATTGGTCTCCACCGCCAGCCTTCCCATCTCGGCCGTCAGCTCCGGCGGATATCCCCAGCCCAAACGGCAGGGCTGGAGGACGTCGATGAAGGCCGGCCCGCCCTTGTCCAGGGCCTTCTCCACCTTGCGGGTGAAGTCCGACCAGTTGCCCACCACGCTCTGGGCGGCGTAGGGTATATGGTGGGCAGCCATGATCTCTGTCAGGTTCTTGCGAAACTGGAGCTTGCCCGGCAGCTTCTTGCCGGCCGGACTGGTGGTGGTGCTGCCGCCCTTGGGCGTGGCCGAGGAGCGCTGGATGCCGGTGTTCATGTAGGCCTGGTTGTCGTAGCAGATGTAGAGCAGGTTGTGTCCGCGCTCCATGGCACCGGACAGCGACTGCAGGCCGATGTCGTAGGTCCCACCGTCGCCGCCGAAGGCGATGAATTTGATATCCTCCGAGATCTTGCCCTGTCGCTTGAGAGAGCGGTAGGCGGCCTCGGCCCCGGAGACGGTGGCCGCCGAGTTCTCGAAGGCGCTGTGGATGAAGGGCACGTTCCAAGCGGTGTAAGGATAGATGGTGGAAACAACCTCCAGGCAGCCGGTGGCGCATCCTACCACCACCGGGTTCTTGCCGGCCGCCAGCAGCGCCTGCCGGGCCACGATGGTGGCCCCGCACCCGGCGCAGGCCCGGTGCCCGCCGGTGAATTTGTCGCCGCGGGCGGCTAAATCCTTCAAAGTAGCCATATATCTTCTGCCTTCTATCTTCTAACTTCTGACTTCGATTATTCCCTTACCCCCAGGTACTGGACGCTGTCGGCCTTTATTTCCCCAGCCTTCATCCTCCCGAACAGCTCCTCGATCATCTCCATGTCTATCTCCCGCCCCCCCAGGCCGTAGATGAAATCGGCCAGCGGCGGTTTCTGGGTTTCGCCGTACAGGGCCGAGCGCACCTCGGTGAACACCGGACCGCCGTAGCCGCCCAGAGTATCGGAGCGGTCGAGGACCGAGACGAATCTCGCTTTGGAAAGCGCCGCCGCCACCTCGTCCTTGGGGAACGGCCGGAACGATCGTATCTTGAGCAGTCCGACCTTGTCGCCCTTGGCCCTCAGCCGGTCGATGACCACCTTGGCCGTGCCGCAGGTGGAGCCCAAGGCCACTATGACATATTCGGCATCGTCCAACCGGTAGGACTCGGTCAGTCCGTAGCTTCTTCCGGTCTCCCGGCCGAACTCGGCCCCCACCTGGCGGATGACCTTTAAGGCCGCCGCCTGGGCGTCGGCCAGGGCTCGGCGGTGCTCGAAGTAGTAATCCTGCAGGTTAAGGGCCCCCACGGTGATCGGTTTGTTGGCATTCAGGATCGAGTATTGGGGTTTATATTCCCCGATGAATTTCTGCACCTGGTCATCGGCCAGATGCTCCACGTTCTCCATGCCGTGGGAGATGATGAAACCGTCGGTGGTGGCCACGGTGGGCAGCTGGACGTCGGGGTGCTCGGCGATGCGCACCGCCTGGATCATGTTGTCGTAGGCCTCCTGGGCGTTCTCCGAAAAAAGATGGATCCAGCCGGCGTCGCGCATGCCCATGGTGTCCGAATGGTCGCAGTGGATGTTGATGGGCGACGACAGGGCCCGGTTGACGTCGGCCATGACGATGGGCAATCTGAGGCCGGCGGCGATGTAGCACATCTCGTACATCAGGGCCAGCCCTTGGGAAGAGGTCCCGGTCATGGTGCGGGCCCCGGCCGCGGCCGATCCGATGCAGGCCGACATGGCCGAGTGCTCGGATTCCACCGCCACGAACTCGGTCTTGACCTCGCCGTCGGCCACGTACTGGGCGAAGATCTGGACGATCTCGGTGGCCGGGGTGATGGGATAGGCGGCCACCACGTCCGGGTTGACCTGCTTCATGGCGTAGGCCATGGCCTCGTTGCCTGTCTGGGCTGATATCTGCTTGGCCATCTAGCGCACCTCCTCCTCCATGGTGATGGCCTTGACCTTCTTTTTGCCCGGACACTCATGGGCGCAGATGCCGCACCCCTTGCAGTGATCCGGGTCGAAGCCGGCCACCTGGCCGTCCTTGAGCACCACCGCGCTGTCCGGACAGTAAGCCCAGCAGAACAGGCACTGGATGCAGTTCTCCGGATGGTATATTGGCTTGGAGCTGCGCCAGTCGCCGGTCTTGAACTCGGCTGCGGTGCCGCCCTTCTCGATGTTGCCCCCCAGGCACAATTCCTGATACCTCTTAAGCTGGCTCATGACGTCTTGACCTCCTGGGCCGCCCGGCGCATGGATTCGATGTTACCCTCGATGACCTCTGGCCGGTGGGCAAATTTTTTGGAAAGCTTCTGCCGGGTGTCATCCAGCATGGCCTCAAAGTCCAGCGCTCCGGTCACCTTAACCAGGGCGCCCAACATCGGGGTGTTGGGGATGCGGCGGCCGATGGTCTCCTCGGATATCTTGGAGGCATCGACGGTGCATACCCGGCCGCCGAAGCCGGTCTTCTTCTTTAACTCCGATGGAGAAAATGAGGTGTTGACCAGCAGGGTTCCGTCAGGCTTCAATCCGTCGGTCACTTTGACCGTGGCCATCAGGGTCGGATCGAGCACCACCACCACATCCGGAGACTTGATGGAGCAGTGCATCAGGATCCGGCCGTCGTCGATGCGGTTGAAGGACTGCACCGGAGCCCCCATTCTCTCCGGGCCGTATTCCGGAAAGGCCTGGACATTCTTGCCGGACGAGAGGGCGGCATCGGCCAGAAGCAGGGCCACCGTTTTGGCCCCCTGCCCCCCCCGGCCGTGCCATCGGATCTCTAGCATTTTATATGTTTAGCTCCTGTAAAGGGTTGCGGTAAAGAAAACTGGAGTATAGTATAAGATAAAAGAGGCCGGAAGTCAATGCCTTTTTAAGCCTGAGGCCCGCTGGGCCGAACCGGGCCTGGCTCTGGGCGGCGGGGTTCCATATCTATATAAATATAGTTTTACCCGAAAACATCCCAGCCTCAGCCGAACAGCCCCGACTTCTTCTCGATCTCCAAATCCAGATCCTCCAACATCCGCTTCTGCTCGTCAATCCTTCGGCTCAGCTCCGAAGACTTCCGGGCTTTGGCTTCGTATTCGGCCAGCTCCGCGGTCATAAGTTTAAGCCTTTTAAGCACGGCTTGCTCCTGCTCGGCCTTTTCGGCTGCTCCTCGTTCCGCTGCCCGGGCTTGTTCCTCGGCCAGGGCCACCCTCTGCTCCAGCTCGGCCAGGCTTCCGGACAAGGAATTTCTTTTGGATTCCACCTCGGCCTCGGCCCGATCCAGCTTTTCCTTGGCTTGAGCCAGCGAAGACTGGAGACTGGCCAGGCTCTCCTCCAACTCAGCCTTCTGCTTCTCCTTTGATGCCACCTCGGATTCGGCCTGATGCACCAGGTCTTTGACATTGTCCAGCTTGCGGTACTGGTCGTCCAATTGGGCCTGAACCTGGTCGATCTGGGCTTTAAGCCTTTTTTTTGCCTCCTCGGTCTCGGCCGACAGGGTTTCCAGCTCCCGATTCTGCTGCTGGACCTTCTCCTCCATCTCCTGCCGGGCCTCATTCAGCCGGACCTCGATCTCCCTAAGCTCCTGTTCCGCCTGTTGCCGGGCGGCCATGAAGTTCTGGCGCCCCTGCTCCAGCTGCTGGGAATCACGGCTTATGGCCTCCATCTCCTGGCGCCGTTCGGCCATCTCCTGCCGGTGCATCTCCAGTTGTTCCTTGATTTCGGTGATGGCCTGGCGTAGGCTTTGGGCTTCCCGGTCGGCTTGATCGATCTTGTCCTGGCGCTCGGCCAATTGTCGCTGGCCTTCCAATCGCAACTCCTCGACCTCGGCTCGGGTCTGTTCCGCCAGTTTTTGGGCTTCCTCCTGGGCCTCCTTCATCTGTTTCAGCCTCTCCATCTCCTCTCGGATGGACTGTTCTTGCTGGCGGCGGAAGCCCATGGCCTCCTTGATCCATTGCTCCAGCTCTCGGCGTTGAGCCCTCAGGCCGGGCAGCTCCTTTTTGTGGCTCTGGATTTCGGTGCGCATCTCGGATATCGATGAATCCAATCCGGCCCTCTGACCGGAGAGAGACTCCACCGCCTGCTCCAGCTGGGAACGCAGACGGCCCCTCTCCTCAAGTTCCTCCTGGGCGCGCGCCGACTGCTGCTTGATGTCCTCCAACCTGGCTCCGGTGGCCGAAAATTCCTGATTCCTCTGCCGGATCTCGGCTTCCAGAACGTTCTTCTCCTCGAAAGCCTTTTCATACTCCTCGCGCGCCTGGACGATGCGCTCCCGCAATTCGGCCATGTTCCTCTGGTAATCGGCCGCCTCCTGCCGCTGTTTGATTATCTGGGCCTCCAGCTGTTGGAGGTTGGAGCTGGCTATTTTGGCCGCCTCCTCGGCCTGACCCGTCTCCTGGTGGAGATCCTCCATTCTTTTTAACAGCTGTTCCCGCTCGAGGCTGAGCTGGTTTACCTGATCCGACAGGGAGCGGTGCTGGTCGCGTTTGGCGGCCAGTTCCTCCTCGGCGTTTCGGATCTGGAGATTAATGGACTCCAACTTTTTTTGTTGGGCATCCCGCTGGTTGCCCATCTCGTCTATCCTGCGGGCGATGGCCATCCCCTGATCGCGCATGGAATCGATGCGGGACTGGAGCTGCCCCTCCACCTCCTTTTTCTGGCGGACCCTGATTTCCAATTCTTCCAGGCCTGCCTCCAGCGCCGATATCTGTCGATTGCGCTCCACCAAAAGATTCTGGGCCTCCACCAGTTCCTGGGCCATCCGCTGGGCTTCATTTTGGCGGTCTATCCTGCCCTGCTCCAGCTTTTGGATCTCCAACCTTAGCCTGTCTAAGGATTGCTGTTCCTGAACCCGAGCGCTAGTGAGGGTGGCTAATTCGCCAGAGACATTTAGTAATGTCCTTTGTTTCTCTTCCAGATCCCGTCCAAGGCCTTTAACCTGTTCGGTCTGCTGTTCTATGGCCTCTTGTTTCTGTCTGATTTCAGCCGTCAGGCTCTCCAGCAATCCCTCCTGCACCGAGGACTGCTTGTTCCTTTCGGCAATCTGGGCCTGCAGCCTTCCGCTTTCGGCCGTCAATTGCTTGACCGTCTGTTCCTGCTCCTGGCGTTGCTGATCGAGCTGGGCGATCTGGGCCCGGAACTCCTGAAGGGCCCCCATGGTGGCCGTCTTCACCGCCTCCAGTTGGCCTAATTCCGCCTTTTTGGAATCGATCTCATGCTCCAGCTGCTGTTTCTGCTCGGTCAGCTCCAAGTGAAACCCGCGCTTGGTTTCCAGTTCGGCCTGCAAAAAAGTGATCTCGGCCTTTACCTGGGCGGCGGTTTTCTGCAGGGTTTCTTTCTGGAGGGTCAGCTCGGAGATCTCCTGCCCCAGCTTAGCCAGCCTTTGGGTATTGTCCTCGATCTCCCTCTGCAAGGCCAGGCCCTGGGATTCCAGGGTGGCCACCTCCTTCAGCCGGGAGCGGTGGAGCTCGGTCAGCCGGCGGTATTCCTGATCGGCTTTAAGCCTCCGGTCAACCGCCCGCTTTCTTTCCTTCTGGGAGCGACGCAGCTTGCGCAGGGCCATGGCGGCCGCCCGGCGCCTTACCCTGACCTCGATGTCTAAGGTTTGTTTCTGCCTCCTCTTTTCCTCCAAGGCTTGGTCGGTTGGAACTTTGGAGTCCAGTCCAAAAAGTTTGGAAAAGAATCCAAGTCCGTACCTTGGCGCAGCGGCCGGATGATCACCGGCATCAGAAACAACCTGGAGCGGTTCTCCGGCGGCCAGGGCTTCGTCAGTGGTCACCGCTTCGGTAACAACGGAAGCGGCTTCATGTCCTGACGGCTCTGCGGTCTGAACCTTGGGTTCCTCGGGCGCCGCCGTTGCCTCAGCCGCATATTCCTCTGGTACGGTAGCTGCCTCCAAAGATGGCGGTTCGGTTGTGTCCGTCTCCACCGCCCCCTCCTTTTTGGGAAACAACCTTCTCCAGAAACTCACCTTGGGATACTGAGCCTCCGGATGATGCGATGCTTCTGTCGGCCCATCTTCGATGGAACCCTGTCCGCTAGGTATGGTGGCGGCTTCGGGCTCTGTTGATTCTGTCTGGTCCCCGCCGCTTTCCCCAGATATCTCCTCCATTGTTTCCGGCTCAGGAATTACCCGCTCTTTTTTGGGAAACAACTTCTCCCACCAGCTGATTTTCTCCGGCTCCATGATGGGCGCTTCATCCCCTGGCGCCAAGTCCTCCTGTGGTTCAGTTTGCTCTGACCTGAATTCAGCCGACTCGGCCGTAGCTTGCCCGGGATCCGGCTCGACAACCCCCTGATCACAGGCGGCCTCCTCCTCGGCCGCCCGGATGGCCGGCGCCTCCTCCTTCTTTCCCAGCAGCCGGGCGAAGAACCCTCCCCGCTTCCCTTTCTTCAAATCCTCTTCCCAGGGATTGGGCGGGGTTTCGGCGGCTGCTTCCTCCGGCTCCCGAAGGTGTTGGGTATCTTCAACGGCTTGAGGATTTGGATTTTGCTCATCCATGGCGCTATGCCTCTCCTGCCAAAGTCTTGAGTTTGGCGATCCGGTTTAAAGCCTCCAACGGGGTCATGGATTCCGGCTGCATGGCATTGATCTCATCCAAAGCCGCCTTTTGCCCTGGAGAAAACAGAGACGGCTCAGTCTTCGGGCCGGCTTCGTCTCGGCGGCGGGCCAGTCTGGGAGTGGCGTCGGACATGAAGGCATCGACCTCCAGGTTTCGCAGTATCTCTCCGGCTCGGGCGATGACCTCGGTTGGAATCCCGGCCAGCTTGGCCACTTTGACCCCGTAGCTCTGCCCGGAGCAGCCGGCCTCCACCTTCCTCAGAAAGATGATCTCCTCGCCCCATTCTTTTACCGCCATGCACAGGTTGACCACGCCCGGCCTCTGGGCGGCCAGTTCGGTCAGTTCGTGGTAGTGGGTGGCGAAAAGGGTCCGGCACTTAATCCGATCGTGCAGATGCTCGGTTACCGCCCAGGCTATGGCCAGCCCGTCGAAGGTGCTGGTGCCGCGGCCGATCTCATCCAGCAGCGCCAGGCTCCGGTCGGTGGCATTGTTCAGAATGTTGGCCGTCTCCTGCATCTCGGCCATGAAGGTGCTAACCCCCTTGGCCAGATCGTCCGAGGCGCCGATGCGGGTGAAAATCCGGTCCACCAGGCCGATGTGGGCCTGGCGGGCCGGCACGAAACAACCCATCTGGGCCATGATGGCCGTCAGGGCCACCTGCCGCAGATAGGTAGACTTGCCCGCCATGTTGGGACCGGTGAGGATGACCGTCCGGCATTGGGAATCGAGCCTGGCGTCATTGGGTACGAACTGGCCCAGCTGAAACTGAGCCTCCACCACCGGATGCCGTCCATCGATGATGCTGATGCGGTCGGTCTCGTCCACTACCGGACGGACATATCGGCCTGCGGCCGAAGCCCGAGCCAGGCTCTGCACCGCATCCACTGCGGCCACCGCCTCGGCCGCCTGCTTGATGCTGGCACTCCAGCCGGCCACCTGGCTCCTGATCTCGGCGAAGAGCGACGCCTCCAGCTGCCGGATTTTCTCCTCAGCCCCCAGGATCCTGTCTTCATGCTCCTTGAGCTCGGGGGTGATGAACCTCTCGGCATTGGCCAGCGTCTGCTTGCGGATGTAGTCGGTCGGGGCCAGTGCCAGGTTCGGTTTGCTGATCTCGATGTAGTAGCCGAAAACATTGTTGAAACCGACCTTGAGCGAGGCGATGCCGGTCCTCTCCCTTTCCTTCTGCTGCAGGCCGGCCACCCAAGCCTTGTCCCCCTTGGCCAGGTCCTTAAGCTCGTCCAGCTGTTCGCTGTACCCCGGCCGGATGAATCCGCCCTGGGTCCAGGCTAGAGGCGGATCCGGCTCGATGGCCTTTTCTATCGCTTCGACCAATGGGCTAAAATCGGCCAGCCCGGCCAAGAGCCTTTCCCAAAATCCGCTCTGGGGCAAAGCCTCCCTGATTGGAGGAACGGCCTTAAGGGAAGCGGCCAAGGCCACCAGATCCCTTGGCCCTGCCCTCTGGCAGACCAGACGCGACAGCAACCGCTCGATATCCTGAACCAGGCCCAGCTTTTCCGCCAGCCGGTCATGCCGTTGCGGACTGTCCTTGAGGCTCTGCAGGGCGTCCAGCCTGAGATCTATCTCCTTGATATCCAGAAGCGGCGCGGCCAGCCACCGCCTCAGCAGCCTGGCCCCCATGGCCGTCTTGGTCCTGTCCAGCACCGAGAGCAAGGTCGGCTGCTCGCTGCCCGCCTCGGGCAGCAGGCCCAGATTACGGATGGTGGCCCGGTCCAGCAGCATCTGGCTGCCCAACCGGTAGGGAGCAAGCCTGGAGATGTGGGGCACCACCGATTTTTGGTTTTCCCGGAGATAATCCAGAACCGCGCCGGCCGTCGTCAAAGCCAAGGGCATGTCCTGGCATCCTAATCCTTGGAGCGAGGCCACCTGGAAATGTTCCGTCAATATCCGTTCTGTCCGATGACCTTGGAATCGGTTGTCAGGAAGCCAGGTGGTTGCAGCCTTGGAAAAATTCGGCTCCAGTAGGACCCTTTGTTCCTCGGAAGCCAGGATCTCGGAAGGCGCGTTGCGGGACAGCTCGTCGGCCAGGTCCGTCTCAGGAAGTTCGGTGGCCCGGAAGGAGCCGGTGGACAGATCACACAGCGCCAGGCCGCAGCGCCCCTGCCGGCAATAGACCGCTGCCAGCAGATTCTCCCGCTTTTCTTCCAAAAGCGACGGCCTTAAAGCGGTGCCGGCGGTGATGACCTCGGTCACCTCGCGCCGTACGATCCCCTTGGCCAGCCTGGGATCCTCCACCTGGTCGCAGATGGCCACCTTATATCCGGCCTTTATCAGGCGGACCACATAGCGCTCCAGGGCGTGATGCGGAATGCCGGCCAGCGGCACGCTCTTTCCTTGGCCGTGGTTTCGGGAGGTGAGGACGATGCCTAGGACCCGTGAGGTGGTGGCGGCGTCTTCGAAAAAAGTTTCGTAGAAATCGCCCACCCGGAAAAGCAGGATGGCCTCTGGATTCTCCCGCTTGATCCGGTGGTATTGGGCGATCATCGGGGTCATTTTTTCCAACTCACCGGACCTCGACGATGATTCCTTGTAATCCCTCGGCCGTTTTCAGTTTCCCTGAGGCCAAAGAAGCTTCCTCCCGACTGCGGTATGGCCCCAGCCTCAGCCTCCAGATCCCCTTAGTCTTAATCTCGCTGCTGTCGATAACAGTGGGGTAGCCGCGTCCCGACAGACGGGCCTTCCAGCGGTCCAGCATGTTGCGTTCGCTGTAAGCTCCTATCTGAAGAAAAAAACTGGGCTGGGGATGCGGCGGCTCCGTCTTCAGCTCCGGAACCAGGCCGGGGGCGGAGACAGAGTCGGAAGCCTCATCCTCGTCTATTGAGGCCAACAGCCTTTCCCGGGCCGTCCCCGCCTCGAAGCTGGTGGGATAAGCGGCCAACAATGACCTCCAGCCCGCCCTGGCTCTGGCGGTATCGCCCCTGGCACGGTAGGCCTCGGCCAGAGCCGCCACAATGGCCGGATGCCGCTGGTTGCCCGGATACTGCTCGGAGTATGTGCAGGCATAGGCCTCGGCCGCCTCCAGGCTGTCGGCCTGGATCGCCAGCAGGGCCAAGCGGTAGAGGCTTTCGCTGCCGGCCGCCGTCTGTCCGAAACGGGAGTAGGTGGCCAGATAGCGCACCTTGGCCTCAGCCATGGCCCCTATGTTTTGATAGTATTGAGCCGTGGCGTAGGAGGCCTGAGAGGCCAGGGGATGGCCAGAATGATTGTCCACAATGAACTGATAATGGACAAAGGCGTTGTTGCCGCTGGGCTCGATGCGGGCCAGGGTGAAACGGGCCTCGCAGGCTAAGCTTCCCTTGGGATAGCGGGATAGATAGGTTTTGAAGGCACCGATGGCCTCGGTGTAGCGTCCCTGCTGGAAGAACTGCCAAGCCTGGTCGTAATAATTGCGCTCGGAAGCGCCGGCCGTGTTCAGGGACAACAAAAGAACTACCACCGCCCCAGACCAAATGGAACGGCGTCGTCCGTTGCCGCGTCCGCAGCCCTGGTTTGCATACATATAGCGTTTATTGTATTACAAGCCACGGCTAATTGCAACAAAAAAAGCGGCCGGTCCCCTTTCCGGCCGCCGGACGATCTTCAGCTTTCAGCCTTCCCCATGAGGGTGGAGGAGGAGGCCTTTTCAATCAATACCCTGACTATCTCTCCGGCCCTAACCTCCTGAAGCGAAGTGAATACCACCGGCTTGTTTCCGTCGGTTCGGCCGAAATACTGCCCCTGGCCTTGGCGGCTGGGTCCCTCGGTCAATACCTTAAACGTCCGGCCGACGTCTCTTTGTTTGGAGGCCAGCGACATCTTCTGCTGCTGGTCGATTAACCTTAGCAACCGTTCCTGCCTGACCTCGTCGGGAAGCTGCCCCTGCAGCCCGGCGGCGGCCGTTCCCGGCCTGGGCGAATACTTGTAGGTAAAGGCTTCGTCGAAGCCGGCCTGCTCCATGGCCCGAAGGGTCATTTGAAATTCATCCTCGGTCTCCCCGGGAAAACCGGCGATGACATCGGTGGTCAGGGTCAGGCCGGGGATCAGGGAGCGAGACAATTCCGCCTTCCTCAGATACTCCGAAACGTTATAGCCGCGGTTCATCAGTTTAAGGATCCGGTCGCTGCCGCTTTGCAGCGGTAGATGCAGGTGCGGGCAAACCTTTCCCCCTTCGGCCATGACGCTTATCAGTTCCCTATCCAGATCTTTGGGATGGGAGGTGATAAACCTCAGCCTTTCGAGCCCGGACACCCCGGCCGCCTCCCCCAGCAGATTTGGAAATTTCTTATCGGCCCAGCGGTAGGAATTGACATTCTGCCCCACCAGGGTAACCTCCCTGACGCCCTGGCCGACGAGTCCTTCGATTTCCGACAACACCTCCCCGGAATCGCGCGATCGCTCCCGGCCCCTGACAAAGGGCACAAGGCAATAGCTGCAGAAGTTGTCGCAGCCGCGCATCACCGCCACCATGGCCGAGACACGGCCGCCGAAATCCGGAAGAACCCGGCGCCCCGGCTCTGGCAGACACTGATTGACCCGGCTGACCGGTTCCCCCGGGGCTTCCGAAAGCAATTCCACTATGCAGTCATAGCTTTCTGTGCCGATGACCGCGTCCAAGTGCGGAAAACGATCCAACAGCTTTCGGCCATGCTCCTGGGCCACGCATCCGGCCAGCACCAGCCTGATCTCCGGACTTTTACATTTGAGCCCTCCCAGCTCGGCCACCCGGCCCAACACCCTCTCTTCGGCGTGCCCCCGCACCGCGCAGCTGTTGACTATCACCAGGCCGGCCTCATCTATACTTGGAACCTCGGCCCAGCCGCAGCTCTTGAGCCAGGCCCTCATCTTGGCCGAGTCATAGACATTCATCTGGCAGCCGTAGGTCTCTATGAAAAAAGTATTTTTTTTCAGGCTCACGGATCCAACACCCCCTCCAATCCGTCATCCCGCACCGAGGCCAGCCGTACCCGGCGCAGCTGATTGTCTAGCGGCTCGGTGGACCGCACCCTTACCCTGAAGTAGTGCTCCGACAGTCCTGACCAGACGCCGCTTTCGCCGGTTTCGAATAGAACCTCCTCCCGGCTTCCGATTAAAGATTGCCAGTAACCGAGCTGCTTTTCCCGGAAAGCCTGTCTCAGCCTCTGGGAACGCTCCTTTTTGACGGCCTCCGGGATCTGTCCCGGAAAAACCGCCGCCTTGGTTCCCGGCCGGCGCGAATAAGTGAACACGTGAAGGTGGCTGATAGGAAGCTCCAAAACCGCCTCCAGGCTCTCCCTGAAATCCTCCTCGGCCTCCCCGGGAAAACCGACCATCAGGTCCGTCCCAAAGGTTATGTCGGGGATTTTCTCCTGGATTCTTTCGAGCCATTGCCGGTATTGTCGGACGGAATATGGCCGACCCATGGCCGAAAGGATTCGGTCGCTTCCGCTCTGCAGCGGCAGATGCAGATGCTTGGCGGCATTAGACAATCGGCCGATGGAGTCGATCAATTCCTCATTGACATCGTCCGGCTCCAATGACGACAGCCTGAGCCTGGCCAGGCCGGACAGTCCGCCCAAAATCGAGACCAGCAGGCTCAGCGACGGTTTGAAGTCCCCCAGCCTGATCCCGGTCAACACCAGCTCCCGATGGCCGATGTCCAAAAGTTTTTGGGCCTCGGCCGCCACTTCTGCCAGGTCCCGGCTCCTGGAGCCGCCCCTGGCCCGGGGCACGATGCAGTAGCTGCAGGCGTGGCTGCAGCCGTCCTGGACTTTTATAAATGCCCGGGTATGGCCGGAGAAATCGCAGATCTCGGCTCCATCATTCGAAAAGGACAACCCTAAAAAACGTTTCACCGTTTCAACATTTAGCGGATTATGGATGCCCACCGCCAGGTCTACACCGTTAGTTTTGGTCAACGACTGAGCCGCCAGCTGTCCATAACATCCGGCAACGATCAAGATTCCTCGTTGGTTTTCTCTCTTAAACCTTCGAATGACCTGTCTGGCCTGGCGTTCGGCCGCGGCCGTCACCGCACAGGTGTTGATCAAACATACGTCTGCGGAATCAGCCGATTCCATCCAACCGGCATCCAAAAAAAGACGCCGCCAGAGCTGGGAGTCGTATTGGTTGGACTTGCAGCCGAAGGTTTCTATTTGGAATGTCAGGAGCATGCGATGTTTATAAAAAATTCGGAAAATACTAAGCTTACTTCATCCGAGAAAAAACGGCCGCCCTTCCTGTTGCGGCCGCCGTTTCATCGTATTAAGGGTTTGTTGGAGCGGGTGAACGGAATCGAACCGTCGTATCCTGCTTGGAAGGCAGGAGCACTAGCCGTTGTGCTACACCCGCATGATGCCTCCGGTTCCCGAGCCAGACCGTGGAATGCTACGCCCGCTGGCCGGCTAACAACTAACAGCCAACAATCATTCCGCGTTAGTTGTTAGCTGTCGGTTGAATGAGAGTGGTGGTGAGGGGAGGATTCGAACCTCCGAAGGCTTCGCCGGCAGATTTACAGTCTGCTCCCTTTGACCGCTCGGGAACCTCACCTATTTACGTTCAATGCTATTACATAAAACGCGACAACGTATCTGGAGCCACCGAAGGGATTTGAACCCCCGACCCGCGGTTTACAAAACCGCTGCTCTGCCAGCTGAGCTACGGTGGCCCGGCAGGGCGTCGAGGTTGGTTATTTTATCAAATACGGCGCGGGCTTGTCAAGGCAGGCCACTTGCGAGCTCCCGGGCCCTAGTTCTGCTCGGTGAAAAGGTTGATTGATCCCACATAGCTCCAGCGCCACTGCTGGCTGGCAGGATCGAGCTTGTTCACCCCGGCGGCGTCGATCCGAAACCTCCGGTAGAAGTAACCCAGACCCAAGCTCCAACTGTAGCCGTCCTTAGGACCCTGGTAGGTCTGACTGTAACCGCCCCGGAAGATGGCCGCCCCCATATTGGCGACGATATGGCGGTATTCTCCGGCGGCGGAGTAGCGAAGCCGCGGCGCCCCTTCTCCGAGAAACTTTTCCCCGCCGGCCGAAAGTACCAGTTTTTGCTGACGGTGCCATGACAGGCCTCCGGAAATCTGGGGCTTGAGCCGGTCGTCTTCGAACTCGGTCCAATGGACCCGGCCCAGCAGGTTTCTAAGCGAAAGCCCTACCCTCCAAACCTGATAGCTTCCCTGGATGCCCAAGTCCAATCCATAGCCGTAGCCGTGGTCGTCGCGGATGTTGCATAAATTCCAGGATCCCCCTGTCTTCAGCTGATCCACCTCGGCCGCCCGGGCCCAGATGAGCTTTCCGGCCATGCCCAGCGACCAGCCGTTTTCCTCGTTGTGCCGTGCCAGGGCCAGAGAGAATTCGTCGGCACCGTAGCGCCGATAGAGAAAGCTGGTGTCGCCCCCCTGGCCGCTGGTGCTTGTCTCCCGATACCTGACCAGCGAACGCCAGGCCAGGCCGGCGCCGTGACTGGCAAAGGAGACGTAATCCACCCGCTTGGGTCCGGAGAACACCGGATTGTGCAGGAGCCCCGAAGAATGCTGGTAGCTCAGGTTGAAGATGGGCGAGGCCATCACCCCCAACCCGGCCGGGTTCCAGAAAATCATGGTCGGCTCGTCGATGGCCGTAGCCAGACAGCCGGAAAGGCCTGCGGCCCTAGCCCCGGGCGACGGTCCCTGGTATTCTGTCCAGGTGATGGGCGAAGCCGCGGCCAGAGTAAAAGTCAAGGCCAGGGCCGGCGGAGACACCCGGATAAAATTGCAAAATTGCATTATGCTATTTATTAATAGTTGATTTCACAATTCAAAAGCCAGTATCCGGTAGGTCAGTGTGATTCCAGCCTGTCTGCCGAAACTTTAGGCGGAGTATGGATGCAGGACGGTTCTGAATTCCAGATATTGTCGGTGTTTTTTTGAAACATGAATTTAGGATTTGCCTGACCGGTCAGTATTTGAACCTCATCCTCATTCCCAGGTTGTAGGTCCCTTTCTCGTCTTTGTTGGCAAATAGGGCGCTGCGCGGATTGAACCGGTATTCGGCCTGAAACTCGCTGGCCAGGTTGGTCCCCACCCCGGCGGTGACATAGACTTTAGGGGTCACATATTTGCCGATGGTCACCTGGGCCCCTTTCTCGGCCCCGGTCATGGTTTTCACCTTGAGCATGTCCAATCCGGTCTTCCGCTGGCCCCAGCCTGTTGCCAGGCTCAGTGCATAATCCAGACCCCGGGCCGCCTGAGTCCCCAGGTCGATGTTGCTTAGCTCGTCGGCCCGCATCCCGGCCCCCAGCATGGCCAAAATGTCTCCCTCGGACATCGGCGGGTCGGAGCTGAACGACAGCTTTGGCTGGAGGGCAGTGCCCCGCACGGCGAGAGAAATCTGATATTGGTTACTTTCTTCTCCCTCGGTTCTTACCACCATAGTCTGGGCTGTCAGGTTGAGTTGGGGGTCGATGAGGGCGGCATTGGTGAAGGTCAGCTCGCCCGAGGTCAGGTCGAAGGACCGGTCGAGGAAGCGGTAGACACCCTGGATGGTGCTCAGCCGGCCGGAGAGGAACAGCAGGTTCTGCTGCAGGCGGACGTTGAGGTTCTCGATGGCTAGCTCGATGTCGGCGTCCTTGTTACGCAGCCAAATGCCCTGCCCCCCGGTAATGTTCAGGCTCATGTCCAGCGGCTTGGCCTCGCCTTCGGGGGGCGGCGGCTCCTCGGCCGGAGCGAAAGGCATGGTGATCAGGGCCGAGTTGACGACGATGTCGCCGGTGATCTTGGGGTTGTTGACCGTGCCTCCGATAATGATGCTGGAATTGACGTTGGCTTCGATAAACGGGATGTTGCGTATCGGAGACCGCTCGGTGACCACCAGAAAATTCATGGTGGTCGGCATGAATTTATCCAGCAGGATCTCACCCCGCTTGATCTGGACGGTGCCGTTGTTTTCGGTCAGGGCCGATACGTTGTCGATGACCACGCTGTCGGCATTGAAGTGGGCATTAGCCTGAACATTGTGCAGGTACATCCCGAACGGCCTCAGCACCATTTTCCCGTTGTTGACCGTGGCCTCTCCCGAAAACTTGGGCTGGGAGGTGGTGCCGAAAAGTTTGACGTTGACGTCCACCCGCCCCTCCCACACCGAGAGCAGGTCGGCCATGGGAAAGAAGGCCCAGGTGCCGATGTCGCGCAAAACGACCTGTCCGCTGATGGGTCCTTCGGGCAGCTTCTTCATATCCTTGCCCAGGCCCAGGTTTAACGGAGCCGAGACCGTAATCTCGGAAAGCTGCCCCAATCTGAGGATGTCCAATTTCGTCAAGTCTAGACGGCCCTGCCGGTACTTGAGCATCAGATCCAACCGGTCGGCGGTGAACTGTTCATAGCGCAGGGTATTGATCGATAATCCCAGGTCCACAACCGGATCTGCCAGGCTGCCCTCGGCCTGCAGATCAAGATCCAGGAAGCCGTGTACCGTCTTGTTCAGTCCGGCCAGCTCCACCAGACGCCTGGAGTCAAGGCGGCGCACGGCAACCTTGGCTCGGAAGGTGCGGTCGGACGAATATTGGCCTTCGGCACTGAGCACCCCGCGGCCTATGATGAAACGTGATGGCTTGAGGGTTACGCCGGAGCCGGAGAGGATCACTTCCACCGGCTGGCTGTTGGCCGCCATCTGCGGCCCATAGGCGTAGAAAAGTTTGCTGATGACCAGGGTGACGTCCTTCTTCTTGATCTCCACCCGGCCCACCACGTTGGCTTCGGTCAGGCTGTCTTTGGTGACCACCATGGAGAAGCCGCCCCAGTCCAGGCCCCGAAGCTCGGTCAGCAGAGCCACCCGCTCTATGCGTTGTTTTGCTAGCTGGATTCCGCTGGCCGTAAACTTGCCGTCCCCCAACGGGCTGGATTTAAGGGATTTCATGGACATGCTGCCGTCCAAGTATTCGCAGGAGGCCCCGGCCGCGGCCGCTTCTTTGAGGCGGAAGGTAGCGATGATGTCCGGGTTCGATGTTTCGCCCGAGATCAGACCGTTGAAGCGCAGCTTGCCGGACAGGTCCTTGAGGCCCACCAGCGGCCCGAACTGGGCCAGCTCGATCTCGTCGGTCTCCAGCTCGATGCTGACCGCCTTGGGATAAACATCGCCCTTGATGTCCATGGCCGCCTGGCCCGACCTCAAGTGAAATCTCTCTATCTCCAATGCCCCGCCGGCCGCCGTCAATCTGCAGTCCAGAGTATCTAAGGGCACGCCGGAAAATGAGCTTCGGTAAAGGAATAATTCGGCCGAAGCCCTGAGGCTTTTTGGCTGGAAGCCGCTGCCCTGGCAGTCCAGCCTGCCGTTGATCTCGGTCTTAAGCCCGCCGTTTTTCTGGGGAGGAAACATCATCCCCAGATCAAGCCTGACGATCTCGCCCTTCAACAAGTACTGACTCTTTTTCCAGTCCAGCCAACCGTAGAAAACGGCCTGCCCTGCACCTGATCGGGCAGCCAGGCTTTGCAACTTTGCCCTTCCATTCTGAGCCGAGGCCTCAAACGAAAGCTGCTGGAGGCGCATTTGATTGAAAACCAGCTCACGTCCGGAAAGCTTTACCTCCCCTTCGGGATTATCGATACTACCCTGGCCGCTGGCCGCCACCTCCAACATGCCCCGGTAATACCCGACCGGCGCCGCCAAGCCGCGTCCCACATCGGCCAGGTCCAGCCTCAGGTCGAACTTAGAGACCTGATAGCTCTTGCCGGCTACGTCCAGCCATAGGTCGGCCTCCACTTTGCTCCCTCCTAAGCTGCCCTTGAGATCTTTCAGCCTCATGGTGTCCCCGGCCAGCTGGAACAGCCCGGCGGCCTTTTTCACCTCCAGGCCACGCCTCGGCTCCCGCAGTCCGAAGTCGTTTATCTTGAGATCCAGGCGCTCGCCTCCCATACGCAGGCCGGCCTGTAAGCGAACCGCCTCGATCCTCTCGCTTCCTTTGGCCAGCCGGACTAAGGCCGAGGAGTTCGACAGGGACATGGACGGCACCGAGACCGGCGGGAAGTTCTTCTTCCCCTTGGGCTTGGTGGAATCTGACTTGAATAGCTCATCGAAATTCCACCGTCCGGACGAATCCTGCTCCAAGACCACCCTGGCCCCCTTGAGGTGAACGCCGCTAACAATGATCCGGCGCTGCAAAAGAGACCTCAGGGGATCGGCCGAGAGTATTATTTCATCCACCGACAACAGGGCGCCTTGCGAAAGCGAATCCCAGGAGGCCACCGCCGCACCGTCAATGGAAAGGCTAAGGGGAAGCCTGAAGCCGACATCCCCAAGGCGGAACTCCCTCTTGAGCGCGCCCGACAGCCTGGCCTCCAGGCCCGCCTTGATTCTGGCCCTTGTCCTGACGCTGTTCACGTAAACGAACAGCCAGCCCAAGGCGGCCAGGACCGATATTGTCAGGAGCGCCAGCAGGACGTCCCTGGTTTTTATGTCAAGCTTGCCTATCAATGCTACCTTCCCCGCTAAAACCGGATAGCCGTCCCTTTCTGCCTTCTGCCTTCTGCCTTTACGTTTGAGATCTAAAAGGCGTGCCCTAGGTTGATGCAAACCCTGCCGTTTTTGAAGGCCGGCCTAACCGCTGTTTTCAGTCCATAGTCCACCCTCACCGGACCCACCGGGGTGATGAGCCTTAGACCCAAGCCATAATCGCTAAGGAATTCGTTCCAGGCCAATGAGGGCGTGCCCGGCCAGATGTTGCCGGCATCCCCGAAAAATCCCAAATCCAACGACAGGCCCATGACGGTCACCACCCGGAAGCGAAGCTCGGCATTACCCAGCAGCAGGGTGTTCTCGGCCGCGGCCGAGTCGGCCGACAGCTCGTCCTGGCCGTAGCCTCGCAGGGTGCTCCCACCCCCTAGATACAAACGTTCGTTCAATGGAACCGACTGGCTTCGTCCGTAGGCAGAAATGACCTCTCCTTTGGCACGGGCAGCCGCCACCAGCCTGCCCCCCAGCGGCAGATAGGTCGAGATCTCGGCCAAGGCTTTTTGATAATCATTGGAGCCTCCCAGAAAAGATCCGGCCCGGTCCACCCTGGCGGTGGCGTTGAAGCCCTTCCTGGGATTGAACAAGTCGTCCCGGTTGTCGAAAGTGACCGTCAGAAAGGCATCGCTGGTGGTGCTCGACTTCTGCTCCAGGAATTCGTACTTATAGCCGAGATAGGCCTGGAGGTACTGAATGACGTTCCTCCCCACCCGGGCCTCGGCCCCGCGGCGGCTGAGGCGCAGCCAATCCTCGAACTTGTCGTCGTATTTTTTCTCGTTCTTGTAATAGACGCTGGCGCTGGCCTTGAGGGTGGTGCTCAGAAAGTAAGGCTCCAGATAGTCTATGTAGTAATCGTTGCTGTAGGGATGCTGGGCCTTGGCCCCCTTCTCCACATCGGCCAGCCCGTAGGATAGCTCGGTGCGGACGGTCAGCTTCTGTAGATTCCCAAATACGTTGCTGCTGCCCCACTCGGCGCCCACCTGCACCCGATCCGGCGACTGGTAGCCGGTGTTGAACCCGACCCAGTTGGCGCGGTCCTCCCTCACCAGCAGCGCCAGATCCACCGTATCGCGTTTCTGCTCCAGACCGTACATCTCAAACCGCACCTCGTTGAACAGCCCCAGGCCGTAAACCTTCTGCTGGTTCTGGTAGATCTTGGAGGGAATGAATATCTCCCCGGGCACCAAATTCATCTCCCTTTCGATGACCTTGGTCCGCACCCGGCGGTTGCCCTGGACGGTTATCCTGCCTACCACCGCCTGGCTGCCCTCGGAGATGCGGAATTGGACGTCCGACACCTTGGGATCATCGGTCTTCATCACCGAGTCCTTGACCACCGCGTAAACGTATCCCCGTTCGGCGTAGAGGGCGGCGATTCCGGCCGAGGTCTGGTTGATGGCCGGCAGGTTGAAGGCATCTCCGGTCTTCACCTTGAGATAGGAGAGCAGGGTGGAATCCGTAAAGATGGAATTGCCTTGGAAATATATCTGTCCGATGGTCGACAACAGACCCTCGTCCAGCACCAGCCGGTAGTCCAGCTGTTGAAGATCCAGGTCCACCTTCCCCTCCCGGGCGGCGAACTTGGCGTCCAGATATCCCCTTTTTTTGTACATATATATTATGGCCCGCAGGTCCTGCTGGAAGGTGAAGTCGTCGAAGCGCTGGCCTGGCTTTAAGGTCAGCTTCTTCTGCAGCTGATCGGTGCTGAAGACTTTGTTGCCCTCGAAGGTCACCTTTCCCATCTTCAGCCTGGGGCCGGTCTCCTCGGGGATATCGGCCACCTTGACCTTGGACTTGGCGGCACAGCCCCAGAGCATTCCCGCCAACAGCAGACCTAGAAAAGCCTGTAGCAGTTTCTTCAACATCTCAGCATGCCAGCAGCCGGCCGTCCTCCATAAGTTTACTGCCGCCGATCCAGACCGTGGGCCGGGTGACTATGCCGTCCTGGTGGCTGGGCACTTTGACGCGGCCGCCCATAGTGGAGTTGTCTCCAAAGGCGATGTGGATGGTCCCCAACACCTTCTCGTCCTCCAGCACCTTGCCGGTCAGCCTGGCCTGGTGGTTGGTGCCGATGCCGAACTCGGCCACATTGAAGGCCTGTCTGCCGTGAACCGAAAGGAGCTTCCACAGCCTGGCCGCCTCGGAGCCCGGCCCGACGCCGACCGCATAGCCCTTGGCGATGGCCACCTCGATGGGACGCTTGAGCGGCCACATCCCGGCGATGGCCCCGTCTATCACCAGCCGGCCCTGGGCCGTGCCCTCCACCGGCGCCAAGTAGACTTCACCGGCCGGCAAATTGGTGAAACCGCCTCTGAAGGTAATGACCCCTGTGTCGGGATGGGCTTTTCGGCCCTTCCCCGAGAAGGTCAGGTCCGTTCCCAGCCTGGTGGTAATGCGAATCAGCGGCGCCCCGGAGACTATCTTCGATATCCTCTCCCCCAGCCTCTTGATCCTATGGTAGTCAACGTTGAGGGTCCGCTGGATCATATCTTCGGTGATCCCCGGCATGCTGGCGATGCGCGCCCCTTTGGCATTGGCCGCTCGCCGCGCCTGGGTATGGGAGAGCGACATCCGGGTGACTAAGAAGATGGCATCGGCCTCCAGCATGGCCCTTGCCACGGCCGAAGGAGGCTCCTGCCCATGGTTGGATCGCTGGGGCATCAACATCAGGAGCGACTCCCGGGCGAAGCGTTTCGACATCCGATAAAGCGCCTCCCCTATGTCTTTTTTCGCGTCGTCGGTGACCACCAGCACCGTCTCGTTTTTCTTGACCGCCAGGCAGTCGCGGACAGCGATGGCCAAGGCCTTGTCAAGGCCATACATCATTGCTTGCATGTTCCACTTATCGCATTTTTACTTATACCGCTATCGGCTCGTGAACCCTTCTTACCTTGGCCCCTAATTTTTTAAGTTTCTTTTCCCAGCGCTCATAGCCCCGGTCCAAATGGTAGATGCGATTTACCTCGGTCCGCCCCTCGGCCGCCAGCCCGGCGATGACCAAGGCCGCCGAGGCCCTCAGGTCGGAACCCATCACCGGCGCCCCGGTGAGCCTGGGCACACCCCTGACGATGGCGGTGCTGCCCTCTATCCTGATGTCGGCCCCCAGCCTCTGCAGCTCGGAGACGTGCATGAAACGGTTCTCGAAGATGGTCTCGGTGATGGCCGAGATGCCTGTGGAAACGGCGGCCAGGGACATGAACTGTGGCTGAAGGTCGGTGGGAAAACCCGGATAGGGCGCCACCGCGATATCCACCGGCTTCAGCCGGCGGCGGGCTTCAACCGTCACCAGGCCGTCTCCGGCCGCGATCCTGACCCCGGCCTGCCGCAAATGCTCCACGGCCGCCCCCAGGTGGTCGGGCCGGCAATCCTCGATGGTGACACAGCCGCCGGTGACGGCCGCGGCCGCCATCAGACTTCCGGCCTCGATGCGGTCGGGTATCATCTCATGTTCTGCCGGCGACAGCTCGCCGACCCCTTCTATCGAGATCACCGGCGTCCCCGCCCCCCGGACCTGCGCCCCCATGGCGTTCAGCAGATCGGCGGTGGCCGCCACCTCGGGCTCCATGGCCGCCTGTTCTATGACCGTCTCCCCCTTGGCCAGACTGGCGGCCATCATCACGTTGATGGTGGCCCCGACCGAGGGGCCCTTGGAGCCGGCCAGCAGAATGCGCTTCCCCCGCAGTTGTTTGGCCTTGGCCGAGACATAGCCGTGAATGATCTGGACCTTGGACCCCAAGGCTTCTATGCCCTTAAGGTGCAGGTCGATGGGCCGGGCGCCGATGGCGCAGCCTCCGGGCAGTGATACCCTGGCAACTCCGAACCGAGCCAACAGAGGACCCAGAACGTAGTACGAGGCCCGCATCTGCTTGACGATCTCGTACTCGGCCTGGCAGCGCAACTTGGCCGGAACGTCTATGGACATGACGCCGTTCTCAAAGTCCACCCGGCATCCCAGACGGATCAAGAGGCGGCGCATGGTGCGGACGTCCATGACGTTGGGCACGTTGCGCAGCACCGAGCGGCCTCCGGCCAGCAGGCAGGCGGCCATGGCCGGCAGCACCGCGTTCTTGGCCCCCGAGGCCCTGACCGTTCCCGAGAGCGGCCGCCCGCCGTCTATGACGAACTTGTCCATTCTATCGAGTCAAGCTAACTGATCCACAATAAAGAAAAAATGCTTCATCTTGAGATGCCTTCCTTATTGGCAAATTGAAAAATGGCATTGTCGTCCTTCAATCTGGAAGGCGGAAGGAGACCTCAGGGTGAAAATGGAACGAGCATAGCAATCATTTCCCTTTCTTCTTCCCCGTCAGCTTTTCCGCCTGGTCGATGAGCATGATGGGAATGTCGTCCTCGATGCGGTAGCCCAGATGGCAGGTCCAGCAGAGCAGTTTTTGTTCCTTGGGTTTGTACTCCAGCTCTCCTTTGCACTTGGGGCAGGCCAGGATCTCAAGCAACTTAGGGTCCAGCATGATTCCACCTCCGTTTTTATCGCACCTTTATTAATATATTATATGGAATAACCAGGCCTGTGTCAACGCTTTATTCGCTTCCTGCCCGAGAACTGGATCAAGGTTATTCCGGGAAACTGGCGGGTGTCCACAATCCGGTTGCGGAGCTCCAAACGCTTCTTGATGAGGGCCACCGAGTCCGGCTCCCCGACATGGGTGACCACCAGCCAAATGTTCCGTCCGCCGGCCCGGGTGTTTTTAACGTCGGCCACCCCGTCGATGGCCCTCACCCGGCTGGTGTCCGCCAGATAGTAGTCCAGCGGTCGGGTCATGTCGTCATAATCGTTCTCCTCGTAGACCAATACCAAGTCGTTCTTCCCCGCCTTCATCCTGAGGTGCTCGGCCAGCCCGCGCCACTCCTCGATCTTCGGCTTCCGGTAATAGGCGGCCAGCGGCTGGATATTCGAGGCCAGCACCAGGACTATAACGGCCGCTTTAAGCCATCGGTGTTCCAGACGGCTGATGCCCTCGGCCGCCAGGATGTACAACGGGATGGAGGCGAAGATCAGGTATTTGGTCTGATATACCGAAAAGGCCAGCGAGGAGAAGGCGAAAGCGGCCATTATCGGCAGCCACCACCAGGCCAGGTAAATCCGGGCTCGGAACCGGTGCTCTCCCTGGTAGATGATCATGGCCATCAGTCCCAGGGCTACGGTAATCGCCATTGACATCAGAGCCCAGGGGCTTTGTCCGGCAAATGCCCTGATGGTCTCCCAGATGTCGGCCGCCTGGGGACGCTGTATCCAGAAATCACGGCTGACGCCCTCGGCGGCCCGCAGAAAAGTCGGTAGAAGGGGGAGAAAACCGACGGCGATTCCGGAAGACAGCAGTGCCCACCAGGCCAGCTCGGAGCGCCACGGCCGCCGCAGTTCGATGATGCGAAAGGCCCAGACCAACGCCTGAGCCCCCGGAATGAGGAGCGCATAGGGGTGGGTATATAGCGCCAGGACCGTGGCCATGACATAGCCCAGACCGGATGTCCAACGCCTCCTCTCGAACCAAGCCAGCAGAAAGTCGAACGACAGCAGCGACAGCAGCACCAGAAGGGTATAGCCTCGGGCTTCCTGTGAAAATTCTACGTGGAAGGGTTCGACCGCCAGCAGCAAAGCGGACGTCAGAGCGGTGCTTGGCCCGGCCATGCGTTTCACTACCCGGTAGATGGCCCAGACCGCCATCACCCCGAAAACGGCCGACAGGGACCTGGCTGATGACTCCGAAGAACCGAAGGCCGTCACCCAATAGTGAAGAAGAAACTGGTGCAGGGGCGGATAGATCTGCCCGCCCATCTCCCGCCAGGCTTCCCTCAGGCCTTTCAGTGCCAGGGTCAGGCTCCAGGCCTCGTCGTACCAAAGGCTTTTGAAACCGATTCGGTATAAGCGCAGCCAGGCCGCCAAGGCCAGAACAAAGGACATGGCCAAATGTTCCCGATGCCTGGCCAGCCAATCCCTCACCTCTAACCCTCCACTATTTGGATTATGGCCTCGGCCAACTGCCGGCAGGCCTCGGCCACCTCCGGGCTGACGGAGGAATCCAGATCGATACGACCCGCCTGAATCCCTATGGCCCCCACCCGGCAGCCGGCTGTTCGCTTTATGTATTCGGCCAGGAACGAAAGCGGCATGTTGTGGGTGGTGTGCATCAGGGAGCCCATGGATGTTGGATCCAGGTAAGCGATCTCGCCGACCCCTAGCCCCATGTCGGCCGCGTCCACCATCAGCACCAGATCTGGCTTCATCCTGGCGATGGGCCCGGTGAAATTCTCCGGCGTCGTCCCAGCCTCGAATACGGCAAGTTCGAATTTCGAATTTCGAATTTCGAATTTCCGGAGCAGCTTTGCTGCGAGGACGCCGGCTCCGTCGTCACCCATCAGCTCGTTGCCGATGCCCAACACCACCAGGCTCCGGGCATTGCCTATTTCCCGCCCCAGACTGTCCCGCCAGTCATTCTGTGACATTGATAAAAAGGCCCAGAATGCTTCTGGGCCGCCCTCGCTGTGATTGTTTGCAATTCGCCCTTCAGCCCCTGCCGCCCGGCCACCAGAATTGGGAGCAGACGCTTAGGAACTGGCCTCTAGTGTCCCGCAGCCGGGAGGCTACCACCAGTACGATCTGCTGGACGAACTTATAGCCCAGGGTCGGCTCCCGGTCGCACAGTTCCTTGACCGATGCCCCGTCGGCCGCCAGCACCCGGGACGGCTCCACCGCCCGCACCAGAGCGCTCTCCCCTCCCCTGACGGCGTCGATGGCCGACGACCACTCAATGATTCTTCCCCGGGTGCTTTCGTGCGAAATCACCAGCGGTTCGGAGCTATCCTTGAGGGCCGATGTCATCTCGATGGAAACCGAACCCTCCAATAGAATGACCACCTCGTCCCTTGGCCCGCCCTCGGCAACCACAATCTGTCCCGAGCCGTACTCCCTGACGGAGAACAATGCCCCCAGCTTCTCCAGCTCACCATCGGTGAAGTTGGAAAAAAGGGCCAATTCCCTGAAAACCTCTTTGGCTACCATGTTTACCTGATCCTCTAGAGGGGGCTGGCCTGGCTAAAGGCGGACGGATTAAAGCAAAAGAGACCTCCGGGCCTCAAGCCCGGACGTCTCCTGCCCTGGCGGCAACTGCTGGGATGAACCGTCATTTGTAGACGATCTTCAGCGCCCCGCGGTCAAAGGCCCCGTGCTCGAAGGTGGAGTCCAGGTGGATGGCCTTTTTGGGGCAGACCTCCTCGCACTGGGCGCAGTGCGAACAGCGGTCCAGGTAGAACGTCATCGAGAACCGCTTCTTCACCTTGCCCGATTCATCGGTGGTCTCCGACTCTTTGTGGATCTCGATGGCCTCCGAGGGACAGTCGCGGGCGCACATCTGGCAGCCGATGCAGAGCTCGGGGTCCATCACCGGACTGCCGCGAAATTTCTTCGGCACCTCCAGCTTCTGAAACGGGTATTGGACTGTGGCCGGCTTGCGGAAAAGGTGGCGAACCACCTCTGGCAGCATGGCTCCTAATTTGAGGCTCATGGCATGTACCCCCTGATGGCGAAGATTATCACCAGCTGGATCAGGGCCAGCGGGGCCAGCCAGGTCCAGCTGAAGGAGACCATCTGATCGATGCGGATGCGGGCGGTGACCGCGCGCATGGCCGAAAGCAAGAAAATGATGATCAGGGTCTTGGCGATGAACCACAGGAAACCCGGGATCAGACCTCCGGGAAAGCCGCCCAAAAACAGGGCGGCCAAGAAACCGGCGCCGACCACCATCTGGACGTCGGCCAGCAGCCGGAACATGGCCAGCTTCTTGCCCGAGTACTCGGTGAAGGCCCCGCCCACGATCTCGGTCTCGGCGTGGGGGATGTCGAAGGGCACCCGCTCCAGCTTGGCCTGAAGAGCCACCACCGCCACCGCGAACGACAGGACGTTGACCAGCAGCATCAAGGGGTGGGCCTGGAAGTAGGCGGCGATTTCGGCCATCCGCCAGGACCCGGCCAGCACCGCCGGGGAAAGCACCGCCAGGAACATGGGCACCTCGTAGGCGAACAGCAGGGTCAGCACCCGGACGCCGCCTATGGCCGAGTACATGCTGGCCGAGGACCAGCCGGCCAGAAAGTAGGCGAAGGTCGGCAGGGAGAGCAGATAGGCCATGACGATGATGTCGCCCTGGAACGAGGTGGCCGACTGGGCCGAGGCCGAGAAGTGCCAAACCGGAAGCAACAGGCCGGCGGTCAGCACCGAGGCCAGGGCCAGCACCGGCACGGCGTTGAACAACGGCTTGTCGGCCTTCTCCGGAACGATGTCCTCCTTGGCCATCAGCTTGATGAAGTCGGCGATGGGCTGGAGCAGCCCGTGGCTGCCGGTATACATCGGCCCCATCCGGTTTTGGAACTTGGCATACAGCTTCCGGTCCACCCACTCGGCGAAGGTGGAGTAGACAAACAGAAAAAGCAGGCCGGGATAAACCAGCAGGTATAGAAAAACCTTGAGGATATCCATAGCGACTATCCTATGTGATTAAAGCTTAATTCCCCTTCTCCGGTAAAAATCGATCCCGTACTGCCGCAGCCCCTCCCAGTCCATGACCTTCTCCGAGCCTTTTCTGACGTCGGTGACGATGGCCATCCGGTCGGTGCACGACAGGCAGGGGTCGATGGCCGCCATGACGATGGGGATGTCGGCCACGTAGCCGCCGCGGAGCATGTACAATGTGGCCGGCCAGTTGGCTAAGGTCGGGGCCCGCACCTTGACCCGCTCCGGCTTTTCCGAGCCGTTGGAGCGGATGTAGTGGATGTCCTCACCACGTTGGGCCTCCACCCGGCTGACCACCTCTCCCTCGGGCACCTTGCGCGGAGCCTTGGCTCTCACCTCGCCCGCCGGCAGGTTCTTGAGTATGAACTCGCAGATGTCGTAAGACTCCATCAGCTCCTGGGCCCGGACCACCACCCTGGCTAGCACGTCGCCACCGGTATTGGTCTTGATGTGGAAGGGTATGTCCAGTTCGAACCCGGCGTATGGGGCATCCTTGCGGACGTCTATCTCCACTCCCGAGGCTCGGGCGGTGGGCCCGCAGGCATTGAGCTCCAATGCCTTCTCTTTGGGCAACATGCCTATTCCGGCGATCCGAGCCACTAAAGTGGGCTCGGTGGCACCTATATTTAGATAGTATGGAGTCCTGGCCTTAAGGGCGGCTATGCCTTCCAGACACTTCTTTATTTGGCCCTCGTCCAGATCGCGGCGCACCCCGCCGATGGCCTGCATGCCGTAGTTGACCCGGTTGCCGGAGATGATCTCCAGCAGGTCCTGGACGATCTCCCGGTCGCGCCAGGTGTACATGAAAAAAGTGTCGAAGCCCACCTCGTGCCCGGCCACTCCCAGCCAAAGCAGGTGCGAATGGACCCGCTCCAGTTCGCCCATCAGGCAGCGGATGTAAAGGCC
Source organism: uncultured bacterium (assembly GCA_964588285.1). Lineage (GTDB taxonomy): Bacteria > Edwardsbacteria > AC1 > AC1 > EtOH8 > CAZPNX01. The sequence continues at coordinate 51,087 of CAZPNX010000013.1, forward strand.
GCGCTTGGGGACCTCCAGGCCCAGGATCCTCTCCACCCCCTGACAGAAGGCGGTCATATGGGCGTTGGAGCAGATGCCGCACACCCGTTCCAGGATGTAGGTGCATTGAACATAGGTGCGGTCCTCGCAGCCTTTTTCGATGCCCCGATGATTGTATCCCAACCGCAGGTCGGCGTCCACCACATATTCGCCGTCCACCAGAAAGCGGAACGAGGTCGGCTCCTTTAAGGCCGGGTGCTGAGGCCCGACCGGCAGCACGAAGGTGCTCATTCAATGGCTCCTTTCTCCCGGTTGTACTTCCAATCCTTGCGCAGAGGGTAGTCCCCCTGGGGCCAGTCCTCGGGCAGCACTAAGGGCCTGAGATCGGGATGGCCCTCGATGTCGATGCCCACCAGGTCGTGGACCTCCCTTTCGTAGAACACCGCGCCCGGGTAGACCGGGGTGATGGTAGGCAACTTGGGATTGTCCCGGTCGGTCTGGGAGCGCACCGTCAGCTCCAGGCCCTCCATGGCCAGGTGATAGAGGGCCTCCAGCTTTTCGCCGGTGTCGCGACCGGTGATGGTGGACAGATGGTAGAGGCCGAGGTCCTGTTTGAAGAATCTCATGGCCTCAAGAAGATTCTCCGGCGCCACCGCCACGAACATCTGCCGCGGTGACTTGACCGAGATCTCCAGAGCCTTGGCCCCCAGCTTCTCGCCTATGGTTTTTTGTATCTCCTCGATGGTCATATTGACTCTCCTATGGCCTTTTATCGTCGCCGGGCGAAAAAGCCCTTTTGGCTTCTGCCTTCTGCTTTTTGATTTTCGTTCATCCGTTCTTGATGGCGCCCAAAAGCTTGGCCACCCCGTCGATGACCGCGTCCGGCCGCACCGCGCAGCCCGGAATGTAGGCGTTGACCGGAATGACCTTGTCCACCCCCTCCAGCACGTTGTAGCAGCCTCGGAAGACGTTGCCCGAGCAGGCGCAGGCGCCGATGGCCACCACAAAGCGCGGCTCGGCCATCTGCTCGTAGATCCGCTTGAGACGCGCGGTCTGCTGCCGGGTGACCGCCCCGGTGCACAACAGGACGTCGGCATGGCGCGGGGTGGCCTTGAGGAGCACCCCGAAGCGCTCCAGGTCGAAACGGGGCATCAGGGCCGCCAGCACCTCGATGTCGCAGCCGTTGCAGGCCCCGCTGTTGAAGTGCAACACCCAGGGCGAGGACACCCGCGACCATTTGACTAATTTCTCTAATGCCATCTTATAACCTTAAAATTTCAAAATTCAAAACTCAAAATCGGCCAGCGGAGATTAGAATTTTGGATTTTGGATTTGGTGTTTACTTGAGTATCAGGGCGAAGATTGAAAGCAGGATCATCAGCAGGTAGAGTACCCCCAACAGGGCGAAGGCCATGTTGCCCCCGGGTATGGTGGCCGCCACCAGCGCCGCCACGTGCATAATGGTAAAGAACAGGGCGGCGTAGAAGAAGAGTTTGTAGCTCACCTGCAGCTTCCTGGCCGGGAAGTCCTCGCCGCAGGCGTACTGGGCCAGTTTGCCGCCGCCCGGGTTGAGCTTGGGGGCCATGGCCCCTCCCAGCCGGTAGAGCAGCCAGCCTGCTAGGGTAAAGAAGGCGAAGCCGGCCAGCGGGGTCAGCAGGATGTTTAGGGGATGATGCATCGACATTGTTATCCTCCCTCGCTCTTTGTCAGCCCTTGAGTTTGGCCAGTTTCCTGACGTCCAGGCTGCCGGTGTTGCGGTAGGCGTTGATGGCCAGGGCCAGGGCCACGGCCACGATGCAGACCTCGACCACGATGAAGGTGATCACCAGCGACTGGGAGAAAAAGGTCTCGCCCCGGACATAGCCGGCAGCGATGAAGGACAGCACCGCCGCCTTGGCCATCACCTCCAGCCCGATCAGGAGTTTGATCATGTTGCGCGAGGTCAGCAGACAGTAGAGCCCGATTAAGAACAGCAGCCCCACGAATATCACATAGGTTACTACCATAGCCGGTTGCCTCCGTCCTTGGCCTTCTCGGTCTCAAGTTTTTCCTTGGCAGACAGCGGTTTCTCCCGGAAAAGGGCCAGCACCCCGAAGACCCCTCCAAAGATGACCGCGATCTGCCCCAGGATGTCCAGAGAGCGCAGGCCCCACAGGGTGCCGCCGAAGGTGGCGGTGGGGTTGCCCCATCCACCAGGGGTGGAGCCGAACAGGGCCGGCACCACCGCCAGGATGGCCACCCCGGCCAGGGCCAGCACCAGCGGGAAGACATAGAGCGGCCAGCGGGCCTCGGCCACCTGCTCCTCGTCCTTAGTGAGGGCGATGGCCGAAACGAACAGCACCGTGATCAGGCCGGCCACCACCGAGAGCTCGAAGACCGCGGCATAGGGCGAGTTCATCCGGTAGAGCACCACCGCCAGCAGGGCGCTCATGAAGGCTAAGCTTACGGCCGCCCGCAGCAGGTCCCGCAGGAAGACCGCCAGCACCGCCATGACGGTGATTACGATCAGCAGTATCAGGTTTATCGGGTCCATCTTCTCTCCGTGTCTGTTAAGCTTATTTACTCCGTTGTCACCCTGAGAAGGCTGGCCTGCCTTTCCGTTTGAAGGGTGAGCACTTCACATCCCTCAGCTAGCTGGGCAAGAAGCCGTTCTCGGGATGACAATACAAAATTATGTCAGAATATAGGCGCCGCCCCCACTCCCAAGGTATTAGCCAAGGCCTGGGCCCCGGGCTGGATCAGGCTTTGGACCACCCAGGGGTAGAAGATCCCCGCCAGCAGACACAGGGCCGCCAGGCAGAAAACGGCCGCCGCCATGTAGAAAGGCACCTCCTTGACCTTCTCCAACCCGGCCAGGAGTTTGCCGTAGAAGGCCCGGCGTTGCATCAGCAGGAAGTACCACAGGGTGAGAACGCTAACCCCGATGGCGATGGCGGCCACCGTCGTCTGACTCGCCTGCACCAGGGCCACGATGATCAAAAGTTTTGACCAGAACCCGTTGAACGGCGGCACCCCGGCGATGGAGAAGGTGCCGACGGTGGTGGTCAGCCCGGTGATGGGCAAACGGTTGTTGATGCCGCCCAGCTTGGTCAGGTCCCGGGTGCCGGTGGCGTACTCGGTGGCCCCGGCGTCCAAAAACAGCAGGCCCTTGAAGGTGGCGTGGTTGAACAGGTGGAACATGGCCCCCATAATGCCCAGCGGCGTCCCCAGCCCGAAACCAATGATGATGTAGCCTATCTGGCTGATGGAGGAATAGGCCAGCATTCTTTTGAAATCCTCCTGGCCCAGGGCCAGCAGGGCCCCGGCCGCCATGGAGAGCACCCCCAGCACCATCAGCACTTGGGTGAGCACCGGTGGCATCCCGAAAATTGAATAGACCACCCTCACCAAGGCGTAGATGCCGGAGACCTTGATGAGCACGCCGGAAAGCATGGCCGAGATGGGCGCCGGGGCCGAGGGATGGGCGTCCGGCAGCCAGGCGTGGAACGGCACCAGGGCCGCCTTGAGGCCGAATCCCAGCAGGAAGAATGCCAGACACAGGCCGGCCAGCTTCTGGTTCATGGTAAGCCCGATATAGGTGGCGATCTCAGCAATCTGCAGCGTCCCCCCCATCAGGTAGATGAAGGACATGGCCAGCAGGATGCCGGTGGTGGCCACTACCGAGAGCATCAGGTACTTGAAGGCCGCCTCCACCTCGTCATGCTTCAGGCCGAAGGCCACCAGGGCGTAGGAGGCCACCGCCGCCACCTCCAGGAAGACGTACATGGAGAAGAGATCGGTGGTCAGCACCAGGCCGTTCATCCCGGCCACCATCACCAGGAACAGGGCGTAGTACGAGCCCTTGCCCCCGTAATGCTCCATGTAGTTGACCGAGAAGATGCAGGCGAACAGCGAGACCAGGGCTATGGTCACCAGTATCAAAAGCGAGAAGCCGTCCAGCATCAGGCCGATGCGCAGGGGCAGCCCGGTGTCTCCGGCCTGCCAGAGGACCGACCCGCCGCCGGCCACCGCCGGGATCTGGGACAGGCCCATGCCCAGCAGGACGGCCATGGTCAGCGACCCCAGGATATCCGGCAGTCCCTTCCACAGGCGGGACAGGATCGGCAGGAAGCCGGCCACCGCCAGGGGTATGGCTATGTACAGAAGCAGCATCTGTTATGCTCCGAAAATACTATTTCTTTTTTTTGCCACCGATCTTCGCGGATTTACTTAAGGACAGTTTCAGCGTACAAGTTATCCGTGGAAATCCGTGGCTAAAAAGTTACTTGACCACCACCGTCAGGTAGAGGACGATGAGGATGAACCCCCCGACTGCCCAGGCCAGGTAGTTGGCGTAGACCCCGTTGTGGTAGGCCCTCAGCACCTTGATGGAGACGCCCCCAACGAAGGTCATCACATATTCATAGACGGCGTCTATCCCACGGTCGATTATGGCGAACACTGTCACCGCCAAGCCCTTGAGGATGCCTCCCACAAACCACTCGTAGAGGTCGAAGACCCGAGCCTCCCCCCAGCTGTAGAGCGTCCTGGCCACCGGCAGGTTGTGGATGGGCTCCGAGGCCAGGTAGGCCTTGCCCTGGTTCCTGGAGACGCCGTAGCGGTGCAGCAGGAAGGCAATCACCAGGCAGGCTAGGGAAACCCAGGCGATCCAAGAGGTTAGGGCGAAACCATGATTGTGATGCCAGAGGTCGTCGACCGGGGTATGGGCGGGGGACGCTGGCTCATGTTTGATGGGTTCGGGTGCAGGGGTCGTTGTTGCCGCGGCCAGTGGTTGCAGTGTTGTTGAAGAAGTTTGAGAGGTTGGAACCGTTTCGTGACTGGCAGTTGCCGGTATTATTGCAGCCGTTTCGCTTGTTTGGAGTGTTTCGGTGGTAATGGCATGCGCGCTATGAAGCAAGGCCTCCTCCGCCATCCTCTCCTGGACGATGGGCTGGATAAAGTTTTTGAGCGGCAGCTTGGCGTAGACCCCGAACAGCACGCAGCCGGCGGCGATGACGATCATGGGGACGGCCATGGCCCAATCCGGGTCCTTGGCCTTCTGGTTGGGGGTCTCCGGGTTTCGCTTGCCCAGGTAGGTGGCGTGGCCCAGTTTGAGGAACGAGGCGAAGGTGAAGATGGCCCCGATCCAGGCGGCGATGGGGAATATGATGTAACCGGTCTCATAGGCCCCGTGGAAGACCATCTCCTTGGAGACGAAGCCGTTGAACGGCGGCACCCCGGAGATGGAGAAGGCGGCTATCCAGAAGCAGACGGCGGTGATGGGCATGGCCCCAAAGAGTCCGCCGAGCTTCTTGAGGTCGGTGGTGCCGGCCTGCTTCTCCACCGAGCCGCCGGTCAAAAACAGGGTGCACTTGTACATGGCGTGGTTCAGCATGTGGAAGACGCCGCCGGCGATGCCGATGGCCGTCCCGGTGCCGATGCCCAGCACCATGTAGCCCACCTGGCTGATGGCATGGAACGAAAGAAGCTTCTTGTAGTCCTTCTGTATCAGGGCCATCCAGACCGCAAAGCAGATGGTGGCCGCGCCCACTATCATCAGGAAGATCGACATGGAGCCGTTCATCCTGATGGCGAACATCTCTAAGGAGAGCCTGGCCAGCAGGTAGATGCCCAGAAGCTTCTCCAGGGCGGCCGGCAGGAAGGCCATGAACGGCAGGGGCGAGTCCACCGCCGCGTCCGGGATCCAGGTGTGGAAGGGCATGGCCCCGGCCTTGGCCATGGCCCCGGTGCCGATGAGCACGAAGGCGGCCGCGCCCAGGCCGGCGGCCTCCAGGTGCACCTGGGACATGGTCAGGGTGCCGGAGAGCTTCCAGGCGAAGACGATGCCCAATATCATGGCGAAGTCGGCGATGCCGGAGACGATGACCGCCTTGGTGGAGGTGCGCACCGCCTCCTTGTTGCCGATGGAGATCATGCCGTAGAGGGTGACCAGCAGGGCCTCCCAGAAGAAGAGCAGGACCACGAAGTTGTTGGCCAATATGGCGCCGTTGGTCAGCCCGGCGGTGAACAGGAAGTAGGCGAAGTACTCGTTGGAACGCCACTTCTCCTGCATAAAGGAGGCTGAGTACAACGCCAGCAGCACCTCGAACCCGGCCGCCGCCAGCAGGATGAAACGCGGCAGGTGGTAGGCGAACAGGTCGAAATGGATGCCGAAGCTGGTCCAGGGAACGAACAGCCTCAGCCCCTCCCCCCCTGCCCTGAAGATGTTCCAGGCGAAGTAGAGCACCAGGGCCGAGGCCGCCACCGCCAGCGCCTCGCGCACCCATTTGACCCCCTTGGGCACCAGCAGGGCCAGCGCCCCGGCGAAGATGGGCGCCAGTATCGGCCAGAGAAGTATGTTCGGATTCATTTGATGATCGCCAGTTTCATGGTTTTACTATATTCCTTTGTATTGAGACGATATAAATATACACCGTTGGCCACTTTTTTACCGTTATCGTCGCGGCCATCCCAAGATACAGTGAAAACGCCGGGTTTAGAAAAGCCTTCGATCAAAGTATTCACCAATTGCCCGGCTATATTATAAACCTTTAAGCTTACCTGACCTTCATGTGCTAACTGATAACTGATGGACGTCCGATGACCGAAGGGGTTTGGTGCATTCTGGAAAACATGGTTCGTCAATGGAATAGAGGGAGAAAAGCCTGCTGTTTTCGCAACAAAGGATTTGCCTTCCTCAACTTCCTTGTCGTATTCGTATAGAAATATCTCGGCGCAAACGGCATAATCCCCGGAGATGCGGTTTATGTCAACAACAATCTCCCCGTCTTTATTGTAAGCCGCAGGCGGGATGTTCTTCTCCACGGCTATCCTTTCGCTTGACATAAGACGGGTCCTTTGCTTGGCAGTGCCGTCAATGTCAAGTTCCTGTATCCATACCCGGCCTGGAACGGCTTTCACTTCTTCCACGGCCGTACTGTATTCGCAATAGTAAATCAGCTTTATGGAATATTTCTTGTCTTTATTTAAGCCGTCAAACCTGTATTTCAGTTGATCACTGTCGTAGTCAACCGTTTTATAGCTCTCTGGGCCGAAAGAAAGATGCCCGTCGCGTTGCAGACAGTATGCTGACTGTTCGGTATCGCCTGTATTGACATATACTTTCGCCACCGCAGGCACCGATATTTTAGCGAAATTGACCTGATAAGGTGCGGCATTGCCCTCAGTCCACGTCACATAGAGATTCGATCCGCTCACTGTCTGGCTAAAACAGGCCTGGGGTTGGTCGGATGCCGCCGCTGTATTTGAGATGTTCTTCAGTGTTGAATCGGGCCAAAGGCTGCCGATTTTGCGCTTATAGAAAATCTCGTTTCCCTTGGAAAAAACCGCATACCCACCGGCGGCAATAACCGGCTGGACCGACATGGTGTCCAATAAAGACGCCGATCCCCAAACGCTGGCCGAAGCAGCTTTTGACCGGTATGATATTTCCGGCAAAACAGGCCCCTCCCAGACTACATCTATTGTGTTCTGCCAACGGCTGTAATCTAAGCATGGCGAGATATCCTCAGGCCCCTGGCTTATGAACTCTTTGGGCGTAAAATTGCCGACCGCACCTCTTTTACGATAGGCAATGCCGGGCGGGTTGTCGTCCCAGGCAAAATGGGCTGTGCCCGTGGTATCAACAGACACCGAAGGGCAGCGATAGGCCAGGATGCTCAGGCTGTCGAGCGGTGAGTATTGGAAGGAAGTGGCGGGATTATTGATGTCAAACCATCCGGCGTAAAGAATGTCGTAAAGGGGCATCGGGCCACCCGGCGGCGCTGCTAGCCAGGAGATGAAGGCTGTGTCGCTTTTACTTATTGCAAATCCCGGCACCATGTCCGAGACAATGCCGGCTACCCGGCCCAATGGAAAGGTGGAAAGGTATACCGGGCCGGTCCAACCTGCGCCGGTGAACCGGCAGAAGAAAATCTCGGCCTCCTGATTGTTGATCTTCTTGGTCCAGAGTACACCAGGCCGTTCCAGCCTGTCTAAGAAGATTGCCGGATGCTGGCCTTCGCCCAGGCTGGTGTCGGCGCCCCATGAATTCCCGCCGTCTCCGGACTTCGCATACCATATTTTGTTGTTCGACTGATATATTAAATGCAGGTTGGCGCCGGTGGTGTCGCACACCAGCTTCTTGGCGTTGTTGTAGGCGGTGGCCAAGGGCGAGGTGGAATGGAGGTATGGGTTTATTTTAAGCGATTCTATGTTAGATGGGGCGCTTTCATAGCCATAAGCGTCAACGGTTGTTACATAATAATTATAGTAGCCTTCTATTTCGACGGCGTTGTCGTTGTAGAAAGTATCGGTAACTGCTGAGCCATTCAGCAGAATAAATATCGAATCTGTCGAACCTTTACGATATACATTATAACCGATGTATGTCTTGCTTGATTTGGCTGCGGGGGGTGCCCAACTAAGCGCAGCGTATAAAGTGCCTGAAGGCTGGATTGCGCTCAAACCGGAGGGTGCGCTGTAACTTATGACGCCATGGTGCTCATAAATGCTGTTAACCTCGCTTTCGTCTCCGTAATTGTATTGCGTCCAACCTGTTCGAAAATGCCTGATGCCATATATATGCGGGGGCGCGCCTGGTGGGTCGTACGAGTCCATCAGACTCCATATTTCATCATCACCCCTGCTAATAATATCACTTCTAGTCGGATCTGCAGGATAGGGGTTTTCAGAATAGGAATCGTAAATGTCGAATAATATTCCTGCAACAGATCCCTCAGTGTATTCGTTTGGTTGAAAATCAGGCGAGTTCTTGAGTTTAAAATCCCATGGGTTTTCAAGGTTAAAATAATAATATCCTTTATTTGTATCCGGAATAGCGTCTATTACCCCTCTATTATTTACATATAAACTATCTACCCCAGAACCTACTCTAGCCCTGCCTGAAAAATAATTTGCCCAGCCCTCTATCCAAGCAGTGGCTTGTTTAATTGAGTCAGCAATATTCCATTGATGATTTGGATTATAATTTGCTTCCTGCCAGCTATCGTGCCCCTCATAATAATTCATCAAAAAGTGGCCATACTCGTGATATAGATGGTCATCGTCCCACTCATCGGAATCTATTGTATCGCCCTGTACATACATTAAAGTATCATGGAGGAAAAAACTATATCCTGTGCCATGCTGATAATTCGGCTCCCAAAGCGTTCTTAAATTCCAAGACGGCGGCGTGGAGAAAGTTCTTGCATGCAGCAATGTCTCGTAAATATTTATTGCACCGCTGCGAGGCTGTCTTCTGGAAACAGTTGCTGTTTCGGGGTAACATATTCCGAAATCACATGTCGAACCTGGAGTCAGGGAATTCGCCGGCGGTCCGTCGCTTCTGCCCAACACCCAGATAGTCGTATCTCTTGGATTTCTCCATAATAAAGAAAACGTTGGCGTGGGATCTGCAACTTTAAGCTTTTCATCAAACCTGTCAGGGCCCCAAGCGTATAAAAGCGGATATGCGTTTAAGCTTGTGGCTCCGCTGGGTATAAGGTCCGTGGTAATAAAAAAATTGCCGCTGTTGTCGGTTGTGCCCCAACCAACGGTTATTGTCCCCTGGCCTGACCAATATGCCTTAATAGCGACTTCGGAATTTATTACGGGTTTGATGTTATAGGCGAATTGCAACCCATTATCCTTGTCGTACACATGATCCTGATATGACCAATTACCTAGGAACGTTGTAACCACTTTCGAGCCGAGATCGCTAATATTACCAACGCTATTATCGACATACCCGTCACGAAAAAATATCGGATTTATTTCACTCCTATCCCATTTGCCCTTGTTTTTCCTCATAAAATCCTTCAACCATTTTTCATGCGAACTGCCGCCCTTTCTGATTGCATCCAGCCATCCTTTTGCCAACATGATTTTGATACGCTCCTCATCGCTCGCTGTGGGATCACCTATTGCATTGATAATAAGCTTGAAATTATCGGCATGTAGGCACAGAGCCTCGGAATCGGAAAGCGTTGGTTCAAATTTTTTCATTTCCTCGGTTATTTTTTTGTTTGTCAGCGCGAATTGCTGATCGGGTTCCCTCAGCCATTCACCATCAAGGTGATTGTAGAGCATATAGATTTTACGACTTTCTTTACTACCGTATAAAATTTCTTCAATGTCTTCACTTGTCGCCAATTGGCCTGTTTTTTCATCTATTAAAAATAATGATATATCTGAACCTGATATACCTCTGCCATTAATATTATCCGATGTTGAAAAACTAACACTTATCGAAAGATAATTAGGATGCCCTGGTTTATTTATTCTAGATGCTGCAACGCATTTAACTTTGGCTATAAAAAGTAATGTTGTTCCCTTTTGTATAGGTGCCTTTATTTTACTACTTGGCTCTATTTCACCAATAATTTCACCGCCTTTGCTTATTATACAAGCCTGAGCATCAGCACCTTCAGGTATATTACGGTCAATATTTATTTTCCAAGATACTGTTATAACATCACCTAATTTAGGTTTTCGAGGATATATTGTCGTCTCGACATGTCTGTATACGAAATCGTAGCCCCTCATGCGGTTTGTTTCAATGCCCTCGGCAAACGTGCCAATTAGCAATAATGGCATAATTGCTAAAGCAATGCGTAAATATTTTAGCTGGTTCATTGGTTTATTCTTCTCTTTGTGGGATGGGTAACTAAATTTGGTTGATATTTTTACCATTACAGACAACGGTTG
>CAZPNX010000014.1:0-61549 GCA_964588285.1 uncultured bacterium
TCCAACCGTGGTCTGTAATGGTAAAAATATCAACCAAATTTAGTTACCCATCCCTAAAATTCAAATCAGGTTGGCTTTGCCTTGAGCAGTATGCTGGCAAATATCTTGGTCAGCTCCGTCGATTCTTTGATTAGTGCGCCTCTATCCTTTTCGTATTCGATAGAACCAACCTCAATCAAGGTCAACCAGTACTTAGATTCCCTGGCTTCCTTCCGGCATATTCGGATGCGCATCAGGAAATCTTTCCCGCCAAGTTTGTCATTCGCTTCAATATAATTGGCGCCGACCGAACAGGCGGATCGTATCAGCTGTTTGATTATCTCCCTATTGGCGATATTTTGGGGTTGTTTTCTTACAAACTTGATAACTTGCTTGGCAAAATTCAATGTCCGTTCTTCAAGGTCATATCTTTTGCCCGAAATGCTCTCTGCCATTTGAATTTTGTGCTTTGAATTTTGAATTTATCTTATGGTTCCCACGTAGCTGGTCGTCAGCTGGTACTTCTTTACCTCGGGGTTGACATAGTCCGGCAGCAGCATGGGCGACACCCGGTCCTGGCCCAGTCCGGACGCCTTTAGCTCCTCATGGTATTTTCTCACATGTTCCAGGTTGAGTTTGCCCTCTTTGGCCCCGCTCTTGGCGAAGGCCGCGGCCGCCGCCCCAGCCCTCCGGCCGAAGACGCAGACGTCCAAAAGCGAGTTGCCCATCAGACGGTTCTCGCCGTGGATGCCGCCGGCCACCTCGCCGGCCGCATAGAAGCCGGGCAGCGAGGTTTCTCCCTTGGGGCCGATCTTCAGCCCCCCGTTCTGGTAGTGCAGGGTGGGATAGGTCAGCATCGGCTCCTTTGAAATGTCGATGTCGTGGCGTTTGTACAGCTTCCACTTGCCGATGAATTCTTTCTGAACATATCCCTTCCCCTTGAGGTCATCGATCATCGGCGAATCCAGCCAGACGCCCACCTTGCCCGAGGGGGTGGCGATGCCCTTCTTGCGTTCCTCGCACTCTCTGATGAAGGCCGCAGCCTCGACGTCGCGGGGCTCCCGCTCGAACACGAACTGCTCGGCATCACAATTGAGGATGTTGGCGCCAGCGCCGCGGAATTTCTCGGTCAACAGCAGGCCTTCGATCTGGTCCGGGAAAGAAACCCCGGTGGGGTGGAACTGCACCGTATGCAGAAAGCAGAGCTCGACCCCGGCCCGGTATCCCATCACCAGGCCGTCGCCGGTGGCCCCGTAGTGGTTGGTGGTCATGAATTTTTGGATGTGAAGCCGGCCCGAGCCGCCGGTGGCCATGATCACCGCCTTGGCGCGGACGGTGAAGTACTCCTCGGTCTCGTGGTTATAGGCCACCACCCCGGCGCACTGCCCCTGGTCGTTGAGCACCAATTCCACCGCCGAGGTGAAGTCGACGACTTTGATGTCGTTCGGATGGTTGAGGGCTTCATCGCGCAGGGTGCGCATGATCTCGGCCCCGGTGATGTCGGCCGCATAGTGCATCCGCTTGCGCGAGGTGCCGCCGCCATGGATGGTCATCAGCCTCCCGTCAGAGTATTTCGAGAACATGCAGCCCAAGGATTCCAGCCAGGTCAGAGTCTCCGGGGCGTCGGTCACCAGGGCCTCGGCCAGATCGGGCACGTTCTTGAAATGGCCGCCGCCCAGCACGTCCAGGTAGTGATAGTAGGGCGAGTCCTTGTGTAGCTTGGAGGCGGCCTGGATGCCGCCCTCGGCCATCATGGTGTTGGCGTCGCCCATACGGAGCTTAGTAAGCACCAGCACCTTGGCCCCGTGCTCCCGGGCCATGATGGCTGCGGCCGCCCCGGCCCCTCCCCCGCCCACCACCAGGACTTCAGCCTCAAAGCGCGGGGTCAGATCGACCTTGTCCGGGTCCACCCGGCTTCTGGCCTCTAAAAGGTCCACGATCTCCGGCGAGATGGCGTAGCCTTTGTTGACGCCGACCTTGATGGGACGGCGGGACCCCTCCTTGAAATCGGGATGGAACTTCTTGAGTACCTCCTCCCGCTCCTCCAGGGTCATGGCCGGGAATTCGTAACCCTCCTTCTTCTTGCGGACGCGCTCAGGCCGGGTGGCCTCGACCTTCTTGATCAACTGCTTCAGTTCCGATGGGTATGGCATTTTCTAACTCCTGACATTGATTTCATTGATTCGCCTGGATTACACGGCTCGTATCTAGTTCATAAATCTTTTTACCTGACAGCTGTCGTTCCCAAAATTCACCAACAATCCGACTTTTTTACCGCTCACCTTCAGGTATGATATTACCTGGTGGTGAAACAGGACCGGCATCTTCCCGGTGACCGCCTTTACTTCTACGATTACCTTGCTGGAAACCTCAAGATCAACGATCAAACTACCGACTTTTTTGTTATGGAAGAATACCGGGTATTGTTTCTCTGTTTCATGCTCCAGTCCAGCCTCATCAAGAGCTACCAAAAGAGACCTATGGTATATCTTCTCGCTAAATCCAGGACCGATTTCGCCATGGACCTTATAGCAGCATGCAATAATAGCTCCAGTGAGCGGATCGTCGATACTCATTCTTTCCCGGCCTACGTCCTTCCGTGCAATCCAATTCGATCCGTGAAATCATAAATAATCAGTGGTTTTTGGTGCCCATTCGTCCGGCGCGTTGTCGGGTTCTGCCTCTCTGGCTTTATACAGCTCCTTGAGGGAATTCAGATCGGACGATTTGAGCTTGGCCAGGCCTTCTTTGAATTTCCCCGCCTTTTCCTGCTCCACCTGTTTCTTCAGATGCTCGGCCCGGGGCGCGATCTTGGCGCCGTAGAGCCGGCGGGCCAAAACGGCCACATTGGCGTGGGAGATCTCGGCCGGGCAGCGCGAGGTGCACAGCCCGCACATGACGCAGTCGAAGGACAGCTCGGCCGCCTGCTTGACGTCGCCCCGCATGGCGGCGTTGATGTAGTCCATGACCTCTATCGACATGGGGCAGGACTTGGTGCAGGTGTTGCAGGAGACGCATTTGAAGACCTCGGGGTAGAGGGCCTTGAACACGTCCACATTGGCCTGCAGCTGGTCGATGTCGTAGACCGCCTTCTTGTTGGGGAAGAAGGGGAGGACGGCCAGGTACATGTTCGGCTGGACCATGGCCTGGCAGGCCAGGCCCACCTCGATCTTGTAGCTGCCCGGCAGGCGGTAGGCGATGCCGCAGGCCCCGCAGATGCCGCCCCGGCAGCCGCAGCCCCGGGTCAGCTGGTAGCCGGCGTACTCCATGGCCTTCATCACCGTCAGCACGTCCGGCACCATGTACTGCTTGCCCATGATGTGGATGGGGATCAGGTTCTCCTTGGCTTCCATCTATCTTCTCCTCTTTTCTTTTCCCGCAGAGACGCAGAGGTGTGTTGAATCTTTGGTGTCTTTGTGCCTTTGTGGTTAAACGAGCCCTTTGCCATTAAGCAGCGGGCGCGGGTCCACGAAGTGCAGGTCGAACATGCAGACATCCGGCGAAAGCCCGAGCGCCAGCGCCATCAGCTGGGTAAAATATAGTATCGGCAGGCCGGGCGCCCGGCCAGTCTTGGCGGCGATGTCCTTCTGGCGCTGGTCGAGGTTGAAGAAGCACAGCGGGCAGCTGGTGACCACGGCCTCGGCTCCTTTCTTCTTGGCCGACTCGATTATCCTTCCGGCCTTGTCGGCCACCACCTCCTTGTCCATGACCGTGTGGTAGGAACCGCAGCACTCGGTCAGATACGGGTCGTAGACCGCCTCGGCCCCCAGGGCCTTCACCAGGTCGTCCATCACCGTGGGCTGCTCCACGTCGTCCAGGGCCGCCTCCTTGGGCCGGGTCAGCAAACAGCCGTAATAACAGTCGACCTTTAAACCTTTTAATTCCTTTCGAACTTTAGACTTTATAGCATCGAACCCTATATCTTTTTTCAGCATCTCCAGAACATGGACGATCTCGACCTTGCCCTTGTAGGCCGGGTCCGGCTCCATGAAGAAGTTAATCTTCTCCAGCTTGTCCGGCTCCTTCCGCACCAGGTGGTTGGCCATCTTGAGGGTGTGATAGCACATGCTGCACAGCGTGGTCAGCCGGTCATGGCCGGCCTCCTGGGCCCGCACCAAAAGCCGGATGGGCGCCACGTGGTTTATGAGGTTGTCCGAGGCCAGCGAGTACACCGTGCCGCAGCAGTTCCACTTGGGCATCTCCTCCAGCTCCCAGCCCAGCGCCTTCATGGACTCCCGGGCCGAGAGGTCGAAGTTCTTGGCGGTGTTGGAGAGCGTGCACCCAGGGTAATAGGCGATCTTGTTCATTTTGATGCTCTAGAGCTGTTATCCCGGCGGAATTTTCCACGAATTGTTGGAAGGTTTGACTATCAGATAACGTTACCCGAGTTGACTTATGGCCATCTTATCGAACTGACCGAAGGGAACGGTTCGGAGTTCTCAGTATTTTCTGTGCTTTTTCAGGAAGGCCCGTATCCTGGCGGCCGCCTTGTCGGCCACGGTCCTGGCATGGGCATCCAGCTGGCGCTCGCTCATCCGGCCGACCTCGACCAGATCCTTGTTGAACCGGAAAAGCCGGTCGGTTATCAGCGAATCGGTTTGTGAACCCCTGGCAGCCGCTCTAAGCATCCGGGTGGCGCATTGGATGGAACAGCCGTCCAGGATGAAGGTTTGGGGGGCATAGCGCAACAGCTTCCTGGGCCCGCCCTCATAGCTGAAGGAGGCGCCCAGACAGACCCGGACCGTGTCCCGGGGGAAGATTTTTTCGGTCAGCCGACGGGCCGCCCTTCTGGCCACCTCGCCCCGCAGGCCCGCCCCCTCGCAGCTGACAACCACCGCCGGCCTTCCCACGTAGCGCAGGTAGTGCTGGTCGCACTTGCGGCAGACTGCGCCCGGCTTTTCCAGCCGGATAGTCTCGAGATTAGAATATCGTCCCCTGTTCTTCTTGTCGGAGTTTCTGGTTTTCATACCAGATCCGAAAGTAGAACGGTTCGCGTTTTTAGTGTGTTTCGTGGGAAAAAGAAAATCACCCCGACAGCTTGCGCAGGCAGCTTATCAGGGCGATGGGCGGCACTTCGCTCAATGTCTCGGCCGGGATCCTATTGCCGTCGGCGTAGTCCTGCCGTTTTCTCAGCAGCAGCTGGCGAACGGCCTCCATCACCTTGGCCAGGTCTATGCCCTTGGGACAGCGCACCCCGCAGGTGAAGCAGGAGAAGCAGGCCCAGATGGTCTTGGAGTCCCGCACCCTTTCCACTTCGCCCATCTGCAGCAGTTTCCACACCTGGTTGGGCGAGATGTCCATGCGGTCGTGCATGGGGCAGCCGGCGGCGCAGGACCCGCACTGCATGCAGCGAAAAACCCTCTCGCCCGATATCTCCTCCACCTTGGCCAGGAGGCCGCCGTGGATCTTGTCTTTCTCGGGTTTGAGGGCTTGGCCATCGTCCACCGTTTTATATCCCAGAGGATAATCCGACATAAGCTCTCCCGATTAAAATGGATTTTTAGTATACCATAATTTGCCGAAATGTCAACCGGAAAAACTACGGCCGTTTCATTCTTCTCCCCCGCTGGGCGAAAATTTCCCGGATACTGCGGCCGGCCATCTCAATGCCGGCATCGTCCACATCCAGATGGGTCACCGCCCGCAGCCTGGTCCGGCCGAATGGTATCACCAAAACTCCCCGGCGGAATAGTTTAAGAGCGGCCTGCTGGGGATCCACTCCGGTTTGGGCGACATCGAAAACCACGATATTGGTTTGCACCGAATCCATGTCGATATCTATGCCCGGTACTTCGGAAACGGCCCTGGCCAGCAGCCTGGCCCGGCGGTGATCGTCTTTCAGGCGTCTGATATTGTGCTTCAGGGCGTAGAGCCCGGCTCCGGCCAGAAAGCCTGCCTGCCGCATACCGCCGCCCAGCATCTTCCGTATTTTTCTGGCCCTCTCGATAAAGTCCCGGCTCCCCGCCAACACCGAGCCGGCCGGACAGCCCAGGCCTTTGGACAGGCAGACCATCAGGGCATCGAAATGCTTTCCGTATTCCTTGATCGGGATACCAGTAGCTACTGAGGCATTCCACAGCCGGGCGCCGTCCAGGTAAAGTTTGACCTGCTTCCGGCGGCAGAGCGTTGAGATCCTTTCGATCTCGTCCAGCGGATAGACCACCCCGCCGGCCCGGTTGTGGGTGTTCTCCAGGCAGACCAGGGCCGTCTTCGGCTGGTGGATGTCCTCGGGCCTGAAGGAGGCCTCGACCTGTTCGGCGGTCAGCACCCCGCGGTCTCCGTCTAAGGCGCAGAACTGGACGCCGGAAATGACGGCCGCGGCCCCAGCCTCGTAGAGGAAGATGTGGGACTCCCGGTCAAGGATGACCTCGTCTCCCGGCTGGGCTAGGCATTTGATGGCGACCTGGTTGGCCATGGTGCCCGAGGGCAGGAAAAGCCCGGCCTCCTTTCCCAACAGTCGAGCCATCTCGGCCTGGAGCCGGTTGACGGTGGGGTCGTCGCCGAAAACGTCGTCGCCCACCGGAGCGGCCATCATGGCTTTCAGCATCCCCGGGGTGGGCCGGGTGACGGTGTCGGAGCGGAGATCTATGATGTGTTTTTTTTGTTTCATGATTCGCTTATTTCGTTCAATTTCATCAACCCCAATATCTCCCCGGCCGCCCGCCGGGCCGCTCCGGGTTCTCCCAGCAATCCGGGGATTTTCGACAATTCCTCCTTGACCGCCTGGCGGGGCCGCCCCTGGGCCAAGAGCATTTGGGCCATCAGGAAGATGGCCCCGGGCCTGGCCTCGTGCTGGATGAACTCGGGAGCCACCTTTTTCCCGGCCACCAGATTCACTAGTCCTATATAGGGCACCTTGACCAGCATCCGGCCCAGCAGATAGGATATCCACGACGTTTTGTAGATGATGATCATCGGCGTTCCGATGATGCCGCATTCCAATGTAGCCGTGCCCGAGGCCGCCAGCACCAGGTCCGAATGGGCCATCAGTTCGTAACTCTGGCCGGCGGACATGGCGACGTTCAGCCCGGTGCTCTTTATCATCGCTGCCACCGACTCCGGCGGGAACCCGGGCGCCAGGTTCACGGCGAACTGCACCGATGGCTGCTTCTCGACCAGCAGCCGGCAGGCGCCCAGCATCGGAGGCAGTATCTTCTCCACCTCCTGGCGGCGGCTGCCCGGCAGCAGGCCCACCAGCGGCTGGGAGGCGCTCAACCCGAGCTGGCGTCGGAAGGCATCCTTGGTGAGGGTGGGTTTGGCCAGGTCCAAAAGGGGATTGCCCAAATAGATGGCCGGCACCCCATGTTTTCTGTAGAACTCCTCCTCGAACGGCAGGATGCACAGCATCCGGTCCACCATGCGGCGTATCCGCCTCACCCGGCCCCGGCCCCAGGCCCATACCTGCGGCGAGATGAAATAAACAACGTTGATTCCGGCCCGTTTGGCCTTGGCTCCAAAGCGCAGGTTGAATCCGGGATAGTCTATCAACACCACCATGTCCGGCCGGCGCTCGAAAAGAAGACTCTCCAGGCGTTTCATGGCTTGCCGTATCAAGGGCAGGTGGCCTAGCACCTCGGCGAAGCCCATGACCGAAAAATCACGGACATGGTAGGCCAGCTCCATGCCGGCTTCCTGCATCCGATCCCCGCCGATGCCGTAGACCTCCAGATCCGGCCGCAGCCGCTTGAGCTCGTTCACTAGGCGGCCGCCGTGCAGATCGCCGGAGGGCTCCCCGGCGATGATCATGATTTTAGGCATTCCAGTCGAATAGTTTTAGGAGCTACGATTTTCAGATAAATATACACCATTATCCGCCGGATGTCAAAATAACCCGGTTTTTCTCTTGACGGCTGGGCGACAAGGATTTATAATTATGACCATGGTTTTAGTCGGATGGCTGGCCTTCGCGGTGCTGGTGGCCGCCATGCTTTTCGTCGACCTGTTCGCCACCAGCCACCGACATCACGCCATCTCCACCGGGCGGGCCCTGCTGTGGAGCGCGGTGTGGATCGGCGCCGCCTTGGCCTTCTGCGCCGGCATCTGGCTGATCCGCGGCCAGCAGAAGGGGCTGGAGTTCCTCACCGCCTACCTTATTGAGAAGTCCCTTTCGGTCGACAACCTGTTCGTCTTCATCCTCATCTTCGCCACCTTCAGGCTGGGCCCGGATCGCCAGCCGCTGGTGCTCAAGTGGGGCATCATCGGGGCCATCGTCATGCGGGTGGTGCTGATCGTCTTCGGGGTGGCCCTGATGAAGGCCTTCCACTGGATCATCTACGTCTTCGGGGCCATCCTGCTGTTGGCCGCCTACAAGATGGCCTTCCAAGAGGAGCATGACATCGAGGTGGAGAAGAACCTGGTGGTCAGGATATCCCGGAGGCTGTTCCCGGTGCACACCGAGGACTGCGGCGAGAAGTTCTTCCACCGCCACGGCGGCCGCCTGCACGCCACCTCGCTGTTCGTGGCCCTGCTGGTGGTGGAGAGCTCGGACCTGGTGTTCGCCGTCGACTCCATCCCGGCGGTGCTGGCGGTGACCCCCGACGCCTTCATCGCCGTCACCTCCAACGTCTTCGCCATCCTGGGCCTGCGGGCCCTCTACTTTCTCCTGGCCAACGTGGTGGGCATGTTCCGCTACCTTAAGTACGGGGTGGGCCTGATCCTCTTCTTCGTGGGCGTCAAGATGCTGCTGTCGGACTTCTACCACATCGGAGTGGGCTGGTCGCTGGCCTTCATCTGCCTGGTGCTGGCCGTCACCGCCGCCGTCTCCCTGGCGCACCGCCCCAGGCACGCCGAAATCAAACCATCAAACACAGAGGAGTGACTTAATATGAAGCTGAAGACACTCGCCCTCCCGGTCTTTCTGACCGCCCTGGCCCTGGCCTCGTGCGGCAAGGGGCCTTCCACCCCCTCCACCCCGGGCCTGCTTTCGGGAACGGTGGTCGATTCCACCAACAGCGCCCCCCTGGCCGGCGCCAAGGTGGTGGTGGGCACCACCGACTCCGCCTTGACCGGGGCCGACGGCAAGTTCTCCTTCAACCTGCTCCAGGGACGCTATGTCGTCCAGGTTTCAAGGGACGGCTACTACGGTGTGGCCGCCAACGTGCCGGTCCTCTCGCGCGACACCACCCGGATCACGGTATACACCCTGCTTCGGCCCTGGACGCCGGGCACGCCCATGACGAACCCGAACGATTACCGGCACAATTTCGCCTCGGTGTTCTGGGGTGGGCTCTACTATCTGGTGGGCGGCCGGCAGGCCCAGTCGTCGCTGGTCCTCGGCTCCTCCCTGACCTACTCCCCGTCGACCGCAGCCTGGCCCGCCAACTCTATCCAACAACTGACACCGGGTTGCGAGCTTTCTGCCTGTCTGGTCATCCGTGACACGCTGTTCCTGTTCGGCGGGCTGTCAGGCTCCACCTCCCTGGCCACGGTGCTCAAACTCTCCGGGACGAGCTGGACGTCCGCGGCCAACCCCATGCCCGCCGCCGCCCACGCCATGTCGGCCGCCGCCTTCGGAGACAGCGTCTTCCTGTTCGGCGGATATGTCAGCGGCGCTGTTTCGGACATGGTCAGGATCTACCGACCCTCGGCCGACACCGCCGGCGGTTCGCCCTGGGGGACAACCGTTTCCCTGCCATCGCCGCGGGCCGGCATGTCCTGCGCCGCGGTCGGCGGCCAGGCCTACCTGTTCGGCGGCCTCGACAACGCCGGGGCGGCCCGATCCAGCGCCTTCCGTTTCAACCCGGCCAGCGGCGCCTGGACGACCATGACCGACATGCCGGCCGCCCGGGCCTACGCCGCCTGCGCCTCGATCGGCAACCGCATCTTCCTGTTCGGCGGGGTGGAGGCCGGCACCGCCCGAGCCGGCTCCCTGCGCTACGACATCGCGGGCAACTCCTGGACGGCCGTCTCCGACCTGCCGCTGGCCCGCTACGGCGCCGCGGCGGCGGCCTACAATGACCGGATCCACGTCCTCGGAGGCTTCGACGGGACAAATTCCC
Organism: uncultured bacterium; assembly: GCA_964588285.1. Classification (GTDB taxonomy): domain Bacteria; phylum Edwardsbacteria; class AC1; order AC1; family EtOH8; genus CAZPNX01. The sequence continues at coordinate 9,978 of CAZPNX010000014.1, forward strand.
TGGGACTGGTCGAGATCTACAACCCGGCGGCGGATGTCAAATGACCGGTTGTTTGAACAAGAAAGGGCAGGCTTTTTAGCCTGCCCTTTTTGTGCGCCTCAGCTGAATCTGGCATCCTGATATGCCTTGTGAAGCATCTGACAAAGATGCGGATCCTTCGAAAGCAAGGCATGCCGCCAAGATCAGGATGACGTACGTCCGTCTGCCACGCGCGGCGCCGAGGTGTTGAAGTAATCGATTTTCATTCCGGGCAACTCCTTCCTGAAAAGGTCTATCAGCCCCCTTATCCCCAACGCCCGCCCTTTGGGCCTGGGTATCCGGCGGATATACCACCAAGGGTCTATGGACAGGTTGCGCATCTGGACCACGTCCACGCCCGTCCTTACGAACAGTTTGACCAGCCCCTCGGCCTCCTGCTCCCGGTCGGTGTACCCCGGAAAGACCAGCAGGTTTACGTTGACGTAGAGCCCCTCCTCTTTAGCGACCCGGATGCTTTTCAGGACGTCGGAGTATATATAGCTGACCGGCCGGTAATAGGCGTCGTAGCATGGTTTGAGCGACGAGTTCAGGCTGATGCGCACCGCCTGCAGGCCGGCCCGGGCCAGGATTCGTATCCGTTCCGGCGAGAAACCGTTGGTGTTGAGATTGATGGTCCCCCTGGCCGTCTTTTCCCTTACGAGCCTGATGGACTTTTCTATCGTCTTGTGCTGCAAAAGCGGCTCTCCCTCGCACCCCTGTCCGAAGCTGGCGATAGGCGTGGAAGCTGTCTTGAGATGGGGCACGGCGATTTCCGCTATCTCCTCCGGCGTCGGCACGAAATCGATCCGCTCCTGGCTGGCGCAGCACTCCCCCTCCTGCAGTGACAGGCATCCCAAACAGCGCGAGTTGCACGAAGGCGACGTCGGCAACGGCAGTTCCCATCTCCTGTAAAAGAGGTTCTTGGCCGCGAAGCAGTGGTACTCCAGGGCGCAACGGGCAAGCTGCCTTAAAAGCCGGTTTGATTGGTTCTCTCTAAGCCTCCGTTCGACAAGTTTGACAAGTTGTTTATCCTGCTCCGGGCTGTGCAGCTCGGGATCGGCCTTGGGGTTTTGAGCCACCCGGACCGCGGCCCCGCAGATCCTTCCTTTGTGCCAGGCCACTGCAGTGTATGACCACAGGGGCAGCAGCGGCTTTTGCGTTCTTTCGACATAGCCGGGCATCAGGGTCCTGGTCCAGCCGGCCGGCATGAAGGCGGCCACTGGGAATATCCTCTTGCCCCTGAGCTTCTCCAGGTAGATCATGGCCCCGTCACGCTCGGCCGCCAATATGCCTTTTTTGATAACGAAAAGCTGGCTGCCGGTCGGCAAGGGCGCTAAGTCCCGCTCCGGAATGGGGACCAAGTCGCCTCCGGAAAGGCCCAGGGCGGCGTGGCCAGGCAGGTCGAAGATTCTGCCGCGGGAGTCGGCATAAAGCGGTGTCGGCATGGGAATATTATAAACCACCGGCGTTAATAAGTCAAAATTCCTAAAAAAACTTGACTTTTAACTGCCGCTTGATATAATATTTAAAAAGAAAAAGGCTCTACAACTAATAACTTGTGGAGACACAGCCATGCATCTTTTAGTCCGTATCTGTTTGGCGTCCGCCCTGCTGGCCGCGCCGCTTTGGGCCGCCAACTCTACTATTTCCTTTTCATCTATCAGATAACAAAGCCGGGGTCGGTCAGCCTCAAGGTCTACAATATCGCCGGGCAGATAGTGAAGACCGTGGTCAGTTCCAGACTGCCGGCCGGTCGCTACTCCGCCAGCTGGGACGGCCGGGACGAGCAGGACCGGACGGTGGCGGCCGGCGTCTATCTTTACCAGCTCCAGGCCGGGGATAGGACGCTCACAAAGAAGATGGTGCTGGTGAGGTGATCTTCTATTTAAAGGGGTGGTCACGTTATTGGCAGAGAGCCGCATTCTGGCGGCTCTTTTTCGCTTGAATTTATCTTCATAATGTCGTAGCATAATAGCATGAAGAACCTCAAGGAATTCGAATCCCTGTCTGAGTACCGCAAGTCTTTGGACGACCCCCAGGCTCCCTTCAAGGCCCGGGTGGATGGCAAGCTTACCGAGTCGGTCTGGAGCCGGACCCCCTGCGTCTACTTCGAGTCGGCGGTGCTGGCCTTTGAGAACGGCTGCTACACCGGCCATACCAATACCCACCGGTCCGATTCGGATATCTTTTTAATCACCGGAGAGGCCCGGGTGGCGGTGGACCGGGGCATGCGCCTTTATATCGAGCCAACCTGGCTGGAGCGGACGCCTAAGGATCCCGATCTCCGATCCTGTCTGGACGAAGCCAAAGCCCGAATGGAGGCGGCCGACGCCGCCCTGGCCGAGTTCGCCCTGCTGCCCGGCAGGGACTACTGGGCGAAGATAGTCCGCGAGGAGCACTGGCTGCCGCCCGAAGGGCCTGATTCCCCTCCCAATCGGGCCCACAGCACCGCGCTGTACCTGTCCGACAAGCCCTTTGTGGACGGCCGGCCCCAGGGCGAGGCCGCACCGCTATCGAACTGGACTTACTGAGAAGGCCGCCGGAAAAGAGACGCCCCGCTTTCTGCGGGGCGTCTCTTTTTCCCAAAACCTGTCATCCCGACATCCTCAGGCTTCCGACTCCGGAACGCATCACCAGTTTCCTCGGGAATGGGCTGTACATAAAGGGCGACTTGGCGATCTTGCACAGGATGTTGGACCTGAGCTTCCGGGTGCGGCGGTAATATCCCCTGACCGTATCCGCGGCGTCCTCCCGGAGCGCCCCGGCCAGCGCCGCCGCGCTGCGGAAGGCGTAGCTTATGCCCTCGGCCGAGCTGGGGCTTATCCAACCGGCCGCCTCGCCGACAAGGGCCACCCGTTCGTTTCCGGTGGTTATCTCCGAAAGCCTGCCGGGCCGCAGGATGAAGGCCCCGTGTTTTCTCAGCGGCTTGCCGAGCGCGTAGCCTTTATCCCTCAGCTTGCTCAACATCAGTTCGAACCTTCCGGCCGGGTCCTGCCCCAAGGGCACCGCTGTTCCCACGACCAGCCTATCCTCCTTGGGTATCGTCCAGGAATAGAAGTCGGTGACGCTTCGGTCGAAGATGGACGAGAAATACGGCGGCGCTTGTGATTCGAACCACGCTTGGATGGAAACATATCGCCTGGGCCAGGGCCGATCCGGAAAGGCTAGTTTCCTTACCATTGACCCGGCCCCGTCGGCGCCGACCAGGATCCTCGATTCTTCGGTGTTTTCCCTGCCCTTTCGGACGTACCGGACCCGGACGCCGCCTTTGGTCCTCTCCAGGCCAATCAGTCGGCAGCCATGGCGGACATCAGCGCTTCTTGGTATCAGGGAAACCAGCCAGCGGTCGAACGCGCCCCGGTCCATGTTGATGTAGTGTCGTTGGTAGTACCGCTCCAGTCCGTTGTCCAGGTCAATGGTCCTGACCGCGAAAAGCTGGGGCCCCACCAGGATGTTTTTCGGCAGGCCCAGGCCCAGCTCGGCCAAGGCTTGCTGGGCGTCCGGGGCCAGAAGCCCTCCGCAGCACTTGTCTGAGCCGTACCCGGCTTTCTCAAGGTCCCGGGTCTCCAAAAGGAGCACCTTGTGATAGGGGGCCGTAAGCCGCGCCAGGGTGGCCCCGGCCGGCCCGGCCCCGATAATGGCCAGGTCGAACAACTCTATCCTTAAAAGGCCAGCTGTACCTGCATCAGGAACTCGTCTTCGTTGCCTGGTGGATTTGTCTCCAGCCTCTTGTGGATGTAATTGGCATGGAGCATCAGGTTGGTGCCCGAGAAGTAATAATTGACCCCTCCGGTGAGCCATCTGGCACCGTCGTCGAATCGCCTGGTGTCGAACCCGTCCCAGCGTCCAAGGAACTCGACCTTGGGGTGCGGTTTGAAACCAATATGTACATAGTATCCGCCGCTTCGAACCATCGGGCCGTCCCGCCCGGCTCGTGCTTGGCCGTCGGCCGCTTCTCCGCGCAGGACCAGCGTCATTCCCTCCCCCAGCTTCCTTTCCGCCATGGCCCCGCCCCCGAACCAGTTGTGCCGGGTGTCCATGTCGCGCGCCTCGACCGCGTTTCCCAGCCAGCCGTAGCTGAAGAGCTGGATACCGGCCGGGCCCCGGTACCAGCCGGAGAACATTAGGTCCTTGCCCGGGTCGTAGTCCGCCGTGTTGTTGGCCGGGTAGCCGTTGAAAACACCCATGTTCCAGTCGACCGGGCCAAGTTTGGTGGTGGTCTGCGCCCCCACCTGCCGCCACATGGCATACTTGGTGACCACAAGCGGGTAGTTCACCATCTCCAGCAAGGCGGTGGAGCGGGGCATGTAATGGCCCAGCGACGGGATGAACCGCCCGGCGTAGACGTCTGTCTTAGGCAGCCAGCCGCAGGCCTGGACCCTGGCGTCCAGCAGGGGGCTGGGGGACAGGGTCTCCAACTGGACCAGGTATTTCACCCTCTGCTCCGGCAGGTCGCCATTGAAGATTATCCTGGCCCGTTTTTCGGTGAACGACCAGGACCGATGGCCCAGGCCGCCGGGCGCGTAACCGTAGACCGTCTGCAGGACCCCGCCTATCTTCAGCGTCCCCAGCCCCACCTCCACCGGGGAGGCGATGGAGATCCCAGAAACAATGGCGGCTAAGACCGCTATGGCCGCTGTTTTTCTCATTTTCCCTCCGTTCATTATTTTGCGGCCTGGGCCGCTTTTTTCTGGGTCAAGAGCGAGACCACCACCAACGTCAGGAAGCTGAGCGGCACCGAGACGATGGCCGGGTTGTTGATGGGGATCGGGGCCCTGAGGTGCGCCAGGTGGTAGACCTCGTTGAAGGTCTCCTGGGACAGCAGTATCATGCCCAGGGCCGAGCCCAGCCCCACCAGGATTGAGGCCAGCACCCCGCGGGAGGTGGTCTTCTCCCAGAAAAGGATCATGGCGATGGTCGGCAGGTTGGCCGAGGCGGCCACGGCGAAGGCCCATCCCACCAGGTAGGAGACGTTCATCCCCTTGAAGACGATGCCCAGCACCATGGCCACGATGCCCACCCCCACCGCCGCCAGCTTGCCCCAGCGCACCTTCTGGCGCTCATCCATTTTCATCCCAAAGAAGCGGTCCATCAGGTCGTGGGCCACCGCTCCCGAGGAGGCGATGATCAGTCCGCTGACCGTCCCCAGCACCGTGGCGAAGGCCAGGGCCGAGATGATGGCGAAAACCGTCACCCCGAACGACTTGGCCAGCAGCGGGGCCGACATGTTGTCGTTGGTTAAATCCAGCACCCCGCCCACCGCCGCCCCCAGCCCCATGTATAGGGTCAGGATGTAGAACAGCCCGATGGCGGCGATGGCCACGATGGTGGATTTCCGGGCGCTGGCCGGGTCCGGCACGGTGTAGTAGCGGATGAGGACGTGGGGCAGGGCGGCGGTGCCGAAGAACAGGGCGATCATCAGGGAGACGAAGTCCAGCCGGTTGGCCCCGGTGGCCCCCCGGGCCTTGTCCACCTTGAACTTGACGCCCGGCTTCAGCATCTCCCGGCCCGGGGTCGGCTTCTGGTAGTAGACGGTCACTTTGTCGTCGCCGTCGCGCAGGCCGGGGAACTTGAGCCAGCGCACCACCGTCCCCTCCTTGACCGCCCCTATGAAGCTGAAGAAGTCCGTGGTTCCCGTCTTCTGGACCTCGCGGCCGCCCTTGACCACCCGGCTCATGTGTCCCACCTGGTAGAACTTTCCCTTCTCCTTGGGCTGGCCGTTGTACAACTTCGATCCGTCAGGTTTGACGGCCACCGTTTGGGTCTCCTCCAGAACCATCCGCTCCGGGTCCAGCTTCCAGTACGAGTGGCCGTCCTCCTTTTCCAGTTTGACGAAGACCAGACCCCCGGTATTCTCGGTGAACACCCTGGCCACTGTGTATCCGCTGTCGGCCAGCGCCATTTTCTGGCCGTCCCAGGAGGAGACCCTGACTTCGGCGAACTTGCGATAGGGTACGTCGCCCCCCTGGTCGGGCGAGGTGGACACCCCGCGAGACATCACCAGGAACACCAGGGTCAGGGAGAAGACTATCAGCATCCCCCCCTTGAGGAACTGGACGTAGGTGGTCGAGGCCATGCCGGCGGTGGCCACGATGATGATCACCAGGGTCCCCACCATCGCCACCCCGGCCTCGTGCGGCAGGCCCAAGAGCGGCGTCACCAGGCTGCCTGCCCCCACCATCTGCGGTATCAGGTAGAATATGGAGACCAGCATGGTGCTGACGGCCGCCGCCAGCTGGATGCCACGTGAGTTGAACTTGGCGTTGAGGGCGTCGGTGAAGGTGTACTTGCCCAGGCGCTTGATGGGCTCGGCCACCACGAACATGGCCACCACCCATCCCGCCAGGTAGCCTATCGAATAGAGAAAGCCGTCGTACCCGGAGAAGGCGATCATGCCGCAGATGCCGAGGAAGGAGGCGGCCGAGAGGTAGTCGCCGGCGAAGGCCACCCCGTTCACCGACCAGTGGATCTGCCCGCCGGCGGCGTAAAACCCCTTGGCCGACTTGGTGGTCCGGGCGAAGTGGTAGGAGATGGCCAGCACCGCGGCCACGAAGGAGATGAAGATGACGATGGCCCAGGGGGAGACGGCGTAGTTCATGAGTGGCCCTCCTCCATGGCTTCGGTCTCCTCCCCCGGTCTGAGCTCCTTCATCACCTCCTCGGCGTGGGTGCAGACGTGGTTGTATACCGCCGCCAGGAAGATGGCGAACAGTATCAGCAGGAATCCGTAGGCGATGGCCACGTTGAAGCTGCCCACGTCCACCGCCATGAAGCTGGGGCTGGCCACGTTGATGACGATGAAGCCGGCGTAGACGATGGCGTAGAGGGTCACCATCCACAGCCCCAGTATCCGCTTGAGCGAGGCGGCGTGGTCCTTGGCCCACTGGCTGGAGGGTCCGTGCATAGGTTTCTCCGGATGAGGTTGTTGGCTTTGGTTGGCAATTATACTAAAAAAAACGCCCGAAAGCCATGATATTGCCGGGCGGCGCGTCGGCCTACGGGTGATCTCTCCTGCTGAACGATTCCAACCGAGCGGAAATGCCCCCTCCCTGCCACACGGCTTTGACATACCCTCCCCGGCCCAGCGGCCCCGGGTTGCAGATGGCTGTATCCTCTATCCTATCCACTCCCGCCGCCTCGTGTATATGGCCGCAGAAGCAGGCCATGGGTTTTCTTTTTTCGATGAACTCTCGTATGGCACGGCTGCCGACATGCAGGCCGCCGAAAACCTTGTCCAGATTGGTCCCCTGCGGAGGCTGATGGCAGACTAAAACAAACTGAGAGCCCTCGGATATTTCATTACCCAGAACTTCCAGGGCCTGTGCCAATTCCTGTTCACTGTATTCCAAAAGCGTCCTACCCGGGCAGGGGAGCGAGCCTCCGAGCCCGGCCAGCCGCAACCCGCCGACCTCGACCGCCCTTTGGTCCAAACTCAAGCCGCGTTCGGACAACAGAGCCCCCACCTCAGGCCGGTCGCAGTTGCCAGGGATGGCCAGAATCTTTTTAGAATATTTTCCCAGCCGGTCCAGCACTGCCCAGGCTTCTTTCCTCCCGCCGAAGTTGGTGATGTCGCCCAGGACCAGCACCAGGTCGGCTTCCGACAGTACCGGAGCCAGTCGCTCGATGCCAGCCAAATCACCATGGATATCGGAAACAGCGATTATCTCCATAGTTCCTGTTCGCTTTGGTGAAGCGCGCTGGCCGCTTAGTAGCAGAGAAAGGCGCCCGGGAAAGTGCGGTGCAGGATGGCCAGGATGGAATCCCTGGCCTCGAGGGTGAAATAGCTTTCCGGACAGACATTGGTCCCGTCTCGATAGAGGCTGAAATGGACATGGGCTCCGCCGCCCCGCGCCAAAAGCCTCCCCAAAACCTGTCCCTGGATAACCGACTGCCCCTGAACGACTGAAATGTTGGCCATCTGGGTGTCGGCGTGGGCCTCGTTGGTGCTGAACGGCTCGAAGGCGTATCCCAGCCGGTACATCGAGTTGATCCTGAGGTCCAGATTGACCTGCCAGGTGCCGCTGACAGGGTTGTGGTAGCGCTCCAGCCTCTCGATGGTCCCAGCCGAGGCGGCCCGGAAGGTAGCCAGGTCGCCGACCGGGAAGAAATCGATGCCCAGATGGACGAAGCCCCAGGGGCAGGCGGTGGTCTCGCTGTAGGCTTCGTTGATGACGTTCATCTCCGATTGATAGGCATACGGGGTTACTAGAGTGGGTCTGGTGGTGTCGGCCGTGCCACCCGGACCCGCCGGGTTATCCTCGTCCCGGTCGCAGGGACAGCCGGACAGGACGAATCCCAGTAGGACGGCAAGGAGCAATGTTGCGCTTTTTCTCATTTTAACAAGAAAGTGGGAAATGATCTGTGCAAATCTGTGTCTAAGATTATCCCTTCCCCATCGCCTGCCTCATGGTCGCCCCCATCTCGGCCGGGCTTTTGGCCACCCTGATGCCGCAGTTTTCCAGGGTCTCCACCTTCTCCTTCCATGTCCCCTTGCCGCCGGAGATGATGGCCCCGGCATGTCCCATGCGCCGTCCCGGCGGGGCGGTAGCCCCGGCGATGAAGGCGGCCACCGGCTTTCTGAAATTTTTGTTGATCCAGGCCGCAGTCTCCTCCTCCATGGAGCCGCCGATCTCGCCAATGAGGAAGACGGCTTCGGTCTCCGGATCGTCCATAAAGAGCTTCAGGGCGTCTATAAAGTCGGTGCCGATAATTGGATCTCCACCGATGCCCACACAGGTGCTCTGGCCTATGCCCAATTGGGTCAGTTGATTAACCGCCTCGTAGGTCAGCGTCCCGGAGCGGGAGACCACGCCTAGCGGCCCCTCCCGGTGGATGGCGGCCGGCATTATCCCTGCCTTGGCCTTGCCCGGCGAGATGGCGCCCGGGCAGTTGGGCCCCACCAGCCGGGTCTTCTTGCCCAAAAGATAACGCTTGACGAAGAGCATGTCGTTTGCCGGCACGCCCTCGGTGATGCAGATCACCAGGTCCAGTCCGGCATCCACCGCCTCTAAAATAGCGTCCTTGCAGAAGCCGGCCGGGACGAAGATCATGGAGGCGTTGGCCCCCTCCTTCTCCACGGCCTCGGCCACGGTGTCGAACACCGGATAGCCCTCATGCACCGTGCCGCCCTTGCCCGGCACCACCCCGCCCACGAACTTGGTGCCGTATTCGGCGCATTTGAGGGAGTGGAAGGTGCCGTGCTTGCCGGTGAAGCCCTGGGTGATGAGGCGGGTGCGCTCGTCGATTAAGATAGCCATGAAAACTCCTTTGACCTAACCCCTATTTCCCCTTCCCCGCGGTGGAAGGGGAAGTCAAGGTGATGATGGTTTCTTCCAGCCTTTGCCTAACCAATCTTGGCTGCCTGAGTAATTCTTGGTTGGAAAAACGAAGGATAGTAAGATTATGCTGGGTAAGAATATTTTCTCGTTCCCGATCATAATCCTTTTGCATCTCGTGGATCCCTCCGTCAATTTCCACGATAAGGCCAATTTGGTTGCAGAAAAAATCGGCAATGAACCCTTCCAATAATTGCTGACGACGAAAATGAAGACCCAGTATTTTGTTATTTCGAACCATCTCCCAGAAAACTTTCTCTGCCGGCGTCATCTGTTTCCTGAATCGCTTGGCTTGCGCCAGCTTCTCGCTGTTGATTTTCTGCCGTGAAAGAAGAAATGTCCTCATAAGCAATTTTCACTTAAGACTAGTTGCACCTCCCTCGCCCTGCGGGAGAGGGACAAAGGGAGCGGTTCGCTATTCAAAAGAGGACGGATTGGGTGCGATCTTCAAGCATTCACCGACCCTGACCAGCACGATGGCGGAATAAGCGTAACCCACCTTGACCTCTACCCGGATGTAACTGTTGTGGTCCTCTTCGCTGACGTACTGGGTGCCCTCCCAGGCCTTTACCCATCGGTCGTTTTTTCTCATCTGGCTTTTAAGAGATCCTATCAGCGAATCGCGTTTCACTTCGCCTATCTCAGTCTCTATTTTCTCCGACAGAGAAACCTTGTCCAGGTCCTCGGCGCACAGGGTCATCCCGGCCACCGCCTTGGCATCCCGGGAATAGTAGGCCTTGGCGTGTTTCTTTACGAACTCCTCGGCGGTGGTGGCCTTGGTGGAAGAGCAGCCACAGAACGCAATGGTTGCGGCCAGAGCTGCCGGCGCGACAAAGCGTGTCTTCATTTTCTTGATTCTCCAACTATTCTCTCCGCCGCCTCGGCCAGCGATGCCGCCGGGATGATCTTCAGCCCGGAGTCGGCCAGTATCCTCCGTGCCTGCTCTACGTTGGTCCCGTCTAACCGGGCCACGATGGGAACCTTGACCCCCAAGGTTTTCGAGGCGGCTACAATACCCTCGGCGATGACGTCGCACTTCATGATCCCGCCGAAGATGTTCACCAGGATGCCGCGCACCGAGGAATCGGACAGTATTATCTTGAAGGCCTCGGTCACCTTATCCGCCGTCGCCGAGCCGCCCACGTCCAAAAAATTGGCCGGACTGCCGCCGTAGAGCTTGACGATATCCATGGTGGCCATGGCCAGCCCGGCTCCGTTGACCAGACAGCCGATGGTGCCGTCGAGTTTAATATAGTTGAGATCGTACTTGGAGGCCTGGACTTCCTGGGGATCCTCCTCGTCCGTGTCCCGCAGGGCCTGGATATCGGGATGGCGGAAAAGCCCGTTGTCGTCGAAGTTGACCTTGGCGTCGATGGCCATCAGCTTCCCGTCCTTTGTCTGCACCAGGGGGTTGATCTCCACCAGCGAGGCGTCCTTTTCCGTAAACAGGCGGTACATGCCGGACATAATGGCCGAAAGCTGTTTTGCCCTGTCGCCGAAAAACATCAGGCTCCTAGCCATGGCCAGACCGTGATAGCTCCGATAACCCGATAGCGGGTCCACGTGCACCTTGGCGATGGCCTGGGGCTTCTCGGCCGCCACTTTTTCTATCTCCACCCCGCCCTCGGTCGACCCCACGAAGACATAATCCCGGGCGGCCCGGTCGATGAGCAGGCTCAGATAAAATTCCCTTTCCACCTGGGCGGCCTCGGTCACTAAGATTTTTCTGACCAATTTTCCCTGGGGCCCGGTTTGCGGCGTCACTAAAGTCATGCCCAAAATCTTCCGGGCGGACTCCACCGCCTCTTCTTTTGAACTGGCGATCTTGATGCCGCCGGCCTTGCCCCGGCCGCCGGTGTGGGCCTGAGCCTTTATCACCCAGGGCGGGCCCTTAATCTCATGAAGCCGCTCCTCCACCTGGTCGGCGGTCGTGGCCATGAATCCCTGGTCGACGGCGATGCCGTGGGCGCGGAAAAGCACTTTTGCCTGGTACTCGTGAACGTTCATGTAAGCTTTCCTGTAGCGTTGGTCTGATTCTATGGAAGAAGGCCGGCCCAAAGCCTCAAGGCTTGAAGCAACGAGGCTTCATCAGCCAGCACCTCGTCCACGTCCTTCAAGGCCATCTCCAGATCGTGCCGCACCTGGTCCTGCTCGGGCCCCGGCTTGTATATAAACCAGACTCCTTGGTCGATCAGCTCCCGAGCCCTCCGCTTGTCGTCCACCGACTGACGGAAAATATCCAGCGCCCTCTGCTCGTCGCCGCTTCTGATGGTGTTAACCGCCAGCCTGGCATTGACCGAACCCCGGTTGTACCACGCTTCGGTAAAGCGCGGTTCGGCCCCGATGGCCACGGTAAACTGCCGCTGGGCTTCCTCCAAGTCCCCGCGGACCACTGCCTCCTTAGCCCCCTCATAGGCCCGCTTCGCCTCCCCAGGCAGTCCCCCGCCGCACGCTTGAATAAGGGCCGCCAGCAAGATCACGGCCGTCCGCAGGAAACGGCCGACCGCCGGGCGCCGGCACCAGTGTGTGTTCATTTGCTTTTCTTAAGGAATTAATGGATTGCCAAAGGTTTCACGGCGGATTATGATTTTTCTATTCAAGGGTTAAATCAGGGTAATATATTATTCAGTCTTTCTTGTACTTCTTTGGCCCCTCTTCGTAGAGGTCGTTTCCTTCACAATCTGTGGCCACCACCACCGGGAAATCCACCACCTCGTACTTGTTGACCGCCTCCGGACCCAGCTCCTCGTAGAGGGCGGTGGTCGACTTCTTGATGGCCCGGGCTATCAGCGCCGCCGCCCCGCCGGTGGCCGCGAAGTAGACGCAGCCCTTCTCTTTCATGGCGTCCTTGACCGCCTGGTTGCGCGGGCCCTTGCCGATCATGCCCTTGAGCCCGGACTGGCGGATCAGCTGCGGGGCGTAGGCGTCCATCCGGTAACTGGTGGTCGGCCCGGCCGAGCCCACCGCCTTGCCCGGCTTGGCGGGAGAAGGCCCAACGTAGTAGATGATCTGCCCCTCCAGGTCTATGGGCGTCTTGCCCTCCTTCTCCATGGCCTCCACCAGTCTTTTATGGGCGGCATCGCGGCCGGTAAGAATGACGCCGGTGATGTAGACCTCCTCGCCCATCTTCAAGGAGCGGGCGACTTCTTCGGTCAGCGGGGTCTGTATCTTTCTTGCCATATCTTCCTTTTCTCCTCACCACTAAGGCACTAAGACACTATTTATGATAGATGGCCTTCGTGCCTTGGTGTTTTTGTGGTTGTTTTTTTATTACAATGAACGATGGGCATGCCGATGGGCATGGCAGTTGATGTTGACCGCGGCCGGCAGCGAGGCCAGATGGCAGGGCGCGTGCTCGATGTGCACCCAGAAGCTGGTGGTGTTGCCGCCCAGGCCCTGGGGCCCGACGCCGGAGTCGTTGATGCGCTTCAGGATCTTTTGCTCCAGCTCGGCGTAGCGCGGGTCCGGATTGGGCTTTCCCAGCGGCCACATCAGGGCCTTCTTGGCCAGGAAGGCCACCTTCTCGAAAGTGCCGCCGACGCCGACCCCGATGACTGTCGGCGGGCAAGGGTTGCCCCCGCCCTTAACCACCGCTTCCACCACGAAGTCGGCCACGCCCTTCTCGCCGGCCGACGGCGGCAGCATCTTCACCTGGCTCATGTTCTCTGCCCCGCCGCCCTTGGGCGCCATGGTGATCTCCAGCCCGTCGCCCTTGACTATCTCCAGATGGATGATAGGCGGGGTATTGTCCTTGGTGTTCTTGCGGTCGAACAGGGGGTCGTCCAGCGAGGATTTTCTGAGATAGCCCTCGGTGTAGCCCTGCCTCACCCCCTCGTTGATGGCGTCCGGCAGGATGCCGCCCTCTATCCTGACATCGGCCCCCAGCTTGACGAAGAAGACCGACAGCCCGGTGTCCTGGCAGATGGGCACTCGCTCGTCCTTGGCAATCTTGGCGTTCTCCAGGCACTGCTGGAGGATGGACTTGCCCAGGGGCGACTCCTCCTTCTTCACGGCTTCTTGGAAGCAGTCCAGCACGTCCTGGGGCAGGTCGAAGTTGGCCTCCATACACATGTCCTTGACCGCCTGCACGACCTTTTGGTATTCCACGGAACGCATAGACCCTCCTTATCTGTGATTTTTCATGGCTTCGTTTACATAGTCTGCCGTCACCCATGCCGAGAGCCTACGGCGAGGGCCGGCCCTTCCAGTTCCACCAAAGCAGCAGCTTGGGATCATGCCTTTTACGGCTGGCGTAGTACCTGGCGCAGCGGAAGGCATAGAGCACACAGGGATCCTGCATCCTCCGCCTCAGGCGGCAAAGTCTCTGATAAAGTTCTTCCGGACTCTGCCGTGCCATGTCGCCTAAGCTCTGGACCCCCAAATCCCTCAAGTCTTCGGCCAGGCTGGGCCCGATCCCCGGCATGGTCTGAAGCACATCCTTTATCTGGCCGGTCCTGGCCCGCAGCTTACGGCTCATCATTCTCCGTCCCATGCTTTCTTCAGATCGCTGAGAATCTCCTCCACCAGAGCCATCACCTCCTGGTGCTGCACCGGATCGTTTTTCCGGAAATCCTCCAGAGCCGACATGGTTTCCCCTAGTATCTCGCTGGACATGACGCTGGAACCCAGAGCCTGGTCAAGTTTGCGGACCACGTCGCCCCGGCCGGTGTAAACCAGCAGCTTCCTGAGCCTTCGTATCTTGTGCTGAGTATTGTCTATTTCTCTGCGCTCCTGTATGGGACAATTACTCTGCGCCCTCAGCGGTTTGCTCTTCTTTACTTCACCTGGGACACCGCCCGCTTGACCGCAGCCTCTAAAAGCTCCATCGGCGGTTTTTTGATGAGTCCCATCTCCATCATCTGGTGGACGATGTGGCGGGCCTCCTTGATGTCGGCCTCGGCCTTTTTGAAAGCCTCCTCGGCGGTCATCTTCACCCTGGCCACCCCGTCCTTGATGGCCTGCATGGCCACGTCCCGGGCCTCGGTGGGGAAGACGTCGGCGTCGCTCATCTTGGGGATGATGTTGTCCGGGGACAGGCCCTTCTTCTCGGCATAGTCGGCCAATGAATGGGCGGCCGCGATGGCCATCTCGTCGGTGATCTTGCGGGCCCGCACCAAGAGGGCGCCCTTTAAGATTCCGGGAAAGCCCAAGGAATTGTTGACCTGGTTGGGGAAGTCGCCCCGTCCGGTGGCCACGATGTAGGCGCCGGCCTCCTTGGCGGCGTAGGGATAGATCTCCGGCACCGGGTTGGCGCAGACGAAGACAATGGATTTTTCGGACATGCTCCTGATCCATTCCGGCTTAATGACGTTGGGTCCGGGAGTGGACAAGGCTATCAGCGCGTCGGCGCCTTTCATGGCTTCGTCCATAGTCCTGATGCCTTTGGGGTTGGTCCGCTCGCATATTTCCCACTTGCGGTAGTTGGCCGGATCGTTCTTGATGTCCTCGCGGAAGGTGCCGAGCGCGCCTTTAGTGTCAAACATCACCATCTTTTGGGCATCGCCGCCGTCGGTCTCTATCAGGCGAAAAATGGTGGTGTTGGAGGCCCCGGCGCCGTAGAGGACGATTTTAACCTCGCTCATCTTTTTACCGACGACCTTCAAGGCGTTGATCAGCCCGGCCAGGGTAACACAGCCGGTGCCCTGGGCGTCGTCGTGCCACACCGGGATGTCGCAAACTTCGCGCAGAGTATCAAGAACCTTGTAACAGTTAGGCTGCGAGATATCCTCCAGGTTTACAGCACCGAATGACGGTTCGGCCATTTTGACGAAGTCGATGATCTTGTTGGGATCGTGCTCCTTCTTTTCATTATAGGAATTCATGCACAGGGCCACCCCGTCGCATCCTCCCAAATACTTCATGAGGAAGGCCTTGCCCTCCATCACCCCCAGACCGCCCGGAGGGGTGCAGTCACCGTCGCCTAGCACCCGGGTGGAGTCGGAGACCACGGCCACTAAGTTGCCTCGGTTGGTCAGCTCGAAACTGGCGTCGTTGCTGTCGCGGATGGTCGTCGATATCTTCGACACCCCCGGCGTGTACCAGATGTTAAACCAGTTAAACCCGTAGATGCCAGCCTTGGGCACGGTGATCATCTTCCCGCCGTAGTACTTGTGCAGGTCGTAGGCCAGCTCTTTGAGAAGGATCGTCTTGCCTTTGGCCAACTGCTCCTGGGTGAAGCCCTCGGGGAATAGCTTCTCCAGATTTTTTAATTCGAAGTCGAATCCCGCCATGGTGGCTTCCTTTCTCGATTGTAATTGTAACGGTTTATTGATTGAAAACGATTTCCGGGCGCAGTCCGCAAACAGCAGTGAACGACCTCAGTCTTCCGCTGGCTATCGTAACTGGGCGTTCGATCAGAGGACAGACCAGCGAGCGCTTAGCGTCTTTAACCGTGTTGTTTTTTCTGCTACAATTCTAATCTTTCCTGAGAAAAAAGTAAAGTCCGAAAGCAGCCACCGGTCCGTCTAGAAAAAACTGTGGTAGAAAGGAGGGATGGAAGCCGCTTTCTCCAGTAGGCACAGGTTCTCTCTTTCCCTCGACACATACCCCTCGGTTCCCCAAATCTTGAGGCAGATGCTACCGTTGTCCTCCTCGCCCCAGCTTAACAGTCTTGGGCCGCTAGCCAAGCAGCCGTAGGTGGCCGAGCCATGTCCCGGAAGATCTTTGATGACGGCGCGGCCCTCCCTCGGTTTTATCACCTGCAAAGTGTGGCAGGCTTGCTTTACGACTCCGCAGGATCCGATAAATATCCTTCCGTCGGCATACAGGGTCAGCCCCAACACCTGATTGACCAAACCGAAAGAGGAAACGGTCGTCAGCTTCTCGCCCCCGGCATCCAAAAGGCGCAATTCCCTGTCTCCCTTTGTTTTCATAACCAGGGCGATCCGGCCCCACTCGTCGGCTGTTGCCGCTTCCACCTCGCCTCCATCGAGTCCACTTTGCGCCATTTTCCCGGTCGCCGGGTTCCAATAATATACGCTCCCATGCCGTCCCACGCTGATGGTCCGTCCCGACAGGTCCAGCGCCAACAGAACTATCTCCTCGGCAATTTCCCCGAAGACCGCGGTCCAATTGCTCTCTAGGTCCCAAAGCCGTATAGTTCCGTCATCCTGAACCCAGGCCAGCCGGCGATGCCTGTCGGAAGCCAGCAAACGACCGGGCGGCCAGTCGGCGGCGAACTCGGTCCGCCGCTCCCCCAATGCCACCCTGGCCAAGCGCCCTCCGCTGTCCAGTACATAGAGCCGCGACCCTAGTACCGCCAGGCCAAGCACGTCCCCGCCGCCGATTCGGGCAGCGTATAGACGGTTGTCGAATCCGCTGACGGTACCCACCCAGCCGTCCGCCCCGGCCGCCGCCATCAGGCCTGGGGCCAGCGGGGCCAATATTGTAGGCCGGTAGGTACTAAGATCGATCGTTTGCAGAAGGTTGGGTTGGCCGTTCTGATCTTGGTTCAACTCCCGGCGAAAGCTGGTAGAGAATTCGTGGTGCGGTGCGGAATGGAAGACAGGAGAGCTTACGAGATAGGTTTTTGTTTCTCTTTGGCCCCAGGGGTTTCTTCTGGTGCAAGCAGCAGCTGAACGCAACCCCTGCATGAATTGTCCGGGGCGTAGTTGGGCCGCCCACTCGCTGATCTTTCGGCGCCCGAAGACCTCTAAGGTCTCGCTCCGGTCTAGCCTTGACCCTATGGAGTTGTTGAGCCGATAACAGAAAATTCTTCCCTCCAGGTGGAACACGGTTGTCAGACCCGGATCCTCGCGGTATGAGAGGCAGGAACGTACATGCTCCAGGTATCCTTCCCTTTCCTCAAGGTTTATGCGCCGGGTGGAATGGCTGGCTTGGAAGGTGACCAATAGGTCCAGACGATCCTGTCGAAGAAACCTCTCCAGCACGTGCTGGAAATAGGCGTCGTCCCGCCAGCCGTCCAACAGGACCAGCCTGATTCCGTTCAGCCCCGCCCAGAAGTCTTTAAAGAAAGCGTCGGGGTCGTCTTTTTCCATCTCCGGATAATTGTAGTAAAACTGCGGAGCTACTTTTTTCCTGAGGAAATCGAGACCCAGCATCCGGTTGAAAATATCGTTGTGTTCCGGATTATCCCGGGCCAGATATCTGATCTGGTTTTGGGCCAAGTTTCCGAAGCCGCCCTCTAAGGCTTGACAGAAATAGGTTTTGCCGGTCCCGGAATCGCCAGTAACGGCCATAACAACTGTTTCCTTCTGATCCAGCAGATCGAAGAGCGTCTCGGACAATTCATAGATACCCGAAGCGCTGGGCTTGAGCGAGAGATACGGAATCTCGGTGTAAACCGCGTCGGTATATCTTAAATCAGCAGGCCTCCCCCATGATCGCAATGCCAGGACAGCCTCCTGGCGGACGGCAAGGTCGGGGTCGACTAACGCTCTGTGTAGCATCTTCTCGGCTCGCCCTTCCGATGCCTCCGTTCCCCCGGCAACGGGCGCCCCGATGTTTCCCAACGCCCAGGCCAAGGCCACCCGCATCTCCTTGCGGGGATCGTCGACCAAAGCGCAGAGATTGGGTATAGAGTTTGTTGCCTGTTTTCCTAACTTCCCCAGCGCCCAAACCGCCTCCAGCAATTCTCTGGAGCCTTCCTTGCCTGCGCCCTTGACTAAAAACCGCATAAGAACACCGGCCGCCTCCGGCCGCGCCGTGGCCCCCAGAGCGTAGATCAGGCATGCTCTCAATTCTCCATGCTGGGGCCCGGTGCTTTCAATTTTATTCATCAATGCCCGTGTCGCCCGCGGATCCTTCAACTTGCCCAGCAGGTGGGCTGCCTGATAGGGCACGCCGCTGGCCACTGGTATGTCCGGATGGGAGAGCAGGAAGAGGGCCGGCCTGACAAGGCTTTCCTGCCGCCTCTCATCGGCTAAGGTTTCCTGAAGGTATCCAACGTGTTCCTCCATCTCTCGGGGAAGTCGCAAACCTGGCAAGACTTGATCTATCTGATACCAGGCCTCCTCCTCGGCCGACACCAAGTCCACCAGACAACCGTAGAAGGGTTGAGAGCAAACGGCCGCTGGCATTTCCCCTCCCCCCGGAATTCCGAAATCCCTTTCCAGTCGTTCCCGGGCCGTCAGATAACCTTGCCAAAAAAAATCTCTCCGGTCCCTACCCCGCACATCCCATTCCCTCGTCAGGCGGCTTCCCAGCAATCGACAAGCCTCGATTTCCACCAAACCGACTAGAAGCATGAGATACCAAAGCGGCCCGTCAACCCTGCCGGCGGCCATGCCAGCGGGCAGGCTTAAATCCGCAAGGACGGCACTTCGCTCTTCCATCCCAGTAATCCGACTCAGGCGGTGGCACAATTCACAAGAAATCCTTTCCCGCCGGGTTGACGGGTCTTCCCGCCATTGGCCGTCGTCTCCCAGAAAGCTCATGACCCCTTCGGGTTTATCCTCCAACCTAGAGAGCAGAAATTCTTTCGATCTTTCCTGGGTGTTTCGGTCCATAGACTCTGGCTCCCGGTCTTAGGAAAGAGGCAATAAGTTCTGGATATCATCGGCCAGGCTTACCGGGGTCATCATCATGATCCACCCTCGGCCGTATGGATCTCCTATAATGAGATCGATGTTCGTGGTCAAGGGCATGTTGACTTCTATTATCTTGCCAGAGGCCGGCGCCCATAAAGTGTGAAGTCGGCCGTGTTCGTCTGACAGTTTGGCGCAGGGCTCTCCTTGGTACCTCATTTCCCCTAGGTCCGGAAAATCGATCGAGGTAATCCGTCCGATGGTCCCTAGGAGGACCGGATGGGCTCCGATGCGTAGGTTGCCGTCCTCCAACACCTCCAACCAGGCGTTTTCAGGTATGCAGTATCCCTGGAACCCCGCTCTTGGTATCCGACCTGCGTCCAGCATTTTCCTGGCCAGGGCCCGCGCCACCTGCCCTCTGAGCTCCTCCGGGGTGAATGGCTTAGGCAGGTAATCAAAGGCTCCGGCCTTGATGGACTCCACCGCCGCCCTCACCGAGGGATAGCCTGTGATCATAATCAATGGCATCTCCGGCCGCAACAGCTTTAATCTGCGAAGCAGTTCCATCCCGCTCATGCTCGGCATCATCAGGTCGGTCACCGCAGCGTCGAACTCTCCGTCCCGGACCAGCGACAGTGCTTCCTCGCCGCTCAGCGCTTGGGCCACCTGATAATTATCGCGGGACAGGGCCTTGGCGATGCTCTTCAGCACCGGCAGTTCGTCATCCACCACTAGGATTTTTCTCCCGTTCATAGCGCATTACCCCCCACTTTTAATTTCGTCGCCAACCGGCAGATGGACCGTGAACGTGGCGCCCCGGCCCGGCTGGCTGGAGACCTCGATTCTGCCGCCATGCTGTTCCACAATACCATAGCTCACGGCCAAGCCCATGCCGGTCCCCTTGGGTCCCTTCGTTGAGAAGAAAGGATCGAATATCCTTCCGATGACCTGCGCCGGTATGCCGCAACCGGTATCGGTAACTTCCAGGGCCGCCAGTTGCGGGTCCTCTTCGAAACGCGTAGAAACACCCAACTTTCCCCCATCCGGCATGGCGTCAAGTGCGTTCAACAGGAGGTTGGTGAGCAATTGCCTTATCTTCCCGGAATCTATCTTCAACCGAGGCAGTCCCTGATCCAATGAAACACTTATGGAAACGCACTGAGCCAGGGCCTGGCTTTCGATCAGAGGCAGGGTTTTTTCTATCACTTGGTTAAGGTCATGGAAACGTCTTTCCGGTGGGTTCTGCCGGGAGAACTCCAGTAGGCCCCGGACAATGGCGCTGCATCGTTCCGCTTCTTCGATTATCAGCCCAAGTTCCTCCTCTCCGCTCCCCCGGATTTCCGCCAGTAGATGGCTGTTTAGCAGAATCGAGGTCAGGGGGTTGTTAATCTCGTGGGCGATACCGGCAGAAAGCTTTCCCAAGGCCGCCAGCTTCTCGGTCCTGAGAGAAAGATCTTGGGCCTCCTTGAGCTTTTCCGTTTTCTCTTTGATCTTCTCTTCGAGTGTCCTCGCCAAGGCCTGATAAACCTCGGTGGAGCGCTCTAGTTCCACGGCCATTCTGTTAAAGGCCCGGGACAGTCGGCCGAACTCGTCCGTGGTGTCGCTATCCACCCGGCTGGACAGGTCTCCGCTGGCCAGCTTTTCGATAGCCACCAGCATGGCCTTGGCCGGCTTGGTAATGCTCGCGCTCGTATAGTTGGCCGTCAGCAACAATATGGCGGTTGCGGCGAAGGCTATCGCTAGGAACAAGAGGTTGATCCGGTTTCTCAATTCCAGGTAGGGTGCTTCCAACATGCCGGCGTAAATCATTCCGATAACGTGGCCGTGATAGTTTCGGATCGGCTCATAGGCCGCCCGGTACCAGGCATTGACCACAAAGGCCCGATCCGCCCAGTTGCCTCCATGCTCCACCACCCGGCGATACACCTCCTCCGAAACCCGAGTCCCCAGTGCCCTCGCCCCTTCGGCGGTCAAGACGTTGGTGGCGATCCGGCAGTCGCCTAGAAAAATGGTGACGGCCCCCACATCCCTCCCCCGGTGGCGTTTGCCTTGGTAGACGATCTCCTTGACTCGGTCGACGATCCTGTTGTCGTTGTTGAGCAACCTCCCGGCGATGATCGCACCCAAGAACCTTCCGTCGTCCGACAGAACGGGCTGCACCGCCCGTATCAACATCCCAGAGGTCTCCACGGTGTCGGATCGTTTACGGGCCTTGTCCGTCGGTAACAAGACGATCTTGGACCTTTTAGCTAGGGCTGGGCCTTCCCTCATTAATTCCTTCTGGGGAACAACCTCGGTGGAAATTATAGCCCCCTCGCTTCTGGAGAATTCCACCGCCTCTCTATATGCGGAGTCTCCGAACTCCCCCGAGTTTCCGGCCCGAATTAAAGTCAGGCCGGCTGCCGTGATAGCGTTCAGTACGTCCAGAGACTCGGCCTGCATTGTCCTTTGGAGCAGTCTTTTCAGCGCCTCACGATCTCCTTGTTCCAAACTGCGGATCACGCTTTCCCGACTGGCCGTCAGCCTTGCCAAGGCCCCCAGCTTCTCACCCTCCTGGCGAAATATTTCATGGGCAGTGTTCAGGTCCAAACGAACTTTTTCCTGTGCTTGGAGGACAATAGTCTTGCCTATCAACAGGCTGCCCAAACCAGCCGACAAACCGGCGCAGGCCAACACCACCAGCGCCTGGCTGACGAATAGCTTACGGCGGAGTGGCCAGTTCTGGTATTGCCCGATCGTTATTCGCCCCATGATCTTTATCAACAGTTTTGAATAATAAACTTCTCGTAGCAAGATTAGAGGTATGGTTAATTAAAACACAAATAGGTTTTTTTGTAAAGAGAAATTCCAGCGCGTAATTTCCGCCCACTGACCAGATTAAACCACTTGATATCGCTGGTTAAACCGGATATAATTGAACAACTTTAGACGTCGTACGATATGAAGGACTTGATCAAGAAGCTGACAGAGGCCTACGGGCCTTCGGGCAACGAGGGGCCGGTGCGGGAGCTTATCCGGAAGGAAATCCGCGGGCTGTCCGACTCGGTCTCCACCGACGTCCTGGGCAACCTGGTGGCCGTGCGCCTGGCTCACGGCCGTACGGCCGGCGGTCGTCATATCATGGTGGCCGCCCACCTGGACGAAATCGGCCTGATAGTCACCCATATAGACGACCATGGTTTCCTCCGCTTCTCCAACATCGGAGGCATCAACCCCAACAATATTTTGGCCCAGCGGGTGGTCTTCGAGAACGGGACCTTGGGCGTCGTCGGCGAGGAGGGGTCCGACCCCCCCCAGACGGCCCGCACCCTGGACAAGATGTTTATCGACATCGGGGCCAAGAACAAACGGGAGGCCTTGAAGTCCGTATCGGTGGGCGATATCGCCGCCTTCAGCCAGGAATGCAAATTTTTGGGCGCCCGGGCCGTGGCCAAATCCATGGACGACCGCATCGGCTGCGCCGCTGTTATCCTGGCCATGAGAGCCCTAAAACCCTCACCCCACCGGATATCCTTCGTCTTCACCACTCAGGAGGAGGTGGGCCTGCGCGGGGCCACCACGGCCGCTTTCGGGCTTAATCCGGACATGGGACTGGCGGTGGATATCACCGGGGCTTTCGACGCCCCAGGGGAGAGGCCCAAGCTGCCGTCGGTCCTGGGGAAGGGCGCCGCCATCAAGGTGAAGGACGCCGGCATCCTGGCCCACCCCGGAGTCCGCCGTCTGTTGACCGAGACCGCCCGGAGAAAAAGAATTCCCCACCAGCCGGACATCCTGGAGCGGGGCATGACCGACGGCGCCGCCATCTACAGGACCAGATGCGGCATTCCCACCGGCGTCCTCTCCATACCCACCCGCTACGGCCATTCCTGTTCGGAAATGGTGGACTTGGGCGACGTCCGGGCCACCGCCGACCTGTTGGCTGCCATCCTCTCCTCGCCCATTCCGGACGAAGTTCTGGGTTTGGACCGAACAGCGCCATGAAGTCCAGGAACCGTTATCTCACCCTGATCCTGGTTCCCCACCACAAGGGCGGACAGCGCAGCTACCATCTTTCGTATTCCTCCCTGCGTTGGCTGGCTTTGTTCGCCCTGGCTCTGGCCCTGGCCGTGCTGATCCTGATTGTCAGCTACGGCAAAATCTACTGGCGGGCCGGCCAATATGAGCTGATGCGCCAGCGCCACCAAATGATGGAGGCCGAGTTCACCAAGCTGGAGCAGGTGAAATCCGAACTGGCCAGTCTGCGCGCTGAAGAAGCCAAGGTCAGGCAGATGCTGGGCGTGCCCCGCCAGCCGGACACCCTTTCGGTTTTCGAAGTCTCCAGTTTGGCCGTTGTCCGGGAGACGCCCCGGCCCCAGCCGGAAAGCAACGATCGGCTGGTGCCCAGCTTGATGCCCACCCGGGGCTGGGTTTCCTCCGGCCTCTCCCGCCAGCACAACGGGGTGGACATCGCCGCCCGCCAAGGCCGGCCGGTAATGGCCGCGGCCGATGGGGTGGTTGATTTTGTCGGCTGGGATAATTATTTCGGGAACAAACTTGTCCTTCGCCACGGCGATAAATACACCACGGTCTACGGCCATTGCGACAAGATATTGGTCCAACAGATGCAGCCGGTGCGGCGCGGCCAGGTGATCGCCTTGGTCGGATCATCGGGTAAAAGCACCGGACCGCACCTTCATTATGAAATTCATGTTGACGGAAAGGTGGCCGATCCCCAAGGTTTCTGGTTTAGCCGTTGAGAGCTACAAATAACTCCTCTTAAAAATCAGAGTCTCTGGCATTAAATTTTTTTCATAGTTCATAAAATTTCTCTTGACATTTTACCTGATTGCTGATATATTTATCCCTGTTAAGAATTTTTTTATTCCATCAGCGATGAAATCGTGGTCAGGCGGCCATGGTTTCATTTTGCGTTTTATGGGGTTTTTGTGGATAATGTTGTGGATAACTCTTCTCGTCAAGCCATTACAATTAAGTTGTTGTTAATCAGGATTTTACACGGTCTAATGATTATGTTAATAACTCCAATTTTGTGATTTTTGAGTTTTTGTAACACATTGGAAATAAACGGGTTGCTGATTATATCTTCTTGTTGATAACTCTGTGAGTAACCCATAAAATGCCTTATACTGGGCTTTCGGTCAACCCATCCTTTGAAAAACCCCGAAAACGCTGAATTATCACTTGTGGATATCGTATGAATCAAGCAGCAAAGGACATCTGGGCCAATGCCCAGGAGAAACTCAAGGAACGCCTTGGCCCGCAAACCTTCGACACCTGGCTGAAGCCGGTGACCGCCCTTTCCATAGGCGAGGATGCCATCACCCTCAGGGTTCCCAATCAATTCTCCAGCGAATGGCTGGGACAACACTATATGACCGCCATCAGCGAAGCTCTTTTGCAGGCGGCCAGCCATCCCCTTAAGGTGGTCTTGGTGGCTCCATCGCACGAGGGTTCGACCCTGCCTCCTCCCGAGCGTCGGCCTCAACCCCAGGAGACGGTGCTTTCCTCCAGCCAGACGGCGCCGGTCGACGAGTGCGGCCTAAGGGAGCGCTACAAGTTCGAGAATTTCGTCATCGGCAAGAGCAACGAGTTCGCCTACGCCACCGCCTATGCCACCGCCCAGGCGCCCGGACGGCTTTACAATCCGCTATTCATCTACGGCGGGGTGGGGTTGGGAAAAACACACCTGATGCAGGCCATCGGACATTTTGTCAAGTTTAAGCGCACCAAGGTCAGGATCTACTATACTCCGGCCGAGAACTTCATGAATGAAATGGTCCATGCCATCCAGAACCGACGCACCCTGGAGTTCAAAAATAAGTACCGCACCTTGGACGTCCTGTTGCTTGACGACGTCCAGTTTCTCACCGAAAAGTCCGGCATCCAGGAGGAGATCTTTCACACCTTCAACTCCCTCTACGACGCCAGAAAGCAGATCGTCCTGACCTCGGACCGGCCCCCTAAGGACATCTCCCACCTTGAGGAAAGGCTGGTCTCACGCTTCCAATGCGGTCTGGTGGCCGACATCCAGCCGCCCGACCTGGAGACCAGAGCCGCCATTCTCAAGAAAAAGGCCGCCCAAGAGGGTTTTTCCGTGCCCAATGAAGTAATCTACTTCATCGCCGAATCCGTCAAATCGAACATTCGCGATCTGGAAGGCAGTCTGATAAGGGTGGCGGCCTTCAGCTCAGTGGCCGACCGGGAGCTGACCGTCGATCTGGCCAAGGAGGTCCTGAAAAACCTGATCTCTGGCAACGGCAAAAGGCCTGTCTCTATAGAATCCATCCAAAAGGCGGTGGCCGGATTTTTCTCCCTGCCTGAGGAAACACTGCGCTCCAAAAAAAGAACCAAGGAGCTGGTGGTTCCCCGGCAGATGGCCATGTATCTGTGCCGGGAGCTTACCGGCGCCTCCCTAAACGACATCGGAAGCCGCTTTGGAGGAAAGGATCACACCACGGTCCTGCATGCCATCGCCAAGGTTAAGCAGACGGCCCTAAGGGACCAGGAATTCTCCGGAAAGCTGGAGAGGATAACCCGGTTGGTCAAAGGTGAATAACCCCTGGATGTCCTTCAGCCGAACGCTCAACCGGTGAAACTATGTTATTATGGCGACGTTTTATCTACCAAATTATAAGATTTTATCAACATTGTATCCACCGTTCTTTTCTGTTTTCCGTCAGCCGGTTGCCTGTTACCGACAAAAGATATCAACATATGCTATTGACAACTACTACTGGTTAGATATATCATTAATTGCTTATTTTACCGGAAAAGAAGAACCTGAATTATAAGGCAAGAGAGATGAAATTCACGGTTGCACAGGACAAACTGATAGCCGGTCTGCAGAGCCTGATAGGAGTGGTGCCGACCAAAAGCACTTTCCCCATCCTCTCCAACATCCTTCTTGACGCCCAGGAAAAGAGGCTGATCATCTCGGCCACCGACCTTGAGATCGCCGCCGTCACCCAGGTAGAGGCCAAGGCCTCATCGGCCGGTGCCATTACCGTTCCCGCCAGGCAGTTTACCGAGATCGTTAAGCAGCTGCCATCAATGCCGGTAGAGATAGAAGCCAACGAAAATCGGGTGACCATTAAATGCGATCGCAGCCGATTTAACATCGTCGGTCTTCCCAAGGACGACTTTCCCAAGATGCCCGAGTTGAAAAAAGATAAAAGCCTTAAGATTTCCGGGGCCATGCTCCAGGCCATTATCAGGAAGACGTTGTTCGCGGTGGCCAACGACAGCTCGCGGCCGGCCCTCTGCGGAGTGTTATTCCAAATGAACGGCGATAACATGAAGGTGGTGACCACCGACGGTAGGCGCTTGGCCCTTTTCGAGGCCATGATCCCTCCGGTATCACACAAAAGCGAACTCTTGCTGTCGCCCAAGGGACTTAACATCGTCAACCGGATGTTGGGCGGAGACGACAAGGAAATAATTATCCAGTTCGACGACAGTTACTCTAAATTCTCTTTTGACGGCACCACTGTATACGCCAGGCACATCGAGGGCACCTATCCTGACTACGAGAAGGTGATACCTTCAGGAAATAAAAAGGTGATGACGGCCAACGTCGATCTGTTCACCTCGGCGGTAAAAAGG
The DNA here is from genome assembly GCA_964588285.1 of uncultured bacterium. Taxonomy (GTDB): domain Bacteria; phylum Edwardsbacteria; class AC1; order AC1; family EtOH8; genus CAZPNX01. Next base: position 36,417 of record CAZPNX010000014.1, read on the forward strand.
GTGGCCATCCTGTCTGATACCTTCACCTACCAGATAAAGCTCTCTTTGAAGAACAACTCTTTAGAGCTTTCCAGCCAGACGGTGGATATCGGCGAGGCCCGGGAGACCATGGCCGCCTCCTATCAGGGCGACGAGATGGACATCGGATACAATGCCAGCTATCTGCTGGATATCCTCAAGAACCTTGAGTCCGAAGAGCTGAACATGTACCTTAACACTCCGCTTTCGGCCGGTCTCATCAAGCCGGCCAAACAGGCCGAGGACTACAAGCTGACCTATCTTTTGATGCCTTTGCGGCTGCCGGAGTAGACAGGCAAGAAAAAAGAAAGCCACCTCGCCAGGGGTGGTTTTCTTAAATGTGTTTGAAAAACCAGGCCATTACCTTGCAGGAGACATTAAACCTTTCACTGAGATGCCGCTATCCGCGGGAGCTGCCGGAGGGATGTTTCAATCCAAGATGGCGCCGCATTCCGGCCATGATCACCTCCCGATCCGACCGGACGCCGTTCCTCTTCCTGGCCGAGCTCTTTGAGCTGATCAACGGTCCTTCGGCTAAACTGGTGAGATTCGAGTCGAAGGACGACTACATGGGCGGGCTCAAGGCCCGGATGGAACTGGCCGGCGACGTCGCCAGGCTGGCGTTCGATTACGAGCAGAGCATAGACGACGAGTGGCAACACGTGGACCGGCGGGTATTTTCTCCGGCCTTTGAGAGCAAAGGTTCGGTGGGGCTGACTTTCGACATTGACCTGAGCGGATCGGGAGAGGTGGAATTCACCCTCCATAACGCGGAGCTGGATCTGGTGGAAAAGGCCATGAGGCTGGCAGCGGAGTGCTTCGCAGAAACGGAGCTGGGACCGGGGCTGGCCGATGACCTTCGTATGAAGACGCTGATCGCCCAAGCCGCCTGGGAAAAAAGGCGTTTGCAGAAAAGCGACGGGCAGAAGGTAGGGGCGGCGCCAAGAGGAAGCGGCGTCGAACGGCTGGCTCAGGCCCTGGACCGTGAACGCGACGCCTATATGGAATGGCACGACGGTCCGGACTTTTCGGACGTGGACGAGGCGGTAGGAAGCCTGGACGAAGCTGAGCTTAAAACGGCCGGAGAGTTTATCGCCGCCAGGCTTGAGGCCGGTTACCATGTCCACCTTGGCCGGGCGGCGGTGCTGTTGGGCCGGCGGGGCGACCGGCTGCCCCAGATGGTAACAGCACTGGAGCAAGCCCTGCGAAGGGAGAAACAAACGCACCTACGCGTCCGGCTGGCCGGCGATGTTCTGAAGCTTGTCGGCAGCGTCCCTGCCAGCATGGCATTGAGGCAGGCCATAGAGGGCGGGGCAGGCTGGTCTGATAAGGTGGAAGCCATCTGCCAACTCAAGGAACTGCTGGAATGTCGGCTTCCGGAAAGGCCCCTGAGGGAACTGATGCCTCCGGAGACAGCCTCGGTGCTGATGACCGAGGTGGCCGCGGACGATTATCTAGTACGCTACCATGCGGCCGACAGTCTGCTTAAGGCTGCCGGTTTTGAGGAGGGTGTCACAAAAGATAAGGAACTCTTCGGATTGATATGCGGAAAACATCGGGAAGGCAGAGAAGCCCCAGACCAGGAGGAACGAAAAAGGTTTATTAAGGCAGCGGCATGTATCCATACTCTGCTGAAGAACAGGGGGATCATCTGAGGAGAGGATTTAGGAACAGAAAAAGGCTGATAAGATTAACCCGATAAAAAGATGGTAAAGCACATCGTACTATGGACATTTCGGGGCGATGCCGGCGAGAAGTCCGGGAACCTGAAAACGGCCAAGGGGATGCTTGAGGCCTTGAGGGATAAGGTGCCGGGGATAGTGAAATTGGAGGTGGGTATAAACCACAACCCGGCACCAGAAGCCTTCGACCTGTCCCTAATTTCCGAATTCGCCACCCAGGAAGACCTGGATGGCTACCAAGAACATCCCGAACACAGAAAGGTGGTAGAGTTTATGCGCCGGGTCAGGGTACAACGGGCGGTGGTGGATTATTGCTAGCAGAAGGGTCGCCGGCCAGGGGCCCTTCTGCGACCCAAAGCGCTACTCCCTGTCTATCCACCTGACCCGGACCACCCGATCCCGGTTTTCGGAAAGCCTTTTGAAGTTAGGGCAATCGCGGCGGTGCACCGTCATCCTTCCCTGGGAGACGTAGCCGGTTATCTCAGTTCCCTTTTCCGGATTGCAGCATCTGGCCAGTCTGAGGCTGATCCCCGAAAGTCCGGGCACCGAAACCGGAATCGGAGGCGCTATCTCGGGGCGCTTGGTGGTCAATACCTCCCTTTTTCGGGGGAGATACTCGCTGGGCAGGGTCTTAAAAAGTTTTTTAGCCATCAGGGAAGGGGACGACTCGCCCGAACCCAGGGAAGCGTAAAGCTCGTCCAGCGAGTTATGGGAGCGTTGCCAAAGCGGTTTAAGCAGATCCTCCTGTTTAAGATTGAGACGGAGGCCCTTCTTCTCCATCTCCTGTTGCAGCAACTCCCGTCCTCTCTGAATGCTCTCGGCCCGTCGCTCCCGGCGGAACCACTGGCGTATCTTGTTGCGGGCATGGCGGCTGCGGACAACCTTGAGCCAGTCCCACGAGGGATTGTCGCGGTTGCTGGTCAGGACGTCGACGATGTCGGCGTTTTTAAGCCGGTAGTCGATGGGCACGATCCGGGAGTTGACCCGGGCTCCGATGAAACGATGGCCGATCTGAGTATGGATACGGTAGGCGAAGTCCAACGGCGTAGAGCCCGAGGGCAGATCCACCACCTCGCCTTTGGGCGTGAAAACGAACACCTGATGGCTCAGAATGTCCAGCTTCAGGTTTTGCAGATAGTCTGGCTCGCCCCGGCCCTCTTCGAACCATTCCAACAGGCGCCTTACCCAAGCATAGAGCTCGCGGCTGCGGGGGTCGTCGCGGCCCGGTGATTCCTTGTATGCCCAGTGGGCGGCCACCCCGAACTCGTTAACCCGGTGCATCTCGGGGGTGCGGATCTGGATCTCCACCGGAAAGCCGTCCGGGCCCAGCACCGTGGTATGGAGGGAACGGTAGCCGTTGGGCTTGGGCATGGCGATGTGGTCCTTGAACCGGCCGGGCACCGGCATCCACAGATTCTGTATAAGTCCGAAGGCCCGGTAGCAGTCGGCCACCTCGGGCACGATCACCCTGACCGCCAACAGGTCGAGAATGTCGTCTAAGCCGCAGCCCTTGCGCAGCATTTTGGCATGGATGCTGTAGACATGCTTGGTGCGGCCCTCGACCGATACAACCGACAGCCCTTCCTGGCGCAAATAGCGGGCGACGCTCCGCTTGAAAGACAACAGGGTGCGGCGGCGGCGGCGCAGCCTTTCGGCCATCTGGCGCTCCAATTCCCGATAGCGCTTAGGCTCCAGCACGGAAAAGGCCAGGTCCTCCAGCCGCCACTTGAATTCCCACAGCCCCAGCCGTCCGGCCAGGGCGGCATAGAGGTCCATGGTCTCCCGGGCCATGGCCAGGCGGCGCTCCGGAGGAAGAAAGGAGACGGTGCGCATGTTGTGAAGACGGTCGGCCAGCCGAATGAAGATAACCCGGAGGTCGCGGGCCATGGCCAAAAACAGCTTGCGCAAGTTCTCGGCCTGATGATGGGCGGCCAAAGAGGCGGCCCGTGTCTGTTCCGGAGGCGGCAGGCTGACGGCCGAGAGCTTGGTGACCCCCTCCACCAGTTCCGCCACTTCCCGTCCGAACTCAGCCTCCAGACGGCGGCGATCCAGCGAGCTGTCCTCAAGCACGTCGTGCAATAGGGCGGCCGCCAGAGCTTTGGGGTCCAGCCTGAGCTCGGCCAGGATGCCGGCCACCTCCAGGGGATGGATCAAGTACTCATGCCCCGAGGCCCGCAGCTGTCCCTGGTGTGAGGCTTTGGCCGCCCGATAGGCGCGAGCCACCAGGGAGCGTCCCTCAGGATCGCGCAGATAACGGTCCAGGGAGCAGCGCAGCCGGGCCCAGGCCTGAGGCACAGAAGCCGAAAGTTGTGCTCTGGAGTTCATGCCGGTGAATTATCTTGACGAAAGTATTATAGTGTAGTATTCTATTGTCGTCAAGAGATTATAGGCTCCTAAGGGTAAAAGAGTGGATGTGAGTAAAAAGGCCGGAAGGTCAGGGAAGGCCATGGATAGAAGACTGGCCGAGAAAGAGATCAACAGACTGCGGGTGGAGATCGCTGAGCACGACCGGCGCTACTATGTGCTGGCCAAACCATCGATATCGGACCAAGAGTACGACCGGCTGATGGCCAGACTGAGGGAGCTGGAGGCCAGCTTTCCCGAGCTGGTGACCGAGGACTCGCCCACCCAACGGGTGGCCGGGGCGCCGTTGGAGGGATTCAAACAAATCCGGCACAGCGTTCCCATGCTTTCATTGGACAACACCTATAGCCGGGAGGAACTGTTGGAATTCGACGCCAGGGTGCGCAAAGGTCTGGAGGGACAGGTCTATCGCTATGTGGTGGAGCTGAAAATCGACGGCGTGGCGGTGGCCCTGCGGTATCAAGGCGGGAAATTCGTTCAGGGCCTGACCCGGGGGGACGGCCGCACCGGCGACGACATCACGGCCAACCTCAAAACCATCAGGACGGTGCCTCTGTTGCTGCCCTCCGGTATCTCTGGCCTGGACGATATCGAGGTGCGGGGCGAGGCTTATTTGCCGAAAAAGGAGTTCCAACGGATTAACGGCAAACGGCAGGAAACCGGCGAGGAGCTTTTCGCCAATCCGCGCAACGCGGCCGCCGGCACCCTCAAGCAGCTGGATCCGAAAGTGGTGGCCGGCCGCCGGCTGTCCCTGTTTGTCTATGGTGCGGGTAAGCCGCCGCCGGAATGCCGGACGCATTCAGAGCTTTTAGAGACGCTGGCCCGGGCCGGATTTCCCGTCAATCCCTACGCCAAAACATGCGGCGATATCGGCCAGGTGGTCGACTACTGCAACAGCTGGGAGGAAAAACGGGACGTATTGGATTACGATACCGATGGCATGGTCATCAAGGTGGACGATTTTGCCCAGCAGCGGGCCCTGGGAGCCACCAGCCACTCGCCGCGCTGGGCCATCGCCTACAAGTTCCCGGCCCGCCGGGCAACCACGGTGCTTCAAGGGGTCGAGTTCAGCGTGGGCCGCACCGGAGCGGTAACCCCGGTGGCCTTGCTGTCTCCGGTAAAGCTTTCCGGCACCACCGTCTCCCGGGCCACCCTGCACAACCAAGACGAGATCGAGCGAAAAAACTTGCACTACGGCGACACGGTGATCATCGAAAAGGCCGGGGAGATCATTCCCCAGGTAGTTGAGGCCGTTGCCCAGAAAAGAAAGCCGGGAGCCCGTCCGGTGACTATGCCACGGCACTGTCCGGTTTGCCGCAGCGTTCTGGTGAGGGATGAGGAGGCTTCGGCGGTGCGCTGTCAGAACATCGCCTGTCCGGCCCAGGTCAGGGGCCGCATCCTGCACTATGCCTCTCGCGGCGCCATGGACATCGAGGGATTGGGGCCGGCCATGGTGGAAACGCTGGTTGCCTCGGGGATGGTGCGCGACTGCGGGGATCTCTATTTTTTGGATCCTAAAAAGCTCGTCAAATTGGAGCGGATAGCCGAGAAGTCCGCGCACAATCTGTTGGAGGCGATAGAGAAAAGCAAACAGTCGCCGCTGTGGCGCCTGTTGCACGGATTGGGTATCCTCCATGTGGGGGCCACGGCGGCCAGGCAGCTGGCCCAGCGATTCGGAAGCTTGGAGGCCCTGGCCAAGGCCGGTTTCGATGAAATTGCCGGGATCTACGGCCTGGGCCCGGCGGTGGCCGGCAGCGTCAAAGATTTCTTCTCAAGCCCGCAGAACCGACAGGTTTTGGAAAAGATTATCCGGGCCGGTGTCATGACCAGTCAAGCGGTGAAGAAGCCAGAGAGCGGAGCCTTCGAGGGCATGACCGTGGTTCTAACCGGAGGTCTGGAAGGATACACCCGGGAGGAAGCGGCCGAGATAATTGCCTCGCAGGGCGGACAGGTGACGAACTCGGTCAGCAAAAAGACGTCGCTGGTGGTAGCCGGCAAGGATCCCGGCTCCAAGTACCGAAAGGCGGCCGAGTTGGGGATAAGGATCATAGACGAAGTGGAATTCAGGAAGATGCTGGGGGACAAAAAGGGTGAATGACCAAGATCTGACAGTTGTCCGAGGAACCATATTAAATCCGACAGCACCGGACAGGATTCAATTCATAAACCGCGGCGATCTGGTTTACGACCGGGAAGGATCTATCATTTACTGCGGTCCGGCCAGGAGGCGGCAGGATAAAAGAAAAACGCCGGCCCTGCCCCGGGACGCGGTCATCATCCCCGGCCTGATCGACGGACACACCCACCTGTCCCAGTACTACGTCCGGGGCCGCACCGGCCATACCCTGATGGAATGGCTTTCGGACTATGTCTTTCCGGCCGAGGCCTCGTTCCGCAACAGCGGCTACGCCCGGAAGGTGGCCGCCGCCTTCTACCGCAAGCTGCTGTCCAACGGGGTGACCGCGGCCGCGGTTTACAGCAATTATGTGGAGGGGGCCATGGCGGCGGCGGCCGTGGCCCGGGAGATGGGCATAAGGGCGGTGGTGGGGCTGACCCTGATGGACAGGAACGTGCCGCCAAGGCTGAAGCAGAGGCCGGAGCAGGCCCTGGAGGACTGCCGCCGGGTGTTGCAGTGGATAAAGAAATACGGAAGCGGCCGGCTGTGGTTCTCGGCCAACCCCCGCTTCGCTCCGGCCTGCAGTCCCAGGTTCCTGGAGATGATAGGCAGGTTCGCCCGGGAGACCGGGTGCTATGTGCAGACGCATCTTTCGGAAAACGAAAGAGAGGTCGCCTTGGTAAAAAAATCGTTCCCTGGGGAGGGAAGCTACACGGAGGTTTACGACCGCTTCGGCCTGCTGGGGCCCAGAACGCTGCTGGCCCACTGCATCCATCTATCGGCCCGGGAAAGAAGACTTATACGCCGGAGAAGGTGCGCCGTGGTCCACTGCCCCTCGTCCAACCTTTTCCTGCACTCCGGTCGTTTCCCGGTGGAGCATTGGAGGGATTACCCCAAAATGTGCCTGGGCACCGACGTCGGCGCCGGGCCGTCGTTCTCCATGCTGGACGTCATGCGCGACGCCTATTTCGTCAACCGACAGACGCCGGAGGCCTTGTTCCATCTGGCCACCGGGGGCGGGGCCGGGGCGCTGGGTTTGGAGTCGGACCTGGGCGGCCTGGAGCCGGGAAAGCGGGCCGACTTTTCCGTAGTGACGGTGGGAGAACGAGCGGGAATAAGCGGACGGGCACTGCTGTCGGATTTGATATTCAAATGGGACCAGGTGAAATTCCATCGGGTGTTCGTGGGAGGGATGGAGGTTTTCCGATCATAGGTCGGATCGGAATGCTTTCCGATATCAAAACGAAGAAGCGGCCCCGAAGGGCCGCTTCTTCGTGACAACCGGGTAAACTACCAGTTGAACGGATACTGGGTGGAGTAACCGACTATGGTGTAATAGCCGGTGCCGTTGTTGTTGAAGACATAATTGACGAAGACCGTGCCGTTCAAGCTGGCCGAGCCGGTGCCAGAGCCGTTGGTGAAGGTAAAACTGCCCGAGACACCGTAGTTGCTGGTGTAGTTAAATTGGCCGGAGCAGGTGCGGGTCGTTCCGGTCCATCCGGTGCTGGTGACATTGGTCCAAGTAAAACGCCAGTAGTAAACAGTGGTGGTGCCGATCTTGTAGCCAATATACCAGCCTCCGTTGAAGGTGGTGTCGTTAACCTCTTCGCAATAGGCCGAATACTCGGTGCCGGTGTCCCCCATGGCCAGGTTGAATTCCCAATCGACCCGGGTGGGATTGTTGGTGTCCGGTGTTGCCTTGGCCCAGACCGTCATGGTCAGGTTTATGGTGTCCATCAGGGTTACATAGAACCAGCCGCCGGTGGCCGTGTCGTTCCAGTAATTGGCATGCGTGGTGGGCCCGTGCCACATGGTGTCCCACTTGGCGGCATTGGCCGGGATCGGATATTTGCCCTGCAGGGACTTGGGCTGGCTGGTGCCGGGGTCCCAGCCGGAAAGGCCGCCGGAGAAGCCGCTGGCGAAATCGATGGCATCGAGGCCATTGCTGGTTACTCCCTGGGCGTAGGTAACCGACTGGGCCGGGGGGGTGGTGGTCACCGGAGTGGTCGGGTTCTCCTTCTTACTGCAGCCGACGGCCGCCATCACCGCCAGGGCCAGGGTCAGAGATAGAGAGATTCGAAGCAGGCTTTTCATAATACCTCCTTTTTGTTTAAGTTAGGAACTAAAAATAAAATTATCACAACAAGCTTTGATTGTCAAGAGGTTTTTTAGAAGCCGAACATGGCTCCGGCCACCACGGCCGAAGTCATATTGTTGGCGTCGTGGTGCCCCACGTTCATCTTTTCGTTTGGCATAAAGCCGCCCCGGCCCTCGAGAAACAGCGCGGTACCGGAGGATACCCGGGCCCGCAGGCCAAGATTCAATCCCAGGTGAAAATTGGCGCCCTTGATGTTGGAGGAGGGATCGCCCCAATCCATCATCGGCTGCCCGGCGAAAACCGGAGGCATTTGATTGTTCCAATAGACAAACCCGGCGTGCAAAGAGGAATATGGCGACAGCGTTGATCCGGGCATGAGATCGTAGGTGGCTGAAAACCCGACCAGGATCATGTCTGTCTTGTATTCCGAAGCTTCGGGCTCGAAGATGTCCTCGTAGCAGTAGAAGCGCGCATAGGCCAGGTCCAAACCGTATCCCAGCTTTTTACCGTCGGGGTGATACTTAAAAAGGAACCCTCCCTGGGGACCGATGGTCGAAAGATTCCAAATTCCGCCCCAAAGCTTGGCCCCTCCGGCAGAGAAACCCAACCAATACTTGCGGTCCTTTTGTGTTTTTACCGGCACCGGCTCCCTGGCCGGGGGTTCGATTTCCTGTTTGATTGTGGTTTCAGGCTTCGGTTCGGCTTTGACTTCCGTCTTGGGCTCGGGTTTAGGCTCGGGCTTTGCTTCCACCATTGTTGCCGGTTTAGGCTCGGGCTTTGGCTCCGTTTTTTCTGCCGGTTTCGGCTTTGTCACCGGCTTATCAATTCTGGAAGGCTTTTTAACCGGCTTTAAGGGTGGTGTTGCCGGTGGCTCAGGTATCGGTTCTTCGCCCTGAGGTGTTTTAAGAAGCGTTTCCGGCGGCGGAGCCTCCTCTGGTTTCATGTTGGGGCCGCAGGCCGGCAACAAATGCAGGCTTAAAGTCAATAGTATAAATAGACCGATCTGTGCAAGGTGTCTCATCGGCAACCCTTTAAGATGGTTAAAGCATAATTATAGCAAAAATCCCTTTTAATAGCAAGAAGTTGCAAACCAGAAAATTAAAAACCGAACATAACTCCTGTCTGAATCCAAGCCGTAAGATTGTTGGCGTCATAATGTCCGACATTGTATTTTTTTGTAGCCAGGTAGCCGCCGGTGGCCTCCAAGTAGATCAGCATGTTTTCGTTAAGCTGAAAACGGGCGCCCAGGGACAGGCCGGCCTGGGGCGAGAGATCATCCTGGCTCTCTAGGGAAGTGCCGAAATCTGTATGGATGGTCAGGGTGTCCATCTCGTTGGTCCAGGATATGGCGCCGGCAAAGACAACGGCATAGGGGGAAAACTTTAGGTCCGGCCGGGGGCAGATCCTGGCCAGGGCAGCACCGGAAAGAAGCGAGGTCTGATAATCCTGACCGCGCGGCTCAAAGGCCTGGTCGAATTTGCAGCCTACCTGGGCATAACCGGCCTGGGCGCCGAGGCTCAAACGATCGTTCACCCCGGCCAAAAACCTGATGCCTCCTGACGGGCCGATAGACGACATGTCCCATTTGCCGCCCAGAAGCTTGACCGCTCCCAAATAGGGTCCGGCCCAGAACCGCCTGGCGGGCAGGCAGACCACCTTCACCACGCTGGTGGTGGCATTGTCGGCACGGTCTTTGGAAATTATTGTCAGCGAATTTTCTCCGGGAGAAAGATCCACCGGCTGCAAAAAGCCTCCTGAGGCATCCGGCCAGACTTCCAGGCCGTTTATGGTCACCAGTGATTTGGGATCGGTGGCTCCGCGGACCAAAACCGTCTTCCGGCCGATCTTCTGCCCGGGCTGAGGCTCAAGGATGTTGAGTTTAGGGCCGTCCAGCTTTCTGCGAACTTCGGCCGAACGCAGCGGCCAGGGCTGGCCCTCGAATCCTGTCGAGTCGACGGAATTGAGCTGCCAATAAAGGCGGTCGATTTTCTGGGCCGGGATTTGCCAGGACTGGTCGGCGGTGACCAGCTCGGCCACCACGTCGTTCAAGGCCGCATCCCGGGCGACAATCAGATGGGCTTTGGCCCCGGGCTGGTTCTGCCAGGTGAAGGAGAACGGCTTGGGACGATCGGGGTTGTAGAACAGGGTATCGTTGGCGGCCGGTTTTTGGGGCATGGGCGGTTTGGGCAGCATCACCGGAGGTTCCGGAGATTTGCCGGGAAAACAAAGGCATCCCTGGCCGGCCGGCACCGGCTTATCCAGAGAGCCTTCCAGGGCTCCCCGGAAAAGCACCTCATCCTCCCAGACAGACAGCAACGAGGCCTGGTCGGGCCTCGATTCCAGAACAAACTCGGTGCCGCGAATGCCGGCCACTGCCGTCGGGGTGGAAACCGAGAATTTCTCCCGCTTCATCTGTAGTTTTGCAATCTTGGCCGACAATTTTCCCAATTTCAGGCCGATATCGGTTCCCGGTTCTGCCCCGCCCCCCTCCAGCATCATCCGGTTGATGACCAGGTTGGACTTGGGCTTGAGCTTTAATTTGCTGCCGTTGTCTAACGAGATCTCCAGCCGGCCGGTGGAATCGGTGGCCAGTTCGTCCATCACCGTCAGCAACCGGCCCAGCTCCACCGGCTCCCATCGGCTGATACCCTGCTTGCGGACGAAGGCGCTGCCTTGCAGAAAGCTGACCCGGGCGGTTCTAATCTCTGAGAGAACGGCCACCTCCACCCTTCGGTTTTGAGCCCGGCCCTCGGCAGAAAAGTTATCGGCCTTGGGTCTGGTGTGGCCGTATCCTTGGGCTATCAGCTGAAGGGCGGGGATGCGGTAGCGCGACTGCAGAAAGCTCTTGACCGACTCGGCCCGGCGCCGGGAGAGGATCCGATTGGCCGAGGCGCTGCCCACATTATCGGTGTGGCCCGAGATCTCCACCTTGGCGCCGGTGGCTTGCAGGAACTGGGCCAGGGAGTCCAGGGCCGGATAGGTGGCGGGATCGATGACAGAGCTTCCGGTGCGAAAGCGGACGTTGGAGAACTCGAACTTGACCGTTTGGGCCTGAGCCGGATTTAGCCCCGGCCAGGGAGCTCCACAGGCCGCCAGACAGAGAACAATTAAACAACAGGTCTTTTTCATGGCCTTCCCTCCAAGTAATATTTATGGGAGAATGTTTTTGGGCAATCGCTTCAGGGCAGCTTTCATGAGCTGCATGGTGCGGGAAATATCCTTTAGGCTGGCCAGTCCGGCCGGAGAGTGAATATAGCGGCAGGCCACGGCCGCCACCGCAGTTCGCACCCCGCCCTGGGCCAGATGGATCCTGCCGGCGTCGGTGCCGCCGATGCCCGGCCGTTTGATCTGATATGGCATCCGCAGACGGCGGGCGGTCCCTTCCAAATGCTTCACCAGAGCGCGGTCGCAGAACACCGAGCGGTCCATCAGGGTGAGAACCGGGCCGCCGCCCATGGCCGGCACCCGGCCCTGGCCCGAGCCCTGGGGCTGGGGGAAATCGGCGGCCCCGGTGCCCTCAAGTATAAAGGCCAGGTCTGGCTTGGGTTGGAAGGCCACCACCGAGGCGCCCCGCAGACCCACCTCCTCCTGGACAGTGAAAGCGGCCGTCAGGTCGAAGGGATATCGGCCCTTGAGAAGCTCGATGAGAAGGTAACAGCCGATCCGGTCGTCCAAAGCCTTGGCCTTGATGACGCCGCCATGACATTCGGCCCTGGTGTCGAAGCAGGCGCGATCGCCCACCGCCACTAAGGACTGGGCTTCCTCAGGGCTGGAGGCGCCGATGTCGATGGCCAGCTCCTCGGCCGAAGGGGATTTCTCCCGGTCGGTGCGCCGTCTAAGGAAGTGCACCGGCCAGATGCCGATCACCCCGGGCAGACGATTTTTTCCCACCAACACCCGCTTGGCCGGCAGCAACCGGTCGTCAATGCCGCCCACCTTGGCAAATCGGAGGTAGCCGGACTTGTCGATGTGGGTCACCATCAGGCCCACCTCGTCCATGTGGGCCGCCAGCATCACCATCTTCCGCCTTCTGGACTGAGAAATCCCCTGCTTAAAGGCGATCAGATTCCCCAGGGCATCGGTGCGTACCGAGTCGGCTAAAGGCTCTATCCTCTGGCGGATCAATTTTCGCACGGCTGACTCTTCCCCGCTGACGCCCGAAACCTCGGCCAGCTGTGCCATTAATTTGATGTCTAAGCCCATGGTCAATCCCTCCAGCTTAGATCGAGGGTGTCGGCCTCGGAGATAAAAACAGCCAGCAGCCGAGCCATACGGTCCAAATCGGCCAGGGACACGGTTTCCACCGGGGTATGCATATAGCGGACCGGGATGCCCACTAGTCCGGTGGGAATGCCGGAGCCGGCCACCTGGATATCCACGGCATCGGTTCCCGAATTTCCGGCCAGGGGCTCGATCTGGTGGGGGATCTCAAGCCGCCGGGCGGTCTGCGCCAAACGTTCGGCCACGGCCGGATGGATGTTGGGGCCGATGGCGATCACCGGTCCCTTGCCCAGGCCAAAAGTCTTGTGCTCCGGGGCCAACGGCATGTCGGCATGGGTGACGTCCAACACCACCGCCAGGTCCGGCCGGATGCGGAAGGCCGAGGTGACCGCGCCTAAAAAGCCCAGCCCGGCCTCCTCTTGGGCGGTGGCCACCGCATAGACGTCCCAGGAATGGCGCATTCCGCCCAGCAGCTCCATGGCCCGAACCAGGCCGGCCAGGCAGACCCGGTTGTCCATGGCCTTGCTGCAGGCCCGCCCACCGTGAAGCTCGGCCAGAGGTCCCTGGAGGGTGGCGGCATCGCCCACCGCGATTAAAGCCCGCACCCGGCGCTCCGAAAGGCCCACGTCTATATATAGATCGGCTATGGGCAACACCGACTCCTGTTCTGAAGGGCTCTGGTAGTGAGGCGGTTTGGCTCCGATGACGCCGGGCAGGGGCGAACCTTTACGGGCTTTGGGGTGAACCAGCACCTCCTGCCCCAGCAACACCCTGGGATCAAAGCCGCCGATCTGAGTGAAGCGCAGGTAACCGCCGGGCTCGATGCCGGTCACCAAAAGGCCGATCTCATCCAGGTGGGCGGCCAGCAAAATTTTTTTCTTCGAAGTTTTTCCGGTGTTGGCCTTCTTTATGGCCGCCACGCTGCCGAGTCGGTCGATGACCGTTTTATCGCAAAAAGGGGTCAGCTTTTCCTTGACTATAGCAGCGGCCTGTTCCTCGTGCCCTGAAGGACCGGCCGCCTGGGCCAGAGGGCGTAAGAGCTCAAGCCAGGTACGGATTTGGTCCGATGTTTCGGGAGATTGCTTTCGGTTCATGCTGTGTTCCTTTGGGAAAATATCTGAGCGGCCAGCTTCCTGGAGTAATGGCCGGAAAGAAGCCTCAGGGGAATCCAGTTGCAGAGGATGGCCTGCTGGGGACAGATGCGGTGGCAGTGGTAACAATAGATACAACCGGCCTCGGATATCACCGGGATTCCATCAATCCTGATAACGCCCTGGGGACATGACTGTACACAAAGGCCGCACTTGACACAAAGTTCCGGATCAACCTTTTTATGGGGCAGTATCCAGAAACGTTCCATCAGGCGCAGGGCCCGGCCGTTGAAAAGGCCGGAGATAAACCTGGTGAGGAGGTTTCCGGGAATACGGACTTTTATTGCGGCTGCCGAGCCCGGCCGGTCCAAAACCCTTTCCACCATGGAGGCGGCGAATCTTTTGGCCCGGTCCAGGTCGGAGGCATCGGGATGCCCCTGGGCGATAAGCGGCCGACGATCGGCGTAGGGCGGAAAGGTGTCCACCCCCAGGCAGCCGAAAAAGCCGATGGCATCTAGGCCGCGGCCGGCGGCCAGCCTGGCGATGCGGGAAAAAACATCTCCCGGCGTTCCCCCATGGGTGACGAAGACGAAGAACGGTTTAGGCCAGCCGGGCCTGCTTTGGCCGGGAATGTCGAGCAAAAAACGGCGGACGTTCAGGGGTTCCCGAAAATAAAAGGCCGGACATCCCAGGCCGATAAGATCATAGCGCCAAAGCACCGCCGGATCGGCTTCCTCCAGGCGGTAGAGGGCGCAGGAACCGGCAGCGGCCAAAACCTCCTGCATGGCTTCGGCCACTTTGCGGGTGTTGCCGGTTTGGGAAAAGTAGACCAAACAGGATCTCATTTTAGTCCGAAGAGTTCAAGGGGCAAATATCTCTCGGTAATCTATGCGCATGGCCTCCTTGGCACGGGCCAGAACCCCGTCGGAGAATGCCCTTCCCGAAGCCGTGCCTTGACGTAGCACCTGCCGCACGTAGCCGGGGTCGGCCTCCAGTTCTCGGCGTCTGCGGCGGATCGGCCCCAGCTCATTCTCCATGGCCTCGATCAGCTGTCTCTTGCACTGAACGCAGCCGCGCCGGCCTTCCAAGCACTCCTGACGGATCGAGGATTGATCCTTATGGAAGATCCCGCCGTAATAAAAGACCATGCAGCCGTCGGGATGGCCGGGATCGTCCTTTCTGGCCTTGGTGGGGTCGGTGAAGGCGGACATCACCTTCCTGGCCAGCTCCTCGGCGCTGTCCTTCAGGTAGATGGCGTTGTTCAAAGATTTGCTCATCTTGGCGTTTCCGTCCAGGCCCTTGACCCGGCCCACCAACCCCACCTTGGCCTCGGGCTCGACGAAAACCTCGCCGTAGATGCGGTTGAATTCCCGGGCTATCTCCCGGGTCATTTCGATCATGGGCAGCTGATCGTTGCCCACCGGAACCAAGTGGGCGTTGAAGGCCAGAATATCGGCCGCCTGGGACACCGGATAGGCAAAGAAGCCGAAGGGCAGTGAGTCGCCAAAGCCCTTCTGTTTGATCTCCTCCTTGACGGTGGGATTGCGGCCCACCCGGGCCACGGTCACCAGATTCATGAAAAAGACCGTGAGCTCGGCGATGGCCGGCATCTGCGATTGGATGACGAGGGAGGCCTTGGCCGGATCGACCCCCACCGCCAGATTATCCAGGGCCACCTCCAGGACATTGTCCCTGACCTTCTGGGGATCGGCGAAGTTGTCGGTCATCGCCTGGACATCGGCAATGAGAATGAAAGTCTGATGGGAATCCTGGAGAGCGACCCGATCCCGCAGCGAGCCGCAGTAATGGCCAAGATGCAGAGGGCCGGTGGGACGGTCGCCGGTCAGTATTCTTTTAGGCTCCATATCCTTCATTGCTTTTCGAAGACAAGGGTTTTTTCTCGAACAGCTCCGGCTCGCCGCTCAGGGCGTCCAGGAACCGGTTGAAATCATAACCGGCCGTTTCGGCCAGCTCCATGGCCAAGGCCGCGGTGCCGGCCCAGGCCAGCAGCGACTTGCGGTAATCCCAGGCGCTGGTGTTGACCGCCAGGCCCCGCTCCAACACCGAGACGGCGAACATCCAATAAAGCAGCGACTGGAGCTGCTCCTTGATGAACCAGAATACGTCCCGATGCCAGTGGCATCCCAGGTATTGAAGCACCTCGGGCCGCTCCAGGAATCTGCGCAAGGCAGCCTGGTCATCCAACCAGGCCTTGGAGGAGGCGGGCCTTTCGGTCAGAATTCTAACCAGCTGGGCAAAACGGTAGGCCTGGTCCTCCTCCAGGCCGGTATTCTCCAGGGCCTCCTGCAGCCGGGAGAGGAAAAGCTCTTGGGCCGGTTGGGGGTCGACGGCTTTAGAGACGCTTTCCACCACCAGCAAGGAATAGAACAGCTTCAGGCCGGCATCGGTTGACAGGGAGCAGTCAATCTGCTCGGCGCCGACGGCCGCCAGAAAACGACGGCCGGAGCGGGTCACCTGCATGCGGCGGAAGGCGTCCTGGCCCAGGAACTCAACCGAGGTCCTCAGCCTTCCCCGGGCCCAGCGCCTCAGGGATTTTTCGTCCATCCCCACCCGGGCCACCTGGCCGGATTGAGCTAAAAACTCGCCCATCTGGGTCTCGAAGACGGAATAGAAAGCCTCCAGTTCGGCCTCGGACTCCAGGCCGTTTTTCACCAAGGCGGTGAAGCCCTTGAAGGCCAGAGGGGAAAGAAGACGGGAATAGACCTCGAGCACCGACTCCAGCTTGATCTCCCATAAAGCCTGTTCGATGCTGGGGACGCCGCGGCCGGCCAGCTTCTGATGAAGACGGGCCATTTCGCCTGAGGCGTCGTCGGCCAGGGTGCGGAACTCCGAGAAGACATGATATTGATAGGCGCCCAGATCCACAAACAGTCCCCGGTGCCGGAGATCGTCCAAGGACCGCACATACTCCAAGCCGGAGACGAGATCGCGGAAGAAACACCAATCCCCGGCCTCCAAGTCCAAACCTTGGGCCAAAGTTTTTTTAATCGGCGACTGGTCGTCTGGGTGAGGGCGATAGGGGACGGAATGCTTTATCCAGCCGGCGGCCTGCCCATAGCGGTTGTTGAAGACCACCAGGGCGTGCCGGCCGACTTCCCCGTTGGAGTAGGCGAAGATGTCGTGCTGGATATGGCCGTGGGCGTCGGCCACGTCATAGAGCAGGAATTCCTCCACTCCGGAGAACAGCCGGCGTTGGCGGAGCAGGGGGAAAACCTGTCGGTAGTGGCGGTCGACCAAGCCCTGATCCACGTTCTCCTGCCAATAGGGCCGGGAATACTCCATGCCGTATTTTTCGGAAAAGCCCTCCACCTGGCCGTGGCCGAACATGGGCAGCCCCGGCAGGGTGGCCATCATGATGCAGACGCCGAAATACTTGTCGTCCCGGCCGAACTGGACGGCGGCCGGCTCCTCGTCGGGATTGTTCATAAAGTTGACGAAGCGCTTCAGGATCTGGGGCTCGAACTCCAGAACGTTTTTGAGCACCTGGCGGTAGTTGGCGTTCTCCTCCCTTTTGAGCATGTTCATGAAGGCGCTGTTGTAGACCCGATGCATTCCCAGGGAACGCACGAAGTATCCCTCCATCAGCCAAAAGGCCTCGGCCAAGAGCAGGGTGTCCGGGGCCTCGGCCGCCACCCGGTCCACCACCTGGCGCCAGAATTCCTCGGGGAAGGCGGCGTCGAACTCGCTTTTAGTCATGCCCTGCCAGGAGCGAGAGGGGATGTCGCCGCCAGTGCCGGGAGAGGGAAACCAAAGACGCTGATAGTGTTTCTTGGCCAGGGTCATGGCGGCGTCGAAACGGATCACCGGGGAATAGCGGGCCACCTTCAGGATCTGCTGGATGACCGCCTCCCGCACCTGGGGAAGCAAAAAGTTCAGCTGGGCGGTGTCGTTCCACGGCATATGGGTGCCGTCGTTGCCGTGGTAGAGGTAGTGAACCACCCCGTGGGTCCGGTCCACCCTTTTAAAGACCACGGCTGCATCCGACCGGGTCCAGTAGCCGTCCTCCAGATAGAGGCCGACAGTGGGGTCGTCCGATAGATCCGGGCCGTTGAAGGAATAAGAGGGAAAAGGCGGATGGTCAAGCCGGATGAACCAGTCGGGATGCTCCACCACCCATTTGGAGTAAAGCCCGGTATGGTTGGGCACCATGTCCACCGCCAGTCTCAGGCCGTGGCCCCAGGCCCGGTGCCGCAGGTCGTAGAAAGCCTGGTCCCCCCCCAGGTCGCCGGCGATCGAGTAGTCGTAGAGCGAATAGGCCGAGGATACGGCCTCGGGATTGCCGCACAGCCGTTTTATCTTCTGAGAGGCCGGGCTGCGCTCCCAAACCCCGATCAGCCACAGGGTGTTGAAACCGCACTCTGCCAGCCGGCCCAACTCCGCGTCCGGGATCTGGTCCAACCGCCGGATCTCATAGCCGTATTTCTGGGAGAGCTGCCAGAGCCAGACCAGGACATTCTTGGCGATCATCACCGCGTTCGGCATCCAATCCAGATCCGGCGAAAAGGCGCGGGGCTCGATGCCCGGAGAGCCGGAATCGATTCCGGCCGCCGCCCGGCGGTAATCCGGCACTAGCGACGGTCCCGGGCCAAAGGACCGCATCTTGGTCTCCTCGCGAAGGGAATCCAGAGCCACCAGGATGCGGCGCATCAAACGCTCCAGAAGCTGGGGCGGCAGAAGATCGGACCAATGCTCCCGAATGTAGCGCAGCTGGTCGGCCACCGAACCGGGAGCGTTTTTGGCCGGGGCTCGGAGCAGTTCGAAAAGCGTCTGACGGTAGGGCCCGAAACGAGGCTGGGTCTTGAAGAAATCCTCCAGGCTCTTGATGGCTGGAAGATATTGGGTGCTGTGGGCCAGCTCGGAATCGTCGAAAAGCTCGGAAAAGCCCTTCAGGGCCTGGTTGCTGTTAGACAGCCAGAGGTGAAGCAGCTCCTCCACCGAGACCGCCAGGTTTGGATATCCATCCCAGGCCCCGGCCAGATAGTCGGTTGGCGACAGCTGGCGGCGATAGACCGGCAGAGGAGGAAAATCATGGGTGAAAGAAAGAAACAGCTGATCCAAGCCGTCGCTTCCCACCAAGGCGCCAAGATGCGTGGCGGCCTGCTCGAAGACCTTAGGATTTTTCTCCTTTCGATAGCGATCGGCCACCAGATGAAGGATCTCGTCCAATAAACCCATGGCCGCCATTTCGGCCGGACTGACCGAAGGCAAAGCCCCGCCTTCCTCGGCCCGCACCCGGTTTATCTCCTGAGCCAGGGATTGGGCCTGGGCCATGTTGACCAGCACCGCATTGCCGCTGTAGGCAAACAGCAGCTGGTCGACCCGATAGCGATCCCGGCAGGCCTTTGAGATATGGAACTCGAAAGCCGGGCAGGGCGATGAGGCGTTATCTTCGGCCATATAAAGAAACGGCGAAAAACGAAAAAAACATCAGGTCCAGTAGGCGGTCTCGATAAGGTACTGCTTGATGCGGTCGGCCACCTGGGAGGGGGTGAAGCCCAGCTTTTCGGCCAAAACCCCCTCCGGGGCCGAGGAGCCGAACGACTCGACTCCGATTACCAGGCCCCGTCCTCCGAAAAGCTGATGCCATAAAGCGCCCCGGCCCGCCTCGACCGCCACCCGGGCCGGCAGCATCTGGGTGACGGTATTGCGGTACTCCGAAGGCTGGGATAAAAAGGCCTCCAGGCAGGGTACGGAAACTATCTGGGTGGCAATGTTGTCCTTGTATAAAAGCTCTCCGGCCGCCAGCGCCAGGCCCAATTCCGAGCCGGAGGCAAAGACAGCCACCTGGGCCTTTTCCCCGAACCTTCGGAAGACATAGCCGCCGCGGAGAATATCCGCGGGCTTGAAGGCGGAGTCCCGCTTTAGGGCCGGAAGTTTCTGCCGTGAAAGTATCAGGGCGGTGGGTCCGTCTTTTTTCTGGAGGGCCATAGTCCAGGCGGCCGCCACCTCGGCTGCATCGGCCGGGCGGATGACCTGAAGGCCGGGAATGAGCCTGAGGGCGGAGAGATGCTCCACCGGCTGGTGGGTGGGGCCGTCCTCGCCCAGGAAAATCGAGTCGTGAGTAAGGACATAGATCGCCTGTTGTTTCATCAGGGCCGAGAGGCGCAGCGACGGACGGCAGTAATCGGAGAAGACCAGAAAGGTGGAGCCGGCCGGGATGAAGAAACCGTATCGGGCCAGGCCGTTCATGGCCGCGGCCATGGCATGCTCCCTGATGCCGTAATGAATGTTGCGGCCGGAGAAATCGTCCGGGGCCACATAGCCGCCGTCCTTGATGGCAATATTGGTCGAGCCTTCCAGGTCGGCCGAACCGCAGACCAAAGAAGGGACGCAGGCGGCGATCCTCTGAATGGCCTTTCCGGAAAGAGACCTGGTGGCGGCGTTCTCGGGAGGCACCGTCTCCAGAATACGTTCCAAAATATCGCCGGGCACCTGCCGAGAAACCATTTGTTCCCAAAGAGCCGCCTTCTCCTGGTTAAAGGTGCGCCAGGCCTCGAATGATTTCTGCCATTTGTTGTGAGCCCGTCTTAAGCCTTTGATCTTGTTGCGACAGATGGCACGGACCTCCTCGGGCACATGGAAGACGGAATCCGGCCAATCCAGAGCCTTGCGGAGGCCGGCTGCCTCCTCAGGCCCCAAGGGGCTGCCGTGGCAGGCCGGGGTGTCCTGTTTTTTAGGGCTGCCGAATCCGATATGGGTTTTGGCCGCAATCAAGGAAGGTTTTCCCGACTTCAGAGCCTTGCGGATGGATCTGTTGACCGCCTCCGGATCATGGCCGTCAACCGATTGAACGTGCCAGCCATAGGATTTGAACCGGGCCGGGACGTCGTCGGAACAGGTGATTTCTGTCCTGCCGTCTATGGTTATACCATTGTCGTCGAAGAGGCAAAGCAGGTTGTCCAGTTTTAGATGGCCGGCCAAAGAGCCGGCCTCATGGGAGATCCCTTCCATCAGATCGCCGTCCGAGGCCAGCACATAGATCCGGTGGTCCAATAGTGGTTGCTCTGGAGTATTGAAGCGGGAGCCGGCCATTTTTGAGGCCAAAGCCAGCCCTACCCCCATGGCCAGGCCCTGGCCCAGCGGGCCGGTGGTCACCTCGACTCCGGGGGTAAGCCCGAACTCGGGATGTCCCGGAGTCCGGCTCTCCCACTGGCGGAAATTCTTCAGGTCTTCCAACGATAGGTCGAACCCGAAGATATGGAGCAAGCCGTAAAGCAGCATCGAGCCGTGGCCGGCCGACAGGATGAAACGATCACGGTTGGGCCAGTCAGGATCCTTGGGATCGAACTGCAGAAAGTCGTGCCACAGCACAAAGGCCAGGTCGGCCGCGCCCAAAGGCAGGCCGGGATGTCCGCAATTAGCTTTCTCCACCGCATCCACCGCCAACATCCGCAGGGTGTTGGCGGCTAGGCGGTATTGGGACAGAGTCAGTTTAGACATGGATTTGTTAAGTTAGGTTACAATATATTATATTAACACGTGGAAAGGGGGATTGTAAATAGAATAATATTACCACTGGCACTAGGATTCGATGGTTGACCAAAGAAGATTATAATTGGCAATCAGGCAGGATCATGGCTTGGGCTGAGGCGTTTTTTGAATAAGGGAGAGATTGTACCCGTGTCCGGCAATGCGTTCCAAAAGATTTTGGTACAGGGACTCGGCCATGGCCGGCTGGCGGCAAAGGATCCAAAGGTATTTTCGGTTGGGATGTCCAACCACCGCGTATTGGTAGTTAAGGCTGTCAAGCTCTATTATCCAATAATCTCCGGAGAACGGCCAGAAGAATTGGACTTTGAGTTTGGCATTGGTGGTCTTGTCTACCACCCAGGCCTGGCCGGTGACCGATTTGGGCTTTCCGTTCAGCGAATCTTTGCGGCAGGCGTTGACCACCGCTATCTTTCCGTCGGACCGCAGGGAATAGGTGGCGGTGACCGCGGTGCAGCCCTTTTGAAAGCGCTGGGGTATGGTGGCGATTTCGTACCAGGTGCCCAGGTAGCGATTCAGATCGACCTGGGGCACGGTCTTAAGCGGAGGAAGCTCCCATCCGGCGACACTATTGGCGGATAGAAGGGAAAAAATGAAGGCAGAGGCCGTCAAGACAACGGTATTTTTCATGACACTTGATTTTCTCCTTTAAGGTTGGTGTCTTTTAGTTGATCTTCCAGAAGGCGTAATTTTCGCCGGTTAAGATAGGAAGGAAATATTTTACAAAGGTGGCGACAGCTCTCCATAGCCCGGCGACCCCATTCGCTTTTTCCGGTAAGGCGGTACAACCGGTCGAAAACCAGGTGTCTGTCTTCGTGGGATAAATCCCGCGAGGCCAGTTCCTCCAGTCCGCCCAGGGCGGTTTTCTGGTCATCAGCGAAAAGAAGAGAAAACCTGAGGATCTGAATCTGAGGAGGAATGTTTGCCGGGCTCATTTTTTCGGCCAGGGACAAGGCTTCTTGGTTGAGAGCCGAACTCTCGTAAAGAAAACCTTGAAGATAACGCACCTCAGCCAAGCGATGGAGACATTCTCGGAGAAGAGCCGGGGCGTCAACTTTACGCGCCAAAAGCACCGCCTTTTGATAATAATCGGAAGAACGCGGGAGGTTGTCCTGAAGATAATAGGTCTCGCCCAGTCCGGCCAGGGCCTGGCAAAGGCTATACCGATTGTCCCTATCGGCGGCCAAAAGCAACTGCCGCCAAAAAAGTTCCTCAGCCTGGCGAAAATCGCCCAATGCCAGAGCGATCCTGCCCCTAGTGGACCAGGAGTGGAGCATTCCCTCCCGATCGCCCAACTCGAGGCTGATATTTTCTTCATCTAAAGAAAGAGCCAGGGCCTTGTCGAATCCTCCCTGCAGGTAGCTCAACTCGGAAAGATTTCCCAGCACATAACCAAGGCTTTGTTTGTCTCCGATTCTGGAAGCTATGGCCCGATGCTTTTCGAAGCATTGTTCGGCCCTATCAAAGTCACCGGATTCCATTAAAAAAACGCCGAGGTTGTTGAGGGCGTACCCTTCTCCCGGCAAATCTCCGATCTCGCGGCACAGCCTGAGGTCCTCCTCCATGCACTCCACCGCCTTCGCTATCTTGCCCTGGCTGTAGTAAAGGGCGCCCAGGTCGCTCATGGCGGTGCTGCGGAACTTGGGGTTTTTTAGTTGACGGCTCAGTTCGAGCAGTTCCAGGTAGGTTTTTTCGGCCAGGGAAAACTGGCCCTGATGATAATGGATATTTCCCAGCTGGGCTAAAGACTGGGCCTGGCCCGCCAGGTCTCCCATTAAAAGAAAGGTTTGAAGGGCCGGCCGCAGAAGGTCGGCCGCCTCGGCATAATCGCCTCGCTTGCGGAGGATCTCGGCCAGGCTGTTGGCGCAATCGGCCTCCAACCGCTCATTTCCTGATTTTCTGGCAAAAGATAAATTAGCGCGGTACAGCTGGATCGCCCGGTCCCAGACGCCGGCGCAATCAAGGATATCGGCCTTGGCGGCGACCAATTCGCAGGCCCTAAAAAGGTCGCCGTGCCGGTGCCAGCGGATCTTGGGCCGGTAGTGGCGCTTTCCTGCAGTCATTTATATAGTAAAAAACTATGTATTAATGGTTTTATTTATATGCACCAAGAGCATGGCGATATCCGCCGGGCTTATCCCGGAGATGCGTCCCGCCTGGCCCAGGTTCTGCGGCCGGATGGCCGAAAGCTTCTGTCGGGCCTCGGCGGTCAGACCATAGACCGCGGAGTAATCCAGCCCGGCCGGCAGCCGCCTCTCCTCCATCTCCCGCATCCGGGCCGCCTCCTGCCTCTGGCGGGCGATGTATCCCTGATATTTGATCTCTATCTCCACCCTTTCGGCCTCCTCGGGACTGAGATCCGGGCGCTCCTGGTCCAGGGGAAGAAGCGAAATATAGTCCACCTCGGGCCGCTTGAGAAGCTCGGACAAGGCTGAAGTTTCCTGAATAGCGGCAGTGCCGATTGATTCCAGCAGCTGGTTGGCTTCGGCCGGGGAGACCCTCTCCTTCTTCAAGCGTTCAATTTCCGAAGAGATCCTGACTCGCTGGTTCTGGAAATCATCCCACTCGGCCTCGGAGATCAGGCCCAACCGGCGGCCGGTTTCACAAAGGCGCTCCCGGGCATTGTCCTCGCGCAGCAGCAGACGATACTCAGCTCTTGAGGTGAACATCCGATAGGGCTCCTCGGTGCCTTTGGTGACCAGATCGTCGATCAGCACTCCGAGATAGGCTTGGTCTCGCCCCAACACCAAGGGAGTTTCCCCTTTTAGTTTGAGGCCGGCGTTTATCCCGGCCAAAAGTCCTTGGGCGGCTGCCTCCTCGTAACCAGAAGTCCCGTTGATTTGCCCAGCCAGGTAGAGCCCGGGTACCTCCTTGGTTTCCAAAGTAGGATAGAGCTGGGTGGGAAAGACAAAATCGTATTCGATGGCGTATCCCGGACGGGTAAGGCAGGCCTTTTCCAGGCCCTCTATGGAATGTATGAAATCGGCCTGTACCTCCTGGGGCAAAGAGGAGGAGATTCCGTTGAGGTAAAGCTCCGATGTCTCCAGGCCTTCGGGCTCCAGAAAAACTTGGTGCCGTTCCCTGTCGGCAAAGCGGACCACCTTATCCTCGATGGAGGGGCAATAGCGGGGCCCCACCCCCTTTATCCGGCCCGAGTAAAGCGGGGATTTGTCCAGATTGGCCTGAATGATGCGGTGGGTTTCTTGGTTGGTCCTAGCCAGATGGCAGGGAAGCTGGGGCAATTTGGGCCAAATCCTTTCCTTGAGCCCTTTCTTTTCGTCCAACAGGCGAAAAACAGGGGTGTGGAAAGAAAAAGGCCTGGGCTCTTGGTCGCCGGGTTGGATCTGCAGTTTGGAGAAATCAACGCTGCGGCCGTCGACCCGGGCCGGGGTGCCGGTCTTGAGACGGCCGGTCTTTAGGCCAAGCTGTTGCAACGATTGAGAAAGTTCTGTGCAAGGGAACTCGCCGGCCCGCCCTGCCGGCCAGGTTTTCAACCCGATGTGGATAAGGCCGTTAATAAATGTCCCGGCCGCCAGCACCACTGCCCGGCCTCTGATAGTTGAACCATCGTCGGTTATCACCCCAGAGGCGTTTTTCCCCTCCCGCAGAATGCCGGCCACGGTTGCCTGATAAACCTCCAGCCCGGGCTGATTCTCCAATGCCTTTTTGGCGGCCTTGGCATAAAGCTGGCGGTCGCATTGGGCCCGGGTGGACCAAACGGCCGGACCTTTTCCTCGGTTCAGAACCCGGTACTGAATGCCCGAGGCATCGGCCAGCCGACCCATCCCCCCCCCCAAGGCATCGATCTCTTTGACCAAATGGCTTTTGGCCAGTCCTCCGATGGAAGGATTGCAGGACATCCAGCCCAGACGGTCTAAAGACATGGAAAGCAGGCAGGTCCTAAGGCCCATCCGGGCCGAAGCCAGGCCGGCCTCGATCCCGGCGTGTCCTCCGCCCACCACGATGATGTCGAAAACCGGTTTCATGCGGGTATGATACCACAAAAGGAGTCGGGATACAAGAATCACACCAAA
>CAZPNX010000015.1:0-60447 GCA_964588285.1 uncultured bacterium
ATTCACCGCGGCATGCTGATCCGCGATTACTAGCGATTCCGACTTCACGGAGTCGGGTTGCAGACTCCGATCTGAACTGGGGTCGGCTTTCAACGATTCGCTTCACCTCGCGGTGTTGCAGCGTGTTGTACCGACCATTGTAGCACGTGTGTTGCCCAGGTCGTAAGGACCATGCTGACTAGACGTCATCCTCGCCTTCCTCCCTGTTTCCAGGGCAGTCCCCTTAGAGTGCCCACCCGAAGTGCTGGCAACTAAGAGTAAGGGTTGCGCTCGTTGCGGGACTTAACCCAACATCTCACGACACGAGCTGACGACAGCCATGCACCATCTGTACTGGCGTCCCTTGCGGGAGGGCCGTGTTTCCACGGATTTCACCAGCATGTCAAGACCAGGTAAGGTTCTTCGCGTTGCGTCGAATTAAACCACATCCTCCACCGCTTGTGCGGGTCCCCGTCAATTCCTTTGAGTTTCAACCTTGCGGCCGTACTCCCCAGGCGGACAACTTAACGCGTTAGCTGCGACACTGGGAGGCAAACCCTCTCAACGTCTAGTTGTCATCGTTTATGGCGTGGACTACCAGGGTATCTAATCCTGTTTGCTCCCCACGCTTTCGCGTCTCAGCGTCAGTCACCGTCCAGAGGGCCGCCTTCGCCACCGGTGTTCCTCCTGATATCTACGCATTTCACCGCTACACCAGGAATTCCATCCTCCCCTGCCGCACTCAAGACCGGAAGTATCGGCCGCAGCTTCTCCGTTGAGCGGAGAGATTTAACAACCGACTTGCCGGCCCGCCTACACGCCCTTTACACCCAGTGATTCCGGACAACGCTTGCCTCCCCCGTCTTACCGCGGCTGCTGGCACGGAGTTAGCCGAGGCTTATTCCACCGGTACCGTCATGTATTTCGTCCCGGTTAAAAGAGCTTTACATCCCGAAGGATTTCGTCGCTCACGCGGCGTCGCTGCTTCAGGGTTTCCCCCATTGAGCAAAATTCCCTACTGCTGCCTCCCGTAGGAGTAGGGGCCGTGTCTCAGTCCCCTTGTGGCCGATCGCCCTCTCAGGCCGGCTACCCGTCGTCGCCTTGGTGGGCCGTTACCCCGCCAACTAGCTGATAGGCCGCGGAACCATCCTCAAGTGCCTTTCGGCTTTGATCCCCTCCCGATGCCGGGTTGGGATGTCATGCGGTATTAGCCCCAGTTTCCCGGAGTTATCCCCCGCTCGAGGGTAGGTTTTCCACGTGTTACTCACCCGTTCGCCACTACCGTGCATCCATATTGCTACAAATGCACGACCGTTCGACTTGCATGTATTAGGCACGCCGCCAGCGTTAGTCCTGAGCCAGGATCAAACTCTCCATGAAGAAAGCTTGATTTCGTTTTCAATTGCAAGGCTCGTTGATAGACTTGCTGTGCATCCTATTCGGTTTTCAAAGAGCTTCCTTTCGAAAGCCCTTAATTATACATGAAATTTAGGTCCATGTCAATACTTTTTCATGGCCATAGACAAAAATAGTGTTTTTTTATTAACTCTATATTATTGCAATAAGTTGCGCATTCCGCTTCGAGTTTTTTACCGTTGTCGGCAGCCCTCTGCAGGGCTTTGACGCTTGACTTAAGAGGCCTTTTCGCCTATCATTCATGCTCTATGATAAGGTCCCTTCTATTTTCCATGGTGATGGCCGCCCTAGTCGGGATACTGCTGCTGTTCAACTACTATCCCTACCGCCGGATAGTGGCACTTTTGGATCTGGCCCGTCCCCTACCGCCGGCCCCGACATCGGCAGGGTTGGCCGCCTTATTCCTATTCATGGCCCTGATGTTCCCATCGGCCATGTTCCTGTCGCGGCGCGTGAATGGGACGCTGGTAAGCGCCCTTTACATGGTTTCCGCCGCCTGGCTGAGTCTGGTCTTCTTCGGCTGCGCCGTATTCGGTGCTTTTCATCTTATTCAGTGGGCCGCTCGACTTTTAAGGCATCCCCTTTCCCCGCGGCTGGTGGGATGTCTATCGATAGGGCTGACGCTGGCTGGAGGGATATACGGCGTTATAAACGCCGCTGCGGTGCGGACCAGCCTTATCACCGTCAGATTGGCTGGGCTGGAAAGGCCCTTGCGTATTGTTCAGATTTCAGACGTCCACCTTGGCGCTGTCTATGGGGCCGGGTTTCTGTCCATGCTGGTGAAGCGGACCAACGCCTTGGAGCCTGACCTGGTGGCCATCACCGGCGACCTGTTCGACGGCTCGGGCAGGCTGGATTACGAAAAGGTACAGCCTCTTGAACGCCTGGCGGCCCCGGCCTTTTTCGTCACTGGGAACCATGAGAACTACGAGGGGGCCGATCGGTGCTGTGATCTGGTGGCCCGGACCGGCGTCAGGGTTCTGCGCAACCAGGCGGCCGAATGCTGCGGCCTGCAGGTGATCGGCATGGACACGCCGCAGAACAGCCGGGACCAGGGCAAAGCAAACCACTTCCGGCACCTGGCCGGCATGCCTCCGGTGGACCCGTCACGTCCGGCCGTACTCCTTTATCATATTCCTCTGGGACTGGAGCAGGCCGCCGCCCAGGGGGTGGACCTGATGCTCTGCGGACATACCCACAACGGCCAGATGTTCCCCTTCACCATT
The DNA here is from genome assembly GCA_964588285.1 of uncultured bacterium. Lineage (GTDB taxonomy): Bacteria > Edwardsbacteria > AC1 > AC1 > EtOH8 > CAZPNX01. The sequence continues at coordinate 2,622 of CAZPNX010000015.1, forward strand.
TTCATGCCCCTGGCCTACCGGCATTATTCGAGGCAAGGCAGGCTTAACCGACTTAACATCGTGGTCTCGCAGGGAGTCGGCACCTGGGGCCCCCCGATGCGGATAGGGTCTATAAGCGAGATAGTGGTGCTTGACCTGGTGCCGGAGTGACTCACCACCGTCCCCTCTTTTTTCGAAGAGAGGGACGCCGGAGGGGTGAGCCAAATAGTAAACCCCTGGCCTTGCGGCCAGGGGTATTACGTTTATAATGACCGTCCCTCGTCCCCCTTCTGGCATAAGGAGGAAATCATGGGGTGGTTATTCCGTCTTCCAAACGGGCGCCGACAGTTCCTTCCGGAAGTATCCTTTGCTGGAATAGGTCGGCTCCAAGGTGATCAAAAACCGGTATTCGCCCGGAGGTGCCGGCTGGCCAGTGTCATCGTTGCCGTCCCAAACCACGTAGTTGCGGCCCAGCGTCTCCCGGAACTCGGAGACCAGGGTGCGCACCGTCCTCCCGGAGGCGTCGTTGACCATTATCTTGAAATCGGCCGGTTCGTAGAGCTGGAGGCTGATGGTGGCCCCGGGATGTTTTGAGTCTATGGTGTCCGGCGAGACATCATTGACGTAGCCGTCGATGCCCACCCAGTAGTACTGGGCCGACTCCCGCTCCAGCACGAACACCTGGCCGTAGCGCCGCCAGATGGCGATGCCCCGGGGCGACTCGAACTCCCGCTCCCCTTCTCCCCTGCGGCCGAAGGAGGCCACGTACTTCAATTCGTGGTCGAACTTGTGCACCATGTGGTTGACCATGTCCGTGGCGTAGATGCTGCCATAGTAGTCGATGGCTAAAAAACCGAAATAGGCCCCGGGCATGGCGATGTCGTCACCGGTGGCCTGAGCCAGCAGGCGTCCCAGCCGGTCGAACTTGCGCAGCCTTCCCGAGGCCGAGTCGGCCACCACGATGTAGGTCTCGCGGCGGTGGTTCCATCTCTCAATGCCGTCAACCATGGCGACGGCCAAGGGCCTGTCCAGCAGACCCTGGCCGAACGAGCTGATCAGATTCCCCGAGGTGTCGAAAACCGCAACCCGGCCGTGATCGCTGTCGGTGATAAAGATGTGGCCCCGGGCATCGAAGGCGCAGCCTGCCGGGTGGAACAGGGCGCCGGCCCCGATGTCCCGGACGTACGAAAGCTTTCCCTTCCGCATCCGCAGCAGAACCACCCGGTTGTTGTTCATATCGACTACAGAGACCAATCCGTCGGGGCTGGCGGCCACTCCCACCGGGTTGTGCAACTTTCCTTTGCCGGAACCCAAACCTCCATAATAGCGAACCCCGGCCAATCCCTGGTTGTAGACCACCTGGTGCTTGTCCGAGTTGACGGCAAAGACGGTCAACTCGTCGTCATCATCCACCGTCTTGGGATCATCGCCCTCATCAAGCCGGACACAGGCCACACCCTGGGGATTGGCAAAACCGAAGCCCAACCCCAGAACCATCTTCAGATGGGCGGTTCGGGCCTTCTGTACCCAGGAGTGCCCCGATGGCGGAAAGACTAAAAGAGACGGTTGGTAGGCGTCCTCCTGGCCGACGGCCGTACCCCATAAGACCAGCGACAAAAGCGGAAGCCAGGCTATGATTTTTGAAAGAGACATCTAGATCCTCCCCAATTCCTGATTCGGAACCTAAGCTCAAGGGGCAGCGCCCAGCAGCCAGGAATATATATAGTAGCCCTCCAATACTTTTTTAATGTAATCCCTGGTCTCGGCGATGTTGATGTCCTCCACCAGGAAATCGTCATCCCGGCGGCTGCGGGGCGATTTCAGCCAGCCGTTCATCCGCTGCGGCCCGGCGTTGTAAGCGCCCAGAGCCCGCACCAGCGAACCGTCAAACTGGTCCACCAGCCTGGCCAGAAACTTGGTGCCGTAATGAATGGAGGTGTTAGGATGATAGAGGGTGTCGGCTCGGAACTTTCTGGACCCCATCAAACGGCGGCCGGTCTTGGGCATGATCTGCATCAGACCCCTGGCCCCGGCCCGGGAGCGGGCCTTGGCCACGAAACGGCTCTCCTGCCTCATCACCGCTAAAACCAAGGCCGGATCCAGACCGTGAAGGCCGGCCTCCTTTCTGATAGAATGCAGGTATCTCCTGGGATAGAGAACTTGATAGAGTTCCCTGGGGCGGGTCCCCAGCCACATGCTCTGCGCCTTCTTGGCCAGATGAATGGCCAGGGGATCCTGCCCCAGCCGGTGGTAGATGAGCGACAGGTGGTACAGAGCCAAGACGTCGTTTCCCGAGGCCTCCCTAAGCCGGTCGGCCAGTTGGCGGGCGTCCTCCAGCAGGCCCAGATCCAGAAGCCTGAAGACCTGACGGTACTGGCGGCGCCCGGCCAGCCACCAGGTGAAATCACAAAAACCGGAGATATTCCCGGAGGCAGCCGTGTCGGCTACGGCCTCAGAATCCGAAGCAACCAGCGTCTGGCGCAGGCGCCACCAATAATAGCTGAAATGATATTCGGACAGTATCTTCTCCTTCAGTCTCTCTCTCTCGACGGTGTCGCCGGTTTCAACTGCCAGGCGGTACCTCCAATAATCGGCCGCCGGCAACAGACTGCTTTGGGGATGGCGGAGCTTTAGCGAATCCCAGGCTGTCAGACAGCCGGCGATATCGTTATTCTTGTAGAGGCACCAGCCGGCCCGAAACAGTCCGTCATCGGCATATGGGGAGGAAGGCTGCCGGGCGCCGGCTAGACGATAGGATTGGGATGCCTTATCCAGCCGGCCCATTTTTTCATAGCTTTTCCCTATCAGGTAATGGGCCAGGCCGGTCTCGGAGCTTCGGGGATTATTTCTGAGGAATCTGGCCAGCAGACTCAGGGCATACTGGTGCTTGGCCTGGTTGATGGCCCGATTTACCTTGCGCAGACTGCGGCTAAGACGTGGAGCCGCGCCGTTGACCGGCGGGCCTTCCGAACCGTTCATGGTCCAGGCCATCGCCGGGGGCAGCAGGTCGATATCGTCCTCGAAGCTTGGCGGACGCCGCCTGAGGCTGTCCAGCAAAGCCTGGGCTAAATCGGCCCGACCTGACGCCCGATGGCAGGAAGCCCGGTGCAAGAGGGCTATCTCGGAAAGCAGGGTGTCCTCATCCGCCAGAGATCGGAACCGTTCTCCGGCATCTCGATAATACCCCAGCTTCTCGATGTTATAGCCCAGCATCCAGCGGACATCCAGGGCCAGGCCTGACTGCGGCCATCTCGCTAGAAATTCGTTGGCTGAGGCGGCCGCGGCCAGATGGTCGCCGGCCATGGTCAGGATGCGGCAACGCTGGAAGCTGGAAGACGGATCATCAGTCGGCAGGCTGTCCAGCATGGCCAAGGCCAGCTGATGCTCCAAAGCCTCCCAAAGCATTATGACCTCTGACGATTCCCGGCTCTGGGCCATGTGCTCCTCAGGCTCCTCAGCCCGACAGACAGCCTGAAAAGCCGCTGACAGAAAGACTCCTAAGAGAATTGAAGTTGTATGGCCTTTCCTTGTCAGTTTCATGATTAAATTCATAATCCAGCTCTTATCCGGAAACAATGAGAGGCACCAGCATTTCCTCCGGAGACATTCCGCCATGGGCGGCCTTTAGCAAAGACCTCTCTTCGTTCGGCAAAAAATCACGAAGGCTCCAGCCTTGCTTCATGGCCAGCACATAATCACCCACCCGGTGACGGAACCAAGGCTCAGGTTTTCCCGGGCCGAAATAACCGCCGTCTATCAATGTTTTTTGGTCATAGAGGCGAGCGGCCCGCCCCAGTCTTTTAGTTATATATCGAAGGAAAAAAGTTTTCCGATCCGGATGTACATAGCAATAGGCCAGGCGAGGCTCTCCGCATAGCGGCAGTGTCAGACAGTCGGAAAGCTGGGGATGGCGTCCCAGATCAATAAAACGTCCGGCCGGAGTATCGGCCAGTCCGTGGTCGGCCGTGATCAGAAAAAGTATCTCCCCTCCGGAGAACCGGCTGCAGAGCCTTTGCAGGGAAGCCGCCAGCTCCAGATAGTGCTCCCAGGCCTGGCGGCTGCCGGTGCCGTGATGGTGGCAAATGCCGTCCAACTCGGGCCAATAGGCGCTGACCAGGGTCGGCCCCGTCCCCGATTCCAGCGCCCGTTCGATCCCCATGCAGAAGCCGGCTAGGCTCCGGTAGCCTATCAACCCGGCCCCGGCCGAAGTAGTTTGAGTAAAATCGCTGGAGATAATCTCCTCCGGGGCGACCACCAAACACTTCGCCTTCAATTTCCGATACATCGGCGGGGACAGAATCAGTCGCCGCATGGGCACCCCGGTCTGAGGGTATCCGGCACCCCCGTGCCGCGGCTGGGAGAATAGGATTTTGGCCACAGATCCCAGCTCGCGTAGGAAGGTAAACCAGCCGGTGACGCCATGCTCCAGGGGGGTGGCGCCGGTGGCCAGTGTGGCCACGGCGCTGGCCGTGGTTGAGGGAAAGACCGAGGTCATCCGGCCAGACAGACGGCTTTTGAGAAATCCGGCTTCGCCCTGGCGTTCCAGAAACTTCCAGCCCAGTCCGTCCAGCACCACCAGAACTATTTTTTTATAGCGTGACAGCCTTGACGGCGGGAGGATCCTGAGTACGGGATGACCGGTGCGGTGGCCGAACCTGGCGGCTATCGAGGCCACCAGGTTGACCAGGCCTCCGCCGCCATAGTCCGGCTTCACCCATTTTCCCTGGCCTGCGTCCATAGAAGGAATCATTCCGCCTTAAGCCAGGGCGCGGCTAGGCCCAGAGCCGGCAGCTTGTCCTCCAGCTCCTGACACTCCAAGCTTCGTTTATAACCCTCCCGGCCTTTGGCCAGAAAACCAAGGCGTTCGGCCTCCTCCATCGCCTTTGTCCCCTGTCCCTTGGCCAGGAGGCCGATGATGGATTGCTCGGCAGCCGACAGCTTGATCATTTTTAACCGATAATCCTGGAAGGCCTCCCAGGCCAGGGGGCACCAGACGGCCACAATTCTTTGGCCGATGGCCTGGGCATAAAGGCGGATCTCCAGCTGGGCCTTGGCGTCCAGACGCAGGTACAAAAAATTGAAAAGATTGTGCAGGTCTATCTTCCAATAGGCCTCGGTATAGGTTGAAAGGGGGAGATCCTTGCGGGCCTGTTCCCGGGCCACCCCCAACTCCAGGCGGCGGCTGTAGACCCGACGGCAGTGTTCCTGAAGTTCGGACTCCTCCCGGCTCAGCTCGGCCCCAAGCGCTTCATCCAACTGTCCCTCGCTGCCCTGGCGGTTGCGGACCGCCTGCCTGCGCCAGCCTCCGGGCAAAGTGGCCAGGGCGGCGTCGATGGCGATGGAGTAGCGGGTGGAATACTCGTTGACGCTGGCGGTGCGGTGGCGGATCCATTGTCGCCAGCAGTCCATGGGCACCCGCAGGTGCAGCTTGATGTCGCACATCTCGAACGGAGAGGTATGGTCGTGCCGCATCAAATAGCGTATCAGCTCCCGGTCGTCCTTGACGGTCTTGGTGCCTCGGCCGTAGGACACCCGGGCCGCCTGGACGATGGACTGGTCAGAGCCCAGGTAGTCCACCACCCTGATGAAGCCCTGATCCAGAACCGGGATCCTCTCTCCCAGCATGGCCTCCAGGGCTGGGACCGAGGTCCTTTCCAGCCTGTGGTTCATCTCATCCATATCTGTAGTATCCGGTTTATTTTTAATGAGGCCGAATCCCGCTTTGGGCAGAAACAGACCTCCCCATTTTTTTTCTGACGAAATCGGATAGATCCGTTATTTCCCTAACTCCAACCGCCCTGGCCGCTCCCAGATAGACGAGCCCGGCCGCCGCCAAGCCGGCTCCCAGGATCGCGGCCTTGGCCCAGAGGGAGAACCCGCCCAGCCAGGCTGACCAGGCCTTGGAAAACGCCAAGCCGAAAAGGCCGACCGCAGCCGAGGCGGCCGCCACCCGAACCAACGACCCCAGCACCGATTTCAGATCGATCTCCTTCACCCGTCTGGCAATAAGCATTGCCCCGGCCGCCGCAATGACCGTATAGGCCAGAGCATGGCCCAGAGCCAGGCCGGGCACGCCCAGAGCACCCACCGCCAGCAGGTTGAAGGCCGAGTTGGTCAGGTTCCCGGTGAAATTTAGGACCAGCGGCGTCCAGGTATCCTGCAGGGAATAGAATACCCTGTTGATGAAGAGGTAGATGGTGAACGAAAGCAACCCCAGGGAATAACAAGCCAGCACTGTGGCCAGCAGGCCGGTGTCGCCGGCAGTAAACCGCCCCCGCTGCATCAGCACCTGAACCAAAGGCAGGCTCATGGTAAAATAGACGGCCATGGCCGGCACAATGGCTGCCGCGCTCCAGGACAGCCCCTGCTCCACCTTTTTAGCGAAACCGTGCCAGTCGTTTCTGACCGCCAGCTCCGATAACCCCGGCAACAGCACCGTGCCGATGGATACCGCCAACAGACCATGGGGCATGACGTAGAAGGCGAAGGCGTATTGCAGGGCGGAAACGCCTCCCTTGAGGGGGATGGCCAGGTTGTTCTGGACGGTCAGATTTATCTGATTGAAAATGACGTAAAGGATTACCGGGCCGGAGAGCCTGGCCATCTTTAGAACTGCCGGATGCTTCAGATCGAGCGCTGGATAGTACCGAAAGCCGGCAGCCCTCAAATCTGGCGCCAGGACCATGGCCTGAAGCAACACACCGAAGGTTGTCCCCAATGCCAGGCCGGTAATGCCGAAGTTCGGCCAAACCAAGTACAGGGCCAGCGAGGCCACCACTGCCAGGTTGTTGAATACCGGAGCCAGGGCGGCCATGGCAAAGCGGTGTCGTGCGTTGAGGAGGCCGGTGCCCAGAGCCGAAAGGCCGTAGAACATGATCTGGGGGACAAAGTAGACGAAGAAAAACAGCACCAGCCTGCGGTCGGCTCCGCCGATCTTCAGCGTCTGCAGCTTGACCAGCCAGGGCGCAGCCGCCCAGCCCAGCAGGGTTACTCCGGCCAGAACCAGGAAAGCGGCGTTGGCCAGTTTGCTCACCCCCAGCCAGGCCTGTTCCTGATCCGCCAGCGCCAGCTGCTCCACCACCAGGGGAACCAGTACCGCGCTCAGGATTCCGCCCAGCACCAGCTCGTATATCATGGTGGGCAGGATGTGGGCCAGGTTATAGGCATCGGCCAGCGGGGTAAAGCCCAAGGCCGCCCCCAGCATGGCCCATTTGACGAAACCGGTCAGCCGGGAAAGCAGGGTCCCCAGGGACATCCCGGCCATTGAGGAAAGCTCGCGGCTCATGTGCGATAAAAGAAAAGGGGCTTGTTTTGACAAGCCCCGGGGTTGCTTAAGCGATTCAACGCCGCAGCCCCTGGTATAGAGAGAGGCTGCCGATGAAAAGGAAGCCCAGCCAGTAGATCAGAACGAAAGGCGTGGTGGCCAACTGCAAATGCTGCAGGGAATACCACAGGGCGAAGCTGATATAAGCGAATAGGAGCAGTTCCAAAACCACCGTTCCGCTAAAGGCCGCCCGGTAGCCGGACATGCCTCCCTGACGCTTATTGGCGCTGCCCATCAGATTGTACTTTGGGGTGCGGATAAAGGCGCTTCTGCGGTTTAGAAGAGCCGCCAGCACCGCTTTGGTATTGGTCACCGACAGCCCGACGGCCCCGGCCATCAATATGGGCAGGAACAGCACCCGCCTCTTCCAGTCGGGGTAGATCTCCTTCTGGGCATAGATGTAGAAAAGCGGATAGCTGAAGGCGCTGGCGGTGAATACGGTGGCCCCTATGAAGAAACCTCGCGAGGCGCTGGAGGAGACCTTGATGACCATCATTGGCAGTGAGAGCAAGGCCACCAGAAGCATCACCGGAAAAACCAGGTGGTTGGTCAGGTGGATGGTGGCCTCCCATTTGACCTTAAATGGCAGGGATGGGGCGCGCCAGATGCGGGGCAGCAGCTTTTTAGCCGTTTGGATGGCGCCCTTGGCCCAACGGTATTGCTGGGCTTTGTAACCGTGAATCTCGGCCGGCACCTCGGCCGGGCAAACCACCTCGTTGACATAAACGAAGCGCCAGCCGGCCAGCTGGGCGCGGTAGGAAAGGTCCATGTCCTCGGTCAGAGTGTCGTCCTGCCAGTTGCCGGCGTCCTCGATGGCCTTTTTCCGCCAGATGCCGGCCGTACCGTTGAAGTTTATGAATATCCCGTCGGCGTTGCGGGCTCCGTGCTCGATAACAAAGTGCGCGTCCAGCCCGATGGTCTGGCTGCGGGTCAGCAGGCAGCTGTCCCCGTTGAGGTGCCCCCAGCGGGCCTGCACTAAGCCGATGTCCTTGGCCGCAAAATAGGGCAGCATTTTCCTGAGGAAATCCGGCGGCGGCATGAAATCGGCATCGAAGATGGCCAGATACTGGCCCTTGGCCGTCTTCAAGCCCTGGCGCAGAGCGCCCGCCTTGAATCCGGTTCTGTCCGTCCGATGAATATGGACGATATCGGTGCCCAGCAGTTGGTGCTTGCGGACGATCTTTGCGGCCAGTTCCTTGGTCTCGTCGGTGGAATCATCCAATACTTGGATCTCCAGCCTGTCTCGGGGATAATCCAGGGCACAGGCCGACTCTATCAGGCGTTCCACCACAAACTTCTCGTTATAGATCGGCAGCTGGACGGTCACCCTGGGCCAAATCCGAAAAAACCGCTTGGGCTTGTCGGACCGGCCCCGGTATTTTCGGTAGAGGTAGACCATCAGGTAGGCATGGAGGGAATATACGGAAAGCACCGCCATCAGCAGTCCGTATAGAATCAGAATGGCGATCTCGATGGGAGACATGATGGCTAATATGGTCTTTGTTTGATTGTTTTATTGCTTAACCTGATATTTTATCACTTTTTTATGTTTTTTACAAGGTATTTTTATATAGCAATTATACTATCCGGGATAAATTTAATGAAGAAAGGTCTCGGTCCCGTCCCTTTCTTCATCTTGTTGTCTGACAATGCGTTGGCTTGCGGCTTTACAGACCGAGCTCGGCCAGTTTCCCTTTTTCTGGCACGCCCCCTTCATCCCAGCCTCGAAGCCGGTAATACTCGTCAAGCAACGGCTTAAGAACCACCGTCTTGCCTTTGGAGTGTCCCTCTAACAGCGGCTCGTTGCCAAACCTGGCCGGGAGGGAATCGTCGGCGCGGGAGAATCCTTCCCTGAGATTGAAGAGGCGCTCCAGATTCCATATCCGCTCCCCGGCCCGGAGGAATTCGGCGCTGTCGCGTTTTAGACCGGTGGCCGCCTGCAGCATCTCGGCGTAGTGTTCCGGACTCAGGGCGAAAAAGGAGAAAAGACAGGCTCCGATGGAGTCGATACCAGCCGTCAGGTCCTGATAGAGCTTGACGATTCCAGGCTTGCCGGCGGCGGCGAACCGGCTGACCGGTACCGGGGTGGCGATGGCCTCGCAGCCGATCAGGAAGTTGCGCACATGGCACCCCCCCCGGTTGGCCGTGGCCATGGCCAAGGCCATGCCGTGGAAGCCGCGCGGGTCGTAGGCCGGCAGCTCCAGGCCCTTGACGTGCATGGCCAGCTCGGGATGGCCGAATTTTTCCGCCAGGCGCTTGCTTCCCAGACCGAGCAAGCGGCCGAAACCTTGGGCTCTTCCCATCTGTTCGGTAAAAAGGACAATGGCCTCGGCATCGCCGAACCTGAGCTCCCGCCCCAGGTCCCGGAGAATGGCTTCTTTCGCCTCCTGGTCCAAAAAGCCGCGCTCTGAAAGCTCCATGGCGCAAGCGATGGCGCTTCCGGCCGAAATGGTGTCCAGTCCCAGTTCGTTGCAGTTGTAATTGGCATGGACCACCGCCTCCAGGTCCCGCACCCCGCACAGGGCGCCCAAAGCCCAGATGGTTTCGTACTCCGGCCCCTTGCCCTGGCGCTTTGAGGTCTTGGTGGCCCGGGAGCAGCCGATGGCGCAGGCGGCGCAGGGCTCGCGTTTTACGAAGAACCTCTCCTTGAGGGTCTGGGCCGAGAGGCTATCGTCGTCCACAAAAAACCCTTGCTGGAAGTTCCTGGTGGGCCAGGCGCCGTAGGAGTTGATGATCTTGACCAGCACCGGCGTTCCCCACTCCTTGAGGGCGTCCTTGGTCAGCGGCGCCTCGGCCACAAAGGTCATCCACTGCTTCTTGGCGGCGGCCAAGGCCTCCTCGTCCGGCCACGGAGTCTTGACGGCGCCGACCGCCGCTACCGCTTTCAGATTTTTCGAGCCCATGACCGCTCCGGCACCGCCCCGACCGGCCGCGTGGTCCTTCTCGTTCATGATGGATGCCAGCAGGGACAGGTTCTCGCCGGCCGGCCCGATGCAGGCCACCCCAGCTTTGGGATCGATTTTGGCCAGCAGGGCTTCGGTGGTTTGGTGCGTGTCCAGTCCCCAGAGGTCGGCGGCATCCCGCAGCTCGGCATGGTCGCCCTGCAGACAGAGATATACCGGCCGGGCCGCCCGTCCCTCAAAAGCCACCATATCGAAGCCGCAGGCTTTGAGATCGATCCCGAAATGCCCTCCGGCCGAGCAGGAAAGAATGGCGCCGGTTAGGGGCGATTTGGTGACCGCGTTGTAGCGGCAGGAGGTGGCGGCGCCGCTGCCGTTTAGGGGATTGGCGACCAAATACAGCTTATTGTCCGGAGAAAGGGGATCGACGCCCGGTTTCAGCTCGTCGTAAAGATATTTGGATCCCAGGCCCCGCCCCCCGAGATAGTCGCGAAGCATTTCCTCGGGGATATCCTCGGACTCGATCGAACCCGTGGTCAGATTCACCCGCAGCAGTTTACCGTGATAGCCGCCTTTTATCTGCTTGAACTGAGGCATGATTGGCTCCTCACAGATCCTTGTCAATGCGGTAGTGAAAGTGGTCGCAGCCCCGGCACTTGGCATTGGACAGCTCCCGCATCTCCACCCGCAGCTTTTCCACATGATGATAGGGGCAGACCAGGCAGGGCGTCACTCCGGCCTGGGCCCAGTGGCGGCTTTGGTGCTTAAGCCAGCCCATGGAGGAAACGATGGCCAGCGGGGCGCTGGTGCCACAACGCCAGAGCATGGGATCCCAGAGCTCTGGCTCGGGTGCGCCAGCATAGGCCAGCCGTAGAAAGCTCAGGGCATCGGATATGCCGCCGGCTGCTTTGACGCCCCGCTGCGGCCCCATGACCTGACGCATGATCCTGATATGCTCGGGCATGGCTCCGTAGGCGTCCATGCCGGTGGAGTTCTTGATGAAGTTGGCCTGGGACTGGGCCACCACCTCGGATACCTTCCACACTTCCTCCTCGGTCAGCTCCGAGGAGCGGACGATCACCTTGACCGTCTCCCCGTCGGCCGCCTGGCAGACGGCGTCTATCTCCTCCAGGGTATAGCCTGGGTCCTTCTTGAAGCGCCCCACGTTGATGACCGTGTCCAGCTCCAGCCTCCCCTTGCCCTCGCCCCTCAGCTCCCGGCTTTTTTTGACGATGTGTTCGGCCATTTTCGCCTTAAGCCCGATGTCAGACTTACCCAAGGGAAAATCGTGGACATAGCACTCCTTGACGGCAGAGCCCTTGAGGAGCGGGGGCAGGATGTCGGCCGCCTCCACCGGGTTGACGCAGACCGAGGCGCAGCCCAAGGTTTTGGCCCAATCGGCCATCTTGGCCATCTTGGGAGCCTGGGTGTCGGCCTTGAGGTCGGTAACGTCCAAGAATGAGGCGATGCGCCGAGCATTAAAGCTTTCGATGAGCTTGACCATCCGTTCGGCGTCGAACTCGACCAACGGCGTGGCGGCGGCGGGGTAAGGTGCGGGCATGGCGGTTTTGCCTCAAGAAATAATGGAATATGATAGCACTGGCAATTAAGGAAGAAGGCGCCCTATATTTTGTGCTATATTGAAAAACACGATTTTAAGGCTTAATGCCAATAACATCTATAGAACCGTAATTTATTTGCGCCCCTAAAAGATGATTTTATCCGGCTTAAAAAGCAAAAGGAACAACCATATTATGGCATTAAGCAATATCATTATACAATGCTCGGCTTAACCAAGTCAATTATCGTCCAAGCCTCCAAGCATGGTGGCAATCTGATAAGAAACGCCGTCGTCTATCAATCTGACACACCCGTAAAGATCGGTGCGCACTATTTTAGCCCCTGCTAGGGCATAATTCTCCAAAGCCTGGGGTGAGGGATGCCCGAAACGGTTATGCTCCCCCACCGAGATAACCGCTGTTTCCGGTTTGATGGCTTGGGCCAAACCTGCCCCGTTGTTGTGCCTGGCCCCATGGTGAGGCACCTTAAGCACGTGGCACCTAGGCAACAGGCCGATACGCAACAGGTGCCCCTCCAGTTCCGGCCCCATGTCGCCGGTGAACAAAAATGAGTGCTCCCCGTACATAATATAGCAGATAAGGGACGATTCGTTGCCGTTCTCCATCGTGTCCGGCCGGCTGTAGATAAAGCCCCGGGCCGGCCAGATGCCCTCGAGGGTGTCGTAGCCGCAAAGGCTGTCCACCCTGGCTCGGCTTTTAACGGCGGCTTCCAAGGCAGCCAGATACAGCGGTTTGTCGCTGGGGTGATGGGTGATGGTCAGACGCCTAACGTTGACTGAATGAAACACAGTAGCCGCCCCCCCGCAGTGGTCGGCGTCGGCATGGGTGATCAGAAACCGGTCAATGGCCCCGATGCCCTGGTAACGGAGGAAAGGAACCATCACCCTCTGTCCGTAGTCGTAACTGCTTCCTTCGGCGGATGCCGGCCCTCCTTGTCCGGCGTCGATGGCCAACACCCGGCCGTTGGGAAACCTAATGACGGCGGCATCGCCCTGTCCTACATCAAGATAGTAAATCTCCAAAGGCCGCGGTTCGGCCAGGGCCTGCCGCCAGACGACGGCGTTGGCCGACAGCAGAACGGCGGCCAGCAGCGCCGGGCGCCATCTTCCCAGTTTGGACCAAGCGAAGACCAGTGTCAGAATAAAAGCATAGGCCGCCACCTGGATGAGATCCGGGCGGGGCCAGGAGATCGAAGCCGCTCCCAGTCCGGAGAAAAATTCGACCGATCTCAGCATCAGCCAGGCGGCTCCATAGGCGCTGGCGGCCAGGGGCGCGGCCAGTTGCCAGCTGACAAGCCAGGCCAGGGACAGGGCGATGCCCAGCGCCAGCACCAACCCGGCCAGCGGCACCACCACGATGTTGGCCGCCAGGGAAACCAAGGGCACCCGGTGAAAATGATAGGCCAAAAACGGGGTGGTGGCCAACTGGGCCGCGGCCGATACCGACAGCGGAGTCAGCAGCCAGTTTCTAACGGACGGAGAGCCGGTTATCTTGAAAAAAAGATTCTGCAGGGATGCGGTCAATGTCAGAATTCCGAAAGTGGCGGCAAACGACAGCTGGAAGCCCACGGTGAACAGGGCCTGCGGCCAGAAGGCAAGTATTAAAAGACCCGCCAGGCCCAGCATGTTTAGTCCGCTGCCCTGGCGCTCGAACAGCATCCCCAGCATCACCGCACAGCTCATAATGGCCGCCCTGACGATGGAGGCCGAGCCGCCAGTCAGGGCCGCATAAAAAACCAGTCCCACCATGGCGGCCAAGTAGGCGCCCCGTTTCGGCAAGCGGGCCACTCGGAGTAAGGTGAAGAGTATCATGGCCACCAGGGCCACATGGAGCCCGGAAACCGCCAGTACGTGGGTGGTGCCGGTCCCGGAAAAGGCGTCCTTGACCCTGTCCGACAAAAAGTTTCTTTCGCCCAGCAACAATCCCAAAAGCAGGGCCGCCTCGTCGCCTTCCATATTTTGTCCTACCGCCCGCCTGATCTGCCTTCTGGCCGGAATGATCAGCCCGGCCATTATAGGATTTCCTCGGCCCTTTTCTACCAGCTCCGCCCGTTGCACTGAAATTATCCCGGCCACCTCCTGCTGCTCCAGATACTGCCGGTAGTCGAATCCCCCAGGATTGCGGGACGGCCCGGCCAGCCGCCAATCGCCCTCGACCACCAGCCTGTCGCCATAAGACGGCTCCAGACCCAGGTCCTGGTCCAGATAGCATGAGGCTTTGAAGCCGACCGTCCGCCATCCGCCGTCAGATTGTCCGACCGCCTCCGCCTTGGCGGTAAAGACCCAGCGGCCCCTGGCCAGCCTTGGTTCTCCGGCCACCCTGATCACCATTTGCTGCCGGCCCGGTGTCAAGGGCGCCTGGGCGGTCCGGACCCTAACTTGATGCCACAAAGCGGCAGACATGGCCAGGACTGCAAGCCACAGCCAGCCGGACAACCGACTGCGCCGCCATACCAAGGTCAAGGCGGCCGCCACCCCCAGCCCCATCCAGCACAACAACACAGGGATATTGACGGCTTTGCCGATCAATATCCCTGCGGCCATGGTCAGGAACAGGCGTACCGCCGGGTACCTTTCCATTATCCTAATCAGACGTAGGATATGCGCTGTTTATCCGGCTTTTTAAGTTTTGAGGGAATGGGCTTGGGTTTGGGGGCCGCCTCCGGCTCGGGGGCCGGCGGCTGGGGGGCCATCGGAACCGGCGGTTTCACCGCCGGCCTGGCGGCCGTAATCGGCTGAGGCCTGGGAACGGCCGTCGGCATGGCTGCCGGGCGCACCGGCGGCGTCTGGGGCTGGGCCGGCGCGGGACGGGAGGCCGGCGGCTGGTATGAAGGCTGTGGGATCGGCTGAGGCCCGGGCTGAGGCGCCGGCCTGGGTGCGGCCGCAGGCTTTTGAAGATCCGGCGTCGGCGCGGCGGCCGGAGGACGATATTGTGGTTGGACGGCCGGCTGAGCCGGCGGCTGGTAGACCTGGGCCGGACGCGGCACAGGTTGCGGCTCCGGAACGGGAATGGGTGCGGGAACCGGCTGCGGCTCGGGCTGGGGTGCCGCCGGCTGCAGGGCCAGCAGTTTTTGGGACACGTCCCGGAATGAGATGTCTATGTTGTAGGCGTTCTCATAGGATTGTCTGGCCTTCTCCAGGTCCCCGGCCTGCTCGTAGGCCATGCCCAGATAGTAGTGCAACCCCAGATACTCTTCGTCGGCATGTCCTGGGGTGGCGATCCCCCTCTCGAATTGCTTGATGGCAAACTTGGGCTCGCCCCGTTCCAAGAAACACAGCCCCAGCATCTCGAAGGCCGCCAGCCGCTCCTGCTCGCCTTTGGAGGCCAGCTGGAACTCGGAGATGGCCTCCTCCAGTAATCCCATTTCTTTATAGGATATGCCCAGGTCATAGTGCTGGCGGTATTCCTCCTGGCCCACCTGCTGGAAGACGCCTTCCTTGAACTCGGCCAGGATCTCTGACAGGGACAGAAATTCCTCCTGGGCGGCCGGGGCCTGGGGCTCGTCGGCCACGCTGAACTTGACCCGGGACTGCCTGCCTCCTTCGACGATGTCCCGGCCCCAATGGACCTTGGATTGTTCGGAGATGGCCTCGCCCACCGGCTCCGGCTGGGGATAGGGTGTCGACTCCTCCTGGGGCGCCTGAACGATGAAGCTCTGTTGCTCCTCAGCTGGCTCTGGCTCGGACTGGGGTTCGGCCCAGGTTGGCTGGGCCGGCGGCGGCTCGGGGAATACCTCGGTCGGTGGAGAAAAACTCGGCATCTGGGGTGCCGCAAAGGTAGGCGAAGCCTGAGGCGGTGTCTCCAATGGCGGAAGCGGGGCCGGCCCCGCCGTAGGTTCTGGATGGATCTCCATCCCCGGCATGTCCACCGTGCCCTCGGGCAGGTCGGGCAAGAGCAGGGAAAGGTTTTCCAGGGCCAACTCGTTGACCGGATCTATCTCCAGCACCTTCTGGTAGATGGCGGCCGCCTGTTCTTTGAGCTCCCTCCTCCTCAGGCACTCGGCCAGCCCCAGATAGGCCTCGATGATGGCTTCCGGCTGGTTGGACTCCAGCGCGATCTCCACCATCTTCTGGCGGCTGCGCAGCTCCAGGGGCTGAAGGTTGGCTATCTTCTTGTAGACCTCGACCGCCTTGTCCACCTTGCCCTCGGAAAGATAGCCGCTGGCCGCGCTGTGATACTGGTCCAAAGCCTCCTGGGTGGAGCCGATCTCCACCAACAGGTCGCCCAGCTCGATATTGGTGGCCCAGTCCTGCTTGGCCTCGACCTCGGGCTCGGCCGGAGCCGTCTCCCTCTCCAAAACTATCTCCGGGACCGGCGGAGGCGGAGCGGTAAACGTCTGGGCCGGCGGCGCGGCCGGAGCCTCCTGCCTCTGCTGCAGAAGCTCCTCGATGACCCGGGCCGGCTTGATCTCGATGGTGGGGGCGGCCGCCGGGGCCGCCGGCTCGCCCCGCATGCTGCGGATCCGGGCCTCCAGGGCCTCGGCCTCTATCTGGCGTCCCTGATCCCGGTAGGCCTGAGCCAGCAGGCTGAACTCGTTGATGGCCTCCGGGATCTGCTTCTGGGCCAGATACATCTCGGCCAGTTTGGCCCTGATGTTAAGATTCTGGGGATTGAGCTCGACTATTTGGGTGTACACCGGGAAGGCCAGGTCCTGACGGCCGTCCTTCATCTTTCGTTCGGCGTACTCTAGCAGGTTGGTGATGGCCTCGTTGACCAGGCCCTGGTGGATGTAGAGCTCGCCCAGGGTCTTGTAGAGCTCGGAGTCGTCTTTTTTATAGCGCAGGATTTTACGGCAGATGGCGATGGCGTTGTTGTACAGCGCGTCGGCGCTGTAGTACTTCATCGCCTCCAGGTAGTTGCCGATGGCCTCGTCGATGTTGTTGAGCTTGACATAGGCGTCGCCGATGTAGTTGAAGACGCCGGCGTTCCCGGGCTCGGCCTCCAGCACCTTCTTGTACTCGACCACCGCCTTGGCGTAATCGCCCTTCTGGAAGAGCTCCTGCGCCTTGTTTCTTATCTGGTCAACCTTGGCCACAGTCTATTGCGTCAACAGCTTCTGATTTCTGCCTTTGGTTTTCAGGCTTTCTAGAAGGCGTATTCCTGCCCCAGGTTAAGTTCGGTCTGCGAGGCCTCCTCCTCGGCCGGCACCAGCCCCAGGTTGTAGGCCACCGTCTGCACCACCGCCGCGTCGATCATCTCCTTTTCCTGCAGGCAGCCCTCCATCAGAGAATTGTCGCAGACGGCGTTGACCAGCCGCGGCCGACCTTGGGAATAGCGGGCGATCAGATCGTAGGCGGTCTCGGTAAACAGCTCCTCCTCGCGGCCGGCGATCACCAGCCGATGCTGGATGTACTCCTTAACCGAGGCCGGGTCCAGCGGCTCCAGATGATACCTCACCGCCACCCGCTGGTTGAGGGAAACGTCGGCCAGCAGGTTCTGGTTTACCTCCACCATGCCGAACATGATGAAGGTGATCAGCCTGGTGTCGGAGAGCTCCAGGTTCAAAAGGCCCCGGATTTCCTCCAGAATGGGCTGGCCCCGCAGCAGATTGGCCTCATCGATGAGGATCACCGCCTTGCGGCCCTCGGCATGGATTTCCATCAGCCGCCTGGCCACCGCGTTAGAGATCTGGGTCTTCTCCTCCTGAAGGTCGCGCACCCCCAGTAGCATGCCGATCCTTTTGAGGAACCATTGGGGGCTGAAGTCGGCGTGGGTCAGCACCAACAGGGCCGTCTCGAAACGGCCGTCCTCGCGCAGTATCTCCAGCAGGCGCCTGGCCAGCATGGTCTTGCCGGCCCCCACCTCGCCGGTCAGCACGCCCAAGCCCCGCATGCGCTCGGCCACATGGGCCAGGTGCATCACCGCCTGGCTGTGCTGGGGACTGTCGTAGTAGAATCTGTTGTCCGGCACATTGGAGAATGGGTCCCCGCTGAGTTTGAAGAAGCGTTCGTAGTCCATCGGTGCTCCTTGTGGGTCGTTACAGGAAAGAAAGCCCCTGATCCTTAAGATAGACGGTCTCCCCCTCCTCCACGGGGGCCGGTGACGGATGTTGCTCTGGCTCTAAGGTCTCTTCCTCCGGAAGCTCGGCCGCTGCAACTGGAGCTTGGACCTGGTCCTCCGGTCTCTTCTCTTCAGCCGGCGCCGGGGGCAACTCGGAGACAGGTTTTTCAACCGCAGCCTCCGTCTTGATGGCAGCCGGGACCGGCTTTTCCGGCGGCAGGGATTGGACCAGGGCCGGAGCAGTCAAGGCCGCAGTGGCCGCGGCCGGCGGTTCGGCTGGAGCCGCCGGTTTTGTCTGGTATTGGTTTTTTAACTGGGCCTCGATGCGCCGCAGCCGTGCGGCTACATCTTTATAGGTGATATCCAGAATGTAGACCTGCTCGTACTCGCCCAGGGCCTTGGCCAGGTCTCCCATCTGCTCGTGGGCCAGGCCCAGATTGTAATGCAGCCCGACGTACTCGTTGTCCAGAAACTTCTTGATGGACAGCCCCTGGTGCAGCACCTCCTTGGCCAGACCGAAGTCTCCCTGTTCCAGGAAGGACACCGCCAGCATCTCGAAGGCCTTGAGCTGGCGCCCGCCGCCCTTGATGGCCTGCTGGAACTCGATGATGGCCTCGTCCCGCATGCCCTCGGCGCGGAAGAGCACCCCCAGGTCGTAGTAGGGCTCGAAGGCTTCGTCTATCCTGGTCCAGACCGCCTCCTGGAACATGCGGCCGGCCCCGTAAAACTCCTCCCGCAGCTTGGTCTGGTCCACCTCGCTGTTGTCCTGCAGGGCCAGCACCTTGGAGAGGGCTTCCTCGTTGGTGGGGTCGCGCTCCAACACCTTTTGGTAGACGGCCTTGGCCTTGCGGGCGAAACCCCGCCGCTGCAGGACTCTGGCGTAGGAGAGCTGGGTCTCCATTATCTTGCGCGGCTGGCCCATCTTCAGGGCCACATCCACCAAGCGTCGGTAAGGGGCAATATCGGCCGGCTCCGGCGCCGACTCCGAGGTGTCGGACAACAGCTGGTCTGCCAGCTGCTTTATCCTGCCGGCCAGATCCTTAAGGCCGGGGTTCTCGGGCACTATCCCGGCTATCTTTTGATAGGCCGAGCTAATGGCAGTGAAGTCCGAGCGCAGCTTGAGCTGTTCGATGTACTTCAGCCACTCCCGAATGGTGCCGCTTTTCAAGCCCAGCCGGAAGTAGAATTCGCCGGCCTTATTATATAACTCTATACGCTCTCTGTCAATAGCCAATATCCGGCGGCAGGCCACCAGGCCGCGCCCATAGTCTCCGGTCTTTTCGGAAAGCCTCAGGGTCTTCTCGAACTGGTCCAAGGCCTTGCGATCGTCCTCGCCCTGAAGGTAGACGTCGGCCAGAATCAGGTTGAACTCGGTGTCTTCGGAGTCAAACATCAGAACCTGTTCCGAAGCTCGCCTGGCCTTCTCCCACTCCCCCTTCTGGAAGAACAGCCTACCCTGCTCTTTGAGCCTGGCTACCTCAGCCACTCAGCCCCTCTGATATAATGTTGCCGGCAAAATCCCCATTTCGCTTGGCACAATCGTTCTCACATCCCGGCCACGGCCTTTTTGACCGTTTCCACGGCCTTCCGACACAGCTCGGCCGCCTCGGCTGTCATCGCTTCCGCCTTCCGGGTGTGCTCCTCTTTGAACTTGGCGTCCCTGATCGACGGCAGGTTGATGAGGACGTTGAGAGCCGCCCCTTCCACCCCGGCCCTGGCCATCAGGGCGGCCACCCCGGCGTCCGAAGACGAATTGGCATTGCCCTTGGCGGCCACCTCCAAAGACAACTTAAGGGCCTCCAGGCAGACCGAAGCCGTCTCTAGGGGCACCGCCGCCGCCTTCTTGTAACCCAGCTCCATGGCCTCCTGGCGCGCCCTCTTCTGTTCATCGGTGGTTTTGGGCAGGCGCGTGGCCTCCATCAGATCGTTGAAGGCATCGGTGTCGTCGTCCACCGCCCGCAACAGCCGGTCCTTGACGGCCTGGGCTCTCTCCGCCAGGTCGGACATCTCGGAAAAAACCTTTTCGTAGCCCTTCTTGCCCACCGTCAGGTTGGCCACCATGGCCGCCAGGGCCGCCGCCAGGCTTCCGGCCAGAGCCGCCACCGAACCCCCGCCCGGCGCCGGCGACTCGGTGGACACCTCATCCACAAAACCTCTGGTGGTCAGCGATATCAGGGGCCTGGTCTTTTCGAAGTTGTATTCGATGATCTTTTTGGCCGGATCGAACGGGCCCAGCTGATCGAGTCCCAGTGAGCGAACCGCGATTTCGACCAGCTCTGATTCCGGCACCCCGGCGCTCTTGCCCTGCTTCTTCAGGTAGTGCCTTCCGGCCTCAAGCATCGGACCCAGGGGGATCAAACCAACCAACTCGGAACCCGTAACGCGCAGCCCGAGCTTTTGGGCCTCCTCGCACACCGAATCGAAAACCACGTGGAGGGGCGTCGTCTTGTAATTGATGAGGTTGATGGAGACCTGGGCTTGGCGGTAGGCGTCGATGTACCAGCCGATGGCCCGCACCGCCTTGTGCTTCCCGGGAAGCTTGACGGTCTTGCCGTTGGCGTCCTTGACCAAGTTGCCTTGCTCGTCGCGTTTGGCCCGTCCGCCCTCGCGGATGTTGAGGGCGATCTCATTGGCCAGCTTTTTGTCCCGGGTATTCAGATTGACGTTGTAGGCTATCAGGAACTCGCGGGCCCCGACCACGCTGGCCCCCCAGCGCGGCTTGAGACGGGCCGGCCCGAAGTCAGGCTTCCACTTGGGATCGGAGAGTTTGGCCTCCAGCGCCTCGTACTCGCCGGCCCTTATCTCGGCCAGGCTCTGGCGCTCAGGGGAAGTGGCGGCGAACTCGTATAAATAGACCGGGACCTCCAGCTCCTCGCCCAGACGCTTCCCAACCTTCTTGGCGATGGCCACACAGTCGTCCATGGTGACGCCGGTCACCGGTATGAACGGACAGACATCCATGGCCCCCATGCGGGGATGGGCGCCCTTGTGCTGGGACATGTCGATGAGCTCGTAGGCCTTTTTGGCCGCCTGGAACGCGGCCTCGGCCACTCCGGACGGGGTTCCCACCAGGGTGTAGACGGTGCGGTTGGTGTCCGCCCCAGGGTCCACGTCCAGCAGCTTTACATCGGCCACCCCCCTCACCGCGTCGGCAATGGCCTCGATGATCTTTTTATCCCGTCCCTCGGAGAAATTGGGGACGCATTCCACTAGCTGGTTCATAATAATTGTATTATATATTCAATTAATCACTATGCTATCAAAGTATATTGGCCTAACGGTTGAATGATAATTGAATGCCGTGTCTGGGAATACACTCCTTTGATATATACTTAGTAGAAAACGACCTGACGGTAAACTGTCTATCCTGCTATATACTGGAAAAAAACAAATGCAAGTATAGGCAAAATCACCTATCGAATCTGTTTCAAAAACGCATAAAGTGTCCCATTGTGCCTGAAACTTTGAATAAATATAAGCAGCGCAATTTGCCGCAAGATTATAGTGTTGTATTATTAAGCTGTGATCCTGTACGTATATAGTAAATGAATCTGCCTTAATTGTATCATGACATGGAAATGCCTGATATTCATAAGTTACATGACTTAAATCGGAATATTGTGGAAAGGGCGAAATAAATGATTTCTTTTTACTGCACCCAAATAATATAACAAGCGTAATTATTACTAAAATAACCTTTTTCATGGTAACACTTCGGGCAAATAAGTGTTACATACCACCAAATGGATTGTCAGTTAAATCCGTTCGTTCTTTTTCATCACCAAGGCACAAAGGGACATCTTCTTAGGGTTGTGATTTAGCGTCTTGGTGTCTTTGTGGTTAGATATTCCCGACAACTATTTCACCGTTCTTCACCACCGTCTTCACATAATTGACTCCGAAGTGGTACGGCAGGTAGCGGTAGTTGGGTATGTCCAAAAGGATGATGTCCGCCTGTTTTCCGATTTCTATGGAACCCAGCCGGTCCCCCCGGTTAATGGCGTGGGCTGCATTGATGGTGGCGGCGCAGATGGCCTCGGCCGGGGTCAGCCCCAGGTAGAGGCAAGCCAGCCCGATGACGATGGGCATGGCCTCCAGGGTGCAGGTGCCGGGATTGTGATCGGTGGCCAGGGCCACCGGGATGCCCATCTCCACCATTTTCCTGGCCGGGGCGTACTGTTTCTTCAGGGTGAGGCTGGTGCCGGGCAGGAGCACGGCGATGGTGCCCGCCTCCTTCATCAGCTCCAGCCCCTCCAGCGACGGGTGCAACAGATGCTCGGCGGATATGGCCCTCACCCTTCCGGCCGCCTCGGCCGCGCCCACCGAGGCCAGCTCGTCGGCGTGTATTTTGGGAATGATATCATAATTGCTGGCGGTTTTCAAAATAATCTCGGCCTCGGTCGGACTGAAGACCCCCTGGTCGCAGAAGACGTCGCAGAACTCGGCCAGTTTCCGCTCGGCCACCAGCGGGATCATCTCCTCGCAGATCTGCTTTACGTACTTATCCCTGGAAAAGTCGCTTCTCCCTTCTATCTTCTCACTTCTCACTTCGTCCGGGAACTCGTGCGCCCCCATAAACGTCGGCACAACCTCTATAACCTGTTTTTCATTTAGAACCTTAATAACCTCCAGTATCTTGACCTCGCTCTCGGTGGACAGACCGTAGCCGGATTTGGCTTCGACTGTGGTCGTCCCCCACATCAGCATCCTGTTCAGCCGTTTGAGCGCCGCCTCTGTCAGCTGCTCCCGGGTGGCCGCCCGGGTGGCCCGGACCGTGGAACGGATGCCGCCGCCTCTGGCAGCTATATCGATATAGGACATGCCCTGAGCCCGCAGCTCGAATTCCTCCTCGCGCGAGCCGCCGTAGACCAGATGGGTGTGGCAGTCCACAAAGCCGGGCATGGCCACCATGCTTTCGGCATCGATGACCTTGGTTTTGGCGGTGAGCTTGAGCTTCGGTTTGATCTCAGCGGTCCTGCCGACCTCCACGATTTTCCCGTCCGACACCGCCACCAGCCCGTCCTCGATGATGCCGAGCTCGGACTGGGCCGCGCCCGAGCGCGGACCCTTGGGGCCGGCCAGGGTTAACAATTGGGAGATGTGCTGGATGATGAGGTCCATTGCCCCGGCTTATTTTTTCCTGCGGATGAACGGTGATTCGGCCGGCGGCGCGGTTGTTGGAACACTCGGCTTTGGGCCCGTGAACGCGGCCGCCGCTTCCTGCATGGCCCCCAGGAGCACCAGAACGTCGCCCTCGTACACCTTGGTGAAAGTCTTCTCGGCGGCGCCGGTCCAGACGTCCACCAGCCTAAGGTCAACCGCGTATCCTTTGCCGAACTTGCCCAGCGATCCGCCCACCACCTTCCGGACGCCCAGGGCCTGGCCGGCCTCGGCCAGGCAAGCCGTCTGGTCGCAAGATGCGCTCTGCTTGAAGCCACGCGAGGCGAGGACCTGGTCGCGCCTGGCCCGCTCTGTTACGGCGAAGGACTGGCTTTTGCCCAACTCGCCGGTCAGCTTGTCGGTCAGCATGGCCGCCTGCTCCGGTGACAGTCCGGAGGACACGGCCAGGTCCATCACGGCCAGGGTGGCAGGGGCCGTCGGCAGGGTCGCCGCTTCCGGGGCAGGCTGCCGGTACTCCGCTCCCCTCTTCGGCGGCGGTGCGGCGCAGCCGGACAGGAGCCATGCAAGGATCGTCACTATTAACGATATCGCAAAATGATTGGCTATCATTTCGATTTTTACATCTTATATAAACCAAAGATGTTTTACTTCATCATTGGTATTTTTACCTTCTTCGCCTTTGCCACTTTCTTGGCTAGCTCGTACCCCGCGTCCACGTGTCGGATGACGCCCATCCCTGGGTCATTGGTCAGCACCCGTTCTATCCTTTTAGCCATCTCCTTGGTCCCGTCGGCCACCGTCACTTGCCCGGCGTGGATGGAGTACCCTATCCCCACGCCGCCGCCGTGATGCAGGGACACCCAAGAGGCGCCGGAGGCCACGTTGACCATGGCGTTTAAAAGCGGCCAGTCGGCGATGGCGTCCGAACCGTCGCGCATGGCCTCGGTCTCGCGATTAGGCGAAGCCACCGAGCCGCAATCCAGGTGGTCCCGGCCAATGACGATGGGCGCCTTGATCTTTTTCTTTTTGACCAGGTCGTTGAACAGCAGACCGGCCCTGTCGCGTTCCCCGTAGCCCAGCCAGCATATCCTGGCCGGCAGGCCCTGGAAGTGGACCTTCCTGCGGGCCATCTCGATCCATCGCTTCAGATGTGCGTTCTTGGGAAAAAGCTTGAGCACCGCTTCGTCTGTAACTGCGATGTCGCGCGGGTCGCCGGACAGCGCCGCCCAGCGGAACGGGCCCTGGCCTTCGCAGAACAGATCGCGGATGTACTCGGGCACAAAGCCCGGCACCTCGAAGGCGTCTTCCACCCTTCCGTGCGCCTTAGCCTGGCCGCGCAGGTTATTGCCGTAATCGAAGGCCACCGCCCCGGCCTTCTGCATGTCCAATATCGCCCGCATATGGACGGCCATGGACTGGTAGGCTCTCTTCTTGTACTCCTCCGGGTCGCTGCGGCGCAGCTCCAGGGCTTCGGAATATGGCATTCCATGGGGCACGTAGCCGTTCAGCTCGTCGTGGGCCGAGGTCTGGTCGGTGACCGCATCCGGGATGACGCCCCGGCGCACCAGCTCGGGCAGGACGTCGGCGCAATTCCCCACCAGCCCGATGGACTTGGGCTCGCCCCGCTTGACGCAATCGTTGACCATCCTCAGGGCATCGTCCAGGTTGTTGCGCATGGCGTCACAGTAGCTGGTCTCCAAGCGCTTCTGGATGCGGGCCGGGTCCACCTCGACCACCAGCACCACACCTTCGTTCATGGTCACCGCCAAAGGCTGGGCCCCGCCCATGCCGCCCATGCCGCCGGTAAGTACCCATTTTCCCCGAAGTGATCCGCCAAAACGTTTGCGGGCCATGGCCCCGAAGGTTTCGTAGGTTCCCTGCAGGATGCCCTGGGTGCCGATATAGATCCAGGAACCGGCCGTCATCTGGCCGTACATGATCAGCCCCAGCGCCTCCAGGCGGCGGAAGTAGTCCCAGTTGGCCCAGGCCGGCACCAGGTTGGAATTGGCTAAAAGCACCCGGGGACAATAGGGGTGCGTCTGTAAAATACCCACCGGCTTGCCCGACTGCACCAGTAAAGTCTCGTCGTTCTTGAGGGTCTTGAGCGACTTGACTATGGCGTGGAAGCAGTCCCAGTTGCGGGCCGCCTTGCCGGTGCCGCCATAGACCACCAAATCCTGGGATCTTTCGGCCACCGCCGGGTCCAGGTTGTTGCAAAGCATGCGCAGGGCCGCCTCCTGCTGCCAGCCCAGGCAGGAGCGTTTGGTTCCGGTGGGAGATTTGATGACATTAGCCATATCAGACCCTTTTCTTCACCACAAAGGCACGAAGTACACCAAAAACCGTTAATGTATCAGAGTGCCTTGGTGTCTTGGTGGTTAAGTTTAGTATTATTATCGTTATCTATCGCCTCCAGCCGGGCCAGCAGTGGCGGATGGCTGTAATGAAAGGCCACGTACCAAGGATGGGGGAACAGGTTCGACAGATTTCTATCCCCCAAACGTCGTAGAGCGCTTTTCAGGTCGCCGGGTTCGGGGCGCAGCTTAAGCGAAAATGCGTCGGCCTGGTATTCGTGCTGCCGGGAAAGCCAGGTTGTCAGCGGAGAAAACAACAGGCCCAGGGGAGAGAACAGCATCGAGGCCACCACCAAGGCTAGGCCGACCACTGGACCGGATAGTCCGATTTTGGAATAGATGTCATAAAGGCCGATTGCCCGGTAGAACCAGGGGCTGGACAGCACCAGCGCCGTCAGGAAGAGGGCCGCCCCGCTGAAAACAACCGAGGCCGCCAGCATCCGTGGGATATGCCCCAGCTTCCAGTGCCCTATCTCGTGCCCCAGCACCGCCAGCAGTTCGCCCTGGCGGTAGCTTCTCAGCATGGTGTCGTAGAAGACGATCCTCCGGGTCCGGCCCAGACCGGTGAAATAGGCGTTGTCATGGGTGCTGCGGCGCGATGCATCCATCTGGAAAACACCGGCTAAAGGGAATCTGGCTTTTTTGGCCAGTTCCAGGATGCTTTCCTTGAGCTCCTGATCGGCGACGGGCGCAAACTTGTTGAACAAAGGAGCCAGCCACACCGGCGCCACAAAAATTATCAGCAGTGAAAATACGGCCACCAACCCCCAGGCCGGCAGCCACCATCTATTTCCCAACCACCCTATAAATATATAGAATCCAAAGAACAGCAATCCCATCAACAGGCCTGAGACCAGCAGGCCTTTGGCTTGGTCGGCCGCCCAGATCTTGGGAGTAATGGTGCTGAAGCCGAAGCGTTTTTCGATGCCGAAGCTGGAGGCCAGGGAGGCCGGCAGGCCGGACAGATGCAATATTAAAAGAGGAACGAACAAGGCCGCCATACCCTGCAGCCACAAGGGCCAAGAAGTTTCTGAAAGCTCACGGGCCAGCCAAGGCAGCAGACCGGTCAGCAGAATGGCGGCGGCTACGGCCAGCCCCAGGCCGCCTCCCCAGCATCCCAGCCAGGCATTGGCCTTATTGTAGGCGACCATGGAAACCAACCGCTCCGGTTCGATCCAATCACGCAGACCGGCGGGCAGCCCTCCGGCCGCCCGGCTCTCCATGTGGCGGACATTCAGCAGCGACAGGGCGCAGGAGAAAAAGTATCCCCAAGACATAACGGCCAGAATCAACGCCATCTCAGGGAACTCCTGGACGTAGTTTCTTCAGCTCCCGCTGGGCCTTGTCCTTCCAGATCCCGGACTCTATGGTTTCGAATACGGCGAAGGCTTCCTCCAGACAAACGGCGGCCTCGGCCGTCTGGCCGGAACCGGCCTGCAGAAGACCCAGCCAGTAATTGCTGATCCCCTCTTGAAGCCTCATGCCTAAAGAACGGAAAATCTCCCTGGCCAGTTTCAGCAGGCGGTGAGCCTGGTCGCGGCGGCCCTGCATCATCTCGGCCCTGCCGGCCAGCAGGTTGAACTGACCCTGGTGGCTGCCGTGTCTATCGGTCAGGAATTTTTTCGTCTTGGCCAGCTCCTTCATGGCCTCGCGGGGTCGTCCCTGTTCCAGCCAAAGCTCGGCCGACAACTGGCTGACCATAGTGGCCATAAATTTGGAACGGATGGTCTTGGAATAGCGGTAGGCCTTCCTGATGGCCCTCCTGGCCTTGCCCAGCTCCCCGGCTTCAAGATGATAGGCGGTCAGGGAAACTGCCAGCAGATATTGCGAGGGAAGGTTGGGCGATGCCGAGCATCGGGCTGCTTCGATGAAACAGCGCTTGGCCTGGGCCAGGTCGCCCAGACAGAGGTGGACGTCGCCCAAGCCGTTGAGTATCAACTGACGGCATTCGCGGTCGCCGGCCTCGTCGGCCATGGCCATAGCCTGCTGCAGCGACTCCAGGGCTTTGCGGTACTGGGCAAGTCCGCGGTAGACCAACCCCAGGTTGCGGGAGGCCAGTATCCCCAGCCCCTTCTGCGGAACCTCGGCGTTGATCTTCAGAGCCGCCCGATAGCACTCCAAGGCCTGGGCGAATTGGTCCTGGTCGGTGTGGATGTTGCCCAATGATACCAAGCTCAGGGCTTCGCCGCGGCGGTCGCCCACCAGTCTTTTCAGGCTGAGGGAGCGCTGCAGCAGATCTATGGCCCGAGGCATGTCTCCTTTGACCCGGGCCAGCACGCTGAGATTGCCCTGCACCAAGGCCTGGTTCACCCGGTCGTTCCTTGCTTGAAAGGCTTTCAGCGCCTTGTCAAAATATCTTTTAGCCTCGTCCAGACGGCCCCGGCTGAAGGCCAGGTTTCCCAGGTTGGTCCAGGCCTGCCCGGTGGAGCCGGTTCCCGTTTTCAGAGAGACGGAGCGGCGCAAGCATTCGGCCGAACGGCCGTATTGCCCCAAATTGCGGTAAATGACGCCCAGAAGGTTGAGGGCGCCGGATATGGCCGGCTTGTTCCCCAGCCGCTTGAATATCTCATAGGCGCGCCGGGCCGGCGCCAGGGCCTGATGGTGCTGGGACAGGCCGTAGGACATGACCATGGCCGAACGGAACAGCACCTCGGCCTCACATCGGGAGATTTTGGTCTCCCTAGCTTGGCGCAGCATCTGTTCGTATTCGTCCAATAGTTTTTGGGGATCTCCGATGCGAAAATCTATCTCCAGGGCTTTCATTCTGACATTCCACAGCTTCTGGTCTCCATCGTTCGCACCCGATTCCTTCATCAGGTCCATAGCCCAACCCAGATAGCGACGGGCGTCCCAATTGGAGTAGGCCTGGTCGGCCTTATCTGCGGCCTTTAGGCAGTAGCCGATACCCTTCTGGCAGTCCCCAGCCCGATGGTAATGATAAGCCAGGTCCTCGATGACGCTGGCCAGCCGGCCTCGGCCCCTCCGCTCCAGGATCTCGCCCACCTTCCGGTGGGCCTCCCTGGCTTCCTGGCCCTGGGCCCACTTCTGATAAATGGCCTGCTGGCATATCTCCTCCCTAAACATCAGCCGGTTTCGCTCCCCGCCGGCCAATCCCACCCTAGTGATCTCCTCAAGCAGGCCGTCGACATGCCCGGGATTGAAGCCGGTGATCTCCTCGATTATCTCCCGGTCGAAGCTTCCGGCCACGCTGGCCACCGCCAGAAGCTCCCTGGCCTCCGGGCTCAGCCGGCTGTACTTCTGGTGGACAACGTCGGCCACCTTGCGGGGAACAATCATCTCCTCGGGTTCGCGGAAGCGCCAGCCCTCACGGTCCACCGCCAGGTGCTCCCGCAGATGTAGCTCCCTCAGGATCTCCTCGATGAAGTAGGGATTGCCCCCGCTCTTCTTGACCATGTAATTGGCCAGCCTATCCCCCGGCTCCTCGCCCAGCGCCAGGCCTACGCTCTCCCTAACGGCGGCGGTATCGAAATGACCCAGCTCCACTTCGTAGAGCTCCAGCTCCCGGCCCACCCCGGCCACGAACTCCTGCCACTCCGGCCCCATCTCCTCGCTGCGGCATATCAGGACGAAGGCGATGTCCCGGTCGCGCAGGGCCCGCATCAGATAGCGCAGCACCCCGGGAGATTCCCGGTCCATCCATTGGATGTTGTCCACCACCAGGATCTTCCGGATCTCGCCCTGTTCGATGAACAGCCTCACCCCTTCGTAGAGCCGGTATTTGTCCAGCACCGGCCCTATTTTGCTCACCTGTTCGCTGATCTGGTGTCCCAGTTCCGGGAGCAGCTTGACGATCTCCAACTGGAAGGCGGGCGGCAGTTCCCTGATGATCTGCTCCCCCCGGCGGCGCAGTTTATAGGCCAGCAGTTGCCTGATGCAGTGGTAGCTGATGGCCTCGTCTAAAGACAGGCAGTCGGCCCAGAGCACCTCCCGGTAGCTGATCCGGTTGAGAACCTCGCGCACCAGCCGGGTCTTGCCGATGCCCACCGCCCCCTTGACCAGCACCACCTTGGCCCGCCCCTCGGCCGCCATCAGGTAGAGGCTCAACCGCTCCTTCTCCCGGCTGCGGTCGACAAAGGCTTTGATGGGCACCTCCAGATGCCGGGAGCGGATGGCCCCCAGCCGGTCCCGGCCACGCCGCTTGGCGTCGTAGAGCGACTCGTCGGCTATCTTGATCAGCTCCGACAGGTTGCCGGCGTCCTGGGGATGCTCGGCGATGCCCACGCTGATGGTGATGGCGTGCCCGGCCATCTTGCGGAAGCGGCATCTCTCCAGTATTCTCTGGTAGATGCGCTCGGCGTCGTTGCGGCCGATGCCCTGCATGTAGCATAGGAACTCGTCTCCCCCGTAGCGCAGCACCCGGTCGCTGGGGCGGATGCAGGAACGGAGGTAGGCGGCGAATTCCCGGATCACCTGGTCGCCGTGCTGGTGGCCGAACAGGTCGTTGATCTCCTTGAAGCGGTCGATGTCCACCATCACCAGGCAAAAGCAGGCCCGCCGATCCATAAGAGATCTGAGCTCCGGCTCCAGCACCTCGGACAGATAGCGCCGGTTATAGGATCCGGTCAGCTCGTCGATGTATTGTCGGTCGGATCCGGTCATGACAGCCTCCCCACAGCTTTCTCAGCCGCCTCCAGCAGCCGGCCCCCGGAGTTGGCGGCCATGATTTTCCCGATATCCAAATAAAACTCGCGGTCGGCCCGGGCCGGGGGCACCGTGCGGCGCAGTTCGCTGAAGGCGGCGGCCACGCCGCGGCCCGGAGCCAGTGGCCTGAGAAACTCCAGTCCCTGGGCGGCGCATAAAAGCTCGCAGGCCAGCACCGCCGCCACATTCTCCGCGATCTGGCCGGCCTTGCGGGCGGCGATAGTCCCCATGGAGACATGGTCCTCCTGGTTGGCCGAGGTGGGGATGGAATCCACCGAGGCCGGATGGGACAGCACCTTGTTCTCGGAGACCAGCGAGGCGGCCGTATTCTGGACGATCATCATCCCGGAGTTTAGTCCGCCCCTTTTGGTCAGAAATCCTGGCAGGCCGGAAAGCGACGGATCCAGTAGTCTGGCGATCCTTCGTTCCGAGATGTCGGCCAGCTCGGCCAGGGCCATGGCCGAGAAGTCCATGGCTAAGGCCACCGGCTGGCCGTGGAAATTGCCCCCGGAGACCACCCGGCCCCCGTCAAGCACCAGTGGGTTGTCGGTCACCGAATTGGCTTCCACCTCCAGCACCCTGCGGACATGGGACAAGGCATCCCGGGTGGCTCCGTGGACCTGGGGCATGCAACGCAGGCAATAGGCATCCTGGACCTTGGAGCAGCCCAAATGCGACTTCCGTATCTGGCTGCCGGCCAGCAGTTTTCTAAGATTGGCAGCCGAATGAGTCTGGCCGGGATGCGGCCTAAGACGATGGATGCCGGAATCGAAAGCGGTCGGCGTGCCCCTAAGGGCTTCCAGGGACATGGCCCCGGCCAGATCGGCCAGCCGGCACAACCGCTCGCCCTCCAGCAGGGCTAAAATCCCAACAGCCGTCATCACTTCGGTGCCGTTGGTCAGGGCCAGCCCCTCCTTGGCTTTCAACGACAAGGGCTTCAGTCCGGCCTTTTTTAAGGCGGCGGCCCCAGACATCCGTCGTCCCCGGAAAAAGGCCTGTCCCCGTCCGATGACCACCAAGGCAATATGGGCCATCGGCGCCAGGTCGCCCGAAGCCCCCACCGAACCCTGCTGGGGCACCAACGGGACCACCTCCCGGTTAAGCATCTCCAAAAGCATGGACACCACCTGACCGCGGACTCCAGAGGCCCCTCGGGAAAGTTTTCCGGCCTGGAGGAACATGACCGCCCGCACCTGTTCCCGGCTGAAGGGCAGCCCCACTCCGGTGGCATGGCTTCTCACCAGGTTTTCCTGGAGGCGTTCGATGTCGGACAGGGGTATAGTGACCTCGGCAAAGCGCCCGAAGCCGGTGGTGATGCCGTAGACCGTTTGCTTCCCGGCTATGATCTGTTCCACCACCCGCCGGCCCGACGCCAGCTTGCCGATAGCCTTGGGCCCCAACCCGACGCGGGCCCGGCCCTGAGCCACCGCTCTCACTTCCTCCAATTTCAAGCGGGCTGAACCGAGTAAAATCTTTCTCATGTTGCTGACGGCCGCAGGCGTTTCATTCCATATTCAGGTTTTTTATAACCTTGAGGTATTTGGGATCGGAACGGCCGGGATTCTTCTTGTCGTAAACCAGTTCGAAATTTCCGTTGCCCAACCGGTCCTGGAAAATCAGCACTTGTCCGCTTTGGTATTTCCAAATGAGAACGTCCTTGGAGTTGGTCTCCAGCAAGCGTTTTTCCACTTCGTCTGGCGGACCGTATTTGATAAACATCTTGCCCCGGTCGGTCTCGCTTCCGGCTTTGGACTGCTCCCGGTAATCGACGTCGGCCTGTCGATATCGTCTGGCATGCTCCCGCAGGGCCTCGTTCTCCGGGGTCGAGGGATCAGGGTCACGTCTTTTCCAGAACTGCCTTAAGAACTCCCTTCGTCCCTCCGGGCTTAGCTTGGCGTAAGCCGCCAGCTCGGTCTGGCTGGCGATCAGCTCAATCTTTGAGAAATACTCTCCGCCCTCCTTCTCCAGATTAGCCAACTCCTCCAGTCTCTTGCGGTGTTGGGGCAGTATCTCCAGCGGGTTGCGCTCCACCCGAAAGTTGGCCTGGGAGGTGGCCAGCACCCGGCCGCTTCCGTCCAACGCCTGGATCCAAAAGCGATGGTAGCCGTTCTCCAGGTCATCCACCGATATGCCTCCGAACTTGACGGCCGTCCCCCGGCTTCCGGCCGTGCTGTCGCTCCGAATTATTCTGAGGGTCGGGTCCCGGGATGAACTGTAGGCCGTGTTGATCACCGCCACGGCGCCTTCGGGATTGTAGACCTCGGCATAATAGTAGAGCCGGTTGTTGGTGGCGTCTCCGAAAGAACGCGAGGGGTGGGGCCTAACGGTCAGGCCCCCCTTCCGAAAGCGCGATGGAATGCTGTCGGCAGCGATCTCCGCAGCCAGTTCGATCTGGCTGATGGCCGTCTTTTCCTGGGGAAAACTGGGGACCTCAATCTCGGCGTCCAAACTGCCCTGTCGGCCGGAGACCAGGTCGGTCAGGGTGAAAAGCAGCCGGTGCCTGCCCGGAGTCAGGTCGGAAATCGACATCTGGTCTAACTGCCGCATGGACCTCTGGACGGCGGCGGCGCTGTCCGGCATGGGGGCGGCGGTCTTCCAATCTTCGTTAAGCACCAGCCTCCCCGAGCTGTCGGAAAGTTGGATGGCGGTGCGGAAGAAGGCCATCCTCTGCCCCAGGCTGTCATTGGCCTGAAGCTGAAGCGGCGAAAAGGACCAGTACAATTCCTGCCAGGTTTTACCCCCCTGACTGGCGTAGGCCGCCCCGTCCACCCAGAATTCGAGCTGCCCCTCCGACCTGGTGGGCAGAGCCGATAACCGGCCGGCCGTGGCAAAAACGGCCGACAACAGCCAGGCGTATATGGCAAAGATCCGCATCTACTTCCTTTCCGCTTTCGGGTTCATCAGCCGGTAATCTCCGAATCCATGAACGTCCATAAATAAGAACCTGACGCCATCGTTGTAATAGTACCAGATCTCATAGGCCTGATAGTCCGGTTCAAAAGGGTGCCGTTCGACCTCGTCCGGCGGCCCATACTTGATGTATATCCGGCCGCGGTCGGTTCGCCAGCCCGGCCGAACGCCCAATGAGTATTGCCGGTTGGCCTGCTCCACCCTTTGGTAGAAATCGTCACGGGCCTCATTGCGCGCCGTCCCCGGAGTCGGATCCCGGCCTCTCCAGAAAGCCTCAAAGGCGCTGTCCCTGGCCTCGGCGGCCGCGCTTTCCAGCTGGCGAAGCTCCTGGCGGGAGGCGATGTATGAAAGAAGTTCCAGCGATGTCTCCAGGCTGGCTTGGCCGGCTGATCCTTCCCTCCTGATGGTGACCGATTCCGATGTCTGATAGAACGTTCTTTCCGGATCGAAGAGCGAACGGGCGGTGACGTCCAGCCGGTAGTCGCCGGCCTCCAGGCTGTCGACCGGCAGAAACAATCTGATCGGAACCTCCCCCTCCGCCGCCATCTTCCGGCTGACGGCCGTTCCTTTTTGGTGGCCTCGGCCTTCCAGACGGAGATCGATAGCCACGCTTTCCTCCTTGGCGGCATAAAGCCTCAGATAGGCGACCACCGGGCCGAACTGCCCGCCATAGGTTCTTTGGGCCCAAGGCATAAACCCGGATTCGGTCGATCTCTCGAACCTGACGCCGCCCGCTGTAAGGGGTGAAGAAAAAAAATCGCCCACCGTCAACTGCCTCTCGATCGTCCCCTGCCGCTCAGAATTATTGTCGGTGCAGATGACCTTAAGACGGTAGGATCCCGGCGCCAGATCCAGCCTCAAAGTATCGGACAAAACCTGCTGGTCCCTTCCGATGGACGAGTAGTCTGCGACGTTCAGTCCTCGCTCCCAGATATCCCCGCCCGCCTGGCGCCCCCGCCGGTCAAAGGCCAGTATCGAGATGGAATACCTGGCCCGGTAGG
Source organism: uncultured bacterium (assembly GCA_964588285.1). GTDB lineage: Bacteria > Edwardsbacteria > AC1 > AC1 > EtOH8 > CAZPNX01. Next base: position 36,453 of record CAZPNX010000015.1, read on the forward strand.
TCGAGTCCGCCTTGACGAACTGAAGGTTATCCACTGGAAGGGCATAGGAGATCTCGATCCAGGCTTTCTCCGGCGTCCCCCGGAATTGTGCCGTCTGCACATGAAACCTGATGCTGCCCTGGCTGGCCTGTTCCGGATCAAACCTCTCTCCCGGCCGGCGGCCTATGGCCCGGGAAGCTCCGGCCATTATCAAAAGGAGACATAAAACCGCCGCCGCTTTCACCTCCGCCTTTCTAGGCCGTCGCCAAAAAAAGCCGGCAATGATTATTCCCAGCAGAATTCCACCCAGGACCGGGAAAATGGGATTGACGATCCTTGATTCCGCCTCCATCACCAGTCTTTCCTTCCCCCCGAACATGGGCCGATTCCACACTGCCCAGCCGCCGGCCATACTGTCGCTGTTGCTTTTGATGATGCGGCCTGGAAGCCTGAGGCGGTGTCGGAAACGCTTGGAGGAAAACATCTGGGCCAGCGCCGGATCCTCCCTGCCCATATCCAGGTTGTAGCTCTCCCGGTAGCGGTAATAGACCCACAGACCCATGGGCTTGATGTCAAGGTATAGGGAGTCGTCGTCCTGCGATATCCGGCGCAGGTCGTCGGCGCGACAGGTCAGCCGGGAGATGGTGCCGCCCTCGATGCTCTGGACGGAGCTGTCCACCAAGGTGACCCCGGGAATGCCGTCCAATCCCAGGTCGGCCATCCTCAGCGGTCCCGTCCGGTATTGGCTGCTCCGCTCGGGTCCGGTGTCGATCTGGTATTGGTAGCTTCTGGTGCCGCCGCCGTTCCAGTTGACCTCGGTGTCGATGCTCACCGAGAGGCAGCCGAAAAGAATGGAACACAGGCTCAAGGCTGCGCCTAGAGAAAAAAGGCGAAGGTTCAACCTTCGCCCCGGCCGACCATCAGCCATGGTCGCCCCCGGCATCTGGATTCTCTGAGATCGACTTGCCCTTGATCATCTTCAGTCGGAAGATATCCTCTCGCTCCCTCTGCTCCAAAACGCTCTTGATGTAGTTGATCTCTCTCAAAATCCGGGGTATGACCACCTGCTCCAGGGCGTTGACCCGGCGGGTGGTTTTTTTGATCTCGGCCCCCAGTTTTTTTATTCTGGTCTCGCTGCCGGCCACCTCCACCATCAAGTCCAGCACCTCCTCAAAGAGATCGCTGGCCCCCAAGGCCCGGGCCGAGGCCGTGGCCGGGCTGTAACCCCGCTCGAATCCCTTCCGCCTGAGGCTGGGGCCGCCCACCTCTGGGATCTTTATCCCCCAAACATTCCGTTCCGAAACCGTAAGTTCGATGTGGCGTCGCCCGGCCAGGCCCAGGGACTCCAAATTCGGCCGGCCCTCCAAACCCACCGCCAGGTTCAACAGGTCGACCGCCTCCTGGGAGGCGGCGTTCAGGCGCTCCCGGGAAGACAGGTTGGTGCGCACCACCGAAAAGAACTCGGACACCAAAGCGTCCCGTTTCTTCTTCAACAGGTCGACCCCCTGGCGGGCCAGGGACACCTGGCCCTTGCGGGCCAGCAGGTTCATCCGGGTCGGGGAAACGTTCTCCATTACTATACAAATATACTATTTTCTATCTTGCCCCATGTCATCCTGATGGCTTTCCCGCCCCGCTGGCTGAAGGATGATATCGTCACCCTTCACCCTGACAGGCGAGGGGCAAACCTCAGGGTGACAGGAAAGATACGGGATGGGTTAAAACTTCACTCCGCCGAAGGCGGTGATCTCGTTCTCCAGCCTCTGCCGGATCATGCCCCGGAAGGCGGCGGTGGTGTCCCGGAACCGGTTCTTGGAAACGAAGCGTTCCAGCAGTAAATCCCGGTCGGCCGCCTCGAAGCTGTAGTCGGGATGGGCCAGATATTCATAGACGGTGAACCGCCCGGGCGACACCTCGGCTTCCACCGTGTTGCTGTGCTCTTGTCTCTCGCTGCCGAGCATGACAGAGGCCTTAATAGACAGGGTGTGCTTTCCGGCCGGCAGCTTGAAAAGGTAGATGAAGTAGTGGAGCAAGTTGTTATACTGCTTCTTGAACTCCCGCAGACCGGCATAGGTCTTGACCGCCTGGCTGTCGGCCACCGCCCCGATGGCCAGAAATGGTTTGTTGGCGTCCAGCGGCTTGCCGTCCAACTGAAAGGTGATGGGCACGCTGTAGAGGTCCATCACCAGGGCCAGCACCCCAGGCTCCCCATCCGCCAGGACGTCCTTGGCCATCTGCACCTTGCCGGAGAGCACCACCTGGTAGGTGCCGTCGGCCGTGTAGCCGATGTCTATGATCTGGAAGCCCGGCAAGAGCACCGCCTCGGCCTGGGACTCGATGAAATCCTCCTGGAGCCGGGCATTGACCACGGTGGACTTGGAGGTCACTTTGACTCCGGCCTGCTCGATGGCCTGGCGCTTGGCGTCCAGCACCGCCTCCCGGTAGTCCTGCTGGCGGGTGCTTTTCTTCCCGTCGTCCAGGCCCTTGATGGTGACGTCCAGGTTCTGGGAAGCAGCTACCGAGACCGATAATATGATAAAAAGCGCTATCGTTCTTATTCTCACGGATATTTCGCTAAAAGCTTAAACAACCTCTCCAACTTCTCGAACTTTTGAGCATCTCGAACCGGCATACCGACCCCGTCAGATCCCGACCTTGCCGTACATCTTCTCCATGGTCTCGCCGTGATAGTACTGGTGGATGTGGTCCTTGCTGATGCGCTTCAGCTCCTTGGCCGGCAGGATGGACATCAGCTTCCAGCCCAGCTCCAGGGTCTCCATGATGCCGCGGTCGGTGTTCCCCTGGTTGATCATCTGCCTCTCGAAGTTCTCGGCAAAATGCAGGTATTTGCGGTCGATCTCGGTCAGGGCCTCCTCGCCGATGATGGCCACCAGTTTCCTCAGATCCCTTCCGGTGGCGTAGGCGGCATAGAGCTGGTTGGCCCACTCCCGATGGTCCTTGCGGGTGCGCTTCTCCCCGATGCCGTTGTTCATCAGCCTCGACAGCGACGGCAGGGGATCGATGGGCGGGAAGCAGCCGATGCGGTGCAGCTGCCGGGACAGCACCAGCTGGCCCTCGGTGATGTAGCCGGTGAGGTCGGCGATGGGGTGGGTGATGTCGTCGTCGGGCATGGTCAGGATGGGGATCTGGGTGATGGACCCCTGGCGTCCGTGGATGCGGCCGGCCCGCTCGTAGATCTGGGCCAGGTCGGTGTACATGTAGCCGGGATAGCCGCGCCGCCCCGGTATCTCCTCCCGGGCGGTGCCCACCTCGCGCAGGGCCTCGCAGTAATTGGTCATATCGGTGAGGATGACCAGGATGTGCATGCCGTGGTCATAGGCCAGGTGCTCGGCGCAGGTCAGGGCGCAGCGCGGGGTCAGGATGCGCTCGATGGTGGGGTCGTCGGCCTTGTTCATGAAGACCACCGTCTTGGCCAGGGCCCCCGATTTTTCGAACTCGGTGATGAAGTAGGCCGCCTCCCGGCTGGTGATGCCCATGGCGGCGAAGACCACGGCGAACTCCTCCTTCTCCCCCAGCACCCGGGCCTGCTTGACGATCTGGGCGGCGATCTCGTTGGCCGGCAGCCCGGCCCCGGAGAAGATGGGCAGCTTCTGGCCCCGCACCAGGGTGGCGAAGCCGTCGATGGTGGAGATGCCGGTCTGGATGAACTCTTCGGGTTTGGCCCGCGAGGTGGGATTCATGGGCTCGCCGATGATGGCCAGCCTTTTTTCGGGCACGATGTCCGGCAGGCCGTCGATGGGCTGGCCCAGGCCGTTGAAGCGGCGCCCGATCATCTCCCGGCTGACCGGGATCCGGGCCACGTCCTCCTTGAGGCTGACCGAGCTCTTGGCCAGGTCCAGGCCCCGGGTCTCCTCGAACACCTGGATGACGGCGTACTCCTCGGAGACCTCGATGGTCTGGCCGCCCTTGCGGGAGCCGTCGGCCAGCTCGATCTCCACGATGGCCCCGTAGGACAGCCCCTTGGCGTTCTGCACGAATAGCAGGGGTCCCGAGACGTAGGAGATGGATTGGTATTTCTTGGTGGTCAGATCCATGCGCGCACCCTATTTAAATCATGGGTTGATTGTCGGGCGAAATTCCGCCCTCCACTTATTCTTCTTCTCCGTCCTCGCCCTTCAGGACGGCCAATATCCTGTCCAGCTTATCGTTCATCTTCTCCAGCAGGCGGAGCAGGTGCCCCTGATCGGGTGCCGCCGGGGTTTGTTCTTCACTTCGGAAAGGCGCCGGCCTCCTTGATCCCCGGTCACCCCTGCGAAATGCTTCGCGCCCAACTCCCTGGGAATCCTGCTTGCGGAAACAGTCCCGGCAATAGATGGGACGGCTGCCGTCGGGGCGGAAAGGGACCTGGCACTGGGCGCCGCACACCGAGCAGGTGGCCGGATAGAGCTTCTTGTCCTCCCCGAAATCGCCCCCGGCCCTCGGCCCCGGCCGGCGGAAGCCGCCCCCGGAAAACTTTCTGGAACCACCGTCCGCCCGGTTGAAATCTTTCTTGCCGAACCCGCCGCTCCTTTTGAATTTCCTCATGCCTCTCCGATCTTGTTCGCTAAGATTCCGCAGGCCCGCTATTGGGCCTGGGTGCCGTTCCCTGCCTTCTTTTCGCCGTCGTCCACCCCCGACCTCTCCTCGGCTATTTCCCAAGCTTCCCCCTCCGGCCGGCCCTCGGACTTGGCCTGCTTCTTGAGCCGCTTCTCCTCCTGCTTTTTCTGCCTGGCGATCTCCTTCAGTCGCTTGGCGTAAGAATAGTTGCTCCTGGCCAATTCAGCCTCCTACTAACGTTGCTATTAACTTGGGCTCTGCCCTCTGAATTCTGCTTTCTGCCTTCGGTTAGCCGTCCTCGTTCATCTTTCCGATCAGCTCGTCCAGCACCCGCTCGGCGTCCTCCAGCGGCACCTGGCAGGTGCCCACCTTGGCGTGGCCGCCCCCGCCGTACTTCAACATCAGCGAGCCGACGTTGGTCCGGGAGGTGCGGTTGAGGATGCTGTGGCCCACCGCGAAGACGATGTTCTGCTTTTTGAGCCCCCACATCACCCGGATGGAGATGTTTATTTTGGGGAACATCGCGTACTCTACGAAACGGTTGCCCGGAGCCACGTTCTCCACCGGCCTGAGGTCGGTCAGCAGTACGTTGCCCCGGACCGTCGAGTACTTCTTGATCATTTCCTTATATAGCCACTCCGACTCCTGGTAGCGCTTGACCCGCTCCTTGACGTCAGACAGTTCCAGTATCTGTTCGATGGGCAGCTTACGGCAATAGTCCATCAAGTCCTGCATCAGCTGCAGGTTGGAGATGCGGTAGTCGGAAAAGCGCCCCAACCCGGTGCGGGGGTCCATGATGAAGGCCAGCAGCAGCCAGCGCTCCGGCTTGGCCACCTCCTCCAATGACAGGGTGCCGGAGTCGGATTTGTCCACCGCCTCCATCATCTCCTCGTATCCGGGAAAGGTCTCCTTGCCCCCGTAATAGTGATAGATGACCCGGGCGCAGCTTTTGGCCTGCATGGAGACCCCTTTGAAGTCGTGGGGAAAGGCCTGGCGCTCCTCCTCGGACATGTGGTGGTCAAACCACATGCCGCAGCCCTGACCGTACGGTACGTTGGCCAACACGTCGTTGGCGTTGACCTCCACCTTGCCGTCCTGGATGTCCTTGGGGTGGACGTACATGAAAGAGTCTATCACCCCGACCTGCTTCAGTAGCACCCCGCAGATCAGGCCGTCGAAATCGGCTCGGGTCACTAGTCTCATATTTACATCCCCCCTTATGTTTGGATCTTTCCTCAGCTGTCCTTGTCCAACGCCTCCACCAGTTCGGCCAAAACCTGGTCGGCCCGGTCGGCCTCCACCTGGCAGGTGCCCACCTGGGGATGGCCGCCGCCGCCGTATTTCAGCATCAGCGAGCCGACGTTGACGGCAGCGTAGCGGTTGATAATGCTGTGCCCCACGGCAAAGACCACGTTCTGCCGCTGGAAGCCCCACATAACCCGCACCGAGACGGTGGCTTCGGGGAACATGACGTACTCCACAAAACGGTTGCCGGCGGCGATGAAATTCTCGGGCCGCAGATCGATGACCAGCACCTTGCCCCTGAGCACCGCCCGCCTTCTGATCATATCCTTGTAGAGCGCATTCTGCTCCCGGTACTTCTCCACCCGCTGGGCCACATCGGGCAGGGCCAGGATCGATTCGATCGACATCTCTCCCAGATGCTGCAGCAGCAGCTCCATCAGCGGCATGGTCCCGATGCTGAATTCATCGAAGCGGCCCAGCCCGGTGCGGGGATCTACAATGAAGGCCAGCAGCAGCCAGGGACCGGGGTTCTCCACCTCGTCGGCCGTCAGGTCTCCGGAGTCCGACTTGTCGACCGCGGCCATCATCCCCTCCAGCCCGGGAAAGGTGGAGGCACCGCCATAATGGTTGTAGATCACCCGGGCGCAGCTCTTCTCCGGAGCCGTAGCCCCCTTGAAGCCCGCCGGAAAGGCGGCCCTTTCCTCCTCGGACATATGGTGGTCAAACCACAGTCCGCAGCCCGGGGCATAGGGCACGTTGGCCAGGACGTCGTTGGGCCCGACTTCGACCTTGCCGTCCTGGACATCCTTGGGATGGACGAAAAGATGGCTGTCGACGACCCCGGCCCGGCGCAGCAGGACGGCGCAGATCAGACCGTCGAAATCGGCCCTGGTAATCAGTCTCATCTCGATACCTCCCTTTTATGGCGCAGGCTGTCAGTCGCCGAAGGTCTGCTTCAGCCCGGCCAAAAACTCGTCGTAGTGAGCCTTGAACCTGTCCTGGGGAACCTCCTTGAACCTGGCGGTCTGCTCCATCTGGGACAGGTTGAGGATGTCGTTGATGTGCATCCTGCCCTGGGCGATGGCCTCCTGACAACGGTCGTACAGCGCCAGGATGCCGCAGAGCATCAGATAGCCCTTCTCCAGGCTGCAATGGCCGTCCACCTCGGAGAAGGCGTGCTGCTGCAGGTAGTCCTCGCGCAGCATCTTGCCCACTTCGATGACCATCCGCTCGTTGTCCTGCAGGGCGTCCGGCCCCACCAGCTGGACCACCTCCTGAAGTTCGGCCTCCTTTTGCAGCAGCTCCTGGGCCCGCTGGCGGACCGAGGCGTAGTCCTGGGCGACATTGTCGGACAGCCACCCGGCCAGCATGTTGGCATAAAGGCTATAGGACCGGTTCCAGTTGATGGCCGGAAAATGACGCCGCTGGGCCAGCCCCTGGTCCAGGGCCCAGAAGGTGCCGACGATGCGCAGGGTGCTCTGGGTGACCGGCTCCGAGAAGTCGCCTCCCGGCGGCGAAACCGCGCCGACAATGGTCACCGAGCCCAAACGCTCTCCCGATCCGGCGCAGACCACCCGTCCGGCACGCTCGTAGAAAGCCGCCAGTTTGGACGATAGGTAGGTGGGATAGCCCTCCTCGCCCGGCATCTCCTCCAGGCGCGAGGAGATCTCACGCAGGGCCTCGGCCCAGCGGCTGGTGGAATCGGCCATCATGGCCACGGAAAAACCCATGTCCCGGAAATACTCGGCCAGGGTGATGCCGGTGTAGATGGAGGCCTCGCGGGCGGCCACCGGCATGTTGGAGGTGTTGGCGATGAGCACCGTCCGCTCCATCAGCGGCCTCTTGGTGCGGGGATCCTCCAACTCGGGAAACTCGGTCAGCACCTCGGTCATCTCGTTGCCCCGCTCACCGCAGCCCACGTAGACGATCACCTGGGCGTTGGCGTGCTTGGCCAGCGTCTGCTGAACCACGGTTTTGCCCGAGCCGAAGGGCCCGGGGATGGCGGCAGTGCCGCCCATGGCCACCGGGAACAGGGTGTCCAAGATGCGCTGGCCGGTAATGAACATCTCGTTGGGGTCCATCTTGCGGCGGAAGGGACGGGGCTCCCGCACCGGCCAGGAGTGCATCATCTGCAGTTTTGTCCCGTCCTCCAGCTCGGCCACCGTCTCGTCCACGGTGTACTCCCCCTCCTTGGCCACCTTCTTGATCTTTCCGGAGACCTTGGGCGGCACCAGAATCTTATGAATGAACCAGGCGTTTTCCTGGACCTCGCCCAAAACGTCGCCGCCTGAGACCTGATCGCCGGGCTTGCCCTTGGGAACGAAGCGCCACTTTTTCTCGCGGCTCAGGCTGGGCACCTCCACCCCGCGGGCGATGAAGTCGCCCTTTTCCTTTTTAATGACGTCCAGCGGCCTCTGGATGCCGTCGTAGATCGATTCCAGCAGCCCCGGCCCCAGCTCGACTTTGAGCGGCTCCCCGGTGGTCAGAACCGGCTCGCCCACGAAAAGGCCGGAGGTGTCCTCGTAGACCTGTATGAAGGCGGTGTCGCCGTCCAGGCGGATGATCTCGCCCACCAGGCCCAGCTTCCCCACCTTGACGATGTCGTACATCCGGGCCCCCATCATCCCCTTGGCGATGACGGCCGGGCCGGAGATCTTCTGGATCAGTCCCTGCATTGGTACTCCGTCTATCTCTGTCTGTGCTATATTTATCTAGTATCGAGCCAGTTGAGGAACTTGACGCCCAGCTCCACCAGACCGTCCTTGGGCCTAACCGTCAGTCGGCGCCGGGCCCAGGGTCACCTGAGTTTTACGTAGAACCCGATGGCCTGTTTTACCAGCCGGTTGAGGTATTCCTCGCCGCTTTCCACCTGCCCCTTCTCCGACACCGGGAACGGCAGAACAACCGGCAGGGCCCGCCCCCGCAACAGCCGGTTGACCTCGTCCCCCAGGTCGGCCCCCAGCCGCCCGTTGACCGCAATCAGCCCGTAGCCCTCGGCCCGGATGAGATCCAGAAGCTTGGACCTGAGCTGCTCCGGCGTCTCGGCCTCGTAGGTCTCGGCCCCGGCCAGCCGAAAACCGGTGGCGGTGGCGGGATCGGTGATGACTGCTAGTCGTCCCATCTAATAAATAAACTGTCTATTTTCTCACGAATCACACTAAACACTCTAAATAGCTTTGGTGATAAATCTAGCTTTCGTGTTTTTCGCGTGTTTTGTGGGCAACTGTATCCTATTTCAGCAGGTCCCGGAGCTTGCCGGTCATCTCCTTGGTGACCGACGGCCCCACGATCATGGCCGAGGCCTTCTCCAGTCCGGCCACCAGCTTTTCCAGGGACTCGCGGCTGGGGTCGGCCTCGTTCACCCCGGCCTGTTTGATCTGGACCATCAGGGCCATGTCGGCAAAATCCTTGAGGTACTCGGTGGCCACCTTCTTCATCCTGGCCAGTATCTCCTTGCCGCCGGCGACCCCGGCCGAGGCCGTGGTCGCGCCCAAAGCTGTGTCCAGCCAGGCCTGAATCTCGTCGAGCCGGCCCTCGTTCCCGGTGATGGCCCCGGCTACCGCCCCCGGTTTTATCTGGGCGTAGAAGATGTGGGAATCGGTGGCCAGCATCACCCCATCCATGTCCGGCAGGCCCACGATGTCGTGAATCTGCCTGATGAGATCGGCGCTTTGGACGATGGCGTTTTTATCGCCGCCTTGGTGCTGGCAGGCCCCCGAGGCCTCGACCAGGAAGGCCGTCTTCAGGCCGGTCAGTTTGCGGCCGGCCAGGCTGCTTTCCAGAGTCCCCATCTTCAGGTCCTCCTCCTGACCTCGGCGGAGACGGCCTTCCAGTCCGCCCCCTGGGCCAGCTCGCAGAGAATGTTTTGTCCCTCACGAAGTACCAACAGCACTTGGCGGTTGCGGCCTCGGATCAACATCTCCCGCACCTGGCCCAATTGGAGGTTGGTGGCGATGACCGAGGCGGCCGTGGCCCAGAACTGTTCCATCTCCGCGGCCCGGTCCCCCAGCGAGCCGAACTGGCTGCCGGCCACCGGGCTGTTGCCGGCATAGGCGGTGCAGCCCAGCACCCCTTTTATCTTAGTCAGATCTTCCATGGTTGGCCCCCCCGACAGTGTTGTGGCGGTTGTTACCGGACCAGGTGGAGCCAGTCGGTCACCAGAAAGTGCAGCCGTCCTATTAAAAGCGAGATACGGGCCATAACCGTATAGCCGAAGGAAGCCCCGAACGAGGCCATGATGAAAACCACCCCGATGCGGGCCCCGGCCTTGATCAGCCCCTGGTGGGCCACCGAGAAGTAGAAGTAGATCAAGGTGGTGATGACTCCGATCACCAGGATGATGTTGTTGATGGTGTTCAGCGGCAGTAGGGTGCCTTGAATCTGGGGCAGCAGGATGCCCTGGATTTGCCCGGTGATGCCCAGTCCGGCGGCAATGCCCACCGTCAGCGAGATGGCCCAGCGGGACAGCCAGGCGACCTTGGGCACCCAGCGGGCCAGCATCAAGAGGCCGAAGCCGGCCGGCACCAGCAGAATCCAGCGGTCCACCTGGCTGGCCACCCCGCGTCCCAGGACCATGGGCTCCACCAGCATCGGCCAGATGTCGAAGGCCCAGGTGTAGAGCACGGCGAAGGCGGCCGAGACGCCGACGTAGAGATGCTCGGCGAACTTGTAGGCCGGATTGTCTCGATAGAGGAAAGAGAAGATGGCCAGGGTCAGCCCGGCCGCTATCCAGGTGCCGATGACGTTCATCATGGCTGTTTCCTCCCCTTCATCACAAAGTAGGCCACATTGCCCAGGAGTATGAAGATCAACAGCAGCACATGGGCGGTGCTTTGGGCCACCATTCCCGCCACCCCAGTGCCGGCCTTTTTAACCAGGGTCTCATACTCGGCCGCGCCCTGCAGCCCGCCCACCAGGCCCCGGATCTGCCTGGCCTGCAGGTAGTGAAACATGTCGGGGGCGATGACCCCGGTGCTGCCGATGACTATCTTCAGACCGTATCGGGCCCCGGCGTACTGGATCCATTCGTCTCCGGCCTGGCCGGCCTCCAGGCCCACCAGCAGGTCGATATTGTTGTAATTGTGGACGCCCTTCATCAGCGGCAGCGAGTCCAACGGCGTCCCCCGGTAATCGGCGGCAAAGAAGTCGCGGAACTCGCGCCCCAACCCCACCATCAGCGCCCGGTAGCCGGGGCGATATCCCAGGTTGACGTAGTCCCGGCCATAGATGACGCTGTCGGCCGCAGATGCGGCCCGGGCATTGATCTCGTCTGATACGGCGTTAAGCCCGATCTCGCCAAAGGGCAGGCCCAGGGCCCACTGACCCAAAAGCACCACTTTGTGCTTCCGGGCAAAACATTGCCGCAGCACCGAAAGCAGCATGGGCTGCAGTTCCGGCTCCGAAGAGGCGTCGTAGTCGATGGAGACCATGATGGTGGAGCCCTCGGGCAGCTTCTCGATGGTCTCGTAGGCGGCCCGCACCGGCTCCGACACCCGGATGGGGAGCACCAGCTTGAAGATGATGGGAATGATGACCACCAGCCCCAGCGACAGGTAGATGAAGCGGCGGTCTAAGCTGACCAGCTTTTCAAAGAAATTCATCTTTCAACCTCCGCTTTAGGACAGGTAGGTCCGTTCCAGCCCCAGGATCACCCGCAGCGACATGGCGATGGTGCCCAGGGCGATGCCTATGAATATGCCCCGCTTGGCCGCCATCTGGGGGATCTCCATGATCCAGTCCTGGATGGCCGGCAGCTTGTCCCAGAGCTCGGCCCCCACCGGCACCCGGCCCAGCATGACGATGGCCGCGGTTATCAGCAGCAAGGTGGCCTCCAGCGTTCTGGCCCGGAAGGCCCGATAGGCGGCCGAGGCGATGAAGAAGGCCAACAGGGCGAACATGGTGGCCTGGAGGGGGACGATCATGTAGGTGTAAACGTACATGAACGGACCGTTGAGGGCGATCAGCGAACGGTCGCGCAACAGGCTGACGGCCCCGGCCGCCAGGCAGACCACAAAACCGGCCATCAGCACCGCGGCGTATCCCCAGCCGGCCTGGCGCCGGGCGATCTTTTTAAGATTGCTCCGCAGCAGGCTGTCCACCCCCAGAAGCAGGGTGAAGCCCAGCACGATGGAGTACCAAATTAAAAGCCGCTGCTGCATGCCGCCGAACGGTTGGTGGGGGATGAAGAAGGTGACCACGATGATCACCCCGGTCAGGAAGGTTATCAGCAGGGGTATCTCTTTTTTCATCTCGCCCTCGCAGTTAGACGGTTGTGAACCAGTTCTGCACGGCCTGGAACATCTTCCACAGCCCCGGGCTGCCGGCGTTGTTGAGGATGAACGCCATGGTGCCGGCCAAGGCCATGGCGGCGAAGCCCACAATCAGAACGGCTTTGAACAGATCCTCGCCTTTGAGGCTTCCCAAAAGCTGGGGGTCGCGCTTGATGTAGCAGGAGGCGGCCAGCATCTCCTCTCCTATCAGGGTATAGTCGCAGGAGGCTATGAAGAAAGGCAGCTGGGTGATGGCCGTGGTGCCGGCGATCTGGATGGCCCCGACCGAGTGCCCGGTCTCCGACATGATCAGGGCCTCGGCATAGAAATAGCCTAGAAAGAATATGGCTCCGGGCTTCTGTCTGACGATCATGCCGTCCACCCCGGCGGCGTAGCCGAACTGGTCGGTGGTCAAAAAGGAGATGTTGCCCTCCTTGTAGAGGTCGGGGCGGCCCGGCTCGGCGTAGGCCTGCTGCACCGTCTCCTGGGCGGCGGCCATGACGATGGGATCCCAGTTAGGAACCAAAAGCTCGGTGCCGTGCTCGGCGCAGCGTACCGCCACCTGGCGCAGAATGGCCAAGGAGGCCACGGTGACGATGTCACGAATCTCGCCTAGGCCGAAGGAATAGAGGATGGGCTTGCCCATCTCGGTGGCCCGGCCCACCGCGTCGTCGATGGCGTCCAGGCCCTGGATCTTGCGGATGTACAGCTGCTCCCCCTTCTTGGCCCGTTCGATGTACCAGATAATCAGAAAGCAGAGAAGCACCGTCAGTATCAGCACGTTCACCCGGCTGGTGTTGAACCACTGGGCCTGGGGCACCACCGGACCGGCCGTCGCCGAGACCGCCTCCCGGCCGTCGGCAGCCACGGCCGCCACCCGGTAGAAATAGGTCTGGCCGGCCTTGACCCCGGTGTCCTGGAATTCGGTCTTGCCTCCGATGATAAAGCCGGCCTCGACCCAGGGGCCTGATATATCCTGGGTCCGCTCGATGCGGTATCCCTTGAAGACGGTGGCGTCCCCCACATCCTGGGGCGAGCGTTCCCAGGCAAGGCTTACAGCCTGGCCCTCGTCGTTGGGCGTATCCGCCGCCGAAAGGTTGCCCGGAGGCTCCAGGTCTCCGGGTGCAACCGGCGACGGTCCCTGGGCCCCGGCCGCCTGCCACCAGGCAAAAAGAAGCAAAATCGCCATCAGCCGCTTCATACCGAATGCTCCTTGTGCTGATTTTTAAGTGCCCGTATAATATCGGATCCGCCGGTTATCTCCCGGTGGGAATCACCGAAATGAACCTCGAGGCTGACCACGGTTCAGGCGAAGATCAACAGCTCCGGCCTCAGTTTCTCGGGCGGCGGGCCGAAGACCTTGGACCTGGCCAGAAGCCTCAAATTGGCCACTTCGTGGAATTTGCGCCAGAGAAAGCCGACGGCCAGATCGGCTGCCAGCGGGTCACCGCGGTAGAGCCGGTCCAGCTGTCTTGAGACCTCCCGCTCAATCTGCCCCTCAGACTCCGGCAGGGAGTCTCCAGACGCCAGCAGCGCCCCGTAAGGAGTACGGCGCAGGCCAGCCAGAACCCTCTTCCTGAGCCTGGGATCGAACAAGGAGGCATAGGTCTTGCGGTCGAATTGACGCCCCCCTTCGATGAAAAGGGATTCGGCTTCGCCAGGCTTCAGGCCGGGCTTGGACAGCAATCGAGAGGCCGCCCTGGCATTGTGCCGGTCGATCTCCTGGCGCACCAAGGAACGCAGCAGGGCGCGGCTGTGACCCAGGCCGCGCAGGTCCTGCAGCGCTTTTCGGTAATAATGTCTCAGCAGCCCCAGTTCTAGGGTTGGCAGATCATGGTCCTTTTGGTATTGGAGGGCGCCGGCCGTCATGGGATCGGCGAAATCGTCCTTCCAGGTGGCCAGGGTGTCGGCCAGCTGCTTGATGCCTGGCTGGCGGGACAGTTCGGCCAGCCTGGGGGCGTCGAACCGGCCCACCGGCCACAGCCAGCGCCCGATCTCAGCTTGGCTCCAACCATGGTGTATGCCACGCACCACGGCCAATAGGTTCTGCAGATCCCAGCGCCGCATCACCACCTCCATCAGCCTCTTGGTCCTGCCCTCGGCCATGGACAGCATCTTTGCAGCCACTGAGGCAAAGTTTGACTCCAGCGCCTCCTCCACCGCCTCCAGCCCCTGGCGGCGGGTCTTGGCCAGCTGCCACTCCCTGGCGTACTGGCTGGTTTCCAGCCACCTGGCCATGGCCTCGAGATCGGGAAGCGCCAAGAGCTCCTCGTAGTCTTTGTTGGCCAACAGACGGCTGTGCTGTCCCCTGAGCCTGGCATTTAGATAGCCGAAGTTAGACACAGCTTATCCCCAAAGAGTCTTGGCGAGGTCGGCGGTCAGAAGCGGCTTGGCCTGCTTTAGCCGGTCGGATATGCGGTTGAGCACCAAGGATTGTCCGTCCTGGGAGCGGGCCACCACCCCGCCGTCGATTTTCGGATCGGCGGCCACCTCGGCCTCCAGCTTGAGCTCCTTGAGCAGCTCCCGAGCTACGGCCTCGTCGCGGGGCGAGACCTCCAACCTCAGACGCCCCGACAGGCCTTGGGCGGCCTCGGCCATCAGCTCCTTTAGCGCCCGCCGCCGCTTGTCCGAGGGCAGCTTCTCCATCATCCGGCCGGCCTCGGCGAAAAGCGTTTCCAGCGCCCGGCTCTTGGCCTCCAGCAGCAAGGCCTGGGCCTCGAGGTTGGCGGCGCTTCTGGCCCGGGCCTCGGCCGCCCTTTCCTCTGATTCGGACCTCTGCCTGAAATCCCGGCGCAGTGCCTCGGCCCGCTCCCCGGCCTGGGCCACCACCGCCTCCGATTGGGCCCGGGCCTCGGCCAGGATCCGCCCGGCCTCTTCCTGGGCCTCCTGCTCCACTACCCGCAGCAGCTCGGAATTCATGTATTATTTTTAAGCAGAATTGTTTTGGAATAATGGTCCAAGGCCTATTTCATGCCCACGATCATGATGGCGATGACGAAGCCCAGGATGATGATGGTCTCTGGCAAAGCCTCCAGCACGATCATCAATCCGCCCACCTCCGGCTTTTCGGCAATGGCCCCGGCGGCCGAGGAACCTATTTTGCTCTGGGCCCAGGCGGTGGCAAAGGCGGCAAACCCGATGGCCAAAGCGGCCCCCAGGGCCTTCCAGATGACCGGGGTCTTCTCGGATGGAGCAGCGGGCTCGGCGGCGGCTGCGTGGTCCTGGCACAGGGCGGTCGAGGCCAGGCACAGGGAAATGACGGCCAGCAGGGCAATGGCGACAAGGGTCCTCATGGGGTTCCTCCTATTGTTTTGAATGGTTGATATTTCTTTCCCGGATAATCGTGGTACTTGAACTTGGTGAAGAACTCCACCACCTGGAGACGAAAGGGCTGCATGATGGGGCTGATCAGCCCCAGGGTGAAGAACAGGGGGTGGATGACAAGGGCCGCCACCAGTATCCCGACGACCCCTCCTATGGTCCTTCCGATGAGGTTGGCGGCGTAGGCCAGGTAGGCGGCGGAGAGGCCTATGGCGAAAAGACGGGCGAAGGAAAGAATGTTGCCCACCGCCCCGAAGATCTCGATGGGACCTGCGATCCCGGCCAGCCAGCCCAGCATGGCGGCCCCGACCAGGAACATGGCAACCGAGGGCAGCAGGAAGGTCGCGGGGATGGCGTGGAACATCCAGGAGGCGGCGAATCCGGCCACGCCGGTGATGCCCAGGACGAAAGCCAGGGGCTCCAGGATGTGGTGTCGGTCGCGGTGCCTGAGCCCGGTGGAGAGCATGATGGCGAAGCCCATCGCCACCTGCAAGGAGCCGGCAATTACAGACACCCAGAACAGGGTCATTATAGATTCGGGCGACAGGCGGTTCAGTTTCTCCGACACCGGGCGGATCAAGTGCAGGTGCTCGCCCAGGTCGCCGAACAATTCCCCGAAAACGACCCCGAAGACCGCGGTCCACACCGCGCAGAAGGCGAAGATGGTCGTCAGGGACCTGGCCACCGGGTTCTTGCCCAGCCTCCAGCGGGCCAGCAGGGCCAGGGCCAGCATGGCCAGGCCGTAGCCCAGGTCACCGACGATGAAGCCGAAATAGATCGGGAAGAAGAAGGCGATGAACGGGGTGGGGTCCACCGTCCCGTACTGGGGGGGATTGAATATGCCCAGCATCATCTCGAAGGGCTTTATCAGGCCTGGGTTCTTGAGCTGCACCGGGGTCCGCTTGGACTCGTGGTGGTCGATCCCCACGACCTGAACCGTCACCCGTCCGTCGAATTTTCCGGCCACCAGCCGCTCCAGCTCCGGCAGGTCTGCCTGCGGCAGGTATCCGGGAATGATGAAGGTGAAACGTCCCTGGTCCGTGTCCTGCTTGACAGCCAGCCGGGCCAGGATATCACGGGCCAGGCTCCGGTAGCCGGCCAGGGCCGGGCCCAGCCGGGCCGAAATCTCGGAAAGCTTCCGGGCGATCTGGGCCAACTCCCGGGGTATGTCCCGGCTTCTCTCCCTGAGCCTGTCCACCGCCTCGGCCATGGGCATTTGTTCCATGGAGGACGGCAGCCTCAGTTCGTTGATTCCCAGCCGCCCAAAATAACCCCGCACTTTCTCGGCCTCGGAAGCGTGGAAGACGGCCAGGGCAGCCAGGCTCCGGCCCTCGGTCTCCTGAGAATGGAACTCCACCCTTCCCTGGGTCAGCTTGCGCAAATCCTTCTTTACTGTCTCCCACACGGACTGGGAGCCGGGTTTCAGGGTGAAGCCGAAGGTCTGGATGCGGGTGCTTTTCTGCAGCCGGGAAAGAAGCGGCGCCAGGGTCTCCATGGCCTGGCGGTAGCTCTGGATGAGAGACAGCTCGTCCTCCAGCTCCAGCCTTTGTTTGACCAAAGCGCGGATGGCCTCCTCCTCGGGCGCCAGGGAGTCCAATATGCTCTCCCAGTCCGGCTCTGCAGCCGGGAGCTGGGCATGGCCCCGGAAATCCAAAAGATGAAGCAGGCCTTCGATCTCCTGGACGATCCGCTCCAGCAGCTTTTTAACGGCCTGCTCCTGCGTGGTCAGTCCGGCCGGGGCGGTTCCCGAAGACGCCGTTTCCTCGGCCGACAGGTGTATCTTGCCGAAGCCGTGCAGAGCAGCGATGACCTGGCCGGCCAGGGACTTCGGCCCCACCAGCACCACCTTGGACATGGGGACGATCATGCCCCACCCCCGGGCAGAACCTTGTCGGCGATCTCGGCCAGGGCTTTCCCCTGGTTGGCGGCCGCCGCCTTCCCGATGTTTTCGGCCTCCTGCCTGGCTTTGGCCAGCGTCTCCTGCCTCACCCTTTCGGCCAGCTCGGCCAGCTTCTTCTGCTGGCTTTGGGCCAATGACTCGATCTCCTGTTTGGCCTGGGCCTCCATGGCCTCGGCCTTTTGCTTGGCCTGGGCCAGCATCGCCGCCGCCTCGGCCCTGGCCTTCTCCACCAATGCCTCCAGCTCCCGCTCCCTTTGGGCCAGGGACTGGATTATCTCCTGGGTCTGGCTGGGTCCGTGCTCTTGCTTGCTCACTTTGATTCTTATTACCTAGCGTTTCAACTTCAAAACCGCTGCCATTCTCAGCCCGGCAACGTGCCGGTCAGAGCCTACCCTGAAAAATGCAGGCAACTATTAGTCCGTGAATGGTTGAAGCCTCGTACTGAGGATGGCGCCTTGTTTTCCGCCGAAGCGGGTGACACCTACTATGCCCTTTGGAGGCGAAGCGGGACGCAAACCTCAGGACACCGCTTCGGTCGGCAGGGCCGGGTGACCTCTAAGGGTGATATTTCGTCTTCACAACAGGGCCTTGGCGAACTCCTCGGCCGCCCATCGCATCTGGAGCCTGGCCATGCCCAGATTGGAGGCGCCCGGGGCCAGTCCCACCGCCAAAAAGAACTCTCCGCCCACCATCCTCAGGATGTAGGTGGCCCGGGCGGTGCTGAACAGCAGCTCCCCGATCTCGCCCACCTCCAGGTTGCGGGCCGCCCGGTTGGCGGTGGTCAGCATGGTGGCGAATTCGGCATCGGCCAGGGTGGGGTCGATCCCAGCTTCGCCCGAAAAAGAGGCGATGCCGATGCCGTCGATCCCGGTCAGGCTGGCCGAGAGGGCTCCGGGAACGTTCTCCACCAACTCCTGGAGCCTCTTTTCGTAGGACGCGCCCGGCGCGTTGCTTGGCATAATACTCTATATAAATATAGTTGCAATCCCCGGCTACTTCTTCCCGAACATCCGGCCTAAAAATCCCCGGTCCTTTTCCAGCTGCTGCAGACGGGCGTGGGCCTGGAGGTTCTTGGGGTCCCACTTCAGGGCCTCCTTATACTGGGCCCGGGCCTTGTCGTTCATCCCGGCCGTCTGATAGATGATCCCCAGGCTCAGGTAGTGCTCGGGATTGTACATCTCCATCTGGATGGCCCGCTCGCAGGCCGCCCTGGCCTCCTCCAGCGGACCGTTGGCCTTGATGATGGCCATCCCCAGCCGGTTGAAATAGATGGCCTTTTTGGGGTTCATCTTGGCGGCGGCCGAGAAATACTCCACCGCTCTTTTGAACTGGCCGTTTTTGTAGGCCTCGATGCCGTGGCGGTAGGCCATCTCGGCCTGGGTGTCTTGGACGGTGTGACTCTGGGCGCCCGAGGAACGCTCGGCCAAAAGTTTGTTGTACTGGGCCCGGCGGTTCTTGTCTATCAAGGTATGGTAGGCCTCGTTGATCTCCTGGAAGGTGTTGCTGGCCAGGCCGTCGCGGGAATCGGCCGGCGCCCGGTCGGGATGGTGTTTCATGGCCAGGCGGCGGTAGGCCTGCTTGATCTCCATGTCACCGGCCTGGCGGTCGATGCCTAAGATATGGTAGTAGTCCTTGAATTCGCTCATGGCAGAGGGTTATCCCTTGCGGCCGCCGGAGGCCAACCGCTTGACGGCGACCAGGGCTATTTGATTTCCGGGATCGAGTTTTAGCACCCGCCGGTAGGCGGCCAAAGCAGCCTTCCTTTCCCCTCCTTGCTCTTGGGCAAAGGCCAGGTTCAGCCAGGCCCGGGTAAAGTTGGGAGCCAGGCTCACCGCTTTGAGAAAATGAGCCACTGCCTGACTTTTGTCCCCCCGCTGGCTGTGACAGACGCCCATCAGATTATGGATGTCGGCGTATTTGGGTTTGAGGCGCAAGGCCCGGCTCAACAGGCTCAAGGCCTCGTCCTCCCGTCCGGCCCTCAGTGCATCCCGCCCCATGGCGCATAGGGCCTGGCTGCGGTCAGGGGAGATGCTGAAGGCTTCGGAGAAAAGCTTGACAGCCTGCCGCAGCCGGCCCTGCTCGGCGGCCAAGGCCGCCCGGTCGAATGTCTCCTGACGATAATAGCAGGTTTTGTCGGGCAGCTTTTTGAAGAGGCTGACGGCGCCGTCCAGGTCTCCGGCCTCGGCTTTAAGGTGGGCGATATTCAGATGGGCCTCGATATAGCCCGGATTAATCTCCACCGCCTTTTTTAAGTGCCTCAGGGCAGGACCCGTCTGCTTCCGGTCGGCATAGAGCTTGCCCAAAGCCAGGTGGATGTCGGCGTATTCGGGCGCCAGCTTCAGGGCCTGGCGGTACATTTCCACCGCTCCCTGATAGTTGCCGTTATGTCGGCAAAGCTGGGCCTGGGCCATCCTGGCCTCGATCAGATAGAACAAGACGATGTCCCCGCAGCGGCGGCCGGCCGCGGCATCGTGCTGCCGGATCATCTCCAGCGACTCGATGGCCTGTTGAAAATTCTTCTCCCGGAAGGCCTCCAGCGCCAGTTTCAGAAACTGGCTGAGGCAGTAGCTGTCGATGATGCCCTTAAGGTAGGGCACGGCGCTCCTTTCAAACCCGGGGTTTAAGTTTCTTTCGAAATCCCGCCGGCGGAAACGAAGGCCTAAAAAAGTGGATGCCGGTCTCGGGGTTCTTGAATTCTAATCTTCTTCGAAAATCTGGTGCCGGGAGTGGGAGTCGAACCCACACGGCGTGAGCCATACGCCCCTCAAACGTACGTGTCTGCCAGTTCCACCATCCCGGCCCGCACTTTGGAACCTTTTTCCCTTTAAGACTTTAGCATCAGTAATTTTATTCCAAAATCGCCCCGCTGTCAATGGAAAAATCCCCCAAGTCGATCTGCCGGCCGTCCTGCTTGTGGCGCAACAGGAATTTCTCCATGGGAAAGGTTTCATCTTCCTCCAGATGGATGCGGCAGCCGAGGTCGCGACCCAGCTGGGCGAACTGCTGGGGTATGTTCTCCTCGATGTAATCGGCCAGTTCCGGGTTGGTCACCAGCTCCACCTGGGCCCCTTTCAGGCTGCCCCTGGCCGCGTTCAGTCCGCGCATGATGCGGGCCGCCAGGGCCGCCGGATGGAAGATGCGTCCGGTGCCCTGACAGACCGGACAGGACTCCGAGGAGGTGTGCCACAGGCTGGGCTTGGTGCGCTTGCGGCTGATCTCCACCAAACCCAGGTCCGAGAAGCCGCTGACCTCGGGCCGGGAGCGGTCATCGGCAAATGATCTTTTCAGCTCCTCCAGCACCCGGGCCCGCTTCTGTCCTGACTCCAGGTCGATGAAGTCCACCACGATGATGCCGCCGATGTTGCGCAGCCTAAGCTGCCGGGCCACCTCGGCCGCCGCCTCTAGGTTGACCTTGAAGACCGTTTCCTCGGCCGCCCGCCGGCCCACAAATTTCCCGCTGTTGACATCGATGACGGTCAGGGCCTCGGTCTGCTCGATGACCAGCCGGCCCCCGCTTTTGAGCCATATCTGTCTCTGCATGGCCTGGGTGATCTGCTTTTCCAGGCCGTACTCCTGGAAAGCCGGACGGGCGCCTTGGTGTTGGCGCAGCTTCTTCTTCCAACTGGGATCGATCTTGCCCAAATGGCCCTGAATCTCCCGGAACATGGCCGGGGAATCTACTGTGATCCGCTCGATGCCGTAGGCGGCCACATCCCGCAACACCCCCCACACCTGGGGCGGCTCGGCATAGAGCAGTGCCGGGGCCTTGGCTCGGCGGCTTTTCTTCTCCAGCTCCTGCCAACGGGCCGCCAGCTCCTTCACCTCCTTCTGCAGGTTTTTGGTATCCTGGTGGCCGGCCGCGGTCCTGGCCACCGCCCCAAAACCCTTGGGCAGGATCTTCCTCAGTTCGGCCTTCAGCCTCTGCCGCTCCTCGGCCTGGCCGATGCGCTGCGAGATGCCGATCTGGTCCTCGCCGGGCAGCAGCACGCAGAACCTCCCGGCCAAAGAGATCCACGAGGTCACCCGCGGGCCTTTGCCGGCAATGGGCTCCTTGGTGACCTGGACCAAAACCTCCTGCCCCTGCTTGAGTCCCCGGCCCCTTTCCTTCTTCCGGCCTTCCTCCTGTCCCTGGTCTTCCAGGGACAGCTCCAGGGGCCGGTTCTGGGCATCATCGAAGGGCAGGAAACCGTCGCGGCCCAGCCCGATGTCCACAAAGGCCGCCTCCAGCCCGGGCAGCACCTTCTTGACCACCCCCTTGTAGATGTTGCCCACGGTGGAGGTCTGGGCCGAACGCTCCACCCAAAGCTCGGTCAATCGTCCCCCCTCCACCAGGGCGATCCTGGTTTCAAGAGGATTGGCGTCTATGAAAAGCTCCTTCAAGCCGACTCCTTCATCCCATTTGGTCGCTGGCCAGCCCGATGCCCTTCAGGGTGAGGTCGGGATCGTGGCGGAAGCCTTTGAGCTCGGCCGCAAAAAGCGCGGCCGCCCCTCCGGTCAGGATCAGCTTTGGCCGCCCGTCGGCCTGGCGCCCTATCCGCGCCGCCAGCTCGCTGACCATGGCCGCCGTCCCCCAATAGATCCCGGAACGGATGCATTCCTCGGTGTCGCGCCCGGCGGCCCTGGCCGGACGTTTGACCTCTATCTCCGGCAGCAGGGCGGTATGGCGGTGCAGGGCCTGGGCCATGATCCCCGGCCCCGGGGCGATGGCCCCGCCCAAAAATCTGCCGCTGCGATCCACCGCATCCCAGGTGATGGCGGTGCCGATGTCCACCACCACCGCCGGCCCTCTGTATAGCCTCCAGGCGGCATAGGCGTTAACCAGCCGGTCCACCCCCAGTTTTTTGGGCGCCCGATAGGTATGCTTCATAAAGGACATGGCCTGGACCGTGATTGCCCGGGGCGAAACATTGAGCAGACGGCGGACCGCCTGGGAGGCCTCTTCGGCAAAGTGGGGCACCACCGAGATCAGGGCCGCCCGCCGCACCGAACGCGAGCCCAAAACCCTCTCCAAAAACGAATGGGCCAGCTCGGACGTCAGCCTCCCCCCGTGCTCCAGCCTGGCCCGCTGCACAATCCGACCGCCGCCGAAAAGCCCTGCCGCCATGGTGCTGTTTCCTATGTCCAAGCAGAGCTTCACGGTTCGATCTCGGTCACTGTGCCCGATTGCACCCTGACGGTCTGGCCCTCGGGATCGATGATCAGCAGGGAGCCCTGGGAATCCAAGCCAGTGGCCACCCCGCGCACCGGCCTTCCGGACCCGGCCTCCACCGACACCCAGCGCTTGGTGAGATAGAACCTTTTTTCGATCTGCTCCCGGAAGGCGTCGAAGCCTTGTTCCACAAACCGGAGGTAATGGGATTCCATGTTCTCCAGCACCTTGACCGTCAGGTCCTCCCGGTAGACGCCGGAGCCGGTCTCCAGGTAGATGGAGCTGGCGGTGTCGCACAGCTCCAACGGTATCAGCTCGTTGTTGGCGTTGATGCCCACTCCGGCCACCACAAAGTCGCCGGCGTTGTCGGTCAGGAGCCCGCCTATCTTGCGCCCGTTGCAGAAAAGATCGTTGGGCCACTTAAGCTGGACCTTGGCCGGAGACACCTGCTCCACAGCCAGGGCCGCGGCCTGGCCCAAAGCCAATGTCAGTCCCGACAGCCTGATGGCCGGCAGGCTGGGGCGCAGCAGAACCGAAAGGTACAGGCCCAGGCCCGGCGGTGAATACCAGGCATTGCCGTCGCGCCCCCGGCCCGCAGTCTGGGTCTCGGCCACGATGGCCGTCCCTTCCGGGGCGCCGCCTTTGGCCAGCTCGGCCAGTTTGTCGCTGGTGGAGCCCAGCTTCTCGAAATAGAAGAGGGACTGGCCGAAGGATTCGGTGCGTAGGTTTTCCTTGATGCGGTCTATGTCCAGTCGGGAGATCATAAAATAATAAAAGGCAATGCCATTTGATGTTATTTTACCTCATCTTGAGGCCCAGCGCAAGGGAAATGTTTGGCCGCCAGGGGCATGAAGAAAGCGGCCGCCAGGCGGCCGCTCCCCGTTGATCTCCGTCCTGTTCAGCCTCCCGAAAGCCATTGGATCAGAGGCACAATGACGGCCAGCGCCGCCAGACAGATGATGACGGCCATGAACAGGCTGTAGCGCGCCCCGTAGGTTTTGAGCAGCTCCGGATCGTAGTACTTGTCCACTCCGTTGTCCCGGTACATCTGGGACAGGCCCGCCAGCAGCAGCAGGCGGGTGCGGCGCCCGTTGCCCAGGGCCCTGACCGCGAAGACGTTGATCAGCAGGGTGGCGGCTATCAGCAGGGTGAAGATCAGCACCCGGGCTCCGGTACGGTCCGAGGCGGCCAGTATCCAGTTGATGGCCAAGACCACCAGGTCGAAGAGGACCGTGGTCACCACGAAGACGGTGTCGGTCCGGGCGCTTTGCCGCAGCTCGCTGACGGCGTGGTCGTGGAGGTGTTCGATCATGTCGTTCACCTATGTTAGAATTTTTTATATATTTGTTCAATCCACGCGCCCACGCGGGGCGCGACTACATCGACACGGCGGGCGGTGCCGGACGGTTGCTGTTTCAATCCACGCGCCCACGCGGGGCGCGACGGGCGCAGCTGGCCGCATCGGGCAACGAGGCGAGTTTCAATCCACGCGCCCACGCGGGGCGCGACCACAAGCGGGGCGTATCACTACCTGGGACGACCGTTTCAATCCACGCGCCCACGCGGGGCGCGACG
>CAZPNX010000016.1:0-57603 GCA_964588285.1 uncultured bacterium
GCCTGTCACCTACGCTCAGCTGGTTTCTTCCTGAACGGATGGGATAATCATTTTTCCGATTTTCATAAAAAACGGCATGTTAGGCCTTTTAGGCCCCAACTGGGCTTAATGCTCACCATTTGTTTCCATCCCAGCGATCCATGGATCCTGCTGGCCGTGGCCAAAGCAAGCTTTCACGGCAGCTGCTCCCTGCCTCGCCTGATCTCGGCCGCCGATTACATCAACCATGCCATCCCGTCCCGCGCCCAGATCGAGGGCGGGGTCAACCGTTTGGCGGCGGCCGGCCTTCTCTCCGTTTCAAAGAATGGCTTCTCACTGGCCCCAAAGGGCAGGCGGCTGATGATTGGCCTGGAATCGAAGTCCCGGTCATTGCCCAGGCAGTGGAAAATGCTCGAGAAAGAGTTGCCCGCGATAGGACCTCTGACCCGAAGGGCTCGGCGATGGCGGCTAAGCCCGGCCGTTTACCGCCAGGCCGTCGCCGAACATCTGCGCCCACTGGCCTCCAGCCGGTGACCCATCTTATCATTATCTTCAGGGCCGTCCCCGGCCCTTTTTTATTGAAAAAGGGGTTGTCATTCCAACGGGTTGGAGGTATAATACATTTGATCTTAGACCTTTTCTTTTTTCCATTCAATGCTCTGGAAACGCAAAGCATAAAATGTCGAAAAAAACGATTACCATAAAGGCTGTAAAACTTTCTTCTCTGGCCCATATTCCGGCCTATGCCACCGCTCATGCCGCCGGGATGGACCTGCATGCCGCCATTGACAAGCCGGTTTCCTTGAGGCCCGGCCAGTTTCGCCTCCTCCCCAGCGGGTTGACATTGGAGATACCCCCGGGCTTCGAGGGGCAAGTAAGGCCCAGAAGCGGGCTAGCTCTTAAACATGGGATATCCATCGTCAATGCTCCCGGAACCATCGATGCCGACTATCGGGGCGAGATCGGGGTGATCTTGATAAACCTGGGCCGAAAAACCTTCACTGTCAATCCCGGCGATCGCATCGCCCAATTGGTGATTTCACCGGTGCACCGGGTCAAGTTGATCGAAAAAAAAGGCTTAAAACGAACCGAGCGCGGAACCGGCGGATTCGGACACACCGGGGTGGGGAGCGTCCTCACCCCGTCCCTCTCCCTCAACCCTCACCCGAAAAGGAAGTGAGGGCATGTCCCACCGCTCCGGCCACTTCGCCGCCGCCCTGAGCGAACGCCCATTCGCCCTGTTCATCGCCGGCCAGTTCGTCTCCCAGTTCGGCGACTATCTGGCCCAGATCGCCCTC
Organism: uncultured bacterium; assembly: GCA_964588285.1. Lineage (GTDB taxonomy): Bacteria > Edwardsbacteria > AC1 > AC1 > EtOH8 > CAZPNX01. The sequence continues at coordinate 1,278 of CAZPNX010000016.1, forward strand.
ATCGGAGTGGTCGGGGTCTACACCACCCGGGCCCCCCTGGCCTACTCCCAGCTGACGGTGGCCATCGCCCTGCCGGCCCTCCTCTTCGGGCCCATTATCGGCACCCTGGTGGACCGCCGCCCCAAGCGCTCGGTGCTGATGGCCTCCGACGGGCTAAGGGCGGTGATCATCGGCCTCATCCCCCTGGCCATGAAGGCCACCGGCTCGGTGCTGGTCCTCTTTCCCATGGTCTTCGCCTCCTTCCTGCTGGGCCTGTTCGCCAGCTCGGCCCGATATGCCTTGATACCGTCGCTGGTGCCGCCGCAGAAGATCTTCGCCGCCAACGCGGTGATGAACTTCGTCAACAAGCTGGCCGGGGTGCTGGGATTTGCCGGCGGCGGTTTTTTGGTGGTGGGAGGCTTCTGGCGGGGGCTCAGGCTTGAGCCCTGGGAGGCCGGCTTTTACCTGGACAGCCTGACCTTCCTGGCCTCGGTGGCCACCGTAGCCCTGCTGGGCATAAGGGAGGATTACCAACCCCGGGAAAGGGAATCCGATCTTGGGGAACTATGGAGGCGGCGCATCCGCAACTTCAAGGAGGACCAGCACGAGCTGCTGTCCTTGGTCCGCTCCCAGCCCTTGGTCCGCTTCACCGTGGCCACCCTGCTTTTGGTGGCCTTGTTCGGCGGCACCCTTTATCCGCTGATAGTGGTCATCGTCCAGAAGGGTCCGCAGATAGTCATCGGCGGGGAGCTGGGCATACCGAGGATAGGGGCCACCCACCGGGTGGGTTTCCTGGGGGGCGTGCTGGCGGTTGGCATGATGCTGGGATCTTTGTCGGCCGGCTTTCTTTTCCACCGTCTATCGCGCCGGGCCATGGTAGTGGCCGGCTTGGCCGTCACCGGCGTTCTGATGAGCCTGTTCGCCCTGTCGCGGCAATACTGGGAATTCCTGCCGGTGGCCCTTCTGGCGGGATTCTTCCTGTCGCCGGTGATGATCGCCCAGGACACCCTGCTGCACGAATCGGCTCCCGAGTCCATCTGGGGCCGGGTTTTCTCCGGCCGGGACATCATCTTGAACGGAGGCTTCATGCTCTCCTCCCTGCTGCTGGGGATGCTGGCCCAGCTGGTTCTTCCCCTGCTGGGAACGGTCAATCACGAACGGGTGGCCTTGTTCTGGGCCGGCATGGTGCTGGCAGTGCTGGGCCTGGCAACACTTACCATCGGCCGGGGGCGAAAGCAGTGAACCAGAACACCCTGCGATCCCGGCTGGCCCCGGAGCTGCTGTTCCGCATTCGGGAGCTCGACCTCAAGGCCCGCCTGGTGGTCGAGGGATTCTTGACCGGCCTCCACCGCAGCCCCTTCCACGGCTTTTCGGTGGAGTTCGCCGAGTACCGGGCCTATATGCCCGGCGACGACGTCCGCCGCATCGACTGGAAACTGCTGGCCCGGACCGACCGCCACTACGTCAAGGAGTATGAGGAGGAAACCAACCTCCGCGCCAACATTTTGCTTGACACCTCAGCCTCTATGGGATATCATAGCCGAGGAACCTCGGATAAGCTGGAGTACGGACGATGCCTGGCCGCCGCCCTCTCCTACCTCCTGCTGCACCAGCACGATGCGGTAGGGCTGGCCTTGTTCGGAAGGGGCATCGGCCCCTATCTGCCGCCCCGCTCCCGCCGCTCCCACTGGGGACAGATACTTAAGGCGCTCGAAGCCGCAGTCCCTTCGGGCCGCACCGATTTCGGGCGCATCCTGTCCGATTTCTCCGGCCACGTCCGGCGCCGCGGCTTGGTGATCGTGATCTCCGACCTCTGGGACGATCCCCGGCGGGTGATATCGGCCCTTAAGCATCTGAGGCATCTCAAGCACGAGATGCTGGTGTTTCATCTGCTGGACCCGGACGAGCTCCGTCTTCCGACCCAGGGCCAGGAGGTGTTGGTCGACATGGAGTCCGGGGACGAGCTTGAGGTTGATATCCTGGCGGCCGAGGGTTTCCGACGGGCGGCCGGTCGCTGGACCGAGCGTCTGGGACGCGAGTGCCGCCGTCATTTGATAGACTATCAGCCGATAATCACCGACCAGCCCTTTGACCAGGCTTTGCTCCGATACCTCCACAAACGGGAGCGCCTGGGTTGAACCCTTACAAGCCAAAGGAGGAACGCCATGAAGGAATCGAAATTGGTGGTCAGATATCTTGACGGCCGGGTGATCAAGGGCCACACCCTCGATTTCTCCTCCACCAAGGACAGCTTTCATCTGCTTCCAGTCGACAATCCTTCGAATTCGGTCGAGGTTCGACTGGCCCAGATCAAGGCTGTTTTCTTCGTCAAGGACTTCATGGGCCAGCGGGAATACGACGAGCGCCTCGAGTTCGACGGCAGCCATCCCGTCATGGGCAGAAAGATTCAGGTGACCTTCAATGACGGCGAGGTTCTGGTGGGCACCTCCGAGGTCTATATGCCGAACCGCAAGGGTTTCATCCTCTTCCCCGCCGACCGCCGATCCAATTCCGAGAAGGTGTTCGTGGTTAACGCCGCGGTGCGCGAGGTCAAGTTCATGTCCTGATCATCCGATAAAGCCAAACGCCTCTTCCGATTGCCATGCCGCTCAAGGCGCCCATTTCAGCCAAGGCACTGTGGCTCGATTTCATCACCAGCGGCCTTAAGGGCAAAGAACATTCCCGCGCCTATCTGCGAAGGGTGAAATTCACCAACGCCCTGTCGCTGTTCGGCATTTGTACCCTGATAGCCTTCGGCCTTCTGCGGCTGACCTCGGGCATTTATTGGGTGGGGCTGGTGGACCTGCTGCTGGCCCTGGTGCTGGCTTCCAATTTGGTCTTCCTCAGGTTCAGCGGCAACCTGCTGGCCGTCACCTCGCTGGGGCTTTTAGGACTTCTGGGCCTGGTTCTTTTCCTCTTCATCACCGGCGGGGCCGGAGGCACCGGCATCCTCTGGATCTATTTTTTCCCGGTATCGGCTTTCTTTCTCACCGGCGTTCGGGGCGGCATCGTCTGGATGGCCGTTCTCTACGGCTCGGTGCTCTCGCTCTACGGCCTTTCCGCCCTGGGTTTGATACGCCTCTACTACTCCCTTGCCACCGGGGGCCAGATGCTGGCCAGCCTGCTTCTGGAATTGCTGATGGTCTTCTACTACGCCCGGGTGATGGAAAAGGAGGAGGACCTGATCGAGGACCACAACCGCCGTCTGACCGAGGCCAATCAGATCCTGGGAAACGAGATCTCCCAGCGCAAGCGGGTGGAGGAGGAGTTGCTGCGCATAAGCCACGCCGTCCGCAGCTCCAGCGACGCCATCGCCATCACTGACATCGACGGCAAGCACCTCTACCACAACCGGGCCTTTCTCCAGCTTTTCAAGTTCACCATCGCTGAGGTCAATCAGGCCGGCGGCTCGACCATCCTCTATCGTGACCCGGAGCTGGCCCGGAGCGTGTTCCAGACCATCCGCAGCGGCGGCTCCTGGAGCGGCGAGGTGGCCATGCTCACCAAGGAGCGGCGTCTGATCTCCGCCCTGCAGCGCTCCGACGCCATCCGAGACCACAGCGGCGCCATCGTCGGACTCATCAGTCTTTTCACCGACGTTACCGCCAAGCGTGATTCCGACCGGCTGCAGTCGGCCCTCTACCAGATATCGGAGCGCAGCAGCGCCGCCCAGGACTTACACGAGCTTTATCAGGCTGTTCATCAGATCGTCGGCAGCCTGATGTACGCCAAGAACATGTTCATCGCCTATTACGATCCCGCCGCCCGAATGCTCAGCTTTCCCTATTTCGTCGACGAGTTCGACCCTCCTCCACCGCCCCGACCTCTGGGCGACGGACTCATCGACTACGTCATCCGCCACGGCAAACCCCTGCTGGCCAGCCAGGACAACATCGAGCTTTTAAGCCAGACCGACGCCCTGAGCCTGATGGGCACCAACTGCCTGGACTGGCTGGGCGTGCCCCTGATGAAGGGCGGCGAGATCATCGGCGTCCTGGCCGTCCAGAACTACACCGAGGCCATGCGTTACTCGGAAAAGGACAAGGAGATACTGACCTTCGTTTCCCAGCATGTGGCCAGCGCCATCGAGCGGCGGCGGGCCCAGGACAAGATAAAGGCTGACGAGGAGCGTTTCCGCCGGGTAATCTCCTCCATCAGCGACCACATCTATATGACCGACTTCAGTCCGGACGGACGCCCCACCAACAACTATATTTCGCCCAACATCGAGCAGCTTAGCGGCTATCCCCACCAAAAATTCGTGGAGGACTGGAGCTTCTGGCCGGAACAGGTTATCCATCCCGAAGACCGCCAGGCGGCCGCCTTCCAGGTCTCGGTCTTCCTCTCCGGCCAGGACAGCCAGGTGGAGTACCGTATTGTCCGGGCCGACGGACGGATAATATGGGTGCGCGACAGCGGGCGGGCGGTGCGCCACCAGGACACCGGCGCCATCACCGTCTACGGGGTCATCAGCGACATCACCCAGAGCAAGTACTACGAGGAGGTGCGCGAGGGTTTGCTCCAGGACCTGAAACGTGTCAACAGCGAGCTTTCCGACTTCGCCTATATCGTCTCCCACGACCTCAAGGCTCCGCTCCGGGCCATCTCCTCGTTGGCCGGCTGGCTGGCCGAGGACTACGGCGACAAGCTCGATGAGGAGGGCCGCAGCCAGCTCCAGCTGCTGCTGAAGCGCACCAAGCGAATGCACAACCTGATCGAGGGCATCCTGACCTATTCCCGCCTGGGTCGTCTTAAACCAACCCTGGTCCGCCTGGACAGCAACGAGATCGTCCGCCAGGTGATCGAGGCCCTGGAGCCGCCGCCGGGCATCGAGGTCCGCATCCAGGGGAAACTTCCGGAGATAGTCTACGACCGCACCCATATAGAACAGCTGTTTCAGAACTTGATCTCCAATGCCGTCAAGTATATGGGCCGGCCCCAGGGGCAGGTGACGGTGGCCTGCGCCGACCGCGGCGACTGTTGGGAGTTCTCGGTCAGCGACACCGGCGAGGGCATTCCCCCGGAACATTTCGACCGCATCTTCAAGATCTTCCAGACTCTCCGGCCCCGCGACGAGATGGAGTCCACCGGCATCGGGCTGACCATCGTCAAAAAGGTGGTGGAGCAATACGCCGGGCGCATCTGGGTGGAGTCGGAGGTAGGCCGGGGGAGCGTCTTCCGCTTCACCGTCCCCAAGTCGCTCCGGCCGGACGATCTGGAGGCGCTGTAATCCTCCATAAAGACATATAGGGAGACTCCGAATATGAGAAACAACGTCCCCATCCTTTTGGTAGAAGATGACCAGGTGGACGTCATGACCGTCCAACGCGCCTTCAAGCGAAACAATATCCTCGATCCCCTGTTCGTGGTGGGCAACGGCAAGGAGGCCGTGGATTTCCTGCGCCACCAGGGCCAGTATGCCGATCCCGAGAAATACCCCCGCCCCGGCATCATTTTGCTGGACCTGAACATGCCGGTGATGAACGGCATCGAATTCCTCAAGGTGATAAAGGTGGACGAAAGCCTTAGGAAGATTCCGGTCATCGTCCTGACCACCTCCAAGGAGGAGAACGACCGGGTGGAGAGCTTCAATTTGAGCGTGGCCGGATACATCATCAAGCCGGTGGAGTTCGAGAAGTTCGTGGAGGCGGTGCGGGTGCTCAATCTCTATTGGACCTTAAGCGAGCTTCCCTGAGGCGCCGATCTTGCAAATATATGATTTTCCCCGCGAAATACTCTAAACACGCCGAATAATATGACCTGTTAAGGAAATAAACCATTTCGCGCTTTTCCTATATCCTTCGGCAAAGCTTGGAACAAATTTTACGGGCAGAAATGATTCTACTTGTCAACCTGAAAGCGGGGCCGGTAACATGCCGGAAGAAGAGATAAAAGTCCTGCTGGTCGACGACGACGAGATAGACCGCCTGGCCATCCAGAGGTTTGTCCAGCGCGAAAATCTGCCCTACCGTCTGGACGTGGTCACCTCCAAGGCGGCCGCGGTGGAAAAGCTGCGGCACAACGTCTACGACATCGCCATCCTAGACTACCTCCTGCCCGACGGCACCGGCATGGAGGTTTTGGCCCAGGTAGGCGAGACCCCGGCCATCTTCGTCACCGGCTCCGGCGACGAACGGACCGCGGTCAAGGCCCTGCGCCACGGCGCCTACGACTACCTGATCAAGGACCCGGAGCGCAATTATCTGATCGTCCTCCCGGCCACCATCAGCACCGTTTTGGAGCGCAAACACTCCGAGCGGGCCCTCATTGAAAGCGAGCTCAAGCACCGGGTGCTGCTCAACAGCATCCAGACCCCGACCCTGGCCCTCAAGGAGGACATGACCATCGTCTACTGCAACGATGCCTATGCCGCCCTAGTGGGCAAATCGGTCGGCGAACTTGAGGGACAGAATCTTCTCGAGGTTTTTCCCAAGCTTCGCTCTTCCCATACCTACCAGGCCTATCTCAAGACGCTGGAGACCGGGCAAACCCAGGAGGTGGAGGGGGCTCTTGGCCAGCGCTTCTACCATTCCCGCATCTTCCGCACCCCCTGGGGCATCCTGGCCATTGCCGAGGACGTCACCGAGCGCCGGCTGGCCCAGGAGGCCCTCATCCGCTACAACGAGGAGCTGGAGCAGCGGGTGGCCGAGCGCACCGCCGACCTGGAGAGGGCCATGCTGGACCTGGAGCGCAGCTATGCCGACACCATCAAGGCCATCACCGCGGCCATGGACGCCAAGGATTCCTACACCCGGGGCCACTCCGAGGAGGTCAAGCGACTGGCCCTGGCCATCGGCCGCCGCTTCGGGCTGGATGCCAAGGGTCTGCGCCGCCTGGAGTATGCCGCCCTGCTTCATGACATCGGCAAAATCGGCATTTCGGATCAACTTTTGACCAAGGGGGCCGGCCTGACCGATCTGGAGTACGCCGCCATCAAACTGCATCCGGAGATCGGCGGCCGCCTGGTCTCCCAGGTGGAAATGCTTAAGGAAGTCGGCGCCATCATCCAGGCCCACCACGAGTTCTACGACGGCTCCGGCTACCCCCAGGGGCTGAGGGGCGAGCAGATCCCTCTGGAGGCCCGCATCATCAGCGTGGCCGACGCCTACGAGGCCATGACCTCGGACCGGCCCTACCGCAAGGCCTTCGAGCACGGGGAGGCCGCCCGCCGCCTGCTGGAGGCCGAGGGCACCCAGTTCGATCCCCAGGTCATCAAGGCCTTTTTGGAATCCATCAATGACACAACAAATAACGATAAATGCTAACTGGAGGTCTACCCATGTCCAAACGGCTGTTAACCCTTCCGTTATGCCTCATCCTTGTTTCCACCATCCTGCCGGCCGTCCCCGGGCTTGATCTCAGCCTCGGGCCCTATCTGGGTGTTTTCAAGCCATCTCTGGAAACTTTCAACGACCAGGTCCTTCTCTATGAGCCGCGTCCGGCCTGGGGCTCGGCCGTGGAGTTTGGCCTGCAGGCCAAAACCGGACTGCCTTTGATCGGAATCGGCGCGGGTCTAAACCTAGGCCGCTGGGCCAACGATGATGAGTGGACTTCCACAGCCGGTCCCGGAGGCATATACACGCTCACCAGCAAATACAAAATCGTCTTATATCCGGTTGAAGCTTTTGCCGATTATTCGCTGCCCCTAGTCCCTATGGTTCTCAAAGGCCGGGCCGGCGGCTCTCTGGGCTTGGCTTGGGGAACTATGGAAGGAGATTTCCTCTGGGTGGTTACCTCCACTGGGGCCGAGGCGGGCCACGCTTATTTCACCGCCAAGGGCAGCACCCCCTACCTGGGCCTCAATGCCGGGCTGGACCTGGTGTCCATTCCCAAGTTCACCGTCGGCTGCGACCTCGGCTACCGCATGGGAAAGGTGGAGCAGCTCAAGATCAAGGAGTCGAGCGATCCCGCCGACGTCGGCACCATCTACGAATACTACAACCACACCACCGGCCAGCACATCCCTCTGCCGCTGGAGATTAATGGCCTGTATGCCCGGCTGGTGGCCAGGTACCATTTTTAACAACCCACACATTTGCCCCCTCCTTGGGTAAGGAGGGGGTAGGGGGTGGTCATTTTTTTCTTGCTATCAATGCATGACCGGTGAGATCCTAGCCCACTGCGACTTGTGCCTGGCTTGGCGTCCCAACGTGGCTAAGAAGGACCGTAGGGCCCTCCTCTCCGACGGCTGGCAAAAATACTTCGGTTTCCGCATACCGTCGGAAAGGATAGTGTGCGACGGGTGCACATCCCCGGGCCAGCCGAGGCTGTTGGATACTGCCTGCCCGGTGCCTCCCTGCGTTCTGGCCAAAGGTTTGGAAAACTGCGGGTAATGCTGCGACTATGTCTGAGGCCGGCTTAAGGAACGGCTGTTATAGCAGTGTTCTGGCGTGCAAGCGCATAGGATCGATATTAGTGTGTGGCATAAACCGATCTTCAGTCCGCACTACAAAATAAGGCCTTTTATAAGAAATACATTTAGCTACACTTTACACTATTCATTTTGGATAAGATTTATATGTTAAGACCAATACATGGTGTTTGGTGTAATACAAGAACATGGCCAACAAAATGTCCGACATGCGGAGATAGTGTTTTTTTCTTCTCATGTGATTGTGGATGTAAAGTATTTTTTGACGAACTTGGCCCACCGTGGCCTATTCATGATTGCGATACTTCATGGACACGTAATTTATTGCGAACAAAGGATAAGACTGGCAAGATAACTGTAACCATTAAACCTGGTATTACAATAACACGAATACCAGATTCGTTTACAATAGAAGATAATATTGTTAAAAAACTCGCAAAAAAGGCATTTTTCTCAAACGATGAGCCAATAAATGCTATTAAACCTTCGAAAAACGAAACAAAAGAATTAGTAGGCATACTGAGAGAAATCAATTTAACAGTAGATCCCTTAAAAACATTTAAAATTGAAAATACACAGATAAGCTATCAGCTACTAGGTAAGATAGGCAAACAACCTGTTGGCAAAATAACTGTTCATATTCCATCTAATATATATTTGTTTATAGAAAGCTATACTGCTTGGATACCATATGACATTATCAAGGACACGAGAATAAAAAAGGGGGTGACTGTTTCCGTATCATTACTTTCTGAAACAATTTTATGGAATATAAATGAATGGTTTTGTGATTACTTCGAGATAATTGGTTAGCTGTCAATGAGATAATGCAGAAAGAGATGCCATGACTTTATCAACCGTTTTTGTTTTTCTTGGCAGCATGGTTGCCGGGATTTTTGGTGTATGGCTATCAAATTTATCAAAAGATAGAGAACCAACCAAACATAGACTAGCTATAATCTTTTTATTAACTGGTGTTTTCTTAACTGCAATTGGTGGTGTATTCACTGATATAGAGAATAATAAATTTCAAAATAAATTGGATAATAAAAACATTGAAATTACACAATTAAACAAAAAAATACTGAATAATATTATTGGTGGTAATAGTTTCTGTTATGTTCGTACTGCGAATATAACAAATGATAATGCTTTTTTAATCTTGGCGCATAACGGTTCGGAACCCATATATGATGTTTCTATTAGAATTGTTGATATACAAAAAGCCGAAAAGATAAATATTAATGAAGCTATAACATTGGATAAATTATACTACATTCAAAATTTAATAAACATTGGCAATCTGTCTCCTAATTCAAGAATTCTTCTTGGTAACGTATCTCTTTATGGCAAGCAAAGATCTTTTAACATCTTTATTAATGCGAGAAATGGTAGTTTATCGCAATATTTACGATTTTATCGAAAAGATAACGATTGGTTGGTTGCATCCAAAGTTTTACGTGAAGGTGATAATGAACAAGTCTTGTATGATAAGATTAGTCCTGGCTTTCCTAAAGAAAATCTAAATTGGTAAGTTATTTATAACTATCAAATAAAAAACGATTAAAGACCCGGAGGCTTTAACCTCCGGGTCTTTAAATGTTAAATTATGTTATACTATTTTTCGACTATGATTTTGGTCAAAATACCATGCACCCTTCCGTTACTGGCTAAACACTCCGGCTTGTATATCGTGAACCTTCCTCCGGCAAAATCGGTCACCCGCCCCCCGGCCTCCTCCACCATCAATGCCGAGGCCGCCATGTCCCAGGGCTTGAGCTTCATCTCCCAAAACCCGTCGAACCGGCCGCAGGCCACGTAGGCCAGGTCCATGGCCGCCGAGCCCGGCCGCCGCACCGCCTGGGCCCTCTTGATGAAACGCCGGAAGTACTTGAGGTTGTCGTTGCGGCTGGTGTGGACATCGTAGGGAAAGCCGGTGGCCAGCAGGCACCTCTCCAGCCTGGTTTGTTTGGAGACATGGATCCTTCTCCCGTTGAGAAAGGCCCCGCCACCCCGCCGGGCCGAGAAGAATTCTCTCAGCACCGGACTGTAAACCGCCCCGGCCTGGACCTTGCCTTGGTGCTCGAAGGCTATGGAGACACACCAGAAGGGGAACCCATGGGAGAAATTGGTGGTGCCGTCCAAGGGGTCGATGATCCAGCGCCGGTCCGAATGCCTTCTTTGATCCGCCGTCTCTTCGGTCAGGATATCGTCTCCGGGAAAGCTTTTTCGGATGGCCTCGATTATCAGCCTTTCGGCCCCGGTGTCGGCCTCGGTAACCGGATCGATTTTTCCCTTAAAACTAACCCGAAAACCACTTCGCGATATCTCCAACAGATATCGCCCGGCCGCTACCGCCGTCTTTTGTATGAGCATGAATTCCTTTTGGCACATGGCGATAGTATATAACATCGGGCTTTCGGTTTCAAGCCGGCGGTATTGACTTTGCGCCGGCTATGGAATATCCTTAGCGGTGAATGACCCTTTTCCCCTGTTTCGCGTTTTGCGAGGAGATTTGATGAACCTCGACTGGCATGTCTACGCCATCATGCTGCCGGCCGTGTTTTTCGCCGGGGTGGTGGACTCCATGGCCGGTGGCGGCGGCCTGATCTCGGTGCCGGCCTACCTGGCGGCCGGGCTGCCGCCTCACTTCGTGCTGGGCAACAATAAGTTCTCCTCCTGCTTCGGCACCCTCTTCGCCACCCTGCGCTACCACCAGGAGCGGATGATGGACCTGCCGGTGGCCCTGGTCTCGGCCGTCTGTGCTCTAGCCGGTTCCTTCCTGGGCGCCCGGGCGGTGATGCTGGTCGACCCCGGCTTTCTGCGCTACGTACTCATCTTCCTGGTGCCGGCCATGACTATTTTCACTTTCCTTAAGGGCGACCTGGGAATCCGAAACCTCTCAGACTCGGTAGCCCGTTCCAGAAAATTCCTCCTGGCCGGGCCGGCTGCTCTGGCCATCGGTTTCTATGACGGTTTTTTCGGTCCCGGAACCGGAACCTTTCTGATCTTATTTTATGCCCTGGCTCTGAGGTATGACTTGGTGACGGCCAACGCCAACACCAAGGTGGTCAACCTAGCCTCCAACCTGGCCGCCCTGGTCGCTTTCATGGCCGGAGGCAAGGTTATTTTTCCGATCGCCCTGCCGGCCGCGGCCTGCGGCATCGCCGGAAACCTTATCGGAGCCAGGCTGGTCATAAGGGGCGGCAGCCGGGCCATCCGGCCGGTGTTCATCGGAGTGCTTGTCCTTCTGTTTGCCAAAATTGCTTATGACCTTGTCATCGGAAGATAAGGCTTTCAGACTAAAACCTGAGGAATTCTGGGAGCTGGTGGACCAGGCGGTGGCCGACCTTCCCCAGATGTTCCGACAAAAGCTGGAGAACATCTCCATCGCCGTCGAGGAATATCCCTCAGATCAGGTGCTGGAATCACTCCGTCCCCGTCCCTCGCGCCGCAACCTTCTCGGGGTGTACATCGGCGTCCCCTACACCGTCCGGCCCGGGTTTCCCGTGACCGGCATGATGCCAGACCGCATAGAATTGTACCAGAAAAACATCGAAGGCGTCTGCCGCACCCGGGAGGAGGTGGTGGAGCAGGTGCGCCAGACCATTGTCCACGAGGTTGGCCACTACTTCGGACTGGACGAGAAGACCCTTAGAAAGCTGGAAACCGGCCGGCGTTGGAAAAAATAGTTGCCTCGGCCTATGGCTCGGATTTCCTCGAAAGCTGAAGCTCGTTAAATAAGTTCATTCGGATATAAAGATATTGAAACCTTTGACCTCCCAGCGGCGTATTCTCCTGTGAAGGACGATGAAAATCAAATGACAACATAAAGGAGAAAGCCGTGAAGAAGCTGATAAAGGAGAATCGGGTTGACTGGGGTGGTCTGATACCCTTGGCGACCCTGGCCGGGCTCTTCTTGATCTCAATTTTGTAGGAAGAACCGAAAGGCCTCCTAGGGCTGGGGAACAACCCCGGCCCTAATTTATATTTGACAGCCTTTTACATCCGGTGCTATACTAAGACATGGCTTTTAATTCTGACGACTCCGCTTTGGTGGAGCGGTGCTTGAACGGCGATAATTCCGCTTTCGATAATCTCATCAGCCGCTACAAGCGCCAGGTTTACAGCGTCATTTACAGGATGGTCCGCAGCCCGGCCGATGCCGAGGACCTGGCCCAGGACACCTTCATCAAGGCCTACCGGGCCCTTTCCGGCTATGATTCCAAATATCCCTTCATCACCTGGCTTTTCAAGATAGCCCACAACACCACTATCGATCATCTGAGGGCCAACAAAACCCTGGTAATGTCCATGGATGACGATGACAGCCAATTGGAAGATGAGTACTCGGATCAAAAACTGATGGATACGGTTGATTCTATTTCGGATAAGTCTTTGATAGACAAGTCATTGTCTTTACTGCCCCCAACCTACCGGGAAATTCTATCCCTAAGACACCAGCAGGAATTATCATATGCCGAGATATCGGAAATTCTTGGAATACCGGAGGGCACTGTGAAAATCCGTCTTTTTCGCGCCCGCAACCTTATGAAAGAGAAAATGTTGGCTATGGGCTATGTGCGCTGACCATGAAACAAAAACCTGTCTTTTCCGTATTGTGAATGGAAGGAAAAAGAGCCATGAATTGCGAGCAAGCCAAAGAATCCCTGCAAGGACTGATCGATAACGCCCTGGGCAAAAGCCAGCGTTTGGCGCTTAAAAGGCACTTGGATGCCTGTGCCTTCTGTCGGACCGAATACCGTCTACAAAGGAAGATTTCTACAGACCTAGAAAAGCTGCCAGTTTTCGAGCCCAGCCCTGATTTCAACCGGGCCGTTTTTCAGCGCCTGGGGTTGGAATATAGACCATTCCATAGGCCGGCTTGGCAGAGCCTGGCCATGGCCGCAGGCATAAGTCTATCGGTCTTTTGGCTGGCCGTCCTGGCCGCCGCCCTCCCCACCCTGCTTTGGGTCGCCAAGGCCTACAAGCTGGCGCAGTGGCTGCACCGCCCGGAATCTATTCCACCGGCGTTAAAGGACGCCGCTCTAAAGGCCGTTCTGGATGCTTTTCAGTTTCTAGATTTTGCCTCCAAGGTCGCCGGCTGGCTTCTCAAAAACTCGGTCCTACCCGCCCAGATGGCGGCGGCCGGACTTATGGCTTTCGGTCTTATTTTTTTAACCATGCGGAGCTTGAGGCCGCAGTCCAGCTTCTGAAAGACAACCTTCAATAAAATAAGGAGAAATGGAATGAAGCATGCTGTTCGGAAACCCCCAATCACTGTCCTGTCGGCCATCGCTTTAACCGCTTTGATCCTTTCCGGTCCTGCTTGGGCCCAGCCGGAGAGGATCGACGTCAAGGTGGGCGGCAAATCTATTGCGGTGGAATCCAAGGATGTCCGCATCGGCGATGTCTACGTGGCCAAAAACGACACCTTCGACGGCGACCTGGTGGCCAAGAACGGAAATGTCACTGTTGATGGCGTGGTGGACGGCGACTGTGTGGCCTTCGGCGGCGCCATGGTGATCAACGGAGAAGTACTGGGCGATGCCGCCGTCTTCGGCGGACCGGTCCAGGTAAACGGCGGCATCAAGAAAGACCTGGCGGCCTTCGGCGGGCCGGTCACCGTCTTGGGGACCATTGGCGGCGAGCTGGCCTCGTTCGGCGGGCCGGTGAAGCTTTTGGCCTCGGCCGTGGTCGACGGAGACATAGCGGTCTTGGGCGGCCAGGTGGAACAATCGGACAGCGCCCAGGTGAAGGGCGAGATAACCAATATCAGCCTGGGGATGATGAACCGCTTTCTGCCGGGGGCCATCAGCGTTGCTCAGAGGAAAACCCCTCTGCTCAGGATAACCAGGTTCTTCATGGCCCTGGCCTGGGTGGCAGCCTCGGCCCTGCTGGTTTTGCTGGCCTCGCTTTTCTTTCCGCTGGGCGTTTCCCGGATCGCCCGTTCCGTCGAGATCGACATCTGGAAATCCATCGGCATCGGCCTGCTGGCCCAGGTGGGGGTCATCCCCGGCCTTTTGCTGATGGCCGTCTCCATTCTGGGCATCCCCCTGATTCCACTGGCCATTCTGGCCTTCATCGCCGCCTGCGTTCTGGGCTTTGCCGGCTTCTGCCTGCTGGCCGCCAAAAGGCTATTTGCGGCTTCACATCGCCAGCCTCCCGGGACGGTGGCTTCCGCCATGATCGGCTTCCTGACGGTCAACGCCCTGCTTTTGGCCGGACACCTGATAAACATTCCGGGTCCCCCCTTCACCGTGCTGGGCTGGATTCTGATCATCGCCAATTTCACCATCCTGTGGTTCGCCGTCACCGTGGGCCTGGGAGCGGTTTGGTCAACGCGCTTCGGCTCCAAAGACGAGGCGGTGAAGCCGGCCCCGGTGGTCAACGCCTAGGGCGGTACGCTTTAACTAATTTAAATGACATCCAGACAGCTCTCCGCTTATTGCCGGGAGCTGCTTGGATTTATCAGAATGGGAGTCCATCATGAGAAGGATATCTTTTGCCGCCGTCTTCCTCTTGGCCGGTCTAATCTTATTTCCGTTTATCCTTGTGGCCGATGAGGTCGGCTACAGCCAGTCGCTCCCTTATTCTCCAGGCATGGCCATTAGGATAGATTGCCGGGTGGCCAAAGTGCGGCTGACGGGCACCGACGGCCAGTCCGTCGACATAACGGCCACAGGCTATCCAGAGCCGGTCGTTTCCACCAGCGAATCATTGATAACCGTCACCGTACCCCAGGCCGGGCTGAAACACCGCGGCCCAGAAGTAAACATTGCCCTTCCTAATGATGCTGCCTTGTCGGCTGAAATCGGAGTCGGCGACCTTGAAATCGAGGGCATGGAGGGCCGGATCGAGGTCAAGATCGGCGTGGGAAACATAGAGCTGAGCAGGCTGTCGGGCCAGTCGTCGGTCCGGACCGGCACCGGCAACATTAAGGCCACCTGGGCGGCCGTCCAGGAATTGCCCGATCAATGCAGGCTTTCAACCGGCATTGGCGACATCCGGGTGGGCCTTCCCTCCGACGCCGAACTGAGGATAACGGCCGAAACGGGACTGGGCGGAATACAGGGGCTTGGCACCAGAGAGGCAAGCAGGGCCCGCTCCCAGACGGCCGGCCAGGGTGACCGCTCCTTGGCGCTTTCGACGGGGATCGGTGACATACGGGTCCGCAGGGGGGCAAACGAAGAAGGCGAGCCCGGAAGAAATATTAAATGGGAAAGCCGCCGCGGCCACGCCCGGGAACATTTCGGCGGCGGAGGCGGATTTTTCGTTTCCTGGCCCGACCGCTCCTATCGGGATTTCAACGCCGCCACCTCAGGCCACGGCTACCCGGCCGTGAAGGAGGAAAATTACGCCTGGGGTGGAGAGGGTTACGCCCAGTTCGGCCGGTTCCGCATCGGGGGCATGGGCTGGGGCAATCAGATTGAATCGCGTTCCTCGCTGTCCGATACCGTGCGCTACGTCACCTACGACTACGGCTTTGGGGGCCTCACCCTGGAATATGTGGTGCTCAGGTCCCGTCGGGCCGACCTTTCTTTGGGCGCCATGCTGGGCGGCGGAGGCTCCGAGATCAAGCTGGCCAAGGCCAGGAAGTCCGAAATAACCTGGGACGAGGCGGCCGCTTTGGAGGATTACCGCGAGGTAGCGGTCAACGCCTCTGGTTTGGCTGGCATGCCCATGGTCCGGTTCAAGTTAAGGCTTTTAAGCTGGCTGTCGTTGCAGGGCCAGTCCGGCTATCTCTATTGCCGGACAGAAGACGATTGGAAATTCCGAGAGGACGCGGACCTGTTCAACGCCCCCAGGCTTGACGCCTCGGGCTGGGTCTTTGCCCTGGGTCCCCATTTCGGGTTCTAATATTACCGAAAACAGCGCTTGACAGAAGCGCTGTTTTTTTGTATAATAACTTTGATTTATAAAGTTCTCTGTTTTCATAAGGAGACGATAAACATGGATCCCAAGACCGCACAGGAGGACCTGGCCTTCATCCGCAAGGTCATCGCCGACAGCCGCCGTGTGGCCGTGGACAACGGTCTGGATTACATCATCTGGGGCCTTCTGGTATCCGCCGGTATGTTCGCCACCGTCGTCTTGGAGCTGCTGAAGGTTCGGGGTTATGCCTTCCTCTGGCTCTGGGTCGTTGTCATGGGCGGCGGCTGGATCTTCTCACTGCTACGTCATCTGCGAAAACGGGCTCACCATCGTGTTCACACTCTCGCCGGCAGCATCCTCTCATCGTTATGGCTGGCCTGCGGAATCACGATCATGGTACTGATCTTCGTGGGCGGCCCCCTGCTGCGGCAGAGCCCCAGCCCGGCCATCGCCGCGGTTTTAGGCATCGGGTTTCTGGTGTCCGGCGTGCTGCTGGACTTCGTTTACTTCAAAGTGTCGGCGGTCTGTTGGTGGCTCGGATCGGCCGCTATGTTCTATCTGGAAAGTCCATGGACCGCTCCGCAACAGATCCAAATCCACATCGACATTTTGTTGTTTGCCTTCATGATGATCCTGTTCCAGGTGGTGCCGGGCATCCTCCTCTACTGCCGTTGGCGACGGGAGTTCGGGAGGGTCTGAAAATGCCCGATTTCGATTACCAGCAGCTGGACGACATCATCCACTCCCGCATCCGGCTGGCGGTAATGGCCGTCCTGGTCAGCGTGGAGTCGGCCGTGTTCACCTTTCTTAAGGACAAGGTGGGGGCCACCGACGGCAACCTCTCGGTTCACCTAAGGAAGCTGGAGGAGGCCGGATATATCAGTGCCCACAAGAGGTTCGTCAACCGCAAACCGCTTTCATCCTACAGAATTACGGCTAAGGGGCGAAAAGCCTTTGAGATTTACATCGAACGACTGGAAAAACTTATTAAAAACACAACCATAGATGATAAATAACGGACAATTTTAAGAAATATCCGTCTTTTGCCCCCACGGCAGATGACAGATCCATCAACAATAGAAAGGATTCTTCATGAAGATCAAATTCTCGGTCGGCTTGGTGCTGGGCGTCCTGTTGGCCGCCTTCGGCGCCTGGGGAGTGTTCGCCGCCAGCAACCCGGCCAAGTTCATTCCGCTGGCCATCGGCCTGTCGCTGACGGCCATGGCTTTCTGGAAAAACCGCCGGGCCACGGTGCTGCTGGGGCATGTCATCGTCGCCTGCGGCTGTTTCCTGATCACCTATGGCCTCTACCTTTTGCCCTATGCCAAGCCGGATCTGGCGCATATCCTCGGTATGCCCCTCTTCTGGGGGCTGTTCTGCCTGTTCGGCGGCATCTGCGCCATCTACCACGGCTTCTGCCGCTGCGTGCGCTGTCCGTCTGAAAAGTAGGATTCAGTTCGATGAACCGTTTTTTGCCTGTCATCCTAGGCCTTGCCTTTTCGTCTTCCGTCCTTTTGGCGGCTGTCGGCTCCATCGAGGGCCGCATCGTTGACCAATCGACCCGGGAGCCCATTCCCGGAGCGGTGGCGGCCGTGGTCGGCTCCGAAATCGGCGCCAATACCGATCTGGAGGGGCGCTTTCAGATCAAGGGCCTGGAGCCCGGATACTATAATGTCCGGATAAGCATGCTCTCCTATAAAACCATCCTTCGCAACCGGGTGATGGTCAGGGGAAACGCGCCGACGGTGCTGGACATCGAGCTGGAGCCCAACCCCATCCAGATGAAGGGCGTCACCGTCCGTCCGTCGTTCTTCGAGAGAGCCAAGGACGCGCCGGTCTCCTCGCAGCGCATGGATTTCGAGGAGATCATCGCCCAGCCCGGGGGCAGCTGGGACGTGCAGCGGGCGGTGCAGGCCCTGCCGGCCGTGGTCTCGGGCACCGATCAGAACAACGAGATCATCGTCCGTGGCGGGCTCTACGGCGAGAACCTGTTCGTGCTGGACAACGTCGAGATCCCCAACCCTAACCACTTCGCCTGGCAGGGCACCGGCGGCGGCCCGGTGACCATGATCAACACCGACTTCGTGCGCCAGGTGGACTTCTATGCCGGGGCCTTTCCGGCCCGCTACGGTGACAAGGCCTCCTCGGTACTGGACATCAAATATCGTGAGGGACTTTCCGACCGACTGCACGCCAAGGCCGACCTGGGCATGGCCGGGGCCGGCTTCGGACTGGAGGGGCCTCTGGCCCGGGGGAATTTCATATTCTCCGGCCACCGCAGCTTTTTGGGGTTGGTGGCCGGGAGCTTCGGCATGACGGCCGTACCCCACTACTATGACCTTCAGGGCAAGGCCATCTACAACCTGGTCCCCGGATTGAAGTTTTCAGCCTTAGGTCTCTGGGGGGACGACTGGATAGATATCGAGCCGGGCGGTGACATTGACCAGGAGGATGATGAAATCGTCAAGGCTAAGTCCAGGCAGTACGCCGGCGGCATGACGCTTCACGCCCTGATGCGTGATGGATACGCTTCGCTGACGCTCTCCCGCACCCGGAACACCTGGAAACAGTTCGTCACCGACACCCTGGGCCGGGAGCTTTGGATCAACCGCTCCACAGAAATTGAAAACAGCGCCAAATTCGACTTTTCCCGTAGAGCCTGGTCCGGGGAGTTTTCGGCCGGCCTCTCAATAAAACGCCCGGAATGTTATTTCCTCCAGTGGATGAAGCCGGATACCCTGTATCTGTATCATCCCGGCTCTGACTCCATTATAGCCAATACCGGGCTGGTCAACTCTTATGAAATCGAGGCGGCACTTAAGACATGGAAATACGGGGCCTATCTTCAATTCAAGCGGAGCTGGGCCGGGCTCTTGACCAGCAACACCGGCCTCCGTTACGACCGGCACCAGCTGACCGGCCGGGGATATTTCTCTCCCAGACTGGGGTTATCCTTTCACCTCAATCAGGAAACCAATCTGAACCTGGCCGCGGGACGCAGCTACCAGTCGCCCGACTGGTACCAGCTGGCCATGGACACCGCCAACCGCAGGCTAGGCAGCAAGTACACCGACCAGGCGGTGCTGGGTTTGGAGAGGCTTTTCTCCGATGACCTGCGCGGAACGGCGGAGATCTATTACAAGAAATACCGGGACGTCCCCATCCCCCTCTCCCTGGCCACCGACGACCCCAACGACTTCTCCTCGTCCTACGTCAACCGGGGCCGGGGCCATGCCAAAGGCATCGAGCTTTTCCTGCAGAAGAAGGTGAAACGGGATTTCTGGGGCACGGCCAGCTACTCCTATTCGATATCACGGGCCGAGGACCCCCGCTCGCCGGGGCTGATGTACGATTGGGACTTCGACTACCGTCAGGTGCTGACCCTAATAACCGGCTACCGCCGCGATCTCAGGGAAAAGGGATGGTATAAATCCATGCGCGGCAGCCTGTGGTACCGGGCGTCCAGCTGGCTGCCCCTTCTTCCGGCCGACGAGACCGAGCTCTCCTTCAAGTGGCGCTATCTGGGAGGCCGCCCCTACACCCCGCAGACCTACCATCCCGAGTGGCGGCGCTGGACACTGGACCCGGGCCAGCCGGTCAACTCGGCTAGGATGAAACCTTACAGCCGTTTCGATCTCCACCTGCAGCGGCGCTGGTACTTAGGACGGCTGAGCCTGATCTCCTATTTCGACCTGCAGAACGTCTTTAACTCCAGAAACGAGTGGATGTACCTCTACAACGAAAACGGCACGGTGGATGTGGTCTACCAGTTCAGCCGGATGATGGTGGGAGGGGTGGTGCTGGAGTTCTAGCCTCTATAGATAGTAGGAAGAGTCAAAGGCGGCGCCACTGGCGCCGCCTTTGCCGTTTGCCGCCTTATTGCACTCAGCTGTCGGCTAGTGTATAATATCTGCATGAAGATACTGATTTTCTTCCTAGCGCTTTCTTTGCTGGCCGGGCCGTCCGCCTTGGCTTCGCCCGGCAAAGGGCTGCCGGTCTTTGAGGACTCCCTGTCCAACGGGCTCAAGGTCCTGGTCTGCGAAAAGCGGGATGCCCCGGTGGTCAGCGTCCAGATCTGGTACCGGGTGGGCTCGCGCCACGAGCGCCCCGGCCTCACCGGCATCTCCCACCTGCTGGAGCACATGATGTTCAAGGGCGGGGAAGGCCCGGAGCAATTCAACGACGCCATCCAAAAGCGCGGCGGCCGGGCCAACGCCTTCACCAGCGAGGATTACACCTGCTACCATGAGGAGGTGTCCCACGACCACTGGGAGATGGCTCTGGAAATGGAGGCCGGGCGCATGTCCAGGCTGGCGATCGATTCCCTGGAGTTCGAGACCGAACGTCAGGTGGTGCTGGAGGAACGCCGGCTGGGCGAGAACTCGCCCAATAGGGCCTTGATGGAGGAGTTGGAATCAGCCGCCTATCGTCATCACCCCTACGGCTGGCCGGTCATCGGCTTCGCCCAGGACATCAAATCCATAACCCTGGCCGATCTCAGGAAGCATTACCGCACTTATTACCGGCCCGATAACGCCATCTGCGTGCTCACTGGAGACCTGGACCGCCTCCAAGCCATGGCCGCTGTCTCCCGCTGCTTTGGCGGCATCCCCAGGCCCGGGGATGGGTTGCCCCCGGTCAACATAATCGAGCCGAAACAAAACGGGGAGCGCCGGGTGCAGCTGCGAAGGCCGTCGGGCACCGCTTTTCTTTGCCTGGCTTATCACACCGTGGCCGTCGGCCATCCCGACAGCTATGCCTTGGACATCCTGGCAAACATTTTGAGCGACGGCGAGAGCTCCCGGCTATACCGCCGGCTGGTCCGCGAACAGGGCCTGGCGTCCTATGCCCGCGGCTATCATCAGACCGGCATCGATCCCACCCTGTTCACCTTTTACGCCGCCCCGGCGCTTGGCCACAGCGCCGATGAACTCGAGGCCGCCCTGCTGCGGGAGATCGATGACATCAAGGCCAGAGGGGTCAGCGATTGGGAGATGAATAAGGCCAAGAACCAGATTGAATCCCAGTTGACCGCCTCAAGACAGAGGGCCTATGGTTTGGGCATCCAGCTGGGCTCGGCCCAAGCCCGGCTGTCCTGGAGGCATATTGAGGACTATCTACACAACGTCTCCTTGGTAAAGGATTCCGATATCCTCCGGGTGGCCAAGAAATATTTTTCCGAGGACAACCGGACGGTGGCCGTCCTGGTCCCCGAAAACGGAAAGATGGCTGGAGGCGGACAATGAGGATCTGTCTTTTATTGTTGATTTTCGCTTTGGCCGCGCCGCCCGGGCCGGCCCAGCCTCAGCGTTCTTGGAACCCGCCGCAGCCGGTTCGCACCGTGCTGCCCAATGGATTGACGGTCCTTCACTGTTTTCAGCCTTCTTCCCAGATGGCGACCCTGTCCGCCATGGTGCGGGCCGGCAGCGGCGCCGATCCCGAAGACCTGCCGGGACTTGCCAACTTCACCGCCCTAATGCTTTCCCAGGGCACCCCAAGGATGACCGCCGAACAGATCGCCTCCCGGATTGATTTTTTTGGGGCCGACCTCTCCATTGAGTGCGATCGGGATGCCAGCTTTTTGACCTTGACCTGCCTGGCGCGCCAGCTCGACAGCCTGCTTCCCGTTTTCCTGGATATGCTGATAGCTCCACTGTTCGACTCCTCGGAGAGCGAGATCGGACGCCACCAGATCCTGTCGGCCATCAAGCTGGGCGAGGACCGGCCCCGCCAAGTCTCCGAGGAGGCCTTTGATGCCCTGCTTTACGGCTCCCATCCCTACGGCCATCCGGTCAAAGGATTTCCCCAGAGCGTTAATAAGATCACTTCCTCCGATCTCAAGCAGTTCCATCGCGGCCATTATCTTCCGAATAATACAGCTTTGGCGGTCGTCGGGCCGCTGCCCCAAAGCCGCATCATCTCCAGAATCAAAAAGCTCACTGCCGGCTGGAGGCCCGGGCAGCCAAGGGACAACGGCGCGCCCCAGGTTTTTCTCCCGGAAAGCCCCCGGGCCGTTTTCATCCACCGACCGGTAAGCCAGGCTTACATCACTCTTGGCTTTTTCGGTCCGGGGCGCCAGGATCCCGATTTTCAGGCGGCCCGCCTTATGAACTATATCCTGGGCGGCGGAGGGTTCAGCTCCCGGCTGACCAAATCCATACGCGTCCAGCACGGCCTGGCCTACGATGTCGACGCCGCGTTCGAGCCCAGGTTGTGGTCCGGCCCCTATCGTTTTTCGGTGCAGACCAAGACGGTTTCGGCCGACACCGCGGTAAAACTTTTCCTGTGGCACCTGCGGGAGATGATCGAACATCCGGTGTCCCCCGATGAGCTTCAGGAGGCCAAGGATTATCTGCTGGGCAGTTATCCCTTCAGGTTTGAAACCGGCTCTCAGGTAGCCCGCCAGCACCTGATGATCGAACAGAACCGACTGGGCTTCGATTACTTTGCCAAGGATATCGCCGGAACCCGAACCGCCACCGCCGAGGAACTTCAGAGTTCGGCCCGGCGGCTGTTGAAGCCCGGCCGCTTCGCCATGGCCGTGGTCGGCGACACCACCCAGCTACGGCTTGAGATCCCCGGACTTTTACTAGAAAAGCGTTGAAGGAACCTATAAGACAAAGGCCTCCAGAAGTCCTGGAGGCCTTTGTTTTTATTCTCTGGTTCTCGGCTCAGATGCCCTTTCCCTCTTCTTGGTGCAGAGAGGACAGATCGTCCAAACTCAGCTCATGAAAACGGGAACCTCCCAGCTGTGAAGTCTTCAGGGCCTCGCTGGGCGGCGGAACGGTGGAGGAAAGCTCGTCCAGGCTAAGCTCCTTGCTTCCGGCGGCGATGCGGGCAGCGGCGTCCGGATACGGCTGGGCTGGGGCCGGCTGGCCGGCCGGCATGGCCTGGCCGGCGGTTTCCGCCTCCTTGCCTCCCCCCTCGACCACCATCGATACTTTGCCGTAATGCTCAATCCCCAGGCCGCCGGTTTGATCCTGGGATGCGGCCGGCTGGATGGGCAACAGGCCGTCGATTTTGGAAACCGGCCTTTTTTCCCTAAGGGAGGCTTCGATCTTTCTTAAGGCCTCGTCCATGGCCTCACACCCTCCGGGCCCGATAGGTGGCCAGCTTGCGTCTGGCTTCCTCGTGGGTGGGCTGCAGGGTCAGCACCTTCTCCCAGGCCTTGATGGCTGCCTCGAACTTTTCGGTTTCCTCGTAGGCCAGCCCCAGGTTGAAGTAGGCCAGCGAATAATCCTCCCTCTTGGCGATGGCCTGGTTGAACAGCTCCACCGCCTGCTGGTAGTCCTTGCGTACCTTGTAGAGGCAGCCCAGATTGTTGTAGGCTTCGGGCGCCTCGGGGCTGAGCTCGATGGCCTTTTTAAAGGCATTGACCGCCTCGTCCTTGCGGCCCAGATCCGACAGGGTCAGGCCCAGATTGTTGAAAGCCTCGGCGAAATCCGGCTTAATCTCCAGGGCTAAAGAGAACTCCTTCTCGGCCGCCGCCAGCTCGCGTCGGTGAAAGTACATAACCCCGCGCTCGTTATGCTCTTCGGCCTCCCGGCGCCGCCTCTCGTTGCTGGCCGCCCTTTGCTCGTTGCGTTGGGCCTCCAGCAGGTTTTGGAGCGACTGTTGGAGCTCGACCATTTTGCCCCCCACCGAGGCCATCTCCGCCTGTCTCTTGACCTCGGCCTCGGTGTAATTCCTGAAGGCTGCCTCCAGTTTCTCCAATGAACCCGCCATAAGGCTTTCCTGAGGCTTATTGGCCGAAACCGCCTCGGCCGATTCCCTAAGCCCCTGAACAATGGCGCCGGCGGTGGCTTCCTGTTTGGTTGTCAATGTTTCCAGCAGTCGGTTTGTTTTATCGGCTTCGGCTGCTTTCCTCTGTTGGTCCTCAAGCAGCAATTCGAGAATATCACCGAACTTGGTCTGAGAGTTGGCCAGCGCCTGCTTCATCTCTTCCAAACTTTTGGCTAAAACACCCAGAGCCTCCTGGCCCTTGGCCTCGCCCTGGCCGGCAATGACCGCCTCCTTCAGTCCAGCCAAAGCATCCCTGATCTCAGTCAAGCGCTCCTGGAGAGGCTGCCAGGCCTTTGTCTGGGTGTCGCTTTCGGCCGCCCTCCGCTGATGGTCCTCAAGCATCAGCTCCAGAATGTCGCCGAACTTTGTCTGGCTGAGGTTCAGGGCCTCCTTAATTTCGGAAAGCGGCTGGGCTAAAGGCTGGCCATCGGCCTGGGGGGCGGATTTTAGCTGTTCGGCTAAGGCAGCCAGTTTGGCGTTCAATTCGTCAAGCTTGGCGCCCAGCTGGGTTAAGCCCTGGCCGTCGCCGGACGGAACGGCCGACATCCCCTTGACCGCCTCGTTGATGTGCTGCAGCAGGTCGTTATGGGTGTCGGCCTTCTTGAGGACATGCAGCAGGGAGGCCACCATGCTCTCCCTGGTCTCTTTGATCTCGGCGCTCAGATCTCCGCCTTGTCCCCGATCCCCGTCGGTTCCCGGCAGCTTGGTGTCGATCATGGGGAGCGAGCACCGGCCGGCCGCGGCATCGTAGATCTCGCACTCCTGCCTCAGGCATTCCCTCAGCTCCTGCCCCGGTATCTCTTTTTCATCGATCACGGTGCCGGTGGCGTCCCGGGTTATCTCGCGGGTCAGCCTCTGTACTGCGATAAAGGGGCACTTGCCCATGGCCTTCTCCTTTGGGATTCTCTTATAAGATAGCACAATCCCGCGGTTTCGTCAACAGAAAATTGAGGTCCGGGTTGTTCAACCCAGGGCCAGCATTCTTTCCAAGGCCAGCCGGGCCCGCTCCGCCACTCGGAGGGGAACCGTCACCTCTCCGGCCTCGTGTTCCAGAGCCCAAGCCGCCTTGGCCAGGGTGGTCAGCTTCATGTTGTTGCAGACAGCGTCAGGCGACAGGGGATAGATGCCTTTTCCCGGATGGGCGGCCGCCAGTTGCTCCACCAATCCGTTCTCGGTGCCGATGATCCACTGGTCGATCTCCGGATGTTCCCTGACGGCCTGAACCATGCCCGAGGTGGAGGCCACCTCGTCGGCCAGCTCCACCACCTGGGGCCGGCATTCGGGATGAACGATCAGCCTGGCCTCCGGATGTTCCCGCCTGGCCGCCCTGACGTCATCTACCGTTATCCGATCATGGACGAAACAGTGTCCCGGCCAGAGGATCACGTCCCGGCCAGTGGTCTTGGCCGCATAGGCGCCGAGGTTTCTGTCGGGAACGAAAAGGATCCTCCGCTGCCGGGGAACCGATTGCACCACCCTGACGGCGTTGGAGGATGTGCAGCAGATGTCGCTTTCGGCCTTGACCGCGGCCGAGGTGTTAACATAGGCCACTACCATCGGATCCCCATAGCCCGCCCTAGCGGTTCTCAGCGCCTCGGGGGTGACCATGTCGGCCATGGGGCAGCCGGCTCCGGGGTCGGGCATAATCACCTTGCTGTCCGGATTCAGCAGCTTGGCGGTCTCGGCCATGAAATGGACCCCGCAGAACACTATCAGCCGGGCCCGGGAGCGAACAGCGGCTTGGGCCAAAGCCAGGGAGTCCCCGATGTGGTCGGCCAGCCGCTGGACCTCCAGCCGTTGGTAATTGTGCACCAGGAAAACGGCCTCCCGTTCTTTTTTCATTTTTTCCACGATCGACCGTAATTGGTCGCTGGACAGCCTTTGGTACTCCTCTATGATCATCAGCCGCTGATTCTCTCCGTTATAAACTTCTCCAAGTCGCCGGCTGCCCGGTCGGGCAACAATTTCAAACTGACCTTCAGCACCATCAGCTTTCCGCCCGGGTTCCATCCGTTCGGCAATCTGACCGCATCCTTCTCGGTGGTCACTATGGCCTCCATCCCCTGTCCGGCCTTCTCGATTTTGGCCAGATCCCAGGCTCGATAGGCGTGATGGTCCGGAAACTTCAGATGGCCGCCGATTTCGCCCCCCGCCTCCAATACGCTGGCTTCGAATGATTGGGGGTTGGCCAGCCCCGAGAACAACAGCCATTTTCCCCGGCTGACATGCATACCGCCATTTTTGCCGATGCGCCACTCGTCGATCTTGGACACCGACTCCATAACATGCCGCGCCATAAAAATCGGCGCCTCCGCCCTCAGAAGTATCCTTAAGCTCTGTGGCACTCCATCCCCCAAACACCGGGTCAGCACCACCGCATCGGCCCGGCCCAAGGATTTCGGGCTTTCGCGCAGCATGCCGGCCGGCAGCAGCCGGCCGTTGTCCAAAGGCCTTTGCTGGTCCAGCAATACTATGTCGACATCGCGCTCTATCCGACGGTGCTGGAAACCGTCGTCCAAAATAATGACGCCGGCCCCCAGCCCTTCGGCCAGGGTTGCTGCCCGAATACGATCGGGGCAGACGATAACCATGGCCCCAACCCCCAACAGCCTTCCGGCCATCAGATAGGCCTCGTCCCCGGCTTCCTCTGCCGTGGTTTTGAGCCCAAAGCCGTCGCTCACCAGAAGAGGGCCGCAGCATTTCCTTTTACCGCGGTAGCCCCGGGAAATCACCGCCACCCGGCGCCCGGAGCGCGACAGCATCTCGGCCAGCATAATAGCGAACGGGGTTTTTCCGGTGCCTCCGGCCGTGATGTTGCCCACCGAGACCACCGGGACGCCCACAGCAGCCGATCTGATAAGGCTTCGGTCGTAGAGCAGGTTTCTGAGGCCAACGGCCAGCCCATAGCCAAGAGAAAACGGCCACAAAGCCGCTGTGGCTATATGCTGGGCAATGATTCCCGGCATCTTGCCGCCGTTTCCTCCAGCGCCTCCAGCATTACCTCCACCTGTGACATGGTCTCCGCCTTCATCAGCTCCTGGCGCATTTTGGCCGCGCCGGGAATACCCTTGATGTACCAACCCAGATGCTTGCGCATCTCCAGCACGCCCCGGGCCTCTCCCTTGGTTTCGATCATCAGCCGCAGGTGCTCCTTGATGACCTCTTTCCTCTGGAGCCAGTCCGGGCTTGCCGCCTCGGCCGGCGGGTTTTCCCCGGCCAGCCAAGCGTTTATCTCGGAAAATATCCAAGGCGCCCCTTGGGCCGCCCGCCCCACCATCACCAGCTGGCAGCCGGTCTCCGCCAACATCCGCCTGGCGTCCGGGCCGCTTCTGACGTCTCCGTTGCCGATGACCGGTATGGATACCTTTTCCCTGACTCTGGCAATGATCGTCCAATCGGCCTGTCCGGAAAACATCTGCCCGCGCGTCCTCCCGTGCACGGCGATGGCCGCCACTCCGCAACCCTCCAGGATCCTGGCGACCTCCACCGCGTTTTCGGCCCCGACCTCCCAGCCGCTGCGGATCTTGGCCAACACCGGTCGGTCTGTGGCCTTGACTACGGCTCGGGCGATGGCCTCCACTGCCTTGGGATCGCGCAGCAGCGAAGACCCGCCACCGCTGCGTACCACCTTGGGCGCTGGACAGCCGAAGTTCAGATCAAAGAAATCAGGCCCCGTCTCATCGAAGGCGGACACCGCCCTGGCGAAGGCCTCGGGCCTGGAGCCGAAAAGCTGCAGGGCCAGCGGACGTTCCTCTTCAAGAAAACCGGCCATCCGCCAGGTCTGTCCGTGGCCACGAGCCAATCCCTCGGCTGAAAGCATTTCGGTGTAGACCATGGCTGCCCCCTGCCGCCGGCACAGCAGACGAAAGGGGGAATCGGTGATCCCGGCCATGGGGGCCAGCACCGCCTTGCCTTCCAGTTGTCCTGCTTCAAAGACGGCCATCTAGTGGCCGATATACGGCGTTATGGCAAACACCACTGCATAAGATAAGCATCGTTGCCGGCTATGACAAAAACCGGATGTCGTGAAGGGTTGGGTGCCTGGCTAAGTCTTTTTTATAATTGGAAGGCAGCCCGGCAAAGCGCTGTTTCGGAAAACCGACGCCCTGTCAGTAAGCGCCGCGCCCCATCAGCACCACCGGAATGGTTTTCAGCATGATATCTATATCTAATAGAAAAGACCAGTTCTCCAGATAGTATATGTCCAGCAGCACCATTTCGTCAAAACTCAATTCACTGCGCCCCGAGATCTGCCAGAGGCCGGTCAAGCCCTGCGGCCCCCGATAGCGGTGATGGTGCCACGGATGATATTTCTCGACCTCCTCGGGCAAAGCCGGCCTGGGGCCGACCAAGCTCATCTCTCCCTTCAAAACATTGACCAGTTGCGGCAGCTCATCGATGCTGAAGCGGCGCAGCCACCAGCCTATGGCCGTTACCCTGGGATCCTTTTTCATCTTGAATATTGGCCCCTCAACCTCGTTGAATTCGGCCAACATCCGTTTGTCATCATCGGAGGCATCGCGCATGGTGCGGAACTTTAGAATGTAAAAGTGCCGTCCGTTTATTCCCACCCGCTTCTGACGGTAAAAAACACCTCCCTTGCTATCGAGGGCGATGAGCAGGGAAACCAAGGCTAACAATGGCGACAACAGCAACAGTATCATTCCGGAAATAAACACATCTGCAATTCGCTTGGCCTGGCGGCCGAACCGACCGGAGCTTTTATCCCTGAGGTTGATCAGAGACACCCCGGCCACATCCCAGATATGGGCAGCCCTCAGCAGTATATCGACCTGATGTGAAACCAGGCGAAGGTTAATGCCGAGTTCCCGGCATAAATCGATAACCGGCTGGTAACGTTCAATCTCATGTATCAGCCCCGGTATGAACACCTGGTCGATCTGCCGCCCTTCAAGCTTGCCGTTGAACTCCGACAACAAACCGACCGCCCTGACGCCGCGGTACCTGAAGTTCAAGCCATCCGGCGATTCCGCCAGGCAGCCTACGATATGATAGCCAATAGCTTTGTTCAATATCAAATGGTCGATGATTCGCTGAGCCTCGGCTCCGGTTCCGATGATGATCGAATGCTGCAGCCCCCAACCTCGCCTCAGGAACGGCCGATTCATTACATGGAGGAGCCAACGGCCGGCCAGGATGACCCCGGGCGCCAACAGAAAGTAGCTGAAGATTATGCTGCGGGAATAAAGAAAACCTTCGGTGGCAAAGACCAACAGCACCGAGGCCAGCAGGCCGTAGGCGGCGACTCGGCAAAGCGATAAAAATTGGTCGGAAAGCTGTTGTTTGAAGGCCCGGGTCGAGCTTCGCTGGAGCGACATGATGGCGATAAAAATCATCGGTATCAGCCAGCGCTGCTGCCAGGTTTGATAAAGGGGAATGGAGCGCCCGATAATGCGATAAATAAACCACCATACTATCTGGGTATTGAAAAAAGCCAGGGCGACGTCCATCCCCAGGGTTGCCAGGGCGAAAATTCTATCCCAATTTTTCTGCAAGAACATTAAGATGTTGCCCGATATGTCTGCCCTGTCTTTACTCATCGCCGGTATTTAGTGAAGTCAATTTTATGTTCATGCCTCATGTACTTAGCGACCGAGGCCGTCCCTCGGAACGGCCTCGGTCGCTGGACTCAGGCATCTGCTAAGCCGGCCACCAGCCGGTCCATCTCCTCTTGGGTCCGCTTTTCGGTGACCGCCACCAGCAGATGGCCCTTCATCTCTGGATAGTGCCGTTCCAGCTTGATCCCTCCCAGTATCCCCTCCTTCTCCAGAACGGCCAGTTTAGCATCCAGACCATCGACTTTGACCGCAAACTCGCGGAAGAACGGAGAGGGGAAGGCCGGAGTAAGTTTTTGGGAAAGGTAGTGGGCTTTCTGCAGACAGAGCTCGGCCACTTTCTTCAGGCCTGACCTTCCCAGCAGGCTCAGGTAGACGGTGGCCGCCAGGGCGCATAGAGCCTGGTTGGAGCAGATGTTGGAAGTGGCCTTTTCCCTTCGGATGTGCTGTTCCCGGGCCTGCATGGTCAGCACCAGTCCCTGTCGGCCTTTGGCATCAGTGGTCAGGCCTACAATCCTGCCGGGCATCAGCCTCAACAGCTCCTGACGGGCGGCAAACAAGCCCAGGTGGGGCCCTCCGAAGCTGACGGCCATGCCCAGCGGCTGGCCCTCGCCGGTGGCGATGTCGGCCCCGTATTGGCCGGGCGGTTTCAGAATCGCCAGCGAAATGGGGTCGGCTGAAACCACCAACAGGGCTCCGGCTTTATGGGTTAACTCGGCCATCTCCTCCACCGGCTCCAAAAAGCCCAGGAAATTGGGATGCTGCACCAGAACACTGGCGGTGTTGCCGTCCAGCTTTGATTTAAGGCTATCCAGATCGGTAACGCCGTCCTTTCGGGAAAATTCAGCCAGCTCTATGCCCAATCCCTGACTGTATGTTTTGAGCACCTGACGATATTGAGGGTTTACCAGAGAGGAGACCACCAGTTTCTTTCTTTTGGTGTGATGGCAAGCCATCAAGCCGCCTTCGGCCAAGGCGGTGGCCCCGTCGTACATGGAAGCGTTGGCCACGTCCATTCCGGTGAGTGCGGCGATCAGCGACTGGAATTCGTAGATGGCCTGGAGGGTGCCCTGGCTGACCTCGGCCTGATAGGGGGTATAGGCGGTGTAGAACTCGGAACGGAGCAGGATGTGTTCCACCGCCGCCGGCACATAATGATCGTAGGCACCTCCCCCCAAAAAAGAGATCATTTTGGAGGCCGGTCGGTTTAATTGGGCCAGGTTTCCTATCTTTTCCACCGTTTCCAGTTCGGAAAGACCGGCCGGCAATTGGATCTCAGCCTGGTCGCGGATCTCCTGGGGTATGTCGGCCACCAGCTCCTCGAAGCTCTTCACCCCGATCCTCCGGAGCATGGCCTCGATGTCAGCCTCGGTATTAGGCAGATATGGCATAGTTCACCTTGAACGTTCAGAACGTCTTTAACTTTTAAAACCTATGAAACGATTTCGGGCTCCGTGCCTGGCAGTTAGTGTCCGTGCTTTTCCATGGACTGGTAGGCGGCGGCATCCATGAGCGAGGAGGCCTGGGCCGGGTCGGAAAGTTTGATCTTGACCATCCAGCCGGCGCCGTAGCAGTCCTTGTTGACCGTGTCCGGCGCTCCCTCCAGCGAGACGTTGACCTCGATGACCTCGCCCGAGGCCGGGGCGTTGAGGTCGGAAACGGCCTTGACCGCCTCCACCGTTCCCAGCGGCTTTCCCTTTTCGACTTTGGCGCCGACCTTGGGCAGCTCCACGAAGACGATGTCCCCCAGCTCGCCCTGGGCGAAGTCGGTGATTCCCATGGTGCCGGTGCCGCCCTCGATTCTGAGCCACTCGTGGCTCTCGGTGTACCTGAGATCGCTCGGAATGTTCATGCCATCTCCGTATTTTTGAATTTTGAAATTTGAATTTCAGTTTATCGGTGGCTTCCCTGCTTCCAGAACGGCGTCTCCACCACCCGGGCCGGAACCCCTTTGCCCCGGATCTCGATCTCGAACTGGTCGCCGACCTTGGAGAACTCGGCCTGCACGTAAGCCATGCCGATCCCCTTGGAAAGCGAGGGGGAGAATACGCCGCTGGTCACCTCCCCGATCTGCTGGCCGTTTTTCAGGACCTTGTAGTGCTGGCGGGGGAAGGCCTGGCCCTCGACCTCGAAACCGATCAGCTTGCGCTTAAGCCCCTCGGCTTTCTGTTTCAGCATCACCGATTTCCCGTTGAAATCGTCCGGCTTCTTGAGCTTGGTGATCCATCCCAGGCCGGCCTCCAGCGGGCTGGTGGTCTGGTCGATGTCGTTGCCGTAAAGGCAGTATTTCATCTCCAGCCTGAGCGAGTCGCGGGCGCCCAGGCCGATCGGCTGGAGGTCGAACTCCTTCCCGGCCCTGAACAAAGCCTCCCAGATGTGGTCGGCGTATTTGACGTCGAAGTAAAGCTCGAAGCCGTCCTCGCCGGTGTAGCCGGTGCGGGAGACGATCATCTCCACCCCGTCCACTTTTCCCAGCTTGAACCAGTAGAACTTCATGTCCGACAGCCGAAGATCGCAGATCTTCTGCAGCAGCGGCTCGGCCTGGGGGCCTTGGAGGGCCAGCTGGGCCACCCGGTCCGAGGTGTTCTCCAATTCGACGTCGAAGCCCTGTGACTGCTCCCTAAGCCAGGCGAAATCCTTGTCCACGTTGGAGGCATTGACCACCAGAAAGAAATGGTCGGGAAAGCGGTAGACCAAAAGGTCGTCGACGATGCCGCCGTCCTTATAGCACATGGCCGAGTACTGCACCTGGTCCACGGCTAAGGCCGCCGGGTCGTTGACGGTGGCATAGGACACGAACCTTAGGGCATCCGGCCCGCGCACCTCGATCTCGCCCATATGCGAGACGTCGAACAGACCGGCCTGGGCGCGGACATGCCGGTGTTCCTCGATGATGCCCCGGTACTGCACCGGCATCAGGAATCCGGCGAAGGGCACGATCTTGCCGCCGGCCTTCTGGTGCAGGTGGTGGAAAGGCGTTTTCTTCTCCATCGGTCTCCTCGTTATGTTATTCCAAAAGCTCCCGTATCTTTGAGGTCAGCTCCGAAATCTTGAAAGGCTTGGTGAAATAGTGGTCCGCGCCCTGGGCCAGACCCTTGTCCACATCCTCAGGCTTGGTCTTGGCCGAGATGACCACCACCTTGATGCCCTTGGTCTGGGGATCGTCCTTGAGCTCTTTCAGCACTTTGAACCCGTCCAGTCCCGGCATCATGATGTCCAAAACTATAAGGTCGGGTTTGGTCTCCCGGGCCAGTTTCAGGGCATGGTCTCCGTTGACCGCCTGGGCCACCTCATAATCATCCTTGGCCAAAACCTCGGATATCAGGTAAAGGATGTTGCGGTCGTCGTCAGCAACCAAAACTTTCTTCATGGCCATATCTATTAATTATACTAAATCATGGTTTAAAATCAAAGGGGTCCCATATATAAACTCTAATTGAGTAATCGGCGGATATCTCAGGCAAGCGGCTGAAGTCAAAAAACATTAGGGCGAAACGGATATCAGCTCGGCCAGAATCCGGTCCTGAAGCCCCCTAATGGCCCCGGCCCCGCAGGTGTAATTGTTGAACATCAAAGCAAAACAGTAGCGCCGGCCCCCGCTGCCCAAAGCAAATCCGGCCAGCGATGAAACTCCGGTCATGGTGCCGGTTTTGGCCCGTACCCGGTATTGCAGCCCCTGGCCGTTCATTCTTTTTTCCAGGGTGCCGTCGGCGCCGGCCACCGGCAGGGTGACCAAAAACTCGGTGCTTATGCTCTCATCCTTTTGCATGTCCATCAGCACCGTCACCAGCTGCTGCGGAGAACACAGATTGTAACGCGACAGGCCAGATCCGTCCACTATCCGGTGGCTGCCCGGTCCAAAACCCAGGCCGGCCATCATGGCTTCCATCGAACCGGAATATTCCAATGATCCATTTCCGCCAGTGTTTTTGTCTCCGGCGGTAATGGCCCGAAAGAGCATCTCGGCGGTGAAGTTGTCGCTTTCTTTGTTCATGTCCTGGAGTATGGAGTATAGCGGCCGGGATTGGAGCGCGGCCAGTGTGGCCAGCCCCTGAGGCGCCCGCCCCACTACCGTCCCTCCGGCCACTGTGATCCCTTGGCGGCGCAGCGCCTCCCGGAAAAGCCTTCCGCAATAGCGGATCGGGTCGGATACGCTGCGCACCAAGTACTGGGGGGACTCCTCCCGGGAAAGCACTCCGACCACTGTGATCGCTTCGCTTTCCCCATCCTGCCGACGAGACGCCTTCAGGCTCCGCTTGACCCCGGAAAAGGCGGTCACCCCTTGATTGTCCAGCTTGAAGTAGACGCTGGAGGGCGACAGGCTCACCTTGAGCCTGTCACCGGGCTTGGCCCCGGCCGAGATCCCGATTTCGAAGGTATTCCGGTTGACCGAAAGGGCCGAGATGGGGGCATTGTAGGCGTAGGGGCCTTCATCCCACATCCACCCCGGTCCGTACTTGGTGGTATCGAAGGCACCGGGATCCAACACCAGTTTTCCAGACACCTTCTCCAGGCCGGCCGAACGAAGTCGAAAAGCCATCTCATCAAGTCCGGCAGTGGTCAGGCTGGGGTCGCCGGAGCCCACCAGGAAAAGGTCTCCCCGCATCAGACCTCGGCCGTCGATGCTGTCGCCCAGAGCGGCTGTGGTGAAGCGGAATTGAGGACCCAGCCGCCTCAGGGCCAAAGAGGTGATAAAGAGTTTGTTGACCGAGGCCGGCACCAGAAGCCGCTGAAAGTTGCGGCCATAGACCGGCCGGCCATTGGACGCGTCCACTATAAAAATTCCAAACTGGGCTTGGGCCAGAAGGGTGTCGGCCAAAAGCGAATCCAGCCGAGCGGCAAACGATTCCCGCCGCTGGGCCGAGCTGTCGGTAATAATCGAAGCCGGCCCCCCGGACCTGACCGGCCGGCGTCCGCCGGCACAGCCGCCTAACGCCAGCGCCAAACAAGCCAAAAAGCAGGCGTAAGAGATCTTACAGATTATTCTGTCCAAAACGTATTGGGGAGTCGTCGAGATTAAACCACGTATTTTTCCTCGGCTCCGGATTCGAACTTCTCCACCTCCACCTTCCGGTTCTCGAAGCCGGGCCGGCCCATCAGGCCGTAGGTGTAGCGCTTGCCCTCCTCCACCCCGGGCTGGTCCATGGGATTGATGTCGAACAGACCGCCGGCGAAGGCGGTGGCCGTTTCCAGCAGGAATATCAGCTGGCCGATAAGATGCGGCGTTATCTCCGGCAGGATAAAAGTGCAGTTGGGCCGGCCGTTCTTGGCTAATGACATGGCGGTGGCACGGGCCTCGGCGTTAAGCAGTTCTCCAAAGGTATGCCCGCCCAGGTAGGCCAGATCCTTATGCTGGGGATAGGCCTTGGGTATGGCCGCCTCCCGGCGGAATTTTTCCACCCGGAGGAAGGTCAGCGACTTGTCGCGGGGGCCTTCGATGTAAAGCTGAAGCTGGGAGTGCTGGTCGGTGGCCCCCAGGGCCTTGATCGGGGTCGGTCCGGTCTCCACAATCTGGCCGCGGCTGTTGGACCTTTTGCCCAGCGATTCGGCCCACAGCTGGCGGAACCAGTCGGCCAGCGGGTAGAGCGCGTCCGAATAGGGCATCATGACGTTGATGCGGTATCCCTTCTGATAGAGCAGGTATTGGAGCAGTCCGTAGAGCCGGGCCGGATTGCGCCAGGGATTTTCGTCCAGGGTCCTCTTTCGCATGTAGGCGGCCCCGGCCATCAGCGAGGCCACGTCCACGCCGGCCATGGCCAAGGGAAACAGCCCTACCGGGCTCAGCACCGAAAAACGCCCGCCCACCCCAGAGGGCACCTCCAGGCTGGCCAGTCCCTCGTCGCGAACGATCTGACGCAGCAACCCCTCGGCCGGATCCGTGGTCACCACCACGTTCTTCCCCCAGCGCTTCTTGAGCCCCTTTTGCAGCCAGGCGCGCATCCACAGAAACTGGGCGCTGGTTTCGGCCGTGGTGCCTGATTTGCTGACGACGTTGACCAGCGTTTTCTTGGGATCGAGCAGGGACAGGGCGCCGCGCAGTTTCTCCGGATCGACGTTATCCCACACCCAAAGCCTGGGCCGGCCCCGGCGGGCCTTGCGGTCGTAATTGTACTCCCAAGGGTTGAGGGCGGCCTGGAGGGCGGCCGTGCCCAGGGCCGAGCCGCCGATGCCCAGAACCACCAAATCCTCGAATTTTCCCTTCATGATCCTGGCCAAGCCCAGAGACTGCTTGAGGCACTCAGGTTTGGCCGGCAGGTCAAAGAAATCCATCCGGCCCTTGGCCCGCCTGGTGTAGAACCACTCAGCCGCCTGGCTCACCAGCTTCCCCGCTCCCTCGATCTCGGTGTAGGGCAGACCCCTTTGTCCGATCCGTTCCGCCATCAGGTTATTGAAATCGAATTTCACCACTGCCTGCTTCATGTCTCCGCTCCTTATGCTACTTAAAAATATTAAGTTATCATTAAGCCTCAGGTTGATTCCCCGCCCAACGTGGTCTCAGCGGCAGTAGCCCACCGTGGCCGCCAAAATGTTCTGGTTCTGCCCCAATCCCGACAGCGGCCGGCTGCTGGCGCCGCCCAGGTCGAGTAAAAATCCCCTCCATGAGAGGCCAAGTCCGACGCTTAGAAAATACAAGTCGTGGAGCGACTGGTTCAGACGCCGTTCCAAATTATCCAGCGGACTCATTTTGGTGAAAACCCCCAGCCTCAAGGTCAGACTCGGCAGAACCTGGGCCTCGGCACCCAGATGAAAGTCTATTTGTCCCTCATAGCTTTGGGTGACCCCGTTCCAACCGGTCATAACGGCTTCAGCCGCGGCTGTGAATCCCGGCTCCGGCCGGTAGGCCAGGGCCAACGATGTCCGGCTGGGCACGGCCCCGGAGAGTTCCAGGTCGTCCGGAGCCGGGTCCGGCAGATAGTCGTTCGTTCCCTTGATCTCCGACTTGGCGGCCGCCGCCAGCGACAGCTTCATCTCCGATGTCACCGGGATGGTAACCCCGGCCGATATCCCATAGCCGGTCGCCCGGCCTCCGGTCACCATCCCTATGAGCGAATCAGGATTTCTCCAGTTGAATTCAGCCTTGTTATAGCTCAGGCTCAAGCCAAGTGAAGCGTTGCCCGAGTTTGAGTAGGACCATCCTACCACCGCCTGATCAAGCTCCAAGTCAGCGGTATTTATAAATCGGGGGTCGTATACGTCCGGGAAAGTCAGGTGGTCATCCAAGGCCCGGCGGTAGCCGGCGGCCAGCCGGTGGGCGCCCAGCCTGACGGCGGCGGCCATGGCCGAGGGATAGGTCTCTGTTTTTCCGCTTTCTATGGACACGTGGCTGCGGCCGGCCGACAGCATCGTGGCCGTGGCCGCCGCCTCCCAGCGGTTGACCTGGCTGGTGCCGTCCGGCAGGCCATAGAGGGACAGGGCGCCGCCTCCGGCCATGGACGCCCCGCCCATCCCCAGGGCACGCGCCGACCAGGGAAGGTAGCGATCGTACTGCAGCGGCAGCCTCAGCTGGTATTGGGCCGCCGGCACCCTGGAAGCAGCCAGAACGACCATCGTTCCAGCGATCAACGACAATCTGCGCCAATAGTTCAAAGCGAGCTTTCCGGAATTAGCGCCTATTGGTGTTCGTCTATTGATAAGGCCGTCAATCCCCGAACGACGTCCCCACCGAGCGGGCCGCTCGCACCAGCTCTGATTCCGGATCCACCCTCCGCAGTTTTCCGGCCACCTCGGCTATGGGGACCGAAACGATCTCCGTTCCCTTGAGGGCCACCATCCGGTCCAGCTGGCCGCCGGCCAACAGCTCCACCGCGGCCACCCCAAAGCGGGTGCCCAATATCCGGTCGTAGGCGGTGGGGCTGCCCCCTCTTTGAAGATGGCCCAGCACCGTCACCCGGCACTCTATTCCGGTGCGCTGCTCGATATCGTCGGCCAGCTTCTGTCCGATGCCGCCCAGCCTCAGCTGGTCGGTGGACTCCTTGATGACCTTGCGCACCACCATCTCGCCGTCTCTGGGCTTAGCCCCCTCGGCCGCCACCACCAGCGAAAACCGCTTCCCTTTGACGCTCCGCCCCTCCACCGTTCGGCAAACCGAATCCAGATCGTAGGGCATCTCCGGCAGCAGGATGATGTCGCCGCCACCGGCCATCCCGGAATAGAGAGCGATCCAGCCGGCATAGCGGCCCATGGTCTCCATGATCATCACCCGGTGGTGTGAGGCGGCGGTGGTGTGGAGTTTGTCCAGGGCTTCGGTGGCCGTGGTCAGGGACGAGTCGAAACCGAAGGTAACGTCGGTGGCCGCCAAGTCGTTGTCGATGGTCTTGGGGATGCCCACCACCCTCACCCCGCGCTGGATGACCTGGGAAGCCATGGCCATGGTGCCGTCGCCCCCGACGCAGACCAGGGCCTCCAGCCTGGCCTGGGCAATGTTGTCCAGCACCCGGTCGGAGACGTCAACAAACTCGGCCTGGCCGTCCGGCCGCTTGCGGGGGAAGCGGAAAGGATTATCCCGGTTGGAACTTCCCAAAATGGTGCCGCCCACGTGGAGGATGCCGGAAACCGACTGCCAGTCCAACTCCTTCATCCGGCCGTAAATCAGTCCGGCAAACCCATCCTCGATGCCCACCACTTGGAGGCCCTGTCCCAAGGCCGTCTTGGTTACCGCCCGAATGACCGCGTTCAGACCAGGGCAGTCGCCCCCGGCGGTCAGCAGTCCGAAGCGTTTGATTTTTGACATATTAATCTATAAATAAATTACAATAAACTATTTTTATTTTATCATCCTGATAATAGGTCTTTGCCTGGCAGGTTGAAGGACGACACGAGTTCACCCTTCAACTTGTTTAGCACTGAGCCTGACTCAGGGTGACAGTGCGTCGAAATTGGCACCTCAGTACCTCTGCTCCCGGGCGATAGTAGCGATCAGCTCGGCCGTCATCTGGGCCGCCCGGGGCCGGGCCAGCCTGGCGGCCGCCCGTTTGAGCGAAGCCAGCCTTCTGGGATCGGACAGAACCTGGTCCAGCTTGTAGGTCACGTCTACCGGATGCATGGCCTTGATGCCGGCCCCCTGCTCCAGCAGCATATCGCTGTTCATGTCCTCCTGTCCCGGGATGGGATTGATGACCATCACCGGCAGTCCGCAGGCCAGGGCCTCGGCCGTGGTCAGCCCACCCGGCTTGGTGATGACGATGTCGCAGGCCTTCATGTACTCGTCCATGCAATCGGTGTAGCCCACCGGCTTAAGGACAAAAGGCAGTTCGCGGGCTTTGGCTCTGAGATTCTTGAGCAGCTTGCGGTTGCGGCCGGCCACGGCCACCAGCTGGAAAGGTGTGTGCATGTTTACCAGGCCGCCGACTATGTGCTCGATGGGACTGATGCCGAAGCCCCCGGCCAGCAGCAGGACCGCCGGCATGTTTTCATCCAGCCCCAGCTTGCGCCGCAGCAAAACCGGATCCTTTTTCTGGCCAAAGACCGGCAGCACCGGTATCCCGAATTGATGGATGCGCTCCGGCCTGATGCCCATGGCCTCCAGGTGCCTTCGGATGGCCTCGTCGGCCACTATGTAGTGATCGGTGTCCGGCAGGATCCAGTAGGAGTGCAGCCCGTAGTCGGTGGTTACCGTCACCAAAGGCGTTTCCAGCTTGCCCCGGCGTTTCAGCTCGCAGATCAGCTGGGACGGAAGAAAATGGGTGGAGACGATGACGTCCCAGGGCCGTTCCAGGATGAACTTGCGGAACTTTCGGGAGTTGATGGAGTCCAAAAAGCGACGCACGAAGTCTGGCTTGTTCTGCCGCTTGAGCCGATCAGAAGTGGTGAAGATATATCCGTAGAGCAGGGGCGTCCGTTTGGCCATGTAAAGGTAAACGTCCCGATAGATCATCTTGTAAAAGGCGGTGGAGAACTGCAGCAGATCGATATGGGTGGAGTCCAGTTCCCCGGGGTGGGCCTGGACCTCGGCCAGCGCCTGCTCCACCGCCCGGGCCGCGGTCACATGGCCGCTTCCGGCCGAGGCCGAGATGATAAGTATCCGTTTCATCAGATTCTTTTTCTCCCGCAGAGACGCAGAGGATTCACTCGATATTATCTATTGGTGGTTTTAATGGATTCGTCTTTTCTTCCAAACCATTGACACACCTAGTGATACCGTCACGCAAGAAAGCCTCCCCGAAATTTAACAAGTCCCCTAGTTTGCACCCAGTCAGTTTGAGGCAGGTCTGAGCCTGTTTCTTGTGGGCCGCCACGACATTCTCCACCGACTTCATCTCGACGATTACTTTCTCTTCGACCAGTAAATTGGCCCTGAAGCCTTTCTCGAACCTGATGCCCTTGTATGTCACTGGGACCTTCTTCTGCGTCTCCACCGTTAAGCCTTTATTCCTCAGCTCGAAAGCCAAAAATATCTTCATAAACCGATTCCAGCAAACCCGGACCTAACTCTCTGTGTACCGCAATAGCCGTGTCGATAATGATGGTCCCTATTTCGTTTTCAGTCATTTTTCTTCCAATATTTATAATTTTCAATCAAGGTGGCTTTATTCTTCTTATAACCCAATTTAAAAAGGGAACACCCTCTGCGCCTCTGCGGGAGAAAATCCCCCTACAGGAGCTTTCGTATGGTCCTGACCACCCTCTCCTGGTCATGGCGGCTCAGCCGATGGTGGAAAGGTATGGCCAAGCTGCGGTCGGCCACCTCCTCGGCCACAGGGAAGTCGCCCCGGCGGTATCCCAGCCTTTTGAGAACCGGCTGTAGATGCAGCGCCGGGAAGTAGTGGGCGCATTCGATGCCCTGCTCCCTGAGGCCAGTCAGCAGGCGGTCGCGCCCCGCCCCCCGCATCGACGGCGGCACCAGGATCACAAATACGAACCAGCTGCGGACCGAGCCCGGAACGTCGGGCAGCACCGAGAAATCAGGGAGGCGCAGGCTGAAAAGCTTCCGGTAGTAGCCGGCCACCTTCTTGCGCGCCGCCAGCATGGACCCCAGTCTGGAAAGCTGGATCCGGCCCATGGCGGCATTCAGCTCCGACATCCGGTAGTTGTAACCCATCCGGTGGTGGGCCAGCCAGCCGCCCATATAGCTGCGGCCCTGGTTGCGGTAGGAGCGGATGAGGTCGGCCAGCTTCCGGTCATCGCAGACGGCCATGCCCCCCTCGCCGGTGGTGATCTGCTTGTTGGGGTAGAATCCGAAGGCGGCCGCCCGGCCGAAGCTGCCGGCCGGCTTTCCCCGATAACTGGCCCCCAAGGCTTCGCAGGCGTCCTCGATCAGCAACAGCCGGCGCCGGCGGCAGATTTCCTCCAAGGCGGCATAGTCGGCCGGAAGCCCGAAGACATCCACCGGCAGCACCGCCTTGGTCCTTCCGGTGGCCCGTCGCTCCACCTGGGCCGGATCTATGTTCAGGGTGACGGGATCGATGTCGGCCAGCACCGGCCTGGCCCCCTCGTAGAGGATGCAGTTGACCGAGGCGATGAATGAGTAGGGGGCGGTGATCACCTCGTCCCCGGGACCGAGTCCCAGCGATTTGACAATGAGGTGCAGGGCCGAGGTGCCTGAGTTGAGGGCGATGGCGTGCTTCCGGCCGACCTTACGGGCAAAGAGCCTCTCGAAGGTGGCGGCCTCCGGCCCTAGGCTGAGGGTGCCGGAGCGCAGAACCCTGGCGACCGCCCGGATCTCGCGCTCGGTAATGTCCGGATGAGCTAGTTTTATCATATGATTCCTTCTCTTCAGCAAGGAAGCCATGAATGCATGACACTTGATGCGTTCGTTCTACAGAAAATCGGTTGATCGTTCTAGGACAATCATGCGCCACAGCCTTTGATGATTTTCATGAGAGAAAGAGGGATAAGAGATGTTCGATCATCAACGATCGATACTTCGCCCATCAGAAACCCAGAAGAATGCATCTTTTTGCCGTCCGAGGTCCTTAGTTTCCGGTTTTCCTGGAAAACATCCCCAGATGCACCATCCAGCAAAACATGCCCATCCAGGAGGCGGCCAGCAGGCCTAGGGAAACGGGCCAAGGCAGGTAGAGCATGGCCACCCCCATCCCGGCGAAGCCCGCCGCCAACAGGTACATAACCAAGTTGACACTCCACACGGAATGCAGCCTCAGGTAGAGCAAGTCGTAAATGTGCTTCCGATCCCCGGTAAAGATGTCTTTTCCGGATAGAAGCCTCCGCACGATGGCCAGGGCCGTGTCCAAGGCCGGCAGCGAGACCACTGTCAGCGCCGCCAAAGCCTGGGACGTCCCGTAAGAGGCGGTCCTCAGGGCCATACCGGCCAGGATGAACCCCAGCATCAGGCTGCCGCAGTCGCCCATGAAGATCTTCGCCGGCGGATGATTGTTGAGCCAGAATCCCAGGGCCGCCCCGGCCACCATAGCCGCTTGGGCCGTCAGCAACAGGCGTCCCTCGATGGCCGAGACCGCAGTGAAACCCAGACAAGCCACAGCCGCCACCCCCGAAGCCAGGCCGTCCATACCGTCCATCAAGTTGAGGGCATTGGCACCCAGCAAAAGTACCACAACCCCGATAATGAAGTCCAGCCGCTCGAACCCGGTGAGGGCGGCGTGGGGGGCAATCATTTGGCCGATGATGGCCGCGGCCACCAAACCCAGGGCCTTGGCCAAAGGCTTGATCTCCCGCAGGTCGTCCAGAAGTCCCACCAAGAACACCATGGCCGATCCGGTGACCACGGCCGCCACCAATCGG
The DNA here is from genome assembly GCA_964588285.1 of uncultured bacterium. Taxonomy (GTDB): domain Bacteria; phylum Edwardsbacteria; class AC1; order AC1; family EtOH8; genus CAZPNX01. The sequence goes on from CAZPNX010000016.1 coordinate 43,560, forward strand.
TTGTTGATGGTCTCCAGGCTCTGGCTCCACACCAGCTGGACGGCGATGAAAAGCCCTACGGCCATGGCGATCCCCCCGGTGCGCGGGGTGGCCGTTTTATGGATGCCCAGCTCGTCAGGCTGATCCCAGGCCCCCATCCTCCGGCCCAACAGCGAGGCTAAGGGAACGGCCAGCCAGGTGACGGTTAAGGATATAAAAAAAAGAAAAGCCAAGTAGAGCATAGTTTCCTCAGTTTGTCGGTGCGAACCCGGCCGGCCGCCTGAAGTGCCCCCACCAGGCCGGGGCGGTCACCACCGCCCAGAGCGATCCCAGACCGTAGGAGAAATGAAGAACGGCGAAGACCAAAGGCAGCAGCCAAACCGGCTTGGCACCCCATGTTGGATTTGCCCGGCCGCCCTGAATCCCAAAGCTGAGTGTAGCCCCGGCCATGGCTGCCAGGTAACATAAGATCTCGACCGTCAACAGCCGGAGGAAAATTATCCCTGGCATCGACAGGCCCGACAACAGAAGAAGAGAGAAGACAAAGGCCAGGGGCACAAAATGGCGAGGCTTGGGGGCCCGGGGGTTGACCGCCAGGGTCTGAACTACTCCGATGCCGTCCCACCAGCGCTGGCGCCAAAGCTCCCTTAGGGTGGGCCGGCAAAGGTAGGATGCTTTGATCTTCGGGCTGAGATAGATGCGACCTCCGTTTTCGGCGATGCGGGTGTTGAGCTCGAGATCCTCGGTGCGGGTCAGCCTCTCGTCCAGCAGGCCGACCCGCTCCAGTGCGGCCCGGCGGAAGCACCCCGGCCAGACCGTCTCCACATAACCTTGATAGCCGCTACGGCGGAAGGCGCCTCCTCCCAGCCCGAAGGGGCTTAAGTGCGCTAGGGCGATGGCCCGAGCCACGTCCGTTTCGGCTCCGGGCAGCGGCGCCGCCGGCCCGCCCACATTGTCGGCCCCGGTGGCCTCCATCACCTCCAGGCAGGCCTTGACATAATCCGGCGCGTACAGGGCATGGGCGTCCATGCGGATGACAATCTCACCGGCGGAGTTTCTGATGCCGACGTTCACCCCGGAGCTGACGGTTTTTTTAGGGTTCTCCAGCAACTTGAGATTTGGGTATTTGGCTTTGAGCTTTTGAATTTTATCGGTTGTTCCGTCATCAGACATCCCGTCTATTACTATGACCTCGTAGTCATGGCCGGAGAAATCCTGGTCCAGCACCGACTCCAAACAGCCTTCGATATAGGCAGCCTCGTTGCGCACCGGAATGACGATGGATAGCATGGGTAGGGTCATAGCTATGCCCTTCCGGCGGCTGAGATCAGAACAAACCTATTGACAGATAACTGGTGCAACAGGAACGATACCATCATTGACATCAGAAAGAACGCTGGGATCATATACCTGAGGATGGACAGCGCCGCCGTGGCCGCCGCCCAATGGTAAAGCAGCAATACGGCCAGAACGGCCGCCAGCGCCCCGCCCGGCCTGCCCCGTCGGAACCAGATAATCGCCCCCACCAGCGATAATACCAGATATAACGCCTGGATGGCAAGCGTTTTTACCTCGTGCCACATCTCGTCGGTGCCGTACCAACAGCGGCCGATCTTGATCAGCAGGAGTTTAATGAACGCCCCGGTGTGTTTTCCAGCCGAAATTCGAACGGCTTTTAAGACCTCCCCACTCGCTTTCTCCATGCTCAATTTTTCGACTTCCTGCATGTATTTTTCAACGTCTCCCGGTAGGCGGGCCCTATCGCCACCCGCACCCGGTTTTAGGCCGAAGGTCCAGCCGTCGTAAAGAGAACTCCCGGCCAGCTCGGCCACCGGTATGAACCTTCCCGTCCTCTGCCAGAGATAGGCCTCCCACGGCATCACGGCAGCTAACAACCCTACAACGAACAATGAACACGCCAACACGAAACGCATCCAAAAAACTCTCTGTTTTAGCCACCAGAACATCAGAACGCCCAGCATGGCCAGCGGCAGAAAGAGCGCCATCGGCTTGACCAGCATCGGCAGGGATCCGGCCATTCCGGCGGTCAATGCCGGCAGGGGTTTTGCCGAGCCTGCCTCCAGCGCCGTCCAGGCCGCCGGCAGAAGCGCCAGCAGGTAGAGCGGTTCCGGTCCCGGCTGGAGCGCCAGGTAGATCCCAAAGGGATAGGTGATCCAGATCAGCGCGGCTATGAGAGCCGTCCGTTCGTTCGTGTATTTTCGGACCAGGGAGAAAAAGAGCCCTGACAGCAGGGCCATGGCCAGGATATTGAAAGCCCTGGCAATGTTGGTCGCGTTTATGCCGAATAACGAACCAAGTTTTGACAGGCCGGCCAGGACCAGCGGATAGACGGGCGGCGACGGCGCCCGTCCTTCCAACAGAAAATCGCCTCGGTCCAGAATATTGTGGGCTATCGGCATGTAGCGCTGGTTGAAGTCCACCGGCACCGAGCGTTTCTCGACAACTTTTCCGGACAAAAGGGCGGCCGAGTATAAGGCCAGGGAAAATAGTAAAACCATGCCTGCCTGTTTCAATCGGCTTCCCCCTTTGCAGCCAGCCTCTCTTTGATCAATCTTGAGAAATCCTCCACCCTGGCCTCCCAGCTTTCCCCGGCCACCTGGGCGCTGAGCCTAGTCGCCAAAGACCCGCGGTCCAGTTTCAGCAGCGAGCCTATCTCCCGAACGTACTCCCCCGCAGTGGAGGCGAATCGCACTGCGTCCCCGTAGTACCTGACCTCGGGCAGCGGGGCCGAGACCACCGGCACCCCGGCCGCCAGGTATTCCCTCAGCTTGAGGGGGTTGACGCTGAGCGTCAGCTCGTTCACCTTCATCGGGATCAGGGCCACGTCGAAGGCGGCGCAATAGGCCGGAAGCTCCTCGAAACGCTTTTCCCCCAGCCAGCGGACGTTGGGAAGGGCCAGCAGTCCGTTCAAGTCGCCGGCCTCGGGCGCCTTCCTGCCCAAAAACACTATGGACCAGTCCGGCCTTGCCTTGGCGATTTCTGCCATCAGCCCGGTGTCTATCCAATCGCTGATCTCGCCGAAGAAACCCACTATCGGATGAGGCACCCCTTTGATGTCCCTGGGCCACGATTCCCGTCCCATGCCCAGGGCTTTTCTGAAGTGTTCGTATTGGACCCCGTGCGGTATCACCGGTATTTCCCTCCCGGGCTGGGCTTTCTTCTCCGCCAGCCTTTGGGCTGAAGCCACGGTCAGATCGCAACGCTCCATCAGCTCCCGTTCCTGCCTGGCTATCCCCTCCCGATCCACTCCGGTAAACTCCGGAAAGTCGTCCGTCAGCGAGTACAGCGAAAGCTTCTCTCCCAGCCTCCCCGCCACCGCGGCCACGTTGGGCAGGAAGGTCCAGAGTATCGGCCGGCGGAAGCCCAGCTTGTTCATGAAGAACCGCAGCTGCAGCACCAGCAGGGCCCGGTTGATCCCATCCGCCGCCCGGTGGCCGTGGAACGGCAGAGCCAGCGGCGACACTACCCAGATGTTCTCCCGGACCCGCTCCATGCCCCTGAGGAACCAGGCCAGCTTGTCCCTGACCTTGCCCAGGTCGGCCGCCGAGGCTGTCGGCCTCCGCAGTCCGATGGAGTTGATCCAGAGAATCCGGTTGTGCCGGGCTAGTATCTCCATGATATGGTGCCGGTCAACCCTGGCCTGACGCCAGTCGTTGGAGAAGCAGACTATGTCGTGGCCTTGCAGCACACTATTTATTTATAGTTATGTGTCCAACGATTATCTTTCGTTCCCTCGTCCCGGTTCGGCCATCTCGGCTACGCTCGATTATCGAATCGAGGTACCACGAGCCCTTCGCACCTCGAGCGGAGTCGAGGAATGCTCAAGATAATCCGCATCATCGAGGGATGCCGCTTGAGACCTGCGTTAAATGTATGAGCGGCAGGAAGATTGTTTTGCTTGGATATCCTTCACTTTGACCGCCGGGTTGCCGGCCACCACCGTGTACGGCTCCACGTCCCTGGCGACCACCGCTCCGGCAGCGACGATGGACCCCCGCCCGACGGTCACCCCTTTAAGGATGATGGCCCGGGCCCCGATCCAGACGTCGTCGCCGATGACCACCGGCGCCGTGCGAAAAACCGGCAGGTACTCGGCCGCCGGCTTTTCCCGGTAAAACCGGGGCAGCAGCTGGCGTTTGGAGTGCTCCATCTCCAGCCGTCGCTCGTCCGGATCGGTGGGGTGGGGGTTGAAGTCGGAGATCATCACCTCCCAGGAGATGAGGACGTGGCTGCCGATGGCGACCGATTCCCGGCAGTCGATCTGGGTCCGGCTGCCGATGTTGCACCAATCGCCGATGGTTATCCGGCCCCGGCCCCAGGCGGCCACCGAGCACTTGGAATAGCCGGTGAAATGGTCGCCAACCTCGATGAAGGCGTCAGGTCTTTCGGCCTTGAAGCAGAAAGGGCACTTGAGGTGGAAGTCCCTCCCCAGCCGGACATTGGGGCCGGCCGCCAGCGGGGTGGCCAGGCGGTTGAAGGCAAACAGCGACGTCTCCCAGGCGTATCCGGCCAGATAATACGGCCGGGTCCTGGCTGTCCGCCAGACCTTTTCCATGGTGCCCATTTTTTACGACCTCCATGTTTTCTTCATCAGGCCGGGAAAGGCGCGCACCGCCCGGCCGAACAGCCGGGTGCGCTCCGAGCAGCCCCCCCCAAGTTCCATCAGCCTCGACCCCAGCCAGGTGCTGAGAAGCACCGCCCCCCAGCTCAATTGCAGCAATAAGGCACGCGGCTTAGAGTAGTGCAGACGGTAGAACAACAGCTGGCTGCGCTGCAGCAGCAGGAAGTTCTCCAGCGAGGCCAGCTTGGTGCTTTGGCCCCCGAAGTGGACGATCTCGGCCGAAGGCACGAAGTAGGTGCGCCACCCCCGACGCCGCAGCCTGAGAGCCAGATCCGGCTCCTCGGAATACATATAGTACGATTCGCTGAGCGGCCTTTCCCCTCCGAGCGCCTCCCTCCGCAGCATCATGAAGGCCCCCGAGGGATAGCCGATGGGAAACGGCTCCTTGCAGTAGTAGTCGGCCTCCCTGGCGCCGGGCAACAGTCGCCCCAGCCCCAGGGCCGCCATCAGGTTTCCCCCCACGGTGTGGAAAGCCCTAATGGAGTGTTGGGGCCGGTGGTCCACCCCCAGCTGGCGGCAGCCGGCCAGCCCGGCGTCCGGCGTCCTTTTCATGAAATCGAGGACGTTTCGCACCGCATCGGGCCTGACGGCCGTGTCCGGGTTCAGCATCAGGACGAATCCGCCCCGGCTGACGGCATAGGCCTGGTTGTTGGCCGCGGCGAAGCCCACATTCTCTGGGTTTTCCATCACCTTGATATGCGGATACGTCCGGCGCAAGGCCTCCACCGTCCCGTCTCCCGAGGCGTTGTCCACCACGATGATCTCGTGGTCCAGCCCGCGGCAGGCCTCCTCCAGAGTCCTGAGGCACCCCAGGAGCAGCCGGCGGACTTTATAGCTGACGATAATTATGGACAGCTCAGGATGCGGCATCTTTCCTGCCAGGCTCCATTTCATAAGCGCTCAGGCCCAGGGCCAGTATCACCGCCAGGAAGAATATGGCCTCCCGCGTCTGATAGACGGCGGTGGTGGAGCCCACGAACAGCGAGTTGTAGACCGCGATGATGGCGATGGTGGGCCACAGGGCCAGGGCCGTTCCCCGGTGCCGCTTCCTTATCAGATAGAGGCGCTGCATCAGGTTGTAGAGCAGCACGGCGAACAGCAGGGTGCCTAATATCCCCCCTTTGACCAGAAAGAACATGACGTCGTTGTGCAGATTGTTGGTGGTCCAAAAGCCGGACATGCCGGTGAAGGATACCAGGTATTGCCACAGGGTGAACCAGTAGCCGAAGCCCACCCCGACGAAAGGGCTCTTTTTGAAGATCTCCCTGGCCTGCTCGAACTCGGTGACCCGGTTGAGCATCCCCAGGTCGCGTTCCTTGATGCCATAGATCCGCTCGGTCTGCACCGCCATCCAGTTTCCCTTTCTGTCGGAACGGTAGCTGGCGAACTGCGGCGCCGGGGAGAAGTAGAGCCAGCCCAGGGCGATAATGAAGGCCGCGCCCAGGGCAAAGGAGAGGCGGCGGAACCTCTTGTTCAGGGACAGCATCTGGGCGGCGGTGAACCCCAGCGAGAACCAGATGGTGCGGGTGGGCATCATGGCCGTGGTCACCATGGCGGTCAGTCCCCCGGACAACCACAGCCATCTCGGCTTGACCTGCTGTATGAACATTATTATCCCGATGCAGAACAGCATGCCGAAGTGAAAGGTCGATATCTGGTAAATATACAGAACGCCCGGCGGCCGGGGCAGGCCGAAGAACACGCTCAGGTAATACTCTAGATACATTATTGTGCTGAAGACGACCGGAGCCTGCACCAGCAGCAGGAGCCAGCGGTGCTTTTTCTCCCCAAAATATTCCGCCAGCACCGGGACCATCAAGAGGTTGAGCAGCGGCGCGATGTCCCTGGCCCAGTCCATCACCGTAAAGCCGTTGATGATGCCTAAAAAAGGAGAGAGTCCGGTATAGAGAAAGAACACATAAATCCAAATGTATTCCTGCCTCATCCAGATAAATTCTCGGACCCGCATCTTCTGCCAGACCCAGATCCCGATGTTGATGACCGTCAGGCCCAGCATCACCGACTTCACCAGGTTGATCGAGGCCCCCTTGGGCACCATGGGATAGAAAAACAGGTACAGGGCGATTCCTATCACCGGGCGCCAGACGATGAAGGTCAGCACCACCGCCAGGCCCATGAAAGGCATCAAATTAGATTCGGGGTAAAAGACCAGCCGGTAGGAAAAGGCGCTGGCCACGGCTATCAGAGCCGCCACCATCAGCATGTCGTAAGGGGAGCGGAAATCGCGCCGCCCGGTAAATAGCTGCGGCCTTCTTCCGACCGGATTCTGCGGAACCGGGCTCATGACGCAATCGGCATCGAATGCCCCTTGCTTCGCCGGATCTTAATGCGGCCTTTGATCATCCCTTATCTTCCCGCCTTTTCCTGCCGGCCTTGGCCCACCGATTTCAGGATCTTTAGCAGCTCCCGGGCCATTTTGTCCCAACCGAACCTTTTGACGTTCTCGTATCCCTTGGCGATCATCTTCTGCCTCAGGCCGGGCTCAATCAAAATGCGCTCCATGACGGTGGCCATTTGCGCCGGATCATTGGGGTCGAAGTAGAGGGCGGCGCCCCCCCCCACCTCGGGCAACGAGGCGGCATTGGAGCAGGCCACCGGGCAGCCGCAGGCCATGGCCTCCAGCACCGGCAAGCCGAATCCTTCGATGAAACTGGGCATGACCAACATTGAAGCACTGTTGTATAGATAAGCCATTCGTTCGTCATTATCGCGTACGGCCTCTATTGCTGTTATTCTTTCCAGCTGGTATTGCCTGACGAGAGAGTATGCGTCATAATATATGCTTTGATTGGGCTCTGTCATGCCAACCAGTTGTAGTTTTACCTTTCTTCCCCTATCCTCCAATATTTTAACGGCCTTTAACAGGCCTTCGAGATTTTTCCTGCGATCAAAGCCGCTTACGAAAAGAATATACGGTTCGCTTTTATTTTCTCTATTATCAAAGGGTCGGAAAATTTTATTGACGCCGCAGTAAACAACAGAAATCTTTTGGGCAAGCCCTGGAATTTTATTCAATATTTCCTTTTTTGAATAGTTGGAAATGGTAACAACATGCCGGGCGGCAAAAGGCATCATTGCAAGCTGCAGGTCGTTCTGGAGCTTGTCTGCCGGACTTAGATACTTTCTTAGGAACGTTGCCGGCGCAATATCCAGAAGCGCCACCAATGTCGGCTTAAATGGAAGCAGCCAGCAATCGTTTGCCGGAAAGAACATGGCGTCAATTCCGTCTTTCCTTGCAGCCCGCGGCAGGGACCAGTTTAACCAAGGCCTACCCTTTTGCATGGGGAGCACATGGTAGATGAAATTTGCAGGCAGGGGCATTTTGCTATCGCCATAAGGTGTGTATAGTATAAATACATGGTCTTCGCTGTTGTTACTTAATGCCCTTAAAAGCTCCCTGGTAATTCGGGACGGCCCTCGATGCCACTTTAACGTTGTGACGTCTATTCCTATGCGCATGAGACTTGTTTCTTTCCGCCTAACATTGAACCTTGTTGTCCCGAGTCCATTGTATCATTTTTTCCAAACCCTGATCCACTGTTGTTGTCGGCCGCCAGTTAAGTTCCTTTTTAATCTTGGAGATGTCGGAAACGAAAACTTTCTGGTCGCAGGGTCTCCATTTCTTGAACGATATTCGGCTTTTTTTGCCGGTGAACCTGTATATCTTCTCAATAAGCTCCAGCAAAGATATCACATTGCCCGGCCCTCCTCCAGTGTTGTAGACACCATGGGATATTCCCGACCTGATAAAGGCATCGTAGGCCTCCACCAAATCGCTCACCCAAAGTATGTCTCTCACCTGCTTTCCGTCGCCGTAAATAGTTATTGGCTTACCCGCCAGAGTCGATATGACAAAATGGGCGACCCATCCCTGGTCTTCCATGCCGAATTGTCTGGTTCCGTAGATGCAACTCATCCTGAAGACCCCTATTTTCAAACCATAAAGTCTGGCGTAGTCCTGCATGTACAGGTCGCCCGTCAGTTTGGAGCAACCGTAAGGTGAATGCTCGCAATTATCGATAGGAAACCCTTCCCCAATGCCATTCACAAAGGCGTCTTTAAAGCGATAATGAGTGCCCTCTTTTACCACTGGAATTTCGTTTACGTTCTCCCCGTATACCTTGTTGGTGGAACAAAAACAAACCGTCGGCCCTTTCCCGTATTTCCTGATGGATTCTAGCACCTGGAACGTCCCTGCGGCGTTCACCGAGAAATCAGTGGCCGGATCAACTACCGATGTTGTCACCGCAGTTTGAGCCGCACAATGAAACACAGCATCCGCCTTGGAAACCGCCTTACCCATGCTTTTAGGGTCACGAATATCGGCCTCGACCAATCTTACCGCTTTACTGTATTTTTTCTTTAAATAGTTCCAGTTGTGGCGCATTCTATTACTTCCGCGTCTTAAAAGCCTTGCCCGCGAGAAGTTGTCGTAGATCACTACCCGGCAACCCTTTCGGCAGTAGTGCTCGGCCACGTGTGAACCTATGAAGCCTGCACCGCCCGTAACTAGAATGTTTTCGTAGTTCATTTTTCCTTTTCACTTCTATGTTTTTCGATTGTAATAAAGAATCTATTGCTGGACCAATGGTTTAATTCCGAAGCATCGCAATAGCCCGCCAGATCATCCATAAGGTTTTGTAAAGATTGCTTGAACATCTCCAGACGGGGATAACGGAACGGACCTAAACTTATTGTTTTAAAATCCCCCTGATACCAAACCACACCCCCCAAGTCCCTCCTCAGCCTGTCTATATCTTCCGGCGTCGGCAGGCCGTAGCGCACATGCTCGGCCAGGTAGCCGGTGTCCGCAGCATTGGCCCGGGTCAGCTCTTCCAGCAGCCGTCGCTCGAAAGCCATATGCTCCTCTGTTCCCAGCGGCGCCGCCACCACCACCCGCTTCCGGGCCACCCTGACCATCTCGGTCACGGCCTTCGTCCTGATCTCCCGGGGCAGGTGCTCCAGGGTGTCGATGCTGACCACGGCGTCGAAGCATTCGTCCCGAAACGGCAGCCGCTCGGCGCTGGCCAAGGTATCGGCCTTTTTTATATTGGCAGTGGTGAAACGAACGTCCCGCCGGAACCTGGCCATCATTCCCTCGCCGCCCACGTCCAGGGCCGTCCGGATGCCGGTCCCCAGGAGCCGGGCGGCCGCCCGGTGGCGGACGAAATCGTCGCGGCCGCAGAGGTAGCGGGAAACGGCCGAGGCTTTGACAACGGATCTCAGTCTATCAAACGCGCCCATGACAAAGTCACAATCCGTCGTAAATGCGCTCCAGCCTGCCGATGTGTCTTTCCATGGAGAGCATCTCCCCGGCCCTTGTCCTGGCGTTCTCAGCCATACGGCCGGCCGATTCCCGGTCTTCGATCAGGAAGACGATGGCCCGGGCCAGCGCCCCGACGTCGTTGGGCGGCACCAACCGGCCAGTCTGGCCGTCGCTTATCAGGTCCGGTATGCCCCCGATGCCGGCGGCCGCCACCGGGGTTCCCATCATCATGGATTCGCAGATGACCAGGGGCAGGTTGTCCGGCCAGATGGATGGCGCCGCCAGCAGGGCCGCCTCCCGGTGAAGTTTGACGATGTCCCGGTGAGACAGCCATGGCCGGTAGTCGATGGAGCCGGCTATTCCCAGTCTTCGGGCTTTTTCCAGGAACTGGTCCCGGTGAGGCCCGTTCCCCACCACCGCCAGCCTGGCCCCGGGCGAGGCCTTGATAACCTCGGGCCATGCCTCCAGCAACACAAAGATCCCCTTGGCCAAATCGATTCGTCCCAGGAAAAGCACGGTGCTGACCGGACCCCGCTTGTTCCTGGGAAACCAGGGCAGGCCGTCCGGTTCGAATCCGTAGGGCAGCCATTCCAAATTGGAAAAACCGGCCGCCTTAAGCCGTTGTTCGGCGTATCGGCTGGGCGGCAGCCAGCGCCTGACCGATCCGCCCAGTTGCCTGACCATGGACCTTCTGGCCAGGTAGGCGGCCAGCCCGGCCAGGGTGACGCATCCGTTGCTGATGCAGGCCGGGCCGGGCTCGTTACGGCACTCCCGGCCGCTGCGGAGTATCAGCTTTGTGTTCACCGGGCAGAACAAGCCGTATTCGTGAATGGTGGCCACTGCCGGGACCCCTTTTAGTTCCTCCAGCACCGAGGGCGTGCACTGCTGCAGGAACATCTGCAGATGGACAACGTCCGGCTTGAAGTCATCAAGGGCGCGGAGCATGGCCCGGCGGGCCGGCTCAGAAAAGACCCCCCGGGTCTGCCTCTGCAGGCTCGCCGTATAGTCTATCCCGGCAAAGGTGTATTCTGACTGGGGCCTCTTGCCGTGCACCATCCGGTCGCTGGAGAGCAGGCGCACCTGGTGGCCCCTGGCCTCCAGAGCCTGCTTGAGCCCAAAGGTGTAGATTTCGGCGCCGCCGGCCGGCTGGCCATAGTCATTCACCAGCAGTATCCGCCTGGTTTTCCTTCCCCGTACCGCCGGCCGCCTGTCGGAGGCCCCGAACCCGGCCGGCAATGATTTGATGTAAAGTTTTTCCAAACCAGCGATATGGCGGTCCATCGCCAGAAGGCCCAGCGCCTTGGTTCTGGCTTCGGCGGTCACCCTTTGCCTCAGCTCCTGGTCGGCAAACAGCTCCACGATGGCTTCGGCCAGCTGCCTGGCATCGTTGGGCGCCACCAGGCGGCCGGTGACCCGGTCTTCGATCAGGTCTGGCACGCCCCCCACCTTGGTGGCGGCCACCGGCGTTCCCAGCAGCATGGACTCGCAGATCACCAGCGGAAAATTGTCCGGCCCCAGAAAGGGAGCGGCCATCACCCCGGCCGTCCGGTGCATTTTCAGGATCTGATCGGCGCTTCTCCAGCCTATCAGATCCACGCATCCCGAAAGCTCCATGGACAAAGCCTGCCTGCGGAGTCTTTCCAACTCCGGACCGTCGCCGGCCACCACCAGCCTGACATCCGGCAACCTATGGCGCACCTGACGGACGGATTCCAACAGTACATGGGTTCCCTTGGAGTAGTCCAGCCTGGAGCAAAAGATGATATCGTTGGTGCGTTCCCTCCTCTTTAGGGGCAGATGTCCCAGTTTGTCCGTGTCGAAGCCGTACGGCAGGTGAGTGACCCCGGTAAAACCCGCCTTGAGCAGCTCATGGCGCATGTAGGTGCTGGGCGCCAGCCAGTTGACGCGGCCCCTGACGCCCCACAGCAGCCAGTTTCGCATCATGACATGAGGCAGTTTGAGCAGGGTGATGCACCCTTGGCCGATGCAGGCCGTACCCCACCTCAGGCCGCACACCCTCTCCTTCCGCCTCAGGTAGCGGTTGCCGATGGGGCAGAACATGGCGCAATCGTGGACCGTGGCAAAGACCGGAAGGCCTTGGGCGGCCAGGAAAACCGCCGGCGACAATTGCAGGACGAAGAGGTGGACGTGGATAACGTCGGGCCGGAAGTCCTCGATGGCCGCCCGGGCTGCCCGGTAGGCACGGGGGTTGTAGATGGTCCTCAGGAACGTCCCGGGATGGCGGGTGTTGGCCGAATTGTTCCGGAAGACGTAGTCGGCCCCTGTCTCCTGGCCCTGGGGGGATATCTGGTTGGAAAGTACCCTCACCTGGTGCCCGGCCCGCCGCAGGCCCTCGATCTCGGCCAGCATCGCGTTTTGGGCGCCGCCCCATGGCCCGGCGTTGCCGCAGGCCACCAGTATTTTAAGTGGTCTTTCCGCCATTCTTCTTCAAGCGCTCGTATATCCTGGCCAGCCCCTCGTCCAGCGGGGTGTCCGGTGCAAAGCCCGTCGCCTCCCTCAGCTTGTCCGAACATCCGAACCTGCGCTCCACCTCGAAGTCGTAGCGCTCCCGGGGGGCCTCCACCATGGTCACCGGCGAAGCCGAGCCGGTGAGGGACACGATCTTCTCCGCCAGTTCTTTTATCGAGTATTCCCGGCTGTTGGAGACGTTGAAAACCTGGCAGCCCCCTGCCTTTTCCGCCGCCAGCACCGTGGCTTTAACTACGTCGTCTATGTAGGTGAAGTCCCGGGTCTGCTGCCCGCTGCCGTAAACGGTCAGCGGCTGGCCGGCCAAAGCCTGGGCAAAGAAGCGCGGGATGACCATGCGCCGGTCCTGCCCCGGCCCGTAAACATTGAAATAGCGGAGACTGACCGACTCCAGGCCGTTCTGGCGGTGCTGGGCCGCCAGGTACATCTCGTTGAATCGCTTGGCTATCGAGTAGCTGGAGCGTGGAGAAACGTTGACGTCCTCGCTCACCGCATCGGTCACCGCTATCTTGCCGTAGACGCCGCTGGTGGAGGCGTAGACGACTTTTGACCCTTCCATCAGCGCCGCCCGGCAGACGTTCTGCATGCCCATGATCTCGATCTCCATGGTCTCCACCGGGCTGTCGGCCACCAGGTCCACCCCCAGCAGGGCCGCCAGATGAAAGATGATCCGGCAGCCGGCAGCGCAACCGTTGACCGTGGTCTGCTCGCGGACGTCGCCCACCACCAGCTCCACCCGTCTCATGGCAGCGGGATCGAGCTTGTTTCCCTGGCTCAAGTTGTCCAGCACCGTCACCCGGTGGCCCAGCTCCGCCAGCCTGTTTGACAGATGGCTGCCGATGAACCCGGCCCCGCCGGTTACCAGAACCTTCACCCCTCTCCCTTCCTTCTGCCCATAATGCTTACAGAGATTCCCTGATAAAATCCAACACGTCCCGGGCCGCAAAATCCGGCATGATCTCCTTGAGCCTTCTGATGTCCCCGCGCGAGTACTCGGCTTCGTCCCGCTGGCTGGACGCCACCTTCAGCCCCGGATGTTTTTTCACGAACTCGCCCACTATGTCGGCGATGCGCACCGCCCGGCCCGAGCCGATGTTGATTATCCGATGTTCCGGCCTTTTTTCCACCACCCTCAGCAGGGCCCGGGCCGCGTCGTCCACGTGGATGAAGTCCCGCTGGGACACCCCGCCGTTGTTCATGGCGAAGTCCCCGCCCTCCTGGGCCGCCCTTTGCAGGCGGGCCAGAATGGAGAAATGGTCCCGTCCCCCGTAAAGGTTGAATGGCCGCAGTATCCAGTAATCCAGCCGGCGCCGGGCGGCAAACTCCATGATCACCTGCTCGTTGAGCAATTTGGTGACCCCGTTGATGGAGATGGGAGCCGGGACCGTTTCCTCGCTTGTTATCTGGCTGCGTCCGTAGACGGCGCAGCTGGAAATGAAGAACAACGGCACGCCCGGCCTTTCCCCCAGCGCCTCCAGCAGGCGGACGGTGGACATCAGGTTCGACTCCAGCACCGTCCGGGGATGCTCCCCCACCGGCGTGGTCAGGTCGCTGGCGGCGTGGACCACCGCCTCCGCCCCTTCCAGCAGTTCCTCGATCCGGCCGAACTCCTCGCGGTCGACCTTGATGAACTCGTGCCCCCGGCCGGC
>CAZPNX010000017.1:0-45488 GCA_964588285.1 uncultured bacterium
ACCGAGATGTAGTCCCTCCACCCCTTGATTTGCATCTCGCCCACTACCACCACATCTCCTGGCTCGATGACCGTCGCCTCCTTGCCCTTGACCGTCTTCCCGCCCCAGCGGTTGATCTTGATATTGCCGGTGCTGGCCCTCTCCCCGTACCCCCCGGCCAGGCCTATGTAGTAGCTGAGCAGTGTCCCCGGCTCGAAGGGGAAGGTGCCGCCTTTCTGCACCTGGCCCACCACCGTCACCGTGGTCGGGGTGGTGGGCACGGTGATGATGTCGCCCTCGCGTAATGTAATATTGAGGTTTTCGTCCTGGTCGATGGTGAAGCGTCTGAAGTCGATGCTGACTACGCTGTCCAAATTGGCGATGTTCTGGATCTTTATCGTCTCCCTGGTGGTTAAGGGCGTGAACCCGCCGGCCATAATGATGACATCGCGCAGTCTCTCCCCAGGCTTGATCTCGTACCTTCCGGGCTTGAACACCTGGCCCACCACCGTCACCAAGTTCTGGGCCACCGGGAAGAAGACGATGTCGCCGTCGCGCATTTCCGGGTTCTCCTCCTGGACGTTCTCGCTCATGTAGCGGTACATGTCCAGCGTGTCGATGGCGGCACCGCCCCGGATGAGCACCACCGACCTGATGGAAGCCTGTTCGTTGGGCCCGCCGGCCGCGCCGATGGCGTGGACCAGGCGGTCGAAGGCCTGAAGGGTATGGATGCCGGGATTTCGCACCTGCCCCAGCACCTGGACCTTGATGGCCGGCCGCTCCCGGGACCAGTCCAGGCCCATTTGGGTGGGCAGGGCTCGCTGGGCAGGCAAGTTCATTGCCGACAGGCTAAGAAAACAAGCTATGGCTAAGATTTTTCTCGTCATTTTAATAGTTTCGATAAGTTTGACATGTTTACCGTGTTTGCGATAGATAATAGAAAACCGGGCGCCTGTGCGGCGCCCGATCGTCGCTGACTGCAGCCGACCGTCATCTTTCCGGTCTTTTGGGCGCCGCCAAAGGATACCTTACAAAAGGTACTGATGGCCCTGGTCCCGGGCCTACCCGATGTGCTTCTGCCGGTTATCCTTCGGACGTTAATGCGCCCCTGCAGTCACCTCGCAAAATTTAACGTTAATAATTATATCGCAAACGATTAGTTTTGTCAAGGCTTTTCTCGGTTTTCCATGGTCTTCAACCAGTCCCATGCCTGAAAGGCGGCGGTCGTCCATGGGTGATTTGACCTGTCCTCCCGCCCCATGTAGATCACAACCGGCCCGTTCTGAGTTCGGTATCCCTCGCCTTTTGCCATTTGTCTTTTAACGGTCCTGAAGATGTCGGGATGCTGCCCGCCCAGGCTGTCGATGTAAGGCTGGAAAGCCCAGCCGGCATCCTCCAGGGCCAGAGCTCCGAAATGAAGACCAGCCTTTTCGTCGAACCATCCCCCGCGCCGCAGCCAGTAGTTGGGAACCGTGGGCGTATTTGGCCTGTCACCCCTTGGTCCGTCCAGAATCCCTGACGGTATGTAATGATAGTAACCCTCCAACAACCATGGCGTTGGCCCAAGACTGGAAATCTCCAGCATTTCTGCCAGAAACCAGGAGCCCTGGGGAGGCAAGATCAGCCGGAACTTGACGGAGAAGGCGGCCCAAGCCGTGTCCCTGGGTACGAATTCGGCACTAAAGTGCAGCACGCGCCCGTTGCCTGGAAAGTCTTCTATTGTGAAGCCAGTAATTTTGTCCGGCGCCAGCCAGCCGTCCCCTCCGCGGCGCTGGAATACCAGGGGATGATACGACCCCATGGATATCCCGTGCCACAGGATGCTGTCTATCCCGGCGCTTTTTCCCGGGGTCAGCACCAGCCTCACCTCCCCGTTGTCCACCTCCAGCCTGCCGTGGCGCATGCGGACCGCCGGCTTTTCGTACCTGGCCGCCGCCCTGTGTTTCCTGAACAGGGCCGCCCGGAGCATCCCCGAGCGCCAAGGCCTGCCCGCTCCCCGGTGGATCTCGGCCGCCGCCCCATTGACAGATCCCAGGGCCGAGGTCAAGCGCAGGTATGGCTGGTGTCCGACGTTGACCAACCCGTAATTGCTGTTCTCCGGAAAGCTGTCGGTGACGCCTAGGGCCGGCTCGTCGGCCCACATGAACCAGCTGGTGCCCACCACGAAAGGCAGGCTAAAAAATTCCTCCTGGAGCCTGGCGGCGCAGTAGGCCCGTTGTGACTGATCGTCCACCCGCATGCCGGCGCCGCGGGTGCTGGGCAGTCCGGCATCCAGGGCCGGGAAACCCCATTCGGAAATTAAAAGCGGTTTGGCGCAAAGTTTATAGCGATTTTCCAAACTGTCCCTCAGACCCGGGATATCACCGGAAAGCATGTCCACCCTGGGATAGCAGTTGAACGATACGATGTCGCAATGCCTGCCGGCGGCTTCCCAGGCCGGCTCCGGCGCCAGCCAGGCGAAACGAGCGCCCAGCACCAGATGATTGGGATCGGCCCGGCGGATGGCGGCAGTGGCGATCCTGAAATACTCCTCGGCGCACCGGGAGATGTATGCTTCAGCGTCATCGATGGCCGCAGCGTTATTCGGGACCAGCACCAGCGATGTTTCGGCCAGCGCTTCCCAGGTCTTGAGTCCTGTGCCCCAGGACGAGTTGAATCCGTCAATCCGCCCGTGCCTTTTTCGCAGCAGTTCGACCGCGGCCAGTTTGGCCCGGCTTCCCGGCCCCAGCCTCATGGCGCTGGTGAACAGCGACCATGGCTTTCCGTCCTTGCCGAACCACTCCAGCTCGTTGTCGATGTAATAGCCGAGCAGGTCGGGGTCGTCACGCCAGGGGCGGCATTTGTTCTCGGCCGCCATCCGGCAGTAGCGCTCATATCTGGGATCGAATACGTCCGGGAAGCCTGTCCAGAAGGTCTTGGGCACGATGGCGGAGTGGTCGCTGAACATCTGGCCCAGGCGCAGTATGGGGGCATAGGCCAATCCCCGGCGGACAATCTCCTCGGGCATTTCCGACTGTCCAACGGTGTTGAAGCCCCAGAAGCGAAGTTTACCCGCAACATCCCTGGCCCATAAAGATTCCGAGCCGAACAGCTTTTCGCTGGTCCGGTGATAGGGCGAGTATCCCAGGGCCTGACACCAGATTTCGCGGTATTTTACCAATTCGCAACCTAGGGACAGGAACTTGTCGCCGTCCGCCCTCAACAGCCAGTTAACGCCGTTGTCGGTGGTTGTTTTGAAGAACCCGGCATTTCCCCTATATAGAACATCTCTCCGTAGTTGTTCCGCCGAGAACTTTTTCGAAAGCTTGAGCTTTAAGAAAGAGGTGTTGAAACCGCCGTTGTCGACAGAAGGAAATATCCGAACCAGGGCTTCTGGTGTCGCCTGGCATTCGATATCGGCGATGACAACCCCTGCGGCATCCCGGACCAAGCCCTTAAGCGACATTCCCTGTTTTTCTAGACGCAAGCGATATCTAATTCCGTACCTCCACTCGCCTCCATTTTTTAACGTTTTATAAATCGACGGTCTTTCTTCGGCACCCCACCGATCGTCATTCATGAGCCTCAGCTCAACAAAACGCCGGCCGCCGGCCTCTCCCGGCGACTCCACCAGCGCCAGGTGCCAGTAGTGGCGCACATCCTGATAGAGCGAAACCCCGGCCACCTTCCAGCCGTCACCAGTACGACCTTGGACCATCACCTCGGCCTCGACCCAGGCATCCTCCGCCCTTAGCTCCTTTTGGAGTACGGCGTGCGACCTTGCCGTGCCGGTGTCCCGAAGGGCGCCATCGCGAAAAAACCAGCTCATGGAGGTGAAAGCCCAGTCACGTTCAAGGTGGGACTGTGTTGCTTTGGATAAATCGTACTTGGCGCCAATGGCCAGCGAAGTCCAAGCAGCCATAAGCAAGACAAGGACCGCAAAGCAACGCACCCTGGGCGGAAGCCGCCCAGGGTGCCCAGGTAACGGTAAAAAGCTCATTTCCTGCCTATCTTCACCACCTTGCGGCTGGTTATGCCCTTGGTGGCATTGCGGGTGTCCACCACCAGCTTGGCGTTTTTAACAATATCCCGATAATCGAAACAGCTGTGGTTGGTGGTGATGACCACGCAGTCAACCGAACGGATCAGATCCCGGCTCATTTTCAGCGATTTCATGGAAAGCCCGTGCTCTTCGAACGAGGGCACGTACGGGTCGTGGTAAACCAAAGATTTGACCTTGGGCTTTAGGAGTTCGATGACCTTGATGGCCGGGCTGGAGCGGATGTCGTCGATGTCCTTCTTGAAGGCCACTCCCAGCACCAGCACCCGGGAGCGCGAGGCCGACAGCCCGACATCCGACAGGGCGGCGATCACCTTGTTGACCACGTGGTAGGGCATGTTCTCGTTGGTCTCGGCCGCCAGCTCAATGAAGTCGGTGTGGAAGTCGTACTCCTTGGCCTTCCAGGCCAGGTAGTAGGGATCGATGGGGATGCAGTGGCCGCCCAGACCCGGGCCCGGATAGAACGGCATGAAGCCGTAGGGCTTGGTGGCGGCCGCGTCGACCACCTCCCAGATGTCGATGTCGTCCATCCGCTCGCACAGGCAGGCCAGCTCGTTGACCAGGGCGATGTTGACGCTGCGAAAGATGTTCTCCAAAAGCTTGGTCATCTCGGCCGCCGAGGGCGAGGAGACCATGATCACCTTTTTGATGATGGCTGAATACATCAGCCTGGCCAGCTCTCCGCATCTCCTGGTGTATCCGCCGACCACGGTTGGGGTGGTGGCGGTGGTGAACTGCTTGTTGCCGGGATCGATGCGCTCCGGAGAGAAGGCCAGATGGAAGTCCCGTCCCGCCCTGAGCCCCTTGCGTTCCAGGATTGGTTTGACCACCTTGGTGGTGGTTTCGGGATAGGTGGTGCTTTTGAGGATGACCAGCATTCCCCGATGCAGGCTCCGGGCAATGCCCTCGGCGGCCCGGACGATGTAGCTGATGTCCGGATCCTTGGTGGCGGTGTAGGGCGTGGGCACGCAGATGTGGACCGCGTCGCAGTTTCGCAGTACCGCGTAATCGGACGTGGCCCGAAGCCTTCCCGACTTCACCATCTTTCGCAGGTCCCCGTCGTCCACATCGAGGATGTAGTTCCGGCCTGAGTTTACCGAGGAGACCTTGCCCTTGTCCAGGTCTATGCCGTCCACCCGGAAGCCGGCCTTGGCGAATTCCACTGCCAGCGGCAGGCCGACGTAGCCCAATCCGATGACGGCGATCCGGGCCTGACACTTTTCTATCTTTGTCTTCAGTTCCATGCTACCCCCATCGTTCTCTCGGGAAAAATCCTTAAAGCCGTTTATCCGTGAAGATCCGTGGCAATGATGTTACTTCCGCTCCTGGTACCAACGTTTCTGGAACTCCTGGTGCTCCCGCTTCCCCTCTTTTATCTTCCGCCACCAGTCCTGATGTTCGAGGTACCAGCGGATGGTCTCCCTGACCGCCTGTTCGAAGGAGTATTTGGGGCTCCAGCCCATTTGGCGGATCTTGGAGATGTCCAGCGAATAGCGGCGGTCGTGCCCCGGCCGGTCCTTGACGAATTTCTTCAGGGACTGGGGCTTGCCCAGCTCGCTCAGGATGATATCGGTGATCTGGATGTTGGTCATCTCCTGGCCGCCGCCGATGTTGTAGACCTCGCCCGGAGCCCCGTTCTCCAGGATGAAATCGATAGCCTGGCAATGGTCGGCCACGTAGAGCCAGTCGCGCACGTTCAGGCCGTCGCCGTAGATGGGCAGTTCCCGGTCTTCCAGGGCGTTGGTGACGAAGAAGGGTATCAGCTTCTCCGGAAACTGGTAGGGCCCGTAATTGTTGGTGCACCTGGTCACCCGGACATCCATGCCGAAGGTGGCGAAGTAGGACAGGGCCAGGAGATCGGCCGCCGCCTTGGAGGCCGAGTAGGGGCTGCGGGGCTCCAGCCGGTCGCCCTCAACCGAGGAACCCTGCTCCACGCTGCCGTAAACCTCGTCGGTGCCGATCTGCAGGAAGAGCTTGACCCCGGCCCGGCGCGACTCCTCCAGCATGACATGGGTGCCGATGATGTTGGTGCGGGTGAAGACGTAGGGATCGTCCACCGAACGGTCCACATGGCTTTCGGCGGCGAAGTTGACCACCCAGTCCGCTTCCTTCACCAAATCCGCCGCCAGCTTGGGATCGCAGATGTCGCCGTGGACGAAGCGATAGTTGGGATTGCCCTCGACCGCCTTCAGGTTGTCGAGGTTCCCGGCGTAGGTCAGCTTGTCCAAATTGGTGATCCGGCAGTCGGGATGGGCCGACAGCATGTGATGGATGAAGTTGCTGCCGATGAATCCGGCGCCGCCGGTGACCAATAATCTTTTCATCATAGTTCAGATAACAGTCAACAACCAACAACCGGTGTTAGTTGCAGCCTGTTAGTTGTTAGCTGAAAATTCATCCGTCCTTCCGGCTCCAGTCATAAGGTATATCGTTGCGGTGAGGATCCACCCGGTGTTCGTCCGGCTGGTCGTAGCGGTAGGGCTCGGTGGGACAATTGATGATATAGGCTTCGTGTTCCGTTATGCACTTCCAGCCGTGGTAGACGCCGCGGGGCACCTGGACCAGCATGGGGTTCAGCTCGCCTACAAAAAATTCATTGACCTCGCCCTTGGTCTTGGATCCCTCACGGCCGTCATAGCATACCAGCTTGATCATCCCCCGGACGCAGGCGATGTTGTCGTCCTGCAGGCGGTGAAAATGCCAACCCTTGACCACGCCCGGATAGGTGGTGCTGAGGTAGACCTGCCCGAACTTGGTGAACAGCTCTTCGTCGCAGCGCAGCATCTCCATCAGCCGGCCGCGCTCGTCGGGAATGAGCCTCAGCTTCTTGGTCTTGACTCCGTCTATCATCTTAAATACTCCTCTGCTATGCCGCCAACCTGCGCCAATAGTCCAGCAAGTTACGCAGCGAGTCCTCAATCCGATGCTCCGGAGCCCAACCGGTCTCCTCCACCAGCTTCCGGTTGTTCCCCAAAAGCAGCGGCGTATCCGATGGCCTCAGCCGTTCCGGGTCCTGCTCAATTTTAATGGAAACTCGGCTCATGGCCAACATCGCCTCCAGGGCCTCCCTTACCGACACGGCCCGGCCGGTACAGACATTATAGGCCTGGCCGCTCCTGCCCTTCTCCCCCAGAAGTCGGTAGGCCCGGACCACGTCGCGGACATCGGAGAAATCACGTCGGGCCTCCAGGTTGCCAACCCGAACCACTGGCTCCATTTTCCCGGCCTCGATCTCGGCGATCTGCCTGGCAAACGACGGCAGAGCGAAATTATCCGACTGGCCCGGACCCAGGTGCGGAAAGGGACGAATGAACACCACATCCAAATCCCAGGACTCAAGGTACTGTCGGCATACCAACTCCTGGGCGGCCTTGCTGACGGCATAGGGCGATTTAGGATTGAATGGCCGGGACTCCTCCAACGGCCTTTGGTCCGGGTTGGGGCCGTAGACCTCGCAGGAGCTGACCAGAATGAATCTCGGTTTTTTACCCAGGCGCCTGACCGCCTCCAACAGGTTTACCGTTCCTATGACATTGACCTCGAAGGTCAGCCGCGGATTGCGGAACGACAGGGCGGCCGAGCTCTGGGCGGCCAGGTGATAGACGATATCGGACTCCGTATCGGCCAGCGTTTTATCTATGTCACCGCCCCCAGCCAGGTCCAGGGGAAAGAGCCGGCATCCCTCCAGGCCAGCGGCGGACTTGTCGTCAAAGTAGCTCCCCGATACCTTCCAGCCCGCTGCGGACAGCTCATGGGCCAGGTAATGGCCGACAAATCCCTCGATGCCGGTGATAAAAGCGTTCAACGCATCTCCCGGCGGTAATGCTCCAGGTCCGAGTCCACCATCATCCGCACCATCTCCTCGAAGCTCACCTTGGGCTCCCAGCCCAGCTCCTTCTTGGCCTTGGCCGGGTCTCCCAGCAGGATGTCGACCTCGGCCGGTCGCACCAGTTTGGGGTCGATCTTGACGTATTGCCGATAGTCCAGGCCCAGGTGGGAGAAGGCCGCCTGGCAGAACTCGCGCACCGAGTGGTTGCGGCCGGTGGCGACGACGTAGTCGTCAGGCTTGGGCTGCTGCAGCATCAGCCACATGGCCCGGACGTAGTCCCCGGCGAAGCCCCAGTCTCGCTTGGCGTCCAGGTTGCCCAGGAAAAGTTCCTTTTGGAGGCCCAGCTTGATGCGGGCCGCGGCGTCGGTTATCTTTCGGGTAACGAACTCCTTGCCCCGGCGCGGCGACTCGTGGTTGAAGAGGATGCCGGAACAGGCGAAGATGTCGTAGGACTCGCGGTAGTTGATGGTTATCCAGTGTCCGTAGACCTTGGCCACCCCGTAGGGGCTGCGGGGGTGGAAGGGGGTCAACTCGGTCTGGGGCACCTCGCGCACCTTGCCGAACATCTCCGAGCTGGAGGCCTGATAGAACTTGATCTTCTTGTCGACCAGGCGGATGGCCTCCAGCATCCGGGTGACCCCCAGGGCGGTGAACTCGCCAGTGAGCACCGGCTGCACCCAGGAGGTGGGCACGAAGCTCTGGGCCGCCAGGTTGTAGACCTCGTCCGGCCGGATGTCCTGGATGATCTCGATGATCGACAGCTGGTCCAGAAGGTCTGCCTGGACCAGGGTCACCCGGTCCTTGATGTGCTCGATGCGGTCAAAGTTCTCGGTGGAGGCCCGCCGCACCATGCCCCAGACCTGGTAGCCTTTCTCCAGCAGAAGGTCGGCCAGGTACGACCCGTCCTGGCCGGTGATGCCGGTTATCAGAGCTTTCATGAGGTTAATCCTGTATGTTTAATCTGAACCTTATTCAAACCGATTATAGGTTACTGGCCATCCAGACGAAGCTACGGCATATTGGTAGCGCAGTCTGGCGGAGAGACTGGGATTCTGCGCCTGCGGCGCATCCGCCGCCGCTCTGCCCCAAGGCATCACAGCAGGCGGAGAACCCGCAGCTTAGCTACCCTGGGTTCTCATTCTCCATATGGCGGAGAGACTGGGATTCGAACCCAGGATACCTTGCGGTATACACGCTCTCCAGGCGTGCTCCTTCGACCACTCGGACATCTCTCCGCTTTTCTGCTTTCTGCCTTTTGCCTTCTGTCTTCTGCCTTCTGCTTTCGTCCTTTAGAAGTCCGTCCCCCCGGTGAAATTGAAATCATTTATCATAAGGGCCGGGACCCTGGAGCCCACGGCAAAACGGTGACCATATCCACCCGGCTCGCTTACCAATTGGGAGCGGTCTCCTACAGCCGCCAGATTATTGAGACATTTGAGGACGCTGACGGTGAATCTTAAGTTCTTGAGCGGCTTGGTGATCTTGCCGTTTTCGATGAGAAAGGTTCCGTCCCTGGTCATGCCGGTGATGGAGACCTCCATGGGGTCGATGAGGTTAACGTAGTGGAAACGGGTGACGTAAACGCCCCTTTTGGTTGACTCCAACATCTTTTTCAATGAGGTATCGCCGGAGGCCATCACCAGGTTCTCGGCCATGGGATGATAAGCCGGCGCCGGGGCGGCATGGCCGGTGGACTTTCTTCCCTCCCGTCCGGCGGTCATGGAATCGTAGACCACGTTGCGGGCCACACCCTTCTCGATCAGGGTAACCTTCTGCTTGGGCACACCTTCGAAGTCGAAGGGAAAGGCAAAACCGCGTATGTCGGCGGGATCGTCTATTATGGTGATCCGGGGATCCATTATCCTTTTGCCAAAACATCCCCCCATGAAGCTTCGCCCCTCCTGGACCGCCCGGGCCGAGAATCCGGTATAGTTTAGAAACTCCAGCAGGGTATAGGCGGCCGTATCCTCCAGCACTACCGGGTACCGACCAGGCTTGAGCTCCACGGGGTTACGGCTTTCCACCGCTTTGCGCACCGCCTTCCGAGCGGCGCCCTCGATGTCGACGCGATCCACATCGCGGTGGGTCGCTTGTCCGTACCCGGCTCCGGTGTCGGTCATGGCCACAATATTGACGTATGCATCGGTGGTCGCCTGGTATCGCCTCACCCCCAAAGAGTTGGCCACCGCCACCTCGGAGACCCCGGTTGATAGCGCCCCATAGGCTTTAGCTTGGTGACGCCTGGCAAGATCGCATATCCATCCGACCTTTTCGGCCCTCTGGGCAGCCGAAAATTTAGCCGTTTTCTCATAGAACATTACCGGCAGACGTCCAACTTGAAGCGGGCCGGGAAGGGACTTAAAATCCTTGTTCTCCTGCTGAATCCTGGCCAGGCGGCAGGCCAAATCTACGGTCCTCTTGATTTCCGCCGGCTCCAATCGATTGGTGGAAGCCAGGCCCAAGCGCCGGCCGAACACGGCTCGGACCGAAAGGGTATGATTGCTCTCAGCTACATTCTGGTGGATAAAGGAGTTGGCAAACCGCGTCAGATAGGAATCCTCGGCCAGCAACACCGCCTCTGTTTGATCGGCGCCGGATTTCCTTAAGGCCAATTCCAGCAGTTCCCTGACTCTGGTTTCACCGAGCATAAGAATTCCTTAATAATAATATGATATTATATCAGTATAATACCTCCTGCGTCAAGCGCTTTTGATTTTCCCAGTATTTTGGATCCGGCGCAAGTAAAAGCCTTGACCCTTGACTTTGGCGGCTAAAAGCCATATACTTCATGGACAACAAATCACTCGTGAAATGAGACTGCCTTCCGAATCCAAACAACAGCTTTTCCTAAAAAACCTAATCCAGGAAAACTGCCTGCTGAGCTCCGGCTTGGGAGTTATCATGGGAGTCCTGGCGACCGTCAATACCGACCAGGCATTTTTTGTGGCCAGCCTGGCCCTGCTGGCGATTATGTTCAATAGTCTTTTAGCTTCGGTGCTCAGCGATGTCTTTCGCATCCAGCTGCCGCTATGGTTTCGGGTGCTGGCCACCGCCCTGCTCCTCTCCCTCCTCTGCCTGGCTTTAGATGAAAGGATCTCCCGGCTTCCCGCAACCACCCGAATGGCCGTGATGATCCTAAGCCTGACGCCGCTGACCTATGCCCGGTCTAAAACTTTCGCCGACGGCGCCACCCCCAGCCGGGCTCTTTTTGACGCCGCCGGTTCTGGGTTGGGCTTGGCCGCGGCCATGCTTTCCATCGGAGTTGTCCGCGAGATTCTGGGATCCGGCACCCTGGGAGCTACCGCTTTGTTTGCCTCGCCGCCGCTGCCCATGCTGGAAAAAACTTTCGGCGGATTTTTGATCACCGCCGCCGCCATCATTGCCTTCCGTCTGGCCAATAACAGGGCTTCCTTATGAGTCCTATTTTTCTTTCATTCCTAACAGGCTTCTCCGTCCTCAGCCCGGCCATCTCACTGGGGATCCTCCCCGCCTCCTACCACGGCATGACCCGTCACCCCAGCCTGGCCGTGCCCTATGCCACGGCCGGGTCGCTCTACATTCTTTTCTACTCGCTCCTGGGTTGGGCCTCCTGGCATTTCCTCCTCCCTGTTCTGCCGCTTAAGTTTTTGGACCTTCCCCTGCTGATAGCCGCCTTTTGGATAGTCAGTTGGCTTATCGGGTTGGCACTTAAAAAGGCCCCGGAGATCCAAGCCGCACTTCCCATCCAGCTGGCCGGCTGCTTGGTTCTGGGAAGCTGCCTGATTCTCATTGACCACGCCACCGGCGGCTTTCCCGAAACAGCGGCTTTAGCCGCTGGCATGTCCGCCGGATATTGGTTTGCCACTATCGTTCTCTCCATGATAAGGGAACGCCTTTCGCCGCAGCTTCCTTTCGCCCTGCGCGGCTGGCCGTCGCTGTTGATACTATGCTCCCTCCTGTGGCTGGCCGCCCAGTCGGTTGGAGTATCCCTGCCATGATGGAATTAGAGAAAGCGGCCTTTGAGGCCCTTCCCGGTCTGAACTGCGGCGCCTGCGGCATGACTCAAGGCTGCCGCGGTTATGCCCGAAGCCTGGCCTCCGGAGATCCCGACTATGGTCGATGCCAGGTCGGGGGACATACGCTTCGCTCTAGGTTAGCCGAGCTGGTGTCCGAGTCTGCCTCAGCCGCCGATCCTGTGGTGGCCGTCATTTCCTGCCAGGGAACAGCCACCAAAAGCCGGGACCGGTTCCGTTATGCCGGGATCAACACCTGCCGGGCGGCCGTTACCCTTTACGGCGGACCCAAGGAATGCCTTTACGGTTGTCTGGCGCTGGGCGACTGCATGGCCGCCTGCCCCCATGGAGCCATCCGGCCCGGCCCCGATGGATTCCCTATGGTCGATTTTTCCCGATGCCGGGGCTGCGGCCGATGCGTCAGCGCCTGCCCCAAAGAGGTCATCCGTCTGGCCCCCAAATCCCAGCAGATTTTTCTGGCCTGCACCTGCCGGGGAAAATCGGAAAACCTTCCCGGTCGCTGCCTGGCCGGATGCACCACCTGCGGAGCTTGCATTCAGGCCTGCCCTTACGGAGCCGTCAGCTGGGAGGGATCGCTCCCCAAAATCGATTATTCGCGGTGTCGCTCCTGCTCCATCTGCGTCTTCAAATGTCCGCCCAAGACCTTCGTGGATCGAATACCCATCCGGCCCACCGCCTTCATTGGCCTGCAGTGCAACGGCTGCCAGATGTGCAAGGTGGTCTGCCCCACCGACTGCATTATCGGCAAAAAGGGAGACCACCATAAGGTGATGCGCGGCCAGTGCATCGGTTGCGGACAATGCTTCGAGGTCTGTCCCATCCGGGCGGTTACCATGTTGGGGGCTCTGGGCCATGTTAACCTTTCCGGATACTGATCCTTGAAAAGCCTGGCTGCTCTGTCTGCGGTGCTGGTTTTAGCACAAAGTCTGGTGGCGGAACCGCTTGACCGGAAGCTGTTCGAGCAGATCCATGGCCGGTGGCCGCGGCCCTGGCTTGACCGCCCCATGGAGCTGGCCACCGATATCGGAGAGGCAAAACTGGGAATCGCCCTTTGCGCCGGAATCGGCCTCTTCGGCGGCCAAAAAGCACGTCAGTCGGCCAAGCTGGCCTTGGCCGCGGATGCCTTTTCCGCCGGAGTAACCTACGGGCTCAAGCTGGCCGTCAATCGGCCTCGCCCCGATGGCCGCACCGAACGTTCCAACTCCTCGTTTCCCTCAGGCCACGCCACCGGCGCCTTTGCCTTGGCCACGGTTTTCTCGCATCGCTATCCCAAGATAACCGTGCCGGCTTTTTTGGCCGCGACGGCGGTCGGTTTGTCCCGGATCTATCTGGGCAGGCATTATCCGTCCGATGTACTGGCCGGAGCACTGATAGGATTCGGTTCGGCTCGTTTTATCATTCATTATGAGGAGGAAGTGCTGGCTCTCACCCTCCCCGGCCTTGCGGAATAGGGACCAGAGCCGGCAGTCATTGGCCAAGAAAAATTCGAGAAGCAACAAGAAGTAACGACAGACCCAACCTTGTTTGTAAAAATCTCATGATCGTATCGAGGCTAAAATCATGACCACCCGCCGCATCGAGGCCATAGTCGGGTTTGTGGTGCTGAGCGCCATGGCCCTGCTGATTTTCGGCATGCTCTGGTTGAACCGGATAGAGGTCGGCCGCGGCAAGAAGCGTGTCAGGGTGGCCTTCGAGGATGCCGGAGGCCTGCGCCCCGGCGACCCGGTCACCGTTTCCGGATTGGAAAAGGGCAAGGTCAAGTCCATCGAACTCAGGCGGGATAAATCAGGCGTCCTCGCCCTGCTTGATTTGGACAGCGACGTCTCCCTGAAACGGGACGCCCAGTTCTGGCTTTTGGACGCCAGCATGATGGGCGACAAACGCATCGCCGTCAATTCCGGTTCCGATCCCCAGCCCCTGGACCTCTCGTCCATCCCGGAGGGGCTTCGCAGCCCGGGTCTCATCGAGACCACGGTCAAGCTGGGAAACCTGGCCCAGGAGGCCGACGAACTGCTGGAACGCCTCAAGCGCGACCTGGCCACCCCGGAGAACGTCCGCAGCCTGGGGCAGGCGGTGCGCAATATCACCCAGGCCACCGAGCAGCTTAACAAGATGGCCTCCGAGAACCGCACCGCCCTGCGTGAAACGGCCCGGGACGTCAACCAGCTGATCTCCCCCAACCGGGACAAGCTCGACTCCACCATCCAGGCCCTGTCCCGCGCCAGCTCCGCGCTGGACTCCATTTCCTACAAGATCAACAGCGGCCAAGGCACCGCCGGACAGATGGTCAACAGCCGCGAGCTCTACGACGACGTCAGAAAGACCAACAAGGAGTTACAGGCGCTGATAACGGACATCAAGGCCAACCCCAAGAAATATCTTACGGTCAAGGTGATCGATTTTTAATCGATGCTCCGATGTCAAAACGGTTGTCTGATAAAACCAACTTCGTCTGCCAGTCCTGCGGTTTTGATAGCTCAAAGTGGCTGGGCAAGTGCCCCTCATGCGGGGGGTGGAACAGCTTCGTCGAGGAACGTTCAAGATCTGATCTGAGAGGTTTAGCGAGAGGGAAGGGTCAAGGGGTAAGGGGCAAGGGACAAGCTGCGGTCAAGGCTGTCAGGTTGAGCGAGATAGAGCTGGACCGGCAGCCGCGGATGCTGACCGGATTAAGCGAGTTCGACGTCTGTTTGGGCGGAGGCATCCTGCCCGGCTCTCTGATACTTCTGGGAGGCGATCCCGGCATCGGCAAATCCACCCTGGCCATGCAGGTGATGGAGCGCATTGCGGTTTCCGAGAAAAAAGTCCTCTATGTTTCCGGCGAGGAGTCGCTGGAGCAGATCAAGCTCCGCGCCGGACGCCTGGGTGCCGGGTCCGACAATCTTCTGCTGGCCTCGCTGACCGACCTCGACGACATCCTGGATCTGGCTCAGAAGACCGCACCCGCCTTGCTGGTGGTAGACTCCATTCAGACCGTCTATTGGCCCCAGCTGGAGTCGGCCCCGGGCTCGGTGGGCCAGGTGCGGGAGTGCGGGGCCATGCTGATGCGCCTTTCCAAGGAGCAAGCGTTGGCCACGGTGCTGGTGGGACATGTCACCAAGGAGGGCGTCATTGCCGGACCCCGCACCCTGGAGCACATGGTGGACACCGTTCTCTACTTAGAAGGCGATCGCCATCATTCCTTCCGCATTCTGCGTTCGGTCAAAAACCGGTTCGGCTCCACCAACGAGATCGGCGTTTTCGAGATGCGAGGCTCCGGCCTGTTCCAGGTGGACAACCCCTCGGAGCTTTTCCTTTCGGAACGCAACCGCGAGGTGCCGGGCTCGGCCGTGGTCTGCGCCATGGAGGGCACCCGGCCGCTGCTGGTTGAGGTTCAGGCCCTGGTCTCCCCCACCGCCTTCGGCACCCCGCAGCGCAACACTACCGGACTCAACCACCGCCGGCTTTCCATGCTGCTGGCCGTGCTGGAGAGAAGGGCCGGATTGAACCTGGGCCCGAACGACGTCTTCGTCAATGTGGCTGGAGGTCTGAAGCTGGAGGAGCCGGCCGCGGACCTGGGGGTGGCCGTGGCCCTGGCCTCGGCCTTTCGCAACCGACCCGCCGATCAGAAGACCGTCTTTATCGGTGAGTTGGGCCTGGGCGGCGAGGTCCGCTCGGTGGGCCAGCTGGGACGCCGCATCTCCGAGGCCCGCAAGTTGGGCTTCTCCCGGGTGGTTTGTCCGGCCCGGGGAAGCGAACCAGGAACGCTGGAAGGGATCAGGCTGGCCTCCGTTTCCAATATCTCCCAAGCACTGGAACTGTCCTTGAAACCCTGAGGAGCAAGGCATGCATTTACGCCGCCTGACTATTGACGATTACCCCGAGCTTGTCAAGCTCTGGAAGCGCGCCGGCCTGCCCTACAAACCCAAGGGGCGAGACAGCCGAGCCCACCTCGGCCGGGAGATAGCGGCCAATCCGGAATTCTTCATAGGTGCTTTCGATCGGGATCTGATGGCCGGCGCCATCTTGGCCTCGCACGACGGACGCAAGGGCTGGCTCAATAGGGTGGCGGTCGACCCGGACTATCGGCGACAGGGGCTGGCCCGAAAACTTACGCTGGCCGGCGAAAAAGCTTTGCGCCGACACGGCATCAAAATTTTCGGGCTTTTAATCCACTCCTACAACAAGGCCTCCCTGAATCTGGCCCAGAGCATGGGCTACCGGATTCACCGTGACATTCTCTACCTGACCAAGCGCGACAGCAAAGCAGTATAAAAGGTATGGATGTTGCCGCCATCATCGTGGCGGCCGGGCGCGGCCGCCGTCTGGGGAAAAAGACGCCCAAGGCCTTGGTTAGGCTGGCCGGGCTGCCTATGTTCGAGCATTCGCTGAAAACCTTTTCCCGGATCAAAGAAGTTGAACACATCGTGCTGGTGATCCCCCCCAAAGGCCGCTTTGATAAAGGCAAATGGCGCCGGCGCTATCCCAAGCTCAAATCAATCGTTTCCGGCGGGCGGGAAAGAACGGATTCGGTTCGGGCCGGATTGGCCGCGATCACTGGCGCCGCCGGACATATCCTGATCCACGACGCCGCCAGGCCGTTGGTCTCCATCAGAGACGCGGCCGCCGTCATCCGGGCGGTCAGACGCCATGGGGCCGCCATCCTGGCCGAGCCGGTAGCCGATACCGTCAAGCGAGCCGAAAACGGCTTCATCAAGGCCACCTTGAATCGGAAGTATCTATGGCGGGCCCAGACCCCGCAGGGTTTTAACCGCCGGTTGCTTGAGCGGATCTGCCGGCTACCGACCGAAAGCGCCACCGACGACAGCTCGCTGGCCGAGGCCTTGGGCGCCAGGGTAGCGGTGGTCCCTGCCTCCGGGCCAAATTTCAAGATCACCACCAGAACCGATCTGGAGATAGCCTCATGTCTGCTGGCAAAAGCCCCATCCGCGTAGGGATAGGTTACGACATCCACCGCCTCGGGAAGGGCCGGAGGCTGGTGCTGGGCGGGGTGGACATTCCCTATCCTGTCGGCCTGGAGGGGCACTCCGATGCCGACGTCATCTGTCATGCCGTGGCCGACAGCTTGCTGGGTGCGGCCGGATTGGGAGACATCGGAATCCACTTTCCCGATTCCGAGCCACGCTACCGAGGCATCTCTAGCCTCAGGCTTCTATCCCAAGTATCCGGCCTGCTAAAAAACAAAAAGATTTCCATTATCAACATCGACGCTGTCCTGGTGGCTGAACGGCCCAAGGTGGCTCCATATGCCGCCCGCATGCGGCAGAACATCGCGGCCGCTTTAGGGATTACTTCCCGCCAAGTATCGATCAAGGCCACCACCAATGAAGGACTGGGTCCGTTGGGCCGGGGACGGGGCATGGCGGCCATGGCCGTCTCCCTGTTGGAGATGAGGTGATGCCCGACCTGGAATCTTTGACCAAGTCTTTCGTCTCCAACGGAGGCCTGTGGGCCTATCTCACACTGTTCGTCACCACTTTTATCGAAGCTTTCTTTCCCCCCATCCCCAGCGATGTGGTGGTTCTTTTTTGCGCCCTGATGCTCGCCCAGGGGGAACTGCACTGGCTTCCCTGCCTGGCCTCTTCCTTCGCCGGCGGTTCCCTGGGGGCCCTCTTGGTCTATCGGTTCGGCGCCGTCCACGGCCGCTCCTATTTTCTGGGTGGTCCGCGGCTGTTCGTCACCCCGGAAAGATTCCTGGCCGCCGAGGGACATTTTAAGAGATACGGCAACCTCATCCTGATTTTAAACCGGGCCCTGGTCGGCGGCCGCTCCTTCGGATTCCTGGTGGCCGGCTTGATGCATCACCGCTTGAGGGATGTCCTGCTCTACGGCCTGACCGGCATCCTGGCTTGGTACCTGCTGCTCTTCTATCTGGGAGTCCGTTTCGGCGTCCTGGCCACCAGGTTGGTCAATGGGCTGGTGGTGGTAGTGATGTCGGTAATGATTCTCTCCCTGGTCTCGTTGATTCTCTCCCGCTTGCTTTTCAGACAAAAGCCTGATGGCAATATATAAAGACAAAGCCCCCCGAAATCGGGGGGCTTTGTCTTTTTCGATAATAACCTTACTTTACCGCGTCCTTCAGCTCTTTGCCGGGCTTGAAGGCCGGCACCTTCTTGGCCGCGATCTTGATCTCCTTGCCGGTCTGGGGGTTCCGGCCGATCCTGGCTTTCCGCTTCTTGACCATGAAGGTTCCGAATCCGACCAGGGTGACGCTGTCACCCTTCTTCAGGGCCTTGGAGATATTGTCGAAGACAGCGTTCACCGCCTCAGCGGCCTCAGCCTTGGTGCAGGTCGATTTGGCAACGGCTTCGATCAGCTCTGCCTTGTTCACGTTTTTCCCTCCTTTCGTTAAAAAATACAGTAATTGTACTTGATTGGGCATTAGTATATCATTTCGGCATTGCATCGTCAAGGGTTTTTTTTATTTTTTTCCTTTTCTCCCCTCCCCGGTAATCGGCTCACAGAGTGGCGGCCGGATCGACGTCGACCCTGATGGATATATCCCTGGAACCTCGACCGGCCGAGCGGCCTGCCTCCAGCAGGGGCGCCAGCTGTTCGTGTTTGAGAAGGATTTGCCAGCGATGTCTTCCCCGCAGGCGGGAAATTGGGGCCGGAGCCGGTCCCAACACTTCGACTATCTGGTGACGCCGCCGCAGAACAGCGGCCGTCTCCTCGGCCCGCTTTTGGGCCTCGGCTTCCCGACCCGCGGCCACGGTGATCAAGGCTATATGTTTATAGGGAGGATAGCCGGCCGCCCGGCGCTGCTCCAACTCGAACTCCAACATCTTTCGGTAATCGGACAGACCGGAAACATGGAGAGCCGCCATTTCGGGAAGCCTGGTCTGCACCATGACCACCCCCGGCCGCCGGCCGCGTCCGGCCCGGCCCGACATCTGCACCAGCAGCTGGGCGGCTCTTTCGGCGCTGCGGAAGTCGGGCAGTCCAAGCAGACGGTCGATATCCAGTATCCCCACCAGGGTCACCCCGGGGAAATGATGGCCCTTGGATATCATCTGGGTGCCGATGAGCACCCTGGCCTTGCCCTGCTGAAAATCGGAAAGGATCCGGTCATGGGCTCCCTTGCGGCTGGTGGTGTCCGAGTCCATCCGCAGCAGGCCCGCTTCCGGAAGCAGCCGTTTTAGCTCCAACTCCAGACGTTGGGTGCCGCCGCCCCTGGCCCTCAGCCCCTCCGATCCGCAATCCGGGCAGGCAGCCGGCAAACTGCGTCGGAACCCGCAGTAATGGCAGACAGTCTGATCTTCGGTCCGATGGTAAGTAAGGTTGATGTCGCAGTTGCGGCAGCGGATGAAAGCCCCGCACCTGAGGCACTGCACCGCCGTGGCAAAGCCGCGGCGGTTGAGCAGCAACATGGCCTGTTCCCCTGAGGAGATCCTTTCCCTGAGGGCATCGACCAGAGAGGGGGAAAGGATTTGTGAAGAATCCTTTTGGGTACGGCAGTCGACCGTCTTCAAGTCCGGAACTGTAGAATCGCCCACCCGGCGGCTAAGGGTGAACATCCGATAGTCTCCCTGTCGGGCCCGGTGATAGCTTTCCGCCGAAGGAGTGGCCGAGCCCAGAATGGCCTGGATGCCAAGCTGCTCGGCCCGAGCCAGAGCCACCTCGCGGGCGTGATAAAGCGGTTCCGCCTCCTGCTGCTTGAAGGCGGCATCGTGCTCCTCATCCACCACCACCAGCCCCAGGTTTTCCAGGGGAGCGAAGACCGCCGAGCGCACCCCGACCACCAGCGGCAGCAAGCCGTGGCGGCAGGACCGCCAGACGTCATAGCGTTCTCCCTCGGACAGCTCGCTGTGCCAGATGCCCAGCCCGGGAAAATGTCGGGACAGACGGGAAGCCATCTGGAAGATAAGGCCTATTTCGGGAACCAACACCAAAACCTGCCGGCCTTTTTCTACCGCCTTTTTGGCGGCCCGCAGGTAAACCTCGGTCTTGCCGCTGGCCGTTACCCCAAAGAGAAGGTTGACTCCATAGCCTCCGGCTTCCATCCGGTCTGAGATTCCCCGAAAGGCCTGCTCCTGCTCCTCGTTCAATATATGGACATCTTGTTCCGCACCCGACCATACCGCTTGGGGGATACGGTTTTCCTCCCTCATCTCCCAACGGGCATATCCGTTGTTCACCAACCAGGCGGCTGAACTTGAGGCTACCTTGCTGGAAGGCAATTCGCCGCAACGGCCGAGCAGCTCCCAAAGTCTGGCTCGGGCCGGAGTCAGCCCATGTTCCATTTTTTTCATCGTAGGCACCAGAAACCTTACGGTGCTGGGTCGGTTACGCCCGCCCCGCCATTCGGATCCGACGACTACCACACCGCGCTGCACCAATGAATCCAGGGCCTTTTGGCCTCCGGCCCCGATCCGCCCCAGCAGCCAGGATAGGGCTACCCGACCTCTGTCCTGAAGTAAGCCGATGATCCTGAGCTCGAGGGAATCGCCACAGGCGACGGCAGCCTCTTCTTGGGCCAGGGACACAATTTTTGATTGCCGGCGGCTCAGGCCCGGCGGCAAGGCGGCCGCTATGGCTTGGCCCCAACTGCAAAGGTAGCGTTGGCTGACCCATTGGGTGAGCCACAACAGATGTTGGTCCAATATTGGCTTCTCGTCCAGAATGGCGGAAACCGGACGGCATAGGCGGTGGGTTTTCTCGCGAAAACCGGTGATCACACCCACCATCATCCTAGAGCCCACCGGCACCTCGGCCCTAAGACCAAGTCCGGCCAGTTCGGAAAGAGATTCCGGCAGGCTATAGGTTAAAGGCTCGGTCCCGGGCAGGGCCAGGGCCACGTCTACATAACGATATCTTTCGCTTGACAAATCAGCTGATTTCGGATAATTTTATGTCTATGCTCAGATCTATCGCCTTGTCGGCGACCCTGATGTTGCTGGGCAGCACCCTTCAGGCCCAGTTCGGCGACGGCCGCGGGGAATTTATCTTCCCCTTGGGCATCGCCCTGGACCGCTTCGGCAACATCTACGTCACCGAGACCGGCAACGACCGGGTGCAGAAGCTCGACCAATCCCAGGAATGGCTGGGCGGCTGGGGACGTTTCGGATCGGACTCCTCCCGATTCAATGATCCCATGGGCATCGCCCTGGCTGACCAGGATTTGGTGCTGGTAGCCGATGCCGGAAACCGGCGGGTTATGATCTTCACCGTCGAAGGACGGAACCTGTCCAATTTCTCGCTGCCCGATTCCTCGCTGCCCTGGGGACTGGCGGTGTCTGGCGAATTGGTGTATGTCTCGGACGAAGCCCGGGGCTTGGTCGAGGTAAGAGGCCTGAACGGAGAACTTAAAAGAACCATCGGCCGCCCTGGCCGCGAGCCCGGTCAATTGGACAAGCCCCGGGGCCTGGCCTTGGATGACCAAGGACGCCTCTGGGTGGTGGACTCGGGCAACAACCGGGTTCAGGTTTTCAGTCCGGACGGAGAACCGGTGCTTTCCTTTGGTTCTTACGGCGACAACGAAGGCGAGTTTGACGGTCCGTCGGGAATCGCCATCTCCCGCCAGGGACTGGTCTATGTCACCGATTCCGGCAACGACCGCTTTCAGGAGTTCGACCTGACCGGCGCCTTCCGCAGCCAGGGCGGCGCCAGCGGACCTGAGCCCGGCCAGTTCCTCAACCCCCAGGGCATTGCGGTCGACGACCAGGGCAGCCTTTTTATTGTGGACAGCGACAACCACCGCCTCCAGTTCTTCGGAGCCCAATAAACTCCGGCTCGGAAGTGGACACAGCCCAGGCTTCGGCCAGAAGCTTGGGATTTTTTATCACCAAGTTTCTAAAGATTGACGGACGATTTCTTCGGCCAGGGCGGCGGCCGCTTTTTCCATGCCGGCCGGTTCGTCCAATGAATCGGTGGCATAGTTGGCCCAGCCGCTGATCGAAGAGCTCTCCCAGACAGCCTTGCCCGACTTGAACCTAAGGGCGGCCTTGGCGGTAATGGTCACCCGATATTGGGAGACCGATTCCTGGCGGTCGTAAACATAGGGCTGGTGCTGGTAGCCGATGATCTCGATCTCATAGGTGCCCTGGGCCGATTTCGGCTCGGCCAGCTTCATCCGGCCGTCCCTTTCCACCGTCCCCAGCAAGGCCTTGGTCACCAGCTCCGATAGACGAAATTCGGCGGTGCTGTTGGCGGCCGCCGGCACGGCCACTGTCCGGAAGGGCACCTGCCCGCCGGTGAAGGAATAGCATCCGGCTGTCAACAATCCCAGCCAGGGAATGAGCATTCTTCCTTTCATCTCCCCTCCTTGTGGATGACGGCCAGGGTTTCAATATGATAGGTTTGGGGGAACATATCGGCCAGCCACAACCGCGTCAACCGGTATCCGTAAGCTCCAAATGCTTTCAGATCCCGGGCCAGGGTGGACGGATTGCACGAAAGATAGGCCAGCCGCCGCGGCGACAGCCTTCCCAGCGATTCTATCACCTCAGGCCTTAAACCCTGGCGGGGCGGATCGACCACGACCGCCTGGCAACTGGAGATCGAGCTTAGCACCTCTCCGGCATCGCCTCTCAGGAACCGGCAATTTCCTACTCCGCTGGCGACCGCGCCGGCCTTGGCATCATCCACCGCGCAGCCGGACTCCTCGATGCCGATGACCTCTCCAGCAAACCCTGCCAGCATCAGGGCAATCGAGCCCACCCCCGAATAGACGTCCAATACTGTCTCCGAGCCGTCCAACTCCAGACCATGCAGACACGCCGAATAGATCCTTGCCGTCACCTCCAAATTGACCTGAAGAAAGGAGCCCGGCGATATCCGAAGCCTGGCCCCGGCCAGTGTCTCGTTTAGATAAGGCTCCCCTAAAAGCCAAAGCCAGCGCCTGCCTAAGATCGTATTGCTCTTTGCCGGGTTGACGTTCTGGTGGATTCCGGCCAACCCAGAAATGTCGCCGGCCAGCGATTCCACCAGCGCCCCCATGCTTTCCGGCGTCCTGGTGACCAAGGCCAGCATGGCCTGGGCCATAGAGCGGCTGGACCTCAACACCAGGTGCCGCAGCCGGCCCTCATGTCTTTTTTCATCATAGCCGGAGATCCCTGATTCCGAAATTTTTAGATGGACCTGTGGCCAGACAGCCTGGAGGACGGGATCCAGTATGGGACATTGTTGAATCGGCACCACCTGATGGCTATGGCTCCGGTAATAGCCCATGGTCGGGCCGACCCGGGAAGCGGCCACCGGGAACTGGGCCTTGTTGCGGTAGCCCCAGCCGTTTGAATGTCCGATGACCTCGATTTCGGGAAGGATCAAGCCTCCCAAACGTTCCAAGGTTTCAGCCAGCACCTTTTGCTTCAGCTCCAGCTGATGCGGATAGGCAATCATCTGCCACTGGCAGCCTCCGCAGATCCCAAAGTCCGGGCATCGTGGCGTTACTCGGTGCGGCGACGGCTCCAGCATCGTCTCGATCTCGGCCCGGCAGTATGTTTTATGAGACTCGGTCACCCTGGCCCGCACCCGCTCGCCGGGAAGGCCCTTGGGGACGAAGACGGCCATCCCCTGGTGCCGTCCCACCGCGTCCCCGCCATAGGCCATGGAGTCGAGGGTCAGTTCTATCTTTCGACCGTGTTCAGGCATTTTGGGAAACCGGCAGATGGGCCAGCATCACCAGAGCATCCTCGTCTCCGTAATACCTCCGGCGCAGGGCGATCTGGCAAAAGCCCAAGGACCGGTAAAGCCCGATGGCGGCCTGGTTGGAGGCCCTGACCTCCAGCGAGCAGATACGGCACCCTCGGGACACCGCCTCGTTCAACAGGTTCTGCAAAAGTTTTTTCCCATACCCCCGTCCCCTCATCTGCGATGCTATTGCCAGGTTGCCAAGATGGAACTCGTCGGCCACCACCCAACCCAGGCCGTATCCCACCAGCCGCCCCTCCAGCCTTAGGGCAGCGTTCAGCCGCCTGGGATCGCCGTCAAGCTCCTCGCAAAAAAGCTTCTCGGACCAAGGGTCGGAGAACGATGCCCGTTCTATTTCCAGAATGCCCGGCAGGTCGGCGGCTTCTATTGGAGATATCTCGATGTCGCTCACTTCCGTCCCGATTTTGGTTTGGCGTCGGCCGGACGGAGATAGCAGGCGTCTAGCTTTTCGGCATCAATATATTTTCCTTCCGCCATCAGCCGTCTAGCCAGCTTTATCATCCCTGCGGCCGTTGGCTCCTCGGGTTCGGTCAATAATCTGAGACCTCCTCGGCCCGCATCCATAAAAAGGTGCCGGTAGGCCGCCGCACCGCTGCCCAGGACCGCGGTGCCTGAGGGAAGATTTGCGATCCATCCGCCCGGCTCCACGGCCCTGGGCTCCAAGATGACGCGGGCCGGGAAAACCGAGACATCGTAGAGGGCGGTATAAACTTGTTGCTTTTTGGCATCCAGCATGGGAGAGATCAGCCCCACATCGCCGACGCTGGAAGAAAGGGCCAGCGCCTCCAGGGTGTTTAGGGCCAGAAGCTTGGCGCCCAGCCCCATGGCCAGCCCCTTGGCGAAGGCTACGCCTACCCGCAGTCCGGTGAAGGAGCCCGGGCCGTTAGTTACGGCGATGGCCCTGATGTCCGTGACCGATAGGCCCCTCGGCCCTAGCAGGGAGTTCATGAACTCAACCATCAGGTCGGAGTGGCGACAAGATGCCTCCTCGGAACGCGCTGCTATTATCCCGCCATCGTCCCATAGGGATATTGTCAGCATTTTGCCGCTGGTGTCAATGCAAAGTCCGGTCATGGCAGCTTGATCCCCTCCCAACGCTGACCGCGAGGTTCCATCGTTATCTTCCGCTCGTTGTCCGACACCCTACCCAGCCTGATGTCTAGCCTTTCCTCGGGCAGTCTTTCGGCTATCCTCTCCGCCCACTCGATCACCACCACCCCTTCCATGCCCAGATACTCGTCATAGCCGATCATGTCCAGCTCGGAGGCGCTTTTCAGGCGGTAACAGTCGAAGTGGTAAAGCGGCAGACGCCCCGGGTACTCATTCACTAAGGTGAAGCTGGGGCTGACGGCCCGGTCCTCTGCCCCCAGCCCCTCGGCCATGCCCTGGACCAGGCAGGTCTTGCCTGCCCCTAGATTGCCGTAGAGACAGAGCACGTCCCCTGGCGCAAGAATGGCCGACAGCCGTCGGCCAAAGGCGAGGGTTTGCTCGGGCGAAGAGGTCATTATATCGGATATCGTTCCCACTCCCCGCTACTGATCTTTCATATTTTGCAATCTTGAACTGATGTCAGATTTGGTCTCTTTATAGCTGGCATCCGGATTCCAGATGTCCAGCCAAATCCAACGTCATGGATCGGACAGGGCTCCTGTCCTTAGAGCTTGGACCAGGTAACCTTACCCCCAGGCACATCGAATCCGGCGAAATCTTTGCCATACGCGCGGGAGTCGTTGGAGCAGTAAACGACGCAGGCGGAAAGGTCGGTTCGGTGGCTCACTTCGGCCTCATCACCGCCAATGGCAGAATCATCTCCTCCATGGATATCCCCCCGTGCTGGAATGTCCCCTCGTATCGCCTCTTGTACTCGTCGAACTTGGTGGGGTAAACCATGTAGAAGTCCTCCTTGGCGATCAGGTACTGCATGCCCTTGGTCTCCTCGGGCAGCTGGTACTCGGACGGCTGTTTTATCCAC
The DNA here is from genome assembly GCA_964588285.1 of uncultured bacterium. Classification (GTDB taxonomy): domain Bacteria; phylum Edwardsbacteria; class AC1; order AC1; family EtOH8; genus CAZPNX01. The sequence goes on from CAZPNX010000017.1 coordinate 25,482, forward strand.
AGCACCTGGCGGGGGTCGGCCGAGATGTTGGTCCCGGCCTTGTAGCGCAGGTTGGCCGAGGTGTCCTGTCCGGCCTTGATGGAGGAGGCCCGACGCCCCTGGATGGAGCCGTGATCGGTGGTGACCACCACCGTCCTCCCCTGTCGGGCGGCCGTCTGCAACACCGCCATGACCTCGGAGTTGACGAACCAGGCATGGGTCAGCTCGCGGAAAGCCTTTTCGTCGGGCACCATCTCCTGCAGCAACTGGGACTCGGCCCGGTGGTGCACCAGGATGTCCATGAAGTTGACCACCAGGGCTACCAGGGGCAGCTTGTTAAGGGAGCCGAAATCCCGCCTGGCCTCCCGGCTCTCCTCGGCATTGGATACCTTAAGGTAGCGAGGCCCCGGCACCGGTTTCAGCCTGAGCCTGTTGAGCTGGATTTCCAATAGCTGAGATTCGTGTCGGTTGCGGCCCGCTTCATTGGAAACGTTCACCTTCTCCCATAGTTGGGGATGGTGCTGGGCTATCTGAGCCGGCAGCATCCCGGCAAAAATGGCGTTTCGGGAGTATGGGGTGGCCGTCGGCAGTATCGAATAATAGTGGTGACGCTCGATGGCGAACAGGTCCCGAAGCAGGGGTTCTATCAGCAGCCATTGGTCCAAACGCAGGCAGTCCAAGAGCAGGAAAAGGCACTTGCCCCCTGCCTGTAGCACCGGAGCGGCGAAGCGCTCGAAGACGTCGTGGGAGAGAAACGGTCTCTGCCCGCCGCGCAGCCAGTGAGGATAGTTATTTTCTATGAAGCGACAGAATTCGACGTTGGCCTCCCGAAGCAGCGACTCGTGGCTCTGGTGCAGGCTGGGGTCGGGAAGCTGCGCCAGGCGCAGATCCCACTCCACCAGTTCCAAGTAATGCGCAGCCCATCCCTGCCAGTCCAGTGACGGGTAATCTATGATCCGGAGACGGTTTGCGCCCTGGGCGTATTCGGAGATGGAATGCTCCTGGACCATCCGCCTTCCCTCCAGCACCTTCCGGCATGAGGCCAACACTTGGGCTGGATTCAGGGGTTTTAGCAGGAAATCGTCTATCCGGCTGCCCAGGGCCTGCTCCATCAGGTCCTCGCGTTCGCTCTTGGTGGCCATGACTACCGGGAGGTCGGGGCGGAGCCGCTTGATCTCGGATAGGGTGGTTAGTCCGTCCCAGCCCGGCATCATCTCGTCCAACAGCACCAGATCGAAATGCTGCGACTTGACCAGGGCGGCGGCCTCCTCGCCGGAGGCGGCCGGGATCACCCGGAAATTCTTGCCTTCCAGAAAAATTATCTGGGATTTGAGCAGTTCGATCTCGTCGTCCACCCAAAGTATGCGGTAGCGGTCGTCCATGCAGGTCTGATGTTGATAGTTTTATATTCGTTTTGCGGCCGTTGTCTGACGGAAAGGAAGCCGGCGATCAAAGAAGGGACGGAAGCTGGATGGAAAAGCTGGTGCCCGAACCCGGACGGCTGGATACCAACCGCACCCGCCCCCCATGGTAATCCTCGACGATACGCCGCACCAAAGAAAGTCCCAGGCCCCAGCCCATGGTTTTGGTGGTGAATCCCGGAGTGAATATCTTCTTCTGGTGCTTGGGGGCGATGCCTCGGCCGTTGTCGGAGATGGCGATCTCGATCCGGCCGGCCGCTTGCCACAGATCGATCTCGATGAGGCCGGGGCCGGCCTCGATGGCTTCGATGGAGTTTTTGATTATGTTCTCCACCGCCCAGCCGAAAAGATCGCGGTTGAGCAGGGCCCTACCCTCCCCGATGCGGCGGATGAAAGTGATGTCCCTTCCCCGCGACCGGGCCCGGTGCTCCAGGTAGGAAACCGTCTCCTCCAACACCCCGCCCACCTCTTCTGGCTTAAGCTTGGGCACCGAGCCGATCTGGTTGAAGCGGTTTAACACCTTGCCCAGGTGAGCCAGATCGCTCTCCATCTCCGGGATAACCTGGGAGGGCGTCATGGAACCGTCCCGCAGCAGGGCCAGCCAGCCCATCAGGGAAGATATCGGGGTCCCCAGCTGGTGGGCCGCTTCCCGGGCCAGCCCTACCCATACCGCCCGCTCCTCATTGACCTTGATGGCCCGGAAACCCATGAACCCCACCCAGACGAAAAGGGCGATCATCCCCACCTGAAGGAAGGGCAGGTAGCGCAGTTCCCGGAGCACCCGGGGCTGGCCGTAATGGACATAGCCCACTACCGTCGAATCCTCCCCCAGCACCAGGGCAATGGGCTTGTTCTCTCCGGCCAGCTCACCCATGGCTTTCTTTAGAGGATAAAGCCGATTCTTGGGCGACAACGAATCCCAGCCGGCGAAATCTTGATCCTCCACCACAAAGGGCTCCACCCCGATGCCGCGCCAAGCCAGCGGCATTCCTTTCTGATCGGTGACGATCACCGGAAAATTTATCTTCTGGATGACCTCCTCAAAGATGATGCCGGTCTCGGGCGAGTCGCCGGCCGCCTCGGGTATGGCGGCAGTCATGCAGAAGCGGGCGAACACCCGTGACATGATCCTTGGCTCCTCCTCCAGCCTGCGGATGAGGATCACGGTATAGACCAGCGAGGCCGCCACCAACAACAGGGCGGCGGCGAAAAGATAGGCCCGCCAGACGCCGGACCATCGGGAATAGGTCTTAGAGAAAGCCCTCATGGCGCAAAAATTCTCGGCGGCATGGATTTTCAGGCGGTCACCCGGTCGCGGCCCTCGGTCTTGGAACGATAGAGCGCCTTATCCACCCGGTCCACCAATTCGCTTTTCTCGGAGCCGTCCTCCGGATAGCTGGCCACGCCCAGGCTAATGGTCACCTCGATGGGGGCGGTGTCCTCGGACAGTTGGTACTTCTGCTCGCGCACCGAATGCCGAATCCTCTCGGCCAGCGCGTAGGCCTCGCGCTTTCCGGTTTCCGGCAGCACCACCATGAACTCTTCTCCCCCGTAGCGGGCCACCAGGTCGACGTCCCGGGCCTGGGCCTTAACGGCGGACGCCACCTTCTTCAACACCATGTCCCCGGCCTGGTGGCCGTAGCTGTCGTTGATGTTCTTGAAGTGGTCCAGGTCTATCATAATCAGCGACAGAGGACGGGTATAGCGGCGGGCGCGGCTGAGCTCGCGGTCCAGAAAACCCTGGAAGTAGCGGTGGTTGAAAAGCTCGGTCAGCCCGTCGGTGACCGCCAGTTGTTCGGTCTCCTCGTAAAGCCTGGCGTTCTCCACCGCCACCGCCACCTGGTTGGCCAGGGTGGTTAAAAGCCTCTTGTCCACTCCGGTGAAGGCCGCCGGCATGTCGCTTTCCACATTGAGCACCCCGATCACCCGGTTCTTGCTGGTCAGGGGCACGGCGATCTCGGAGCGGGTGTTGGGATCGATGCAGATGTAGCGGGGGTGCTTGGTGACGTCGTCCAGCATCACCGCCTCGCCGGTGGCCGCCACCATCCCGGTGATACCGTCGCGTCCGATGCGTAGGCGGCGCCCCAGGGTCTGGCTCTTTTCCCCATAGCCGCGGCTGGCCAGCAGCTCCAGCTCGTTGCTCTGGGGATTGACCAGCAGGATGGATATCTTGTAGTAGTTGAAGGTCTCGTCCAGAATCTGGCATACCTGTGAAAGCAGTGATTCCAGCTTGAGGGTGGAGCTGACGGTGCTGCCGACCTCGTGCAGGGCCTGCAGTTCGTTGATGCGGCTTCTGGCCTCCTCGTATAGGCGGGCGTTGTCCAGGGCCACCGACACCTGGCTGGCCAGGGTAGTCAGCAGCCTGAGGTCGGAATCTCCAAAGGCGTTAAGCTTGTCGTCTTCGATGTTGAGGACGCCGATGGTCTTCCCCTCCCGCTTGATGGGGACGGCGATCTCGGAGCGAACCCGGCTGTCGGCCTGGTTGTAACGTCGGTCCCGGGTGACGTCGCCCAGCACCAGGGGTTGGCCCTGCTCGGCCACCCAGCCCACCACTGAATCGCCTCCGATGCTGAAATAAAGGCTTCTCAGCTCCTGGCCGTAGCCGCTCTGCCCGCCGATCAGCAGGCTTTGGCTGTGGGGCTCCACCAGGAAAATGGCCACCTTCAGATAATGCAGCTTCTCCCGGATGACGGCCACCACCTTCTCCAGCAGCTTGTCGCGCTCGATGGCCGAAGATATCACCAGGCCGATGTCGTAGAGGGTGGACAGCTCGGCGATGCGGCTCTGGGCCTGATGGAAGAGACGGGCGTTCTCGATGGCCAGCACCGCGGTGTTGCCGAAGGCCTCCAGGCTGCGCACCTTTTTCTTGTCCGGGATCTGTCCGTTGGCCGGCCGCTCAATCTGGACGATGGCCAGCAAATTCTTGTCCTTGGAATACAGCGGTATCAGCATCCGGTCTCCCGGACGCCATTGCCGGTCCTCGGCCGGCCTGGACGACGGCGAAGCCTCCAAACTGGAGAATCCTGGCTCCTGGCCTCGAGGCAGGAAATACGAGTTGCTGATACGGTTCTCCGGCCGCATCAGGGGCAGGTATTCCTCCAGACCGGTGGGGGTTTGTTGCATCTTTTCGAACTCGGCCTGCCCCAGCCCCGAGGCCGCTTTGTGGGTCAGGTATTGGCCGCTTTCGTCAACCAGACTCATGACCACCGAATCGAAGCCCAGACTGGTGCGGATGCCCTCCACCACCACCGAGAGGATCTCCTCCAGCTTAAGCGATGAGAGAATGGTGCTGGAGAGGTATTGCAGGGTGGACAGCTCGGTGTTGACCTCGATCTGCCTCTTGAGCGCCAGGTTGAGTCGGCTGTTGGTGTCGGCCAGTTCGCCCTCTCGGGCGGTGATCTCCTCGAACAGCCTGGCGTTGTTCCAGGCCACGGCCGCCTGGTTGGTGAACAAGGCGGCCAGCTCCATCTCGGCTTCGGTGAACGGACGCCATGACTCCCGCCACAGGGTAAGGACCGCCTCCGCCCGTCCCTGCACCATCAGAGGCACGGCCATCACCGATTCGCTGTCCTCCCCGGTGCCTTCGATGTGCACCGCCCGGCTGTCCTGGCTGGAATCGGCGATGATCTCCGGCCGGCCGCTCAAGGCGATGGAGCCGGTGATGCCGCTGTCTATGGGGAAGGGCGGGTCGGCCATGATCTGTTTTTCAAAAGGCCCCCTGGATATCAGGGGTTTTAGCATTCGGCTGTCCCAGTCGACCCGGTAGACTGCTAGTCCGATGAAGGGGATCAGTCGCTCGATGGCGGTGGAGATTTGGCCCAGCACCTCGCGCATTTCCAGCGAGCCCAGCAGCATGGCCCCGGTATCCAGCAGAGCCCGCTGGGCCTTGATGCGACCGTCCAGGTCGGCCAGCAGCACCGCCCGGTCCAGGGCCAATGAGATGGAACCGGCCAGGGTGGAAAGAAGCTGAAGCTGCTCCTGGGTGAATGGCTCCCGATGCTCTGCCCGATTGTTGACGTTGAGCACCCCCAGCACCCGGTCCTTGGAGACCAGGGGCACCGATATGGCCGGACCGATTCCCTGTTTGAGCCCCAGGTCTACGAATCTGGGATCCTTTTCCAAATCTTCGGTGATGACCGTCTCCTGGTGCTCGGCCGTCCAGCCGGCCAGCCCTTGGCCCCGTTCCAACCTGGTCTTTCGGATATCCTCGTCCGTAAGCCCTCGCCAGGCCTTGACCTCCAGATTGCCGGATGAGCCGTCGCGCAGCATTAAGGTGACGATGTCGGCCGGCACCACCTCGGAGACCATCTGGACCCCCAGGCCTACGATCTCCTCCACCGTCATCGACGAGGTGATGGCCTGGCTCATCTGATAAAGCGTGGATAGCTGCTTTAGCCCCAAGCTGGTCTCGCGATAGAGCATGGCGTTGTCCAATACCAGGGCTGTTTGCCCCACCAAGGCTTCGGCCAGCGATAGGTCCGACAGGCTGAAATCCTTACCGTCCCTGCGATCGGCCAGGTAGACCAGCCCTATGTTCTTGGTGCGCGAGACCATGGGCAGCACCATCATTTTTGATATCCCGTAGTACTCCAAAAACTGGCGCGAGGCTACCCGGGCGATGTCCTTCTGATTGAGGATCAGCGGCTTTCCGCTCTGGAAAACAACCGAGGCCGCGCTGCCCCGCTCCAATTTCAGCCGGAAGATCCTTTGGCCGATGCCGTCCTTATTTCCCCACTCGTCCGGCAGCTTCTGGAGCACATGTTCGGGAACCGCAAACTCCACTTCGTGGCTGTTGCTTTGGTAAAGCCCGATGAAACACTTTTTGACGCCCAGGCCAACGGCCAGCTTTCCCGACAGGTCGCTGAGCAGCTGGGTGAAATCTCCGCTGACGGCAAAACTGCGCGAGATGTCGAACAGACTGGAAAGCTCGTGTATCTTCTCCTGAGCTAAAGCAGCGCTTCGGATACGGTCGATGGCCAGAGCCGCCTGGTTGGCAAAGCCCTCCAGCATCGAGATTTCAGTAGGCTCGAAGCCGGCCACCTCCTTTTTCTGGATATCGAGGACGCCCAGCAGCCTTCCCGCCGAAAGCAGCGGCAGAGCCACCTCGGAGCGGCAAAAGGCGCTTTTGCTGATATAATGCCGGTCCTTGAGCACATCGGGGACATAAACCGTCTGTTTGAGGTCGGCCGCCCAACCGGTGATCCCCTCCTTGCCCACGGCCAGTTTGGTGCCGATAACCTTGGCGGTGTAGCCGATGGCCGACCTGACCTCCAGCACCTTGCCCTCCTCGTCGGCCAGCAAAATGGCGCAATTCAGATAGCCGAACCCCTCCCTGATGATCCCCAGCAGACGATCCATCAGAGAATCCAAACTCTGGCCCTTGACCACCTGCTGTCCCACTTGGAACAGGGTGGTTATCTCACTCACCTGCCGATGGGCCTCCTGGTAAAGCCTGGCGTTTTCTATGGCGGCGGCCGCCTGGCTGGCCACCGAAAGCATCAGTTCCAGATGCCGGCCGTTGTAGGCCGCTTCCCTAATGTAGCTTTGAACCGCCATCACTCCCAGCACCCGGTCCTTGGCGACGATGGGTACCCCCAACCACGACTTCATAGGACGGCCGTAGAGTTTGACCCGTCTAAGTTCCTTCAACCTCTTCAGATCCGCCCGGCTTTTAATCAGCAACGGCTTTTTGGATAGGAGCACATGCTCGGTTAGCCCGCCGGAAAGTTTACGGCTGGCCGGCGGCATGATCTTTCCGGATTCGACTTGGTAGGCAAAGCGAATCTCCCCGGCCGTCCGGTCGAAAAGGGCGATGTAGAAATTGGTGGCCTCCAGTATCTGCTTGATCTGCTGGTGCAGCAAGGGCCATAGCCTGTCCGGCTCCATGACGTTGGAGATGGCCAGGCCGATCCGGTTTAAGGCGGCCGTCTCCGCCAACCGCTGCTGGCTTGTGCGATACATCTGGGCGTTCTCTAGGCCCAGGGCGACCTGGGAAGCCACCGCTTCCAGCATCTCCACCGTCTCCAGGGAAAAGGTTTCGCCGGACTCGACATCCCACAGCATCATCACGCCAAGGCATTGGCGGCCGACGTTCAGGGGTACCCCTAGCCACTCTTTGGCCGGGCGGCTCCAGGGCTTGATGCCGCGACGGCGGCATTCGGCCGAATAGTCGCCGGTCTGCAAGGGCCGCCTGGCCTTCCAAACCAACGTTACCAAGCCGGCTCCCATGGGATATGATTCCGGCCGGCGCCTTTTTCCCCGTTCTACCCTAAAAACCTCTCCGAACCGGGAATGCTCGGGGTCGGCTAAGGCCAGGGAGAAGGACCCCGACTTGATGACGCCCAACAACTCCCGATGGACGGTCTCCAGCATTTTATCCGGATCCAGGCTCGAGGCCACCGCCCGGTTGATTCTATTAAGCAGATCCAGCTTCTGCTTCTCGCGCAATAGAAGCATCCGCCCCAGCGATTCCTCCACCAGGTGTCTGACCTGCTCCCGCCAGTTCACCAGCTGGATGTGAGTCGGGGGGGGTTTTTTCATCCCGCTTTTTTTATAGTATAATTCCAAACCCATAGGGACCGGCCCGCCTTCACCTGAGGTCAACGCCTGGAAATAGGCGCCCACCAGCTGCCCAAATCCCAGGGCCTTGGCCGCCTGCTGAACGACCCGGCTTCGGCTGCCTCCCGCAATCCCCAAAATCGCCTGATAGGCGGCCGCCTGCGGCAGATAGTATTTGGCCGCCAGCCTTTTGGCCAGCTGCCGGCCGGAAAGCCCGACCCGGGCCAGAACCACGATCCGGTCCGGCAGCTGAGCCAGTATAATCACGGTATCGGCCCGGGCCATGCCGCCGATCTGGAGGGCCAGCTCCTGTAGAGTGCTGGTCAGCGATCTCTGGGTCAGTAGATCCCCCCATTTTCTGTAGGAGCCGGCCTTAGGCTTTTGGCGGGCCTGGCGCTTGCCGGAGATCATGCTTCGTCTCCGACTATGATGCTGGACAGAGCCTCAACGACCCGGGCGTCGAACTGCCGGCCGGCCGAATCCCTCAGCCGCTGAATAGCCACCCGTTTGTCGAAAGCCTTGCGGTAGGGCCGGTCCGAGGTCATGGCCTCAAAGGCGTCGGCCACCGAGATGATCCTCGACTCCAGGGGGATCTCCTCTCCCTTGATGCCCAAAGGATAACCCTGGCCGTCGAAAAACTCGTGATGGCTGTGGATGATGCGGGCAGTCCGATCCAGCATTTCGATGTCAGACACCATCCGGCTGCCTATCTCGGGATGCAGCTTAACTTCCTGGTATTCGTCATAGGAAAGATGGTCGGGCTTGTTCAGGATTTCCTCCCTTATCCCCAGCTTGCCGATGTCATGAAGCAGGGCGCTGTAGTCAATCAGATTGATCCTTTCCTGAGGCAGCTCCATGGAATTGGCAATCTTCAGGGCATAGTACCTGACGTTCTCGGAATGGCCCTTGGTATAAGGGTCCTTGGCCTCCATGGCCGCCACGAAGGCTTTGAGGGTGCTGTAGTAGCTGCGTTCCAGGTCGTCGTATAGGCTGAGGTTCTCGATGGACACCGCCAGCTGATTGGCGAAAAGCTCCAGCAGGTGCACCTCCTCCAGGGTCGGGGCGCTGCCGCTCTTCGGATCGTCGAAGGTGATGTAGCCCGCCTTTTTGCCGCCGATGCGCAAAGGCACTATCAGGGAGTCCTGGGGATCCCAGCCGGAGTCCGATGGCTGGGAGCTGGGGATGCTGACCGCCCCCGGGGCCAACGTCCGGCCCTCCGGAATCCGGATGAGATAGGAATTGCTGAGGCGCTTGCCCTCCCGCTTCAGACTCTCCCAGGCGATGTCGGAATCGACCACCGAGGACAAGGCCTTCCCGGCCTCCTCTTCCGTCAGTCCAAAATGCCCGAAATGTTTGACGCTGCCGTCGACATTCCTAATGATCAGGGCACCGCGGCGGAAGATGGAGGCGTGCTTAATGCCCTCCATGGTCAGTTTTATTTTATCGGCAATGCTCCGGGTGCCGGCCACCGTCAGACTCACATGGAAAAGGTCGGCCAGCTTGTTCTTCTCGTCCACCAGGGCCTGTTCGGCCTGCTTGCGCAAGGTAACGTCTTCGACCGTGCCCTCGTAGAACGAAACCCGCCCCGCCTCGTCCCTGACGGCCCGGGCGTTCTCGTTGAGGATCACCTGCCGTCCGTCGCGGCGGCGCCAGATGGCTTCGAAGTCCCGGACCTCGCCCTTCTCGTCCATCAGCGCCATGAAGCGGGCGCGTTCGCCGGGATCGGCGTAGCCTGAGCGGTTGAGGTCGATGCTCCTGAGCTCCTCCAGGCTTTCATAGCCCAGTATTTTTAGCAGCGACGGGTTGGCCAGCTCGATCCGGCCATCGGGGGTGGTGCGGTAGATGCCCTCGGCGATGCCGTCAAAAACCTGGCGGTACTTCTCCTCGGATTCCCTCAGGGCCTGCTCGGCCCGGCGGCGCTCGGTGATGTCCCGGTTGACGGTCACCGCCCGCACCACCCGGCTGCCCTCGTAGACCGGAATCTTCCTGGCCTCGGTAATGAACTCCCGGCCGTTGATGAGGTACTTCTCCTCGGTCAGCAGCATCTTGCCGAACTCGAAGACCTGGCGGTATTCGTCGGCGGTTTTGGCGGCATCAAGATAGGGGAAGACCTCCAGCAGGTTTTTGCCCACCGCCTCAGGCTCGAAGCCCAGCACCCGGTTGGCGCGCTTGAAGGCCTCGTTCACCAGCACGATCTTGAGGTCCCGATCCAGCACATGGATGGGATCGCCCATGGCGTCGATGGTGGTGCGGTATTGGTGCTCCGAGTTATAGAGAGCCTCTTCGGCCATCATCCTGGGGCTGATGTCGAGCATGAAACCCTCTAAAAATTGCACTGTACCGCCGCTGTCCCGGACCGCCACCCCCTGCTCCCAGATCCATCTCAGTTTTCCGCTTTTAGTGGCGATGCGGTACAGCAGTTGGAACGGCTTTCCCTTGCTCACCGCGTCCTGGACTTCGTCCCAGACCATGTCCCTGTCTTCGGGAATGATCAGATCGGCGAAGGATATCTCCCGGTTGTCCACCAGCTCCTCGTCCGTATACTCGGTCAGATCACGGCACCCCTGGCTGACGAACTCCATGGTCCACTGGCGGTCGTTGCGGCAGCGGTAGACCATACCCGGCAGATTGGCCATCAGATTCTCCAGCCGCCGCTGGTTTTCCCGCAGGGCTTGCTGGGCCTGCTCCTGGGCAGTGATGTCCTCAACCGTGCCCTCGTAATAGATGATCCGGCCGTTCTCGTCCCGAACCGCGTGGGCGTTCTCCCTGACCACCAGCTCTGTGCCGTCCTTGCGCCTCCAGACGTTGACGAAGTCGCGGACCTCGCCCCTCTCCTCCATTATCCGCTTGTAGCTCTCCCGGACCGAACCGTCGAAATATCCCTCTTCCTCGATGTTCCGGGCCAAGCATTCCTCCAGGCTGTCGTATCCCAGCATTTTAACCAGGGCGGGATTGGCCATCAAGGGCCTTCCGTCGGGGGTGGAACGGTAGATGCCTTCCGAGATGCCCTCGTATATCTGCCGGTATTTTCTCTCGGATTCTTGCAGCTCCTGCTCCATGCGCTTGCGCTCGGTGACATCGCGGGAGATGCCCATCACCGCGCTCACCTGCCCCTCCTGGGTCCGCAAGGGCACCAGCCAAGTATCCAGATAGTGCCGAGACTGTCCGAAGGGAGTGACCGCCTCGACGTAGAGGCTTTTCCCGGTCTCCATCACCTTCTGGATGTTCTGCCACTGGCGCTGGTAGATATCGGGCGGAAAGAAATCTCTCAGTGGAACGCCGAGCGCTTCCTGGGGCTGGCGGCCGGCCGCCCTGGCAGCCGAGGTGTTCAGATAGCGCACTTTGCCGTTGCTGTCAATCACGAAAATCATATCGGGCGAGGCCTCGGCCAGGTTGCGGTACCTTTCCTCGCTGGCCGCCAGGGCCAGCTCGGCCTTTTTCCACTCGGTGATGTCGCGGACGATGGACATCACCAGGTTGCGCCCCTGATGGGGGAAAATTATCGATTTGACGTTGACGTCGACCAGGGAACCGTCGGCCCGCAGGATCTTCTGTTCCATCAGGGGGACTTCCTTGCCGTACTGCTTGAGGAGGCCGGTCCGCTGCCGTACGAAATCGCGATAGTCGGGGTGAACGAAATCATACTTGGAGCGGCTCTCCAAATCCTCAAAAGACTTGACCCCCAAAAGCTGCAGCCCGGCCCGGTTGGCATAGACAAATCGTTCGTTATCGTATATAAAAAGGGCGTCCGGGATCTTCTCGGCCAGCAGCCGGTAGCGCTCCTCGGATTCCCGCAGGGCTTCGGCCGCTCTTCTGCTCTGGGTGATGTCGGCCACTACCCCGATGGACCCGGTCACCCGGCCGGCGGCATCCTTTAGCGCCGAGGCGCTGATTGATGTCCATATCTCGCTTCCGTCCCGGCGGCGCATTCTGATCTGGTATTGATCGTTGACGCCGGTGATTCGCTCCTGATTCTTAGCCCTTATCAGGTCCCAATCCTCGGGAAAAATCAGCAACCGATGGCTCACCTGGCCCAACAGCTCCTGCGGGGTGTAGCCCACCATCTGACAAAATCTTTGGTTGACGAAGCAAATGACATCGTCGTTGTCCACCTGTAAAAGACCGTCGTTCATGGACTCCACCAGGGTGCGGTAGCGCTCCTCGCTCCTTTTAAGCGCCTCCTCGGCCCGCTTGCGCTCGGTTATATCGCGCAGCACTCCCTCGTGGATTACCACTTGGCCTTTTTCGTCCCTGATATACCGGCAGCTGTCCTCCACCCAAACCTCGCTGCCGTCCCGGCGTTTCATGCGAAGCTCCCTGGTCCTCTCCTGCCCCGGCCCCGGATAATCCTCCATCCGGTCGTCGGAGGAAAAATACAGATCCTTTTTGACGTCGGCCTGCATCAGCTCCTCGACGCTGCCGTAGCCGAAGATCCTGGCCATGGCCGGATTGGCGTCCAGAAATTTTCCCTCCTCGGAGGTGCGGTAGACCCCCTCGGCCATGTTCTCCACCAGCCGGCTCATCCGCAGCCGGCTGTCGTCCAGTTCCCGCTGGGCCCGGCGGAGATTGGTGATGTCGGTAACGATGCCGATGATGGCCGGGCCGTTCTTCAAATCGACCAGCTTGGTGGACAGCAACGCCTCCAGGCGCCGTCCGTCCTTGGTAACCAGCGAATACTCATAGGACTCCACCTCCTGGCCCTGCTGGTGCCGCCGGTAGGCCTGGGATACCAGCTCCCTGTGTTCCGGGGCAATCAGCTCCATAAAGTCGAAATCCGGCGCGTAAAACTCCTCGGCCGAATAGCCCATGGCTTTGGTACACTGGGGATTGATATAGACCACCCGGCCGCCCTGGTTGATGAAGATCATGTTGGGCGACTGCTCGGCCAGGGCCCGGAACTTCTCCTCGGAGTCGCGCACCGCCTCCTCGATGCGCTGGCGCTCGGTGACGTCGTTGATCATAACCAGCCGGGCGTCCCGCCCCGAGAACTTGACCGAGTGGCCGATGACCTCCACCGACATCATCCGCCCGTCCTTGGCGCGGTGGCGCACCAGGGAGGTGCGGTCGAACTTGTTCTTCACCGACCGGGCCACGTTTTCCAACAGCACCGGGACGTCCTCCAGCGGCCGGATGTCCTTGAGGGTCATGGAGGCAAACTCCTGTCGGCTGTAGCCGTAAAGACGCACCGCCGCCTCGTTGACCGCGATGAAAGCCAGGGTCTGGGGGTCGTAGACCCACATGGGATTGGGGTTGCTCTCGAAAAGCTCCCGGTACTGCTTTTCGGACTCGGTCAGGGCCAGCTCGTTAAGCCTTTTCTCGGTGATGTCCGAGGTCACCATGAAGTAGCCTAGGCTCTCCTTGCCTTTGCGGGTAAAATAGCACCGGTTATAGATACAGCGTTTGGTGCCGTCGTTGCGCATAATCCAAAGCACGGCCTGCTCCGGCGGAACGCCCTTGAGGGGCGATTCCTCCATCTGCCTCTGCAGCTTGTCGCGTTCCTCGGGGGCCACCAGCTCCAACAGGCTCTTTCGCCGATATTGCTCCCAGGTGCAGCCGAAGATCTCCAGAACCCTCTCGTTGGCATAGACCAGTTCGCCCTTCTCGTATATAGAGATGCCCTCAGTGATTCGGTCGGCCAGGCGCTGGAAACGCTCCCGGCTCTCCCGGATCTCGGCTTCGGCCTTCTTGCGCTCGGTGATGTCCCGGATGACGGTCGCCACCCTTTCCACCTTTCCGCCGATCTCCACCGGTATCTTGCGGGTCTCGGTAAAGATCTCGTTACCTCCGATGAGGATCGACTCCTCGGTGGTCAGCATTTTGCCGGTCTGGAAGACTTTCTGATATTCCTCCTGGACCTTAGGTGGGAGAAAAGGAAAGGCCTCCTTATAGGTTTTGCCCACCACCTTGCCGTCCATCCCCAGCGACTCAAGATAGGAGACAAAGGCTGAGTTGATATAGATGATCCGACAATCCCGGTCGATAAGATGGATGAGATCGCCCATCGAATCCAGGGTGGTCCGGTACCTGGACTCCGACTCCTGAAGGGCCCTCAGGCCCAGCTGGCGCTGGGTGATGTCGCGGAACATGACGTGGACGGCCGGACGCCCCTGGAAGGTGATGGGGCCGGCCGAGACCTCTACTTCGAAGTCAGTTCCGTCCAGGCGGAGGAATTTTTCTTCGATCGGCTCCACATTCAGCCCCTCCCCGCCCACCTTGGCCGCCCTCTGCTTGATCTTCTCCCTAAAGTCGGGATGGGCCAGCTCCAAATAATCCCGCCCCAGCAGCTGCTCCGGCGAATCGGCCCCCAGCATTCGCGCGCCCGAAGCGTTGATGAAGACGATCTTGCCGTCCTGGTGGATGGCGCACCCGTCCGGCGAAAGCTCCACTAAGCTGCGGTAGCGCTCCTCGCTCTCCCGGATGCGCTCTCGGTCTCCTACCCGGTCGGTGACGTCCCGGGAATTGGCCACTATGCCTCTCACCGCCGGATCGTTCAAAAGGTTGATCCCGGTACAGTCCAAATAATGCCAGGAGCCGTCCTTATGGCGGAACCTAAACTCAATTTTAAGCGGCACCCCGGGGTTTTCCACCGCCGTCTTGAAGGCCGAAAGAGCTTTTGCCGTGTCATCGGGATGGATGTAACCGAAGATATTTTGCCCCAATAGCTCCTCGGGGCGATAGCCCAGCTCGGCCTGCACCGCCGGGCTTTTGTAGCGAAATGTTCCGTCGGCGTCAATTATGGTGATGATGTCGCCGGCGTTCTCGGTCAGAGCCCGGAAGTATCGCTCCCGCTCCTGGACCCGCTTCTCGGCCTCCAGTCGCAGCAGGGCCACCGAGGCCTGGTTGACGAAGGTCTCCAGGTGGGCCGCCTCTTTGATTTCGGCTCCCTTGGGCATCATAACCATCACCGTGCCGAAAATGGTGATCCCCGACGACAGTCCGATGCCGTAGACCCGGTCGCCTCCGGCCGCCTTTTGCAGGCGTCGGGCTAGGTTCTTGTTGATCAGGCCAAACATGGCCTGATGAAGACCTCCGGGTAAAACATCGAGCCGGCCGGCCATAATTTTTGGAAGTTCGTCTGGTTCTCCCAACTTGAGTGCCATGCCCTTGAGCTTGGCGCCAAGTATCTCCTCGGCCTGCTTCCGCAATACCGAATCGACCAAAACTTCTTTAATTATCAACAGCTTTTCTGTCTGGTCATATTCACTAACAGAGACGAGCACTGCCTGGGGCAGCAGTTTGGACAGCCCCTCGGCCAGAAGCCGGAAGATGTTGTCCTTGGTGGTGCTGCGCACCAGGCTGACAGCGGCTTCGGAGAGTATGGCCAAGTAGCCGGCAAACTCCCGTTCCCGGTCCTCGGCCTGTTTGCGCTCGGTGATGTCCACCCCCGAACCGACGATGAATTCCACGTCCTGGTTTTCGTCCAAAATGGCGGTGTTCACCCAGGCGATGTAGCGTTTACCCCCGCTTTTGGTGCGCCAGTAATTTTCAAAGGAGTTGGGATAGAGCCCCATCCGCAGTTGTTCGAAAACCGCCTGAACCGCGGCCCGGTCCTCGGGCAATATCAAAATATCCCAGAGCCGCTTTCCTTTTACCTGGCCCAGGGTATAGCCGGTGGTCCGGGTGCAGGCCCCATTGAAGTGCACTATGCGGCCGTCGCGGTCCAGCACCACCACCAGCGCCCCGGCCAGGTCCAGCACCCTATCCCCGAAACCAGGCTGGCCAGGGTTGAATCCTGGTTGATTCGCTGCCATGGCCGCCTTCGGCTTCGGAACCGGCTTAAGTTTTTTCCCGGCCGGGTGGTTATCGCCTGGTTTTGCCTTGCGTGCCATATTGTATATATTATTGCCTTTTTAAATTACAGAGTTCGTAGAGATAAGTTTGCAAATACTTTAGGTTCTTCATAGGTTAAGATCGTTATCCGGCATCGTTTGGTTGAAACAACCCGACTGCTCAGGAACCGGCACGGTTCGAGACATTGGATGTCTCCAGCCCTTACCGGCGTCCGATGTCACGGCGGTAGTGCATGCCTTCGAACGACACCAGGCTCATGGCCCGGTAGGCCGCCTCCAAGGCCTTATCGAGCGTCTCGGCACATCCGGTTACCCCCAGCACCCGCCCGCCGGCGGTGACCAGATTGCCTTGTTTGACTGCAGTGCCCGCCTGGAAGACCGTGACCCCGGGCACTCGTTCGGCCGCCTCCAGTCCGTCGATGGCCAAACCTTTGCGGTAGGCTCCGGGATATCCCTCCGAGGCAGCGATGACGCAAGCCGATGCTCTCCGGCTCCATTTGACCTCGGTCCGGCCCAGTGTCCCATCGGTGCAGGCCAGCATGGCCTCCACCAGGTCGCTTTCCAACAGGGGCATGAAGGATTGGGCCTCGGGATCTCCGAACCTGGCGTTGAACTCCAGAACCTTGAAACCTTCATTGGTCAGCATCAGGCCCGGATAGAGACAGCCCCGAAACGGCGTCCCCCGCTTGGCCAGGGCATGCAGCACCGGCTCCACAATGCGGTGTTTGATCTCGGCCAGCATTTCCCGGGTGACCCAGGGCACCGGACAGAAGCACCCCATGCCCCCGGTATTCGGCCCCTGGTCCCCGTCGTGGACCGCCTTGTGGTCCTGGGCCGGAGGAAAGAGGACAACGTTGGCACCGTCGCAAAAGGCGTGGACGGAGACCTCCCTGCCCTCCAAAAATTCCTCGATGACCACCGTTTCGCCGGCCTGGCCGAAAAGCTTGTCCACCATCATGGAGTGCAGGGTCTGGAAGGCGTGGTCGTTTGAATGGCAGATGATGGCCCCCTTGCCCAGGGCCAGGCCGCTGGCCTTGATGACGGTCGGAAGCGGATGCGATTTTACGTAATCGCAGGCGCGCTGGAAATCGGTGAAAACCGCGGAGCGGGCGGCCGGGATGCGCTCCTCGGCCATCAGCTCCTTGGCAAAAGCCTTGGAGGATTCGATCCTGGCGGCCGCCCGGGACGGGCCGAAGACCTTAAGGCCGGCGGCCTGCAGAAGATCCGCCATCCCGGCCGCCAAACAGTCATCCGGGCCGATGACCGTCAGGTCGATGCGTTCGGCCAGCGCCAGGTCCCGGATCTCCTCCAGATGGCAGGCCGGCAACGGACGGCACTCGGCCACCTGGGCCAGGCCCGGATTGCCCGGGGCCGCATAGATTTTTTTGACCAGCGGGCTTTGGGCTATCTTCCAAGCCAAGGCGTGCTCCCTACCCCCGGAGCCTACGATAAGGATTTTCATAACTTTTTATATTATCATACTTTTAGCAAGGTGTCAATGCCGAAAAAGGCAATGCCGGAAGCAATAAAAAAGACCATCCGCAGATGGCCCGAAAGCTTTTTCCCATTTTTTCTAGTACTCGGCCACCTTCAAAATCTCCAGCATCCTCTTGAGGGAGTCGAAGTCCGGCACCATCATGAAGAAACCCACATGGCTGTGGGGCCTCTCGCCCATGGTGAATTTGTTCTGGACAAAGGCCACCGCTCCGGTCCCCTGGCTGCGCTCGGTCAGTATCTTCTCCAACACCGTCCGCATCACCCCGGACATCAACATCGGTGTAGAGGGCACGGTCAGCAGGCCAAGCATGTTCTCCACCGTGTTGAGGTAGGCCCCGGTCAGGCAGTCAGATATCTCGCGGTGAATCTGCCCGAAGTCGAACTCGGCCCGCTTCCGGGACTGGGGCATGTGGTGCCAGCAGAGCTGGGCGAAATCCCTGGCCTTGTCTCCCGGCATCAGCCAGACGGTGCAGCCGGAGATATCGCCGGCAAAGATGTTGACCAGGCTGACCACCGGGGTGGCCGGTTTGGCCAGCGACTCCAGCACCTCCCCCACCGGACTGATGCCGATGGCCGGCACCGACACCAGCACCTTGACCCCCAGGGCCTCGGCCAGGGTGGTGGCCGCCTGCCCCGAGCCGATATGGAACACCTCCTTGAGGGCGTCCTCCTGCACCGGCAGCAGGCGTTCGAATTGCGGCTGGGAGGCCGAATTCATATTATCCATGGCAGGCGCGGCATTTTCATCAACCGAGAAAGAATAGGCGCATTTTCGAGATTATTGGGATTGATGACAATCTACTATCTCCATCCGGCCTATCACCGGATGAACCTGTTCCAGCTTGAAGCGAGTCCCCAAAAAACCGCCGGGCTGTCCGCGGATGTAATAGGTCTCGCCCGCAAACAGGTCCAGCGTCACCTTGGCAAAACCGTATCGGCCATCATAGTAGAATGTATGCCGCCCCGGATCCGCCAGATAGGCAAAATAGGAGCCGTTGCGCAGTTTGCCCAACTCGGTTTCGATCAGCTTGATGGAATAGTTCTGGCCCGAGGCCGCGTGGCTGCTGGGACGGTAGAAATACACCAAAGCCTTGTCATAGGGAAAGTTTTCTATCTGTTTGAAATCCTTACCGTGAGCGCATCCCAGCAAACACAGGAATAAAGCAAGAAGCAGCCCAAAGAGGCGAGAGGGCTGAGGTTTCATGGCCTGTCCTCCTGGGTGTTTTCACTTTTTAGTTTATGCTATTTCCGGTCTCATGTCAAGGAAATTCTATGTTCGATTTGTTTCAAGATGTCCGGATTGCCGTCTATGGTTTGCTCTGTTATTTTTTTTGTGATATAATTACCGGGTGATTTCCACATATTCTTACGCCAAAGTAAATCTGTGCCTCAGGATCGAAGGCCGGCGCCCTGACGGGTACCACGATCTTTGCTCGGTGTTCCAGACCATTTCGTTGCGGGACCGGTTGTCCTTTTACAATCGCCATGACGGCCGCTTGCTACTCTATTGCGACGACCCTAACATCCCGGTGGATGGAAGAAATTTGGTTTTAAGGGCGGCCGAGTTGATCAGGCAAAAGGCCGCGGAAAAAGATCCAAAACTGGCCCTCAAGCTTGGCGCCACCATCAGGCTGAAGAAGAAAATCCCTTCTGGGGCTGGATTGGGAGGCGGATCGTCGAATGCCGCCGTTGCTTTAATAATGCTGCCTAAACTATGGAACATAAAGAGTTTGCCTCATAAGATAATTTTTGAGTTGGCGGCAAAAATCGGCTCTGATGTCCCCTATTTTCTTGCCGGCGGCACCTGCCTGGTTGCCGGGCGTGGAGAGAAAGTCCGCCGTCTCAAACCTCTACCCAAGCTTCATTTGGTAGTGATTTTTCCCGGCGTCCATGTCTCCACAGCCTGGGCCTATTCCCGCATAAGTTTGACATTGACAAAACGCCATAATTATAGTAAAATAACAGCTCGTAGCTTCGGACTTGCCTCAGGGCCAGGGATGATCGCCCGGCTGCTTCACAACGATCTGGAAACGGCGGTCATTCCCCGACATCCGGCCATCAGCCGGGCCAAGAACGATCTGCTTTATGCCGGCGCCATTAACAGCCTGATGACCGGCAGCGGCTCGGCGGTTTTCGGCATCTTCGAAGACTGGAACTCTGCCCGGAAGGCTTGGCGGCTGCTCTCCTCCCGATGGCCCGGATGTTACCTGTCCGAGAGCGTCGCCCGGACATAAACAACCAGATGCAACACCATAGGTCTTCCCCATGCAGATCACCGAAGTCCGCGTTTCCCTGCGGCAGGCGGGCAACGACAAGTTGTTGGCCTTTGCCAACGTCACCTTCGACAACGCCTTTGCCGTGCGCGGCATCAAGATCATCCAGGGAAACAATGGTCCCTTCATCGCCATGCCCAGCCGCAAGATGGCCGACGGGACCTTCAAGGATGTGGCCCATCCCATCAACTCCGAGACCCGGCAGATGCTGGAAAAGGCCATCCTGGCTGAGTATGAGAGAGCGGTGAAGTCCGGCGGAACCGCGGCCCATCAGGGAGAGATACCGGCGGACTAATCCCGGGCTGGCCTTCATCAAAAACGGTTGACAGTGGGTCGCCGCGTCCCGCCCCGAGGCGGGACATCTCCGTGCGGCTGCGTCAAGTCCCTACCTTGCGGGACGCCCGTTGTCGGCCTTTTTATTGCCCCGGATCTTAAACCTTCTGGTCCATGAGTTCTTTTGTAATAGCTCGGGGGTCGTCCAATTGGCAG
>CAZPNX010000017.1:45588-50750 GCA_964588285.1 uncultured bacterium
AATAGCTCGGGGGTCGTCCAATTGGCAGGACACCAGCCTTTGGAGCTGAGGACCGGGGTTCGAGTCCCTGCCCCCGAGCCAGGTATATAGAATCCCGGGGCCGCAAAGCGGCAGGGTTCACCGCCTGCCGCCAGGGCGAAAGCCAGCGGCCAAAACATCCTGTTATATCCTGAACCGATGAAACCCGTCACCAAAAATAATGGACGGATCAGCATGAACGGCGAACTGAAGATATTTTCCGGCTCGGCCAACCCGGCCCTGGCGGCCGATATCTGCCGGCGGATGCGCACCAAGCTGGGCTCCTGCCTGATCGACCGCTTTTCCGACGGAGAGATCAGGATCAAGATCAACGAGAACGTCCGCGGCACCGACACCTTCATCGTCCAGCCCACCTTCGCTCCGGCCGACAACCTGCTGGAGCTCCTGATGCTGATCGATGCCGCCCGGCGGGCTTCGGCCAGACGGATCACCGCGGTCATCCCCTATTTCGGATACTCGCGGCAGGAGCGCAAGGATCAGCCCCGGGTTCCCATCTCGGCTAAACTGGTGGCCAACCTGATCACCACCGCCGGCGCCGACCGGGTGTTGACCCTGGACCTGCACGCCGAGGCCATCCAGGGATTCTTCGACATCCCGGTCGACCACCTCTACGCCATGCCGGTTATTATCGAATACATCAAGCGGCTGGGCTTGCGCGACCTGGTGGTGGTGGCCCCGGACACCGGCGGCGCCAACCGGGCCCGGGCCTTTGCCAAGCGCCTGGGATCCAATGTCCCTCTGGCCTTTATCGATAAAAGGCGGCCCATGGCCAACCAGGTGGAGATTCTGAATGTGGTGGGCGATGTCCAGGGCAAACATTGCCTGATTGTGGACGACATCATGGACACCGGCCGCACCCTGACCAAGGTGGCCGAGACCCTGAAACGCCAAGGCGCCCGCGATATCTACGCCTCGGCTACCCACCCCATGCTCTCCGGCGGCGCACCCGAATGCCTGAGCACTTCCTGCATCAAGCAGCTGGTGGTCACCGATACCATCCCTCTGGGACCGGAGAAGCGGCTTTCCAAGGTAGTGGTCCTCTCCATCGCCAAACTTCTTTCGGACGCCATTGTCAGGATCCACAATGAACGTTCGGTCAGCTCCCTCTTCGTTTGAAGCTTCCGGCGCCAAGAAACGACAAACATCAAATCGAAAATAAGGAACCCATAATGCACGAGATCACCCTCACCGCCCAGAGACGCCCTGGCACCGGCAAGGTCCAGGCCAAAAAGCTGCGCAGCCAGGGACGGGTCCCGGCTGTGGTTTATGGACACGGCCAAAACGCCACCTCCGTCACCCTCGATTCCAAAGAACTGATCGCCCTGTTCAAATCGGCCGGCGGAGAAAACACCATCATCAACCTGATGCTGGAAGACGGCAGCTCTCTCAAAACCGTCATCCGCGAAACGCAGACCGAGCCGCTCCGCAATCGTCTGCTGCACCTGGACCTCCAGGAGATCAAAATGGATGAAAAGATAAGGGTCAAGGTCCCGGTGGAGACGGTGGGCATTCCGGAGGGCGTCAAAAACCAGGGAGGCATAATGGAGCATGTCATGGACATGGTCGAGGTCTCCTGTCTCCCCGGCGACATTCCGGACAAGATCATAGTCGATATCTCCGATCTCAAGGTGGGCCAATCGCGGCATGTCCGGGATATCTCCCTGGAGAAGGTCGAAATCGTTACCGACAAGTCGCAGGTGGTGGCCACCGTCATCGCGCCCATCGTTGAAGAAGCCGCCGCTCCCGAGGCCGCGGCGGCCACCGAGGCCAAGGAGCCTGAGGTCATCTCCAAGGGAAAGAAGGAGGAGGAAGAGGAGGAGTCTTGATCCTCTAAGGCAGTGTGAGACCGCGGCCATGTGGTGGGTGGTGGGGCTGGGCAATCCCGGGCGCCAATATCAGGGGACCCGTCACAACCTTGGATTTATGGTGGTCGATCACCTGGCCGAACAGAACCGGGCCCTCTGGAGCCACCGTTCTTTGTATGAGTCCGCCAAGCTGGGATATTCCGAGCCGCTGCTGTTGTTCAAGCCGACCACTTTTATGAACTTGAGCGGTGCCGCCGTGGCCAGGGCCTTGCGCTATCATAACCTTGAACCCGGACGCCTGCTGGTGGTCTGCGACGACGTCGATCTTCCCTTTGGAAAACTCCGTCTCCGGCCCAAAGGCTCGTCCGGAGGGCATCGCGGACTGGAGTCCATCATAG
Source organism: uncultured bacterium (assembly GCA_964588285.1). Taxonomy (GTDB): domain Bacteria; phylum Edwardsbacteria; class AC1; order AC1; family EtOH8; genus CAZPNX01. The sequence goes on from CAZPNX010000017.1 coordinate 47,831, forward strand.
AAACGCTGGGAACCGGTGATTTCGCCAGGCTGAGGATGGGCATCGGCCGCCCCCAGCGTCCGGAACAGACCCCGGAGCATGTCCTCAGCGGATTCGACCCCGGTGAAAAAAGGTTGCTTCCCGAATTCGTGGGCCGCGGGGCCTTGGCCGTCTCCCTGGTGGCCCGAAACGGAATCGAAAAAGCCATGAACGAAATAAATCGAACCACAAAAGAGGAGCCAAGGTAAGTTGAACGCCTACGAAACAGTCATCGTGGTCGACCCCTCGCTGGATGATTCCGGCGTTGAGAAGAAGCTGGAGAAGCTGGCCGAGGTGGTCAAAAGAAACAACGGCCAAATGGCCGCGGTGGAGCGCTGGGGAAGGCGCAAGATGAGCTATCCCATCAAGAACCGCCATGAGGGGACCTATGTCTGCCTCCAGTTCTTCGCCGACTCCAGCGCTCCCCAGGAGCTGACCCGGACCATTCAGCTGGACGAGCATATCCTGCGTCATCTGATAGTCAAAGGCCACATCCAGACCATCTCCGCCGAATCGGCTGAGGCCGGAGCCCCGGCATCCACCTCCGACGCACCCGAGGAGATGGAACCGACCCGGGAAGCCGTCCCCCCTTCCGATCGGGAATCGGTTTAGAAATTGTTCTCTGCCGAATAACAATCTGAATAGATAAGGACCCTAAGCATGCCGGAATTGAAACTAGCCAACCTCAACCGCACTTTTCTCATCGGCCGGCTGACCAAGGACCCTGAGGTTAGGCAAACCACCAATGGAACTCCGGTAGCCAACTTCACCATCGCCATCAACCGCCGCTTCCGCAGCCCCACCGGAGAGGTCAAGGAGGAGACCACCTATGTAGGCATCGTGGCCTGGCAGAAGCTGGCCGACCTCTGCCGCCAGTATCTGGCCAAGGGACGGGCGGTTTTGGTCGAGGGCAAGCTCCAAAACCGATCTTGGGAGACCGAGGATGGACAGAAGCGCAGCACCCTGGAGGTCAGGGCCGACCGCATCGAGTTTCTGGAGCGAGAGTTCCGACCCGACTCCTCGGCTACCCTGGCCGAGCCCGGCGAGACGGCGGCTGCGGCCGATTCTTTGGCCGATCCGGCGGTCGACAACGGCAAGAGCGATGACGACCTCCCCTTCTAGCATGTCTGTTATGGAATGACCAATTTCACCTGGGGAGCATGATGAACTATGGCTGAGCTCAGAATACCCACTATCAACCGGGTCATCATCTCGGGCCGGCTGACCAGGGACCCGGAGCTGCGGTATACCCCGGCAGGCAAGGCGGTCTGCACCGTGGCCCTGGCCGTTAACCGCCGCTACAAGGACGCCTCAGGCCAATGGCAGGACGACACCACCTATATCAACGTGGTCTGTTGGCTAAAGATCGCCGAGCTGGTCAACCGCTACCTGCACAAGGGCAGCCCGGTGCTGGTGGAGGGCAGGTTGGAAAGCCGCTCCTGGGAGACCGAGGCCGGCCAAAAGAGGTCGGTGGTCGAGATCCGGGCTGACCGCATCGGCTTCCTGGAAAAGGCCCCGGCCGGGGAGGCCGAAATCGACGAGTGACCGGCCCCATCGGCAGCCATCAAACAAATAGCCACATAAACGCATCAAACCGAGGAAAATGATCAAGCGAAACCAATCCACCGGCCCCCGCGAGCGGAGGCCGTCCTTCCGCAAGGTCTGCAAGTTCTGCATGGAGAAGGCGGAGGACATCAATTATCGCGACGACAAAAAGCTCCGCCACTTTATGACCGAGCGCGGCAAAATCGTCCCCCGCCGGGTTTCCGGCAACTGCGCCCGGCACCAGCGGCTGCTTTCTATTGCCGTCAAACGGGCCCGCCATCTGGCCCTGCTGCCCTTCATCTCGGAACACCGGTAGAGGATAGCGGCTATGAAGGTAATATTGACCAAGGATGTCGCCGGCCTGGGAAAGCGCACCGACGTGGTTGAGGTCAAGCCGGGCCATGCCCGCAACTACCTCCTCCCCCAGAGGCTGGCTCTGCCGGTTACCGACCACGCCCTTAAAAGCATCCAGCACCAGATCAGGGCCGAAGAGCTCAAGCTCTCCAAAAAGAAGCAGCAGGCCGAAACCCTGGCCAAGGCCATCAACGAGATCTCCTGCACCGCCACCGTCCAGGCCGGAGACGAAGACCGGCTCTATGGATCGGTGACCGCGGCCGACATCGCCGAGTTGATGGCCCAGCAGGGCATCAAGATCGACAAGCGCAAGATCGAGCTCGAGGAGCCCATCAAAAAACTGGGCGTCTACAACATACCGATCCGGCTCCACCCCGAGGTGGAGGCCACGGTGAAGCTATGGGTGGTGCGACAGTGAGCCTGGCCGGGCTCTTAAAGCCCGGCATGGTCAACCTAAGCCTTAAGGCCGCCAATCGCGACGGCATCCTCAAGGAGCTGGTCGGCCTGGCCCCTTTGGGCGAAAAAGCCCAGCAGATACTTCTGGTCAACCTCAGACAACGCGAGGAGCTTGGATCCACCGGCATCGGCCGCGGAGTGGCCATCCCCCACTGCCGATCACTGATGCTGAACTCGCTGACTTTGATCGCCGGACGCAGCAAGACCGGCGTGGATTTCGGCTCCATCGACAAAAAGCCGGCCCGTCTCTTCCTGCTGATTATCGCCCCGCCCCACGACCCCAAAAACATGTACCTGATCACCCTGGGCCGGATCGCCCAGCTGGCCAAGGACCTGTCGCCCAACGATCCGCTTTTCACCGTGGATACCCCGACCGATTTCATCGCCCGTCTGTCGGAGCTGGAGAAGGCGCTTTAGAGCATTTGTCCGGGGAGAGGGCATCGTGGCTGAGGATCGTTATTTATGGCAGGGCAACCCGCCAACCTAATAAAGGAAAATGATTATCCCATCCGTTCAGGAAGAAACCAGCTGAGCGTAGGTGACAGGC
>CAZPNX010000018.1:0-48475 GCA_964588285.1 uncultured bacterium
AGTTGGAAGTCGGTCAGGCCTTGGTATCGTTTTTGGACGAGAAGGGCAGTCCGGGAATGGTGGACAGGGCATACATCCTGCCGCCGCAATCACAGGTCGGACCCATCTCGCCGGAACAGCGTCAGAGTATAATCAGGGAGTCAGCGATCTACGGCAGCTACGAGAAGGAGGTCGACCGCGAATCGGCCTATGAGATACTAAAGAAGCGGGCCGAGCAGTCGGCCAAGGATCAGCCCCTGCCTCAGCCCCGGACGGCCCGGCCCGCGCCCGCCAGCCGTCGTCAGACCGTGGCCGAGGCCGCGATCAAGAGCGCCGCCCGGGCCGCGGCCGGACAGTTGGGCCGCCAGTTGATGCGGGGGCTGCTGGGATCGCTGTTCCGCAGATGAGCCCGGCGAACACTCGCATGCGCGAGGAAGCCGACGGTTTGCTCCGTCAGGCACGAATTTACGCGTCTGGCAACCAAATAGCCGAATCCGTCATATCGTTGGAACGAGCGGCCGACTTGTACGGAAAGGTCGGCATGCGATCCTTGCAGGCTTACGCTTTGGGTTCGGCAGGATATCTTTATGTCATACGGCGCAATCTACTCCTAGGGCTTTTATTTCTTAAGAAAGCTGCTGGTTTGGGTTATCATGACCTGCCGAAAATCGAACAACTTAGTAGATTGCGCTTTAACAAGCAGCCTTTGGCGCTTCACAAGCAATTTGCGCGAATCGCGAAAAACGTTCGCAACAACGCGGTGCCCATCGAAATCACTGGGTGGAATTCCGGCGACATTGATCACTGGAAATGGATGCGGTTCACCGGGCCGGCTTACCTATCGAGGATCAGGGAGTGTTTGCCTCGGATAAATAGCCGCAACGAAATTAAAACAATCTTATATCTGACGAATTGGGTCCATAAGCGTTTCACTCATGACCCCAGCACCAAACCATCGAAGAACGACCCGCTCACCATTTTGTCAGAGGCAAAAGATAAGAAGCATTTTACCTGCCAGGAATATTCCATACTTCTGGCTGCCGCCCTTCAGGCTTATTCGATTCCGGCCAGGGTGGTCGCGCTTCTGAAACGCCATTATCAGTCGGGCCATGGCCGGGGGCATTGGGCGGTGGAAGCATGGAGTCGCGACCTTGAAAAATGGATCCTGGTCGATCCTCAAAACAACATAACATGGCAAAACAGTGGTGTTGTGCTCAGCGCATACGAAGCGCGACAATTGTATTTTTCTGGTAAAACGCCCCATCTTCGTCCGATAAAGTCCGGTCGCCCGGTAGTTGCGCTGAAGGGCTGGGCCGAACACTTCTGTTCTATCTGGTACTATCGAAACCAGTCTTTTGAGCGTAACTGGGACAGCCTTGGTGAATGTCTTGAGATCGGGGACTGCCCTCAGCCCCTATTCCAAAACCGTCCCCGCGCAGGTTTTCAAGTCATCCGTAATCCTATCCTGGCTTATCCACAATTAAATAAGATGTCTTGCTCCGTGAGGGTTGATTTTCGGAAAGCGAAGTTCAAATTACAACATTCCTACCCCTTCTTCAAGGCTTATCAGCTTTCCTATAATCAGGGTTCTTGGAGAGATTGCAACGATATTTTTACTCATGAGATCAAACCCGGCAGTAATATTTTCAAGTTCCGGGTCCGCGCTTCTATCGGCGCTGATACCCAAGGCGTTTTTTTTCCATCTGATGGTGCGCCAAAAGACCTTCGATGACCGCCAAGGAGAATAACGCGTCTTTAGAAGCCCTGGCCCTCCGCGAGGGCATGGCCGTTTTCGGCGTGGCCGACATGGGACCATTGCAGGACATCCTACATGATTCGCTACTCGGCGCCTGTCAACAGCTCTGTTACGGAATCTCCATCGGTTTCCGGCTGTCAGATCCGATAATCGACGGCATCGTCGACCGGCCGACCCTGATCTACAAGCACCACTACAAGGTGGCCAACTACATGCTGGACCGGGCGGCGGCCGCCATCCATTCATATATAACGTTGAAAGGCTGCCGGGCCCTGCCCATTCCCGCCTCGCAGGTGTTGGACTGGGAGAAAAATCTGGGCCACCTGTCGCACAAGGCGGTGGCTGTGCAGGCCGGCCTGGGGTGGATAGGCAGGTCGGCCCTGTTCGTCCACCCGGAGCACCGGGCCAGGCTGCGGCTGGCCACGGTGCTGACCGATATGCCCCTGGAGGCCGGCAAACCCCTGGAGAACGTCGGATGCGGAGACTGCACGGCCTGCATCGAGGCCTGCCCGGCCGGCGCCATTTCGGAGCAGGGCTATGATCGCGACAGGTGCGCCGCCAAATTGAAGGAGTTCTCAAAATTGCCCGGCATCGGCCAGAGCATCTGCGGGGTTTGCGTCAAGACATGCCCCGGCGCCGGCGCCTGTCACCCTGAGCCCGGCAGGCATGCGCGGCAAGCCGAAGGGTGACGTTCGAACCTACCTCAGCCAGTCGGGCATGGAGCATTTCTCGGGATAATAATAGTTCAATAGTAAGATGTCCAGCCCCCGCCAATCCCAACCGGTGAAGTTCTTTCTGGGACTGATCTACTCGCCGCTAGTTAGCCTCTGGGATCTGGAGCGCGAGATCCAGAAACATTTCGATTTCGTGGATCAAAAGAGCCCGGTGCTGGATTTCATCCAGTTCACCGATTACTATGTGGACGAGATGGGCCCCCTGCTCTACCGCACCTGGTGGAGCCTCTACCGGCTCTGGCCTCCGGAGCATCTGGTGGAATTCAAACTGCTGGCCAATAGATTGGAGGAGGAGTTCCGCGCCCAGACCCAGGAGCCGGGAAGGATAGTCAACATCGACCCCGGCTATCTGAACGAATCGCGGCTGGTGCTGGCCTCGTGCAAGGATTTCTCGCACCGCATTTACCTGGACAAAGGCGTCTATGCCGAGGTGACCATGATCTACAGAGGGGACGGCTTCCAGCCCCTGGAATGGACCTACCCGGATTACCAATGCCCCGAGGCCCTGAACTTCTTCTCGGGCCTGCGCAGCGACTATCAGAAGCAGCTGAAGGGTGAAAGATGAACCATCCGACCTCCCCGGCCGCCGCGCCGCCCCTCGATTTCGAATGGCGGGTCCACCCCTTCGCGGAGTCGAGGCCCAAGGCTATCCTCTCCATCGTCGCCCCCCTGGCCATGTCCGCCCTCATTCACTGGTGGCTGGGCTCCTGGCTTTGGACAACCTTGGGCCTGGCCCTGTTAATATCGGCCGAGTTTCCCTTTTTTTTGAGATCGGACTGCCGTTTCGATTCCCAAGGCGCCTCCCTGCGCCGGGCCGGCGCCACCGTCGGTAAAAAATGGGACCAGATAAAAAGCTACTATCCCGATAAAAACGGCGTCCTTCTCTCTCCCTTCGCCCGCCCATTTTGGCTGGAAAACTTCCGCGGCCTTTATCTTCCTTTTGGTCGGCATCGCCAGGAGGTTTTGCACTACCTGGGTTCCAAACTCGGCCCTCCCGACTCGCCCCGTCCGGCAATAAAGGAAAAAACCGACATATCAGGATACAGGGAGGTTGACAGGTGAAAAAGATTGTGTTGCTGGCTGGCCTCCTTTGGCTCTCCCTGCCGGCCTTTGCCTGGCAGCAGCGGGTGGCCTATAATATCGACGTTAAGCTCGACACCGCCTCGCACCTGCTGAACGCTACCGAGCATTTAAGCTATTGGAACCATTCGCCCGACACCCTGCGCTTCATCTGGTTCCACCTCTACCCCAACGCCTTCCGGGATGAAAGGACCCATTATGCCCGGGAGGCCGAGGGCTTTCATAATTACCGCCTGCGGCTGTCCCGGCCCCAGGAGCGGGGTTACATGGAAGTAGCCGCGATCCGCGCCGGCGATCTTCCGCTATCCCTGGTTTTCGGTTCGGATCCCACCACCGCCAAAGTGGACCTGCCCCGACCCTTAGCTCCGGGAGATTCGGCCGAATTTACTATAAAGTTCACCGTAAAGATTCCGAAGTTCATAGACCGTTTGGGACACCGGGGGACGCATTATGAGATATCCCAGTGGTACCCCAAACCGGCGGTATATGACCGCAAGGGCTGGCACCCGCTGGGGTATCATTATCTGGGCGAGTTCTATGGAGAGTTCGGCGATTTCCAGGTCGGACTTTGGCTGCCCAAGAACCTGGTGGTCGGCGCCACCGGAGTGGAGGTCAAGGATGAGGCCGATTCCACCGCCGCCGGGGATTCTTTGGATTACCGCCTCTTCGCCGCCCGCAATGTCCACGATTTCGCCTGGTGCGCCGATCCTGACTATCTGGACACCGTCGAGGTCCACGACGGCGTGGCTATCCGGGTTCTGACCATGAGGCGCGACGTCAAGAAATGGAAGAACGTGCTTCAGTACGCCAAGGATGCCCTGGATTACTATGGCCGCTGGTATGGAAGATATCCCTACTCCACCCTCACTGTCTGCGGCGGGTATATGGCGGCCGGCGGCGGCATGGAATATCCCAATTTGGTGATCATCTCCTCGGGCGAGGACAGGCTTACCCGAAGCCTGGAGATGACGGTGATGCATGAGATCGGCCATCAGTGGTTTTATGGAATGCTGGCCAACAACGAGATGGACCAGCCCTGGATGGACGAGGGATTCAACAGTTTCTCCGAGGAACGCTATTTCGAGGAGAAGTACGGCCCAAAGGCCAACTACCTGGCCCATCCCCGGCTGCAGCGCTCCCTGCCCGAGCTCACCGATCGCTATACCGGCTATTTCCTCTATCACATGTTCGCCGCCAACAGAATGGAACAGCCCATCGCCACCAGGGCTTTCCAAGTACGCGAGCCAGGCCTCTACGCGGTCACCGCCTACAAGAAGCCGGCCATGCTGCTCTGGTGGTTGCGGGATTATATAGGGAACGAAAAGTTCGACCGCCTGATGAAGGAATATTTCCGCCGCTTCTGTTTCCGCCATGTATACTGGGAGGATTTCTTGGAATTGGCCGACAGCCTCACCGGCCGGCCAATCTCCAAGCTTCTCGACCCCTGGATAAACACCGCCGCCCGTTGCGACAACGGCATCGCCGCCGTCAGGAGGATGGAGGAAGGAAAGGATTTATACGCCATCAACCTGGTGCGGAGGGACAGCCTCAGCCTGCCGTCAAAGCTGGTTGTCACCGACAGTGAGGGCAATGAACAAGCCATTACCTGGAACGGGCTGGACCGCAGCATGTGGTTCATGGTGCGCTCCTCGTCTCCTATCGAGCGCGCCGTTCTCGACCCGGAGCGCAACGTCCCCGACATCGACCGGTTCAACAACCGCTGGCCCAGGAAGTATTCCCTCACCCTGGGGCCCCGCCTTCCCTCCTCCGAAAAGTATCAGGCGTTCTTCCTCCCGATTCCTTGGTACGACGGAGTCAACGGCTTCCGGTTGGGGCCTTTCCTGCACGGCGGCTACATGATGGACGGCGGACCGATGGTGGGCCGGCACCAGTGGACCCTCTTTCCATACTACGGCTTCAAGTCCCGCCAGCTTAGCTTCAGCGCCGGCTACCAGACCCCGGTCTCGGCCCTGTCCATGCCGCCCCGCCTCTACCTGTCGGCCGGCAAGGCCTCGGACATCCACAGCGCCTCGGTCGGCCTGATGCGCAGCTGGGGCCGGGCCCTGTTCTCCCCCACCGAGAGCTTCGACCTGCATCTGGACTACAGCCGGATCGTGGATACCTCCCGCTTCCTTGACTGGCGGGATGCCGAGCCCGGCTCCAACGTTATTTTGACCCTGTCTCGCGGCTCCGTCTTGTCGGCCTACCGGGCAGGGGTCGCCTCCAGGGTCGCGGCTTCCGGCGGCTTTCTGCTGGGCTCAAGCCGGACTGACAACAGCTTTTCCCGCTTCACCCTGGAATCAAAGGCCTATGTTCGGATCTGGCGCCGGCAGATGGTCAACCTAAGAGGTTTCTTCGGCTCCATGGCCGGCTCCGCCCCGGCCCAGGAGCAATTATTCCTCTCTGGCGCTTACAAGACGTCCGGGATCAACGCTGTCATCGTCTCCGGCCGCGACTGGTTCTCGGCCCAGGAGCATTACCATGTTGAGGGCTCGGCCGATGTCTCCGGCTATCTGGGCCGCCATCTGCGTGGCCGGTTGGCGGCCTCGGCCAATCTGTCGCTCCCGATATACAAATATCCCATGGCCGTGTTCGCCGACGGAGCGCTTCTGACCGATTCCTACCAGCAATTAGCCATCAAGAACGCATACTGCGACGCCGGCTTGTCGCTCCAGGCCGGGCCGGTGAAGTTTCTGTTCCCGCTTTGGATCAACCGGCCGTTGGAGGGTGAAAAAAGGTTCGACTTCAGGTGGAAGATGGGGTTGGGGGGAAGCTTTAGCCTGGGCATATGATCCTGCCGGGATCGTTATAACAACAAACACCGTCTTACCAACCATGCCTCAAAGAAACGCCCTTGAAAAGGCCCGAGAAGACACTCCCCGCTGGCATAGCCTGGGAATTGACCAGGCCGTTTCCCTGGCCGCCACCGACCCCAAGCTGGGCCTGGATCCCGAAGAGGCCGCCCGTCGCCTGCAGCAGCACGGTCCCAACTCCATCACCGGCCGCAGGGGCACCAGTCCCCTGATCCTGTTCCTCAGCCAGTTCAACCAACCCCTGGTCTACATCCTTATAGTGGCCGGCGCCGTCACCGCCCTGCTGGGCGAATGGGTGGACTCCGGGGTCATCTTCGGGGTGGTGCTGATCAACGCCGTGGTCGGTTTCATCCAGGAATCCAAAGCCCTCCGAGCCATCGAGTCCCTGGCTAAGGCCATGGTCAGCGAGGCCACCGTGGTCCGAGGGGGCAAAAAGCAGAGGATAGACGCGGTCGGGCTGACGGTGGGGGATCTGGTGATGCTTCAGTCCGGCGACAAGGTGCCGGCCGACCTGCGCCTGCTTCAGGTGCGGGAGCTTCAGGTTGATGAATCGGCCTTGACCGGAGAGTCGCTGCCGGTTGGCAAAGCCACGGATTCGTTGCCCGAAGACACCGTCCTGGCCGACCGCTCCAACATGGCCTACTCCTCGACCCTAGTCACCTACGGCACCGGAGTCGGGCTGGTGGCCGCTGTGGGCAACCACACCGAGATCGGCCGCATCAACCAAATGATCGCCGCCACCTCGGTCCTGGCCACCCCGCTCACCGCCCAAATAGGACGCTTCAGCTCCTTCCTGTTGAAAGTGATAATGGCGCTGGCAGGCCTCACCTTTCTGGTGGGACTGCTGCACGGCGACACCGCTAAGCAGATGTTCATGGTGGCCGTGGCCTTGTCCGTCAGCGCTATCCCCGAGGGCCTGCCGGCCGCATTGACCATCACCCTGGCCATCGGCGTCTCCAAGATGGCCAAACGTAACGCCATCATCCGCAAACTGCCGGCGGTGGAAACCCTGGGCAGCACCTCGATCATCTGCTCGGACAAGACCGGCACCCTCACTCAGAACCAGATGACCGTCCAGCGGATTTTCGCCGGCGGCGTCATGGTCGAGGTGGAGGGCGCCGGCTACGCGCCCCAGGGCCGGTTCCTCCGGGACGGCCGTCGCCTGGATCCCCTGGAAAACGCCGCCCTGGGCCGCTGCCTTTTGGCCGGCCTGCTGTGCAACGACGCCGTGCTCCGGGACGACGGCGGCCGCTGGCGGGTGGAAGGCGATCCCACCGAGGGCGCTTTGATCGTTTCCGCCAAGAAGGCCGGCTTTTCCCGATCCGGAGCGGCCGCCCGCTACCACCGGATGGACACCCTGCCCTTCGAGTCCCAGCACCAATACATGGCCACCCTCAATCGGGACCGCCAGGCCGGGGGCGACGTCATCTTCCTCAAGGGCTCGGCCGAGAGCGTGCTGACCCGATGCCGCAAGTCGCTTGCCCCCGACGGAAGGGAGACCGGCTTCTATTATGAAAAAACGAAGCGAACCGCCGAAGAGCTGGCCCGCCAGGGCCTGCGGGTGCTGGCCTTCGCCCAGAAGGCGGTCACCGGCAACCTACAGGAGGTCACCCACCAGGACGTAGCCGGAGACATGGTCTTCTTGGGCTTCCAGGCCATGATCGACCCGCCCCGTCCCGAAGCCATCGAGGCCGTGGCCACCTGCCGACGGGCCGGCATCGCCGTCAAGATGATCACCGGCGACCACGAGTTGACCGCCCTGGCCGTGGCCCGCCGCCTGGGGATAGTGGACTCCATGGAGGGCGGCAGCCAGGTCCTGAACGGCCGGGCCATAACCGAGATATCCGATACCGACCTGGTATCCGCTGCCCGGCGGGTGTCGGTCTTCGCCCGGGTGGCCCCCGAGGACAAGCTGAGGCTGGTTAAGGCCCTTCAGGCCGACGGCGACGTCATCGCCATGACCGGCGACGGGGTTAACGACGCCCCCTCGCTGCGCCAGGCCGACATCGGCATCGCCATGGGCGTCACCGGCACCGACGTGGCCAAGGAGACGGCCGACATGATCCTGACCGACGACAACTTCGCCACCATCGAGGCCGCGGTCGAGGAGGGGCGGGGGGTGTACGACAACATCGTCAAGTTCATCACCTGGACCCTGCCCACCAACTTCGGCGAGTCCCTGGTGGTGCTGGCGGCGGTGGCGGTGGGGGCCGTCCTGCCCATCACCCCGCTTCACATCCTGTGGATCAACATGACCACCGCCGTGCTGTTGGGGCTGATGCTGGCCTTCGAGGCCAAGGAGCCGGGCGTCATGAACCGCCCCCCGCGGCCTCCTCGCCAGCCGGTGCTCACCAGGGAGCTGCTGTGGAGGATCGCCCTTGTCGGCGTCATGCTGTCGGCCGGCGCCTTTGGCTTCTTCGAACTGGCCCAAGTCTGCGGCCGCTCCCTGGAGGAGGCCCGCACCATCGCCGTCAACATCTTCGTAGCGGGCGAAGCTTTTTACCTGTTCAACTGCCGCTCCCTGAGCCACTCGATGTTCCGCATAGGGCTTTTCACCAACAGGCCGCTGCTGCTGGGCGTGGGCACCATGCTGGCTTGCCAGCTGCTGTTCACCTACCTGCCGGCCATGAACCGCGCTTTCCATTCGGCTCCCCTGCCTTTGGGCGACTGGTGGTGCGTCATGGCGGTGGGTCTGGTCATCTATCTGGTGGTGGAGCTGGAGAAGCGGCTGAGGCGGAAGGCGGAGGCGCGGCTCGGTGCCGGAGCAGGCCTAGAAGTTTAAGCAACCGGAACCATCGGCTGTCGACTTTATCCTCTTAAGAAGCATCAATCGTTGATGTCAAACCCGGCCTTCTGTCCGCCATCTTTTAGGAACGAAGGAGCCGCCCCGTTCCCGGGGCGGCTCCTTCGTTTGTCAGGCTGGATTCCTGTTTACACAGAAATGACTGTTTGTGTCAATTCGTGTTCATTAGTGGAGAACGAGATTACTTCCGCTCCACGTAGTATTTCTTCTTCAGCTCCTTCATCCAGTTCTCATAGAGCTCCTGCATCTTCTTGCCCATGATGTACTCCCTCAGCTGCGGCTTGACCGTTTCGTAGGTCGGCTGCTGCATGGGAATCCTCTTGTAGAGCTTGAAGACATGGAAGCCGGTGTCCGACTTCAGCACCTCGCTGATCTCGCCCTCGGCCATGGTGGCCAGTTCGTCCCTGATCTCCGGATAGCGGCTGAAGGCCTCCACCGGCATCTGGCCCAGGCTGCCGCCCTTGTCTTTGGTCTCCTCGTCGTCGGAATAGGTCTGAGCCACCTTGGCGAAATCCTCGCCCCCGGTGGTCACCCGGGTGCGCAGCCCGGTGGCCGTCTTCTTGGCCCGGGCGACATCGGCCTCGGTGGGGGTGGGGAAAAGAAGAATATGGGCCAGGCGCATCCTTTCGCCCTGCTTCTCCAGCATCTTGACGAAGTGGACGCCCACCCGGCTCTGGATGGGTTCCGACACCTGGCCTATTTTGAGCTTAACGATCTTGTCCCTGATCTCGGGGTATAGATCATCTTTAACCACCCATCCCAGCTCGCCGCCGCCTGCCGCCGAACCCTTGTCCATGGAATATTTTTTTGCTATGGCCCCAAAGGAGAGTTTCTTGGCCTGGATGGCGGCCATCACCTGGCGGGCCTTGGTTTCGAAGTTGCGGGTGGCCAATTCGCCCGGCTTGGGGATTATCAGAATGTGGGAGATCTCCACCTTTTCCGGCTCGGGCGGAAAGGAATCCCGATGGTCGGTGTAGAACTGCTCCATCTCCTTGGCCGAGGGTTCGCCCACCTTGGGCCTCAGGGTGCGGTCTATCAGCTTTTGGATGAGGATCTGGCTTCTGGCGTCCCGGCGATGCTTGTCCTTGAGCTGGGCCAGGGTCAGCCCCTCCTCCTTGAGCTGGGCCTGGAAGGCCTCCTCGGTGGGGAACTGGGCCCTCATGTTCTCGATGCTTTTGTCCAGTCTGGCCTCCACCTCTTCGTTGGTGGCGGTCAGCGAATCGGCCTTGGCCTTGGCCAGCATCAGGTTGGTTTCGATCAGGCTCTCTAAGGCCAGCTTCCGCAGCGAGTCTTCGGGCAATTTGGCCATGGGGCCGGCCATCTTGTAGAGCTCGACCTGGCGGTCCACCTCGCTTTTAAGGATTGGCATATCCTCCACCTTGGCCACCACCGCGTCCACCGGCTCCTGGGCGGACGCCGCCATTATGAGCGCAGTCAGCATTATCAGGGCGTATGCAGTCCTTTTCATGATCCTCTTATCAAGCGTTAATTATTAGGATGACCATTGCTTGCCTATGTACTGGCCTTTGGCTGTAATCGAAACGGCGCCTAATAGAGATCTTTTTCCGGAAATTATCGATTAGTTAACTATACTTCGAAATCTTCCTGTTTTCCTGCCTGCCGAAGCCGAAGCGTAGACATGGCCTGCCTGCCATAGTTGTATTCTGTATCAATTCAATCTCTCGGGATGCGTTTCCACCTTGGCTCCGGCCTTGAGTCTTTCCACCAGCTGGTCGTACGCCTTCTTCTTGCGGTCCATGCTCAGCACCGATATCAGGGCCTCCTGAACGTCCTCGAATTTCACCTTCTCCAGGGCCGGCCGCCTTTCGGTGACCTTGATGAGCAGATAACCGTCGCGGTGCCTGATGGGCTGGCTGATTCCCCCCAATTTGAGGGCGAAGGCCGTTTCCTCGAAATCCAAGGGTATATAGCCGCTGCCGCGGCGGAAATAAGCAGGCAGATCGCCACCCCGGCTTCGGGTCAGCGAGTCTATGGACGATTCTCTGGCCAGCTTGGAGAAGTCGCCCCCCTCTTCCAGCTTTTTTCTCAGCTGGTCGGCCTCCTCCTTGGTGGCCACCAATATCTGGGAGAACCTGAGTTCGGTCTGGTATTCCTCCTGGTGCTGGTCGAAATAGGCCCTGGCCTCGGCCTCGCCCACCGTGTTTTTCTCGTAGACCTCGCGCATCATCAGCTGGTTGGCCAGAAAGTCGCGCTCGATATCTTTAAGCTGCCTGGCCACCTTGGGATCGCGCTGCAGGCCCTGCCTTTTTGCCTCCTGGTAAAAGAGCTCACCGTTGACCCACTGTCGCAACAGCTCCTCCTTTCCGGCCGGCGAAATGCCGGCCAGCCCCTGGGGCATGGCCTCGCGGAAATCCTCCTTGGTGAGGGTCGCCTGGTTGACCCTGGCTACTACCTGGTCCTCGGCCACTCTTTGGCGGCAGCTTACGGCGGTGGCCAGCATTAGGAGGGCGAAGGCTGTCTTCTTCATGGTTGCTCCCGTCTATTGCTTACCGTTGCCGGCTTTGGCCAGCAGCGCCTGGTCTATGGTGACGTTATACTTCTGCCTCAATGCCGAGATCAGCTCCTGAAAGGCCGCCTCCTCCTTGGACTGCCTGAGGCGGGAAAGGATCTCGTTGCGCGTTTGTTCATAGGTCCTCTGGGCTCCCGGCTCCCGTTTGGAGACCTTCATCACCGCAAAACCGTCGCGGCAGGCGAAGGGGCGGGAGATCTGATTCAAGGGCATGGCGAAGGCCCGGGCGGCCGCTTCCGGGTTGTCCGTATCCTTGGGATTCAGCATCTGCAGGGCGCCGCCGGTGCTCTTGGTCCAGTCGATGGAACGCTCCCGGGCCAGGGTGGCGAAGTCGGCCCCCTGGCTCAACAGTCTATAGACCTCCTCGGCCTCGGGTCTGGTTTTGACCACGATGATGTGCATCAGGGCCCGCGGCGCCTGATAGAACTCCTTTTTATTCTTGCGATAGTATTCCTGGGCTTCGTTCTCATCCACCTCGCACTTGGGCTGCACCTGTTCCCGATAGACCGCGCCCGCCAGCAGGTCGTTCCAAGCCCTTTCCATCTGCCTTTTGACCTGGGGCTGGCGGTCCAGGCCCCGGGCCTTGGCCCTCTTCAGTAGAAACTCGTTGGTCAACAGGGCGTCGACCTGCTTTTCGAACATCGGCCGATTGTTCAGGTCGACCATGCCGTTCATCAGCTTTTTGGCCTGCTCGAAGAACTGCCCCACTGTCCATGAGCCGCCGTTGTACTTGACCAGCACCATCTTCAGCTCCTCGGAAGAAAGCTGGGGCAGGACCGGGGGCATGCCGGGCACCACCGGCTGCTGTTTGGCGGCAATGGCGGACAGGGACTTTTCCTGGATCTTGATGCCGGCCTGTTTTTGGAGGGCTTTAAGATATTTGGTGGTCAATTCTCTGGGCTTGGTCTGGGACAGCTGCTGGGTTATCCTCTCCCTCATCTGCTCCAGCGGCTGCAGTTCGGCCGGCCGCGTCGAATCCAGCTTGATGATATGGAAGCCAAAGCTGGTCTCCACCGGATCGCTCACCTGGCCCGGCTTTAGGGCGAAGGCCGCCCGCTGGAAGTCGTCCACCATCCGGCCCCAGCCGAACCAACCCAGCGAGCCTCCCTGCTGGGCCGAGCCCGGATCCTGGGAGTGCTGTCTGGCCAGTTCCTCGAAAGATGCCCCCGACTTGAGCTTTGCCACCAAGTCCTTGGCCTCGGCTTCGGTTTTGACCAGGATATGGCTGGCCTTGACCTCGGTGCCCAATTTCTTGTAAAAACTACGTATCTCGGACTCGGTTGGTTTCGCCTTGTCGACGATTTCAATCTTGTACAGCTGGCCCAGGAGAATGTTCTTCTTCATGTCCTCGAATCTCTCCAGCAACTGCGGGTCCTGGCCGGTTCCCTTCTCCAGGGCGGCCAGCACCAGCAGGCGCTGTTCCACCATCTGGTCCAGAAATTTTGCCTTGTTCTCCTGCAGGGCGGCCGAGTCGGCCAGGCCGGGCATGGGCCGATAGGCTTCCTCAAACTCGGCCAAGGTTATCTGCTGGTCACCGACCCTGGCCAGAACTTTACTCTCCCGGCCGCATGAAATGACGGTTCCGGCCGCCAGCAAGGATAGCAGGATGATCAGGCTTATCCTATAGGACATAGGGCCTCCTTATTGAATGGTGTATCTTATCAGTTTATCACATTTTTACATGCTTTGCAACTCCATTCGGCAATGTTTTCATGGCCTAGATCGACTTAACCCTGATCCCTTTAATCAAAATTGCCCCTCGCCTTGTTGACTTGGAACATAATTAGTATTATATTTATGGCATGAATTCGCATCTTTCCCCAAAAACGAGCTTGGCCTTATCCCTGGTGATGGCGACTGCCTTAAGCGCCAATGCTTCGCCAAAGCTGACTTCCTATTGGGTGGACTATAACACCTTGGATATCATCGTCGAGATTCCGGAACGGTCGCTGGAAATCCTTACGGCCGGCGATCTTTACGGCCGTCCGGGCCAGGGATTCGTCCGGCTGGAGCTGCCGGGATGCGCCCAGTCCGCCCCCCCGGGAAGCCCCTCGCTTCCTTTCGTTACCGCGGTAATCGACGCTCCTTTGGGGGCCGAGATGCAGATCTCGGTTGACCCCGGCCCCTATCTTGAGAGCACCTCCCCGGCACCGGTGATGCCGGCTCTGGCGCCCGCCCCCAAACAGCCGGATTTTATCCCCAGCTTCGCCGTCGACCCGAAAATTTACTCGGCCGACGTTTTTTACCCCGAAAACCTCGGAAGGCTCTACGATGCCTCGGTTGCCGGCGGCCTGGCCCGGGGCCACCGCCTGGTGGCCGTCAACCTTTACCCGATTCAATACAATCCGGCCTCCAGAACCATCCGCAGCTATTCCCGCCTCACCGCCAGAGTTGAATTTCGCCATTCCGGATTGACGGCCGCCTCGGCTTCGATCGAAAAAAATTATTCCCCGGCCTGGGAGGAGATGATCCGGCGCCTCTGCTTTGCTCCGTCTCCGGATAAAAATTTTCCTCAAAAATCTGCTGATATTTTCTACGATATATTTTATGGCTCCAGCTTCCAAACCGCGGCCCAACGCCTGGCCCATTGGAAATCCCGCCTGGGTTTCAAAGTCAGGCTGACCGATGCCGGCGGCTGGACGGCACAGGCCCTGAGAGACTCTGTCCGGCTGCGCCTGCCTCTGGCCACCTATGTCCTGCTGCTGTCGGATCCTAATGCCCCCGGAGCGGACTCCCTTCCCCCCTCGGCCCTGTCATACACTGGAGGCTTCCGCACCGACCTCTACTATTCCGAAATCGATGGGTCCGGCTACCTGCCCGACCTGTTTCTCGGCCGTCTATCGGTAAAGAATGCGGCCGAGGCCGAGGCCGCCGTCGACAAGATTATTTCCTACGAAATGGGGTATTTCGGGGCGGCCGGCACCGACTGGCTAAAGAAGGCTTTGTTCATCGCCGGGTATGACCCCTCCTTCCAGTGGCTGGGCCGCTCCACCAACCGCTACTGCCACGATATCCTGAGGCGTCAGGGCTATTCTGTGGTGGACACCCTGGTGATGGCCAGCGGCGAGGAGCAGGGACGCATTGTCGACCGTTTGAATCAGGGCCGGGCTTGGGCCGTTTATACCGCCCACGGCAGCCCGACCGCCTGGAGCATCGGCGGTTCTTCTAACTTTACCGTGGACGAGGTCGTTTCTCAGGTTCAGAATTCCGGCATGCCGGCCATGGTTTCCGGCCATTGCTGCCAGAGCAATAATTTTATGTACAGTTACAGCGACTGCTTCGGCGAGGTCTGGCCCAAACTTGAGGGTCGCGGCGGCCTCGCCTATTTCGGCTCGGTGCCTTTGACTTATTGGGACGAGGACGACTGGCTGCAGAGGCGTTACTTCGACGTCATCTACGACAGCGTCCCCGGTTTGCCTGGTCTGGGACTGCTGGAGCCGGGCCGCTACACCCAGTACGGGCTCTATTGGATCGACCTCAACACCTCCACCTCTCTCAAGCAGTACTATTTCGAAGCCTACCATCTGTTGGGAGACCCTTCGGCGGCCATCTGGACCGGCGTTCCCGGAAGTCTGATAGTTTCCCATTCCCAAGTTGTCACCGCACGCACCGATTCCCTGGCCGTCTTCGTCCGCGACAGCGCCTCGGGCCAGCCGGTGGCCGGAGCCCTGGCCTGTATTTGGTCTCGGGCCAACCCGGCCCGGCACCGCACCGGATTCACCGGCAGCGACGGGTACATTGCCCTCCCGTTGGACTCAATGATATTGGGCGACACCCTGTTGGTGACCGTCGCCTTCCAGAAACGCCGTCCCTACCTGTCGCAAACACTGGTCATGGCCAAGCTCAACGTCCTCCTCTCCAGCCGCTCGATTGTGGTCAACGTCCCCACCCGGATAACGATGCGGGTAACCGATCCCGACTCCGGCGATGCCCCGGTCTGTTCGCTGGATATCTACGCTTCGTATAACGATGCCCAGCCCGGCCAGGTGGGCCAGACAGACGCCGATGGCCGGGTAGTTTTTACCCTGAATCCCTCTGCCGGGGGCTATGTCGCTTTGGCCGGCCGCCGCCAAGGCCGGGAGATGTTCCGGGATACCATCCGGGTATTGGCGCCCGAGGGCTTCCGTATCGCCCGGACCTATCCCAATCCCTCGCTCGGCGCGGTAGCGGTGGATTTCGAGGTCCCCCGCAGCAGCCGGGTCGAAATCCGCGCCTACAATGTGGCCGGCCAGCTGGTGGGAACGGTCTATACCGGCAGCCTGCCCACCGGTTATCACCGCTTTACCTGGAACGGATGCAACCAAAAAGGCCGGCGCTTGTCCAGCGGCCTTTATTTCTTGTCGCTGGCTGTCGAGGGCGAAAGCAGGATGTCTTCCAAGCGGATAGTCCTTCTGCGCTAAACTGTGCTTAAAAAGAAAACCCGGCTCGATCGAGCCGGGTTTTTTCATCCATCGCCGGCCCGGCAGCTTCAGCCGAACCGGTCTTTTCTGCGGCTATCCTTCCAGATACTTCAAGGAAAATCTCTCTCCGCTGATTCTCTCGAAAAGCTCCAAAAAGGGTTGCCTCCCCGAAGGCTCCATCACCTCTTTTCTGATGAATTTCCCGAAAGCCTCGGGTTTATCCATGATGTCGCCCGCCCGGTGCCTTCGGCAGAAGATCTGTTTCAGCATCCGATTGGTCAGGTCACCCAGAAAGTAGTTGTGCAGATAGATGGGGTGGGTGGTGTGATGGATGCGGAACCCCCAGGTCGGCTGTCCGGCATGGGGCTTTTCATCCAGGATGTCCCGGTTGACCTGCCAGTAGAGGTGGTTGATGTCGTCAAGGGTTTTTAGCTCCCGGCGATAGAGCTCCTGATCGAAGATGATGCTGCTCATGGCGGCAAAGGCGTTGGCCCGGTGATAGGACTTCAGCCGGACGAATCCGGCCTCTATCTTTTTCAAATCGCCTTTTAAAAAACGGCGGTAGAAAGTCCGGTGATACTGTAAGTCTGCGAAAAGATTGGCCACTCCCTCGGCGACAATGCCGGAGACGCCCATGTTCAACATGATCTCTCCTGGATCCAGCGAAAAGGAGTGGACTGCGTGTCCGGTCTCGTGCAGCAACACCCCCAGCTCCTGGTAGCGCCCCTCGACGTTGGCCAGCACCCGGCTGTCCCGGCCCTGCTCGATGGTGAAGTTGTAGCCCCATTCCGACTTGTGGCGCCTGGGATAGATGTCGAAGGTGATGTCGCACCGGTCAAGGTCGAAACCCATCGATAAAAACAAGTCCCTCACCGGTTCGTAAAATTTTGCCATGTCCACCGTGGCCTTCATCTGCGGCGCCAGCTTGGCCTCAAGGTAGCCGCTGTCCCAGGGCATCACCCGCTCATCCTTGAGAAATCTCCGTCCCAAAGCCGCATTGACTTCGTTTCTTAAGTGACGCAGCTTGGCGGCCTGCCGGCTCCAGCCATCAAACACCCGGGGAGAAAGCTCGTCCCTCTCCAGACGGTATTCCACGAAATCCTTGGATTTATATAGGCGGGCGAAATCCCGGCGCATCTTTATCAGCTCCAGAAATCCGGCCCTAACCAGCGGCAGGTTGACCTGGGCCCTGGCCAGAAAAACCCTCTTCCTCAGGTTCCTGTCCGGGCTGGAACGCAGCACTTGGGCGATCTCGGTGGATCTTATCTCCCGGCCGTCAATCCGGGGTCGGTGGTTGTTGAGAAGCTGGCTGAGCTCGGTGGTTTTGGCCCTTATCCGATCGTCAAGCCTATTCAGCTTATCCGAAAGGTGAAACGGCCTGAAGTGATGGTGCAGGATGGTCACCCGGCGCCGGTCCAGCGGATCCAGATCCCGCTCCAGCAGGCCGAGCACCGTTCGGTAGTTTCGCTTGTCCTTGAGCACCGACGTATACTCCCGCTCGGCCTGGTTCACCCCGAAGTCGAAGCCGGTAGTGTACTGCACCCATTCCAGCCGGGCCAGACGGACGTTTAGGCGCTCTAGTTCAGTGGCTATGGCCTTGGCTTTTTCCAAGGGCGATTCAAAGTTGCTCTTTATGGTAATGGTTCCTTTTGTCCGGCGGTTGATTCGGCCGGTGTCATATGCTATCATATATCTATGGTTTCAATCAAGCTGAAAAAGGTAGAGTGGCTCTATCTTTTCTTTCTTCTGGGCCTGAGCTTACTGACCGTTCTCAATATACCCCGTCTGCCACAATGGCCGCAGGTTCTTTTTATCTACGGCTTGACGCTTTCTTCATATCTTTTGATCGTCCTCCTGGACACCCGCTGGCCTTATAAATTCTTTGAACTGTTGCGGCGCTGGGCCCCCTACGCCGGCATACTCCCGGTGTTCCAGAGCCTGGGCTACATCACCCACAACCTAAGGCCGGATCTGGACGCCTATCTGATCGCCATCGACCACCGGCTGTTCGGGGTGCATCCCACCGTCTGGCTGGAGAGTCACACCCATCCCCTTTTTGTTGACCTCCTATCTCTGGCCTATTCCAGCTACTACTTCCTGCCGGTGATTCTGGCTCTGTTTCTCCATTTCGACCGCAAGCACCACGAGGTGGAGCACCTGCTGTTGGCGGTGACCATCGGCTTCTTCCTGTCATATATCGGCTACCTGCTGGTGCCGGCCATCGGCCCCCGCTTCACCCTGGTTCAGTCGCAGGCCGGCCCGGTCAAGGGATGGCTGTGGGCCAACCAGATCCTGGACGTGCTCAACGCCGGCGAGTTCAATAAAAGGGACTGCTTCCCCTCGGGCCACACCGGCATCACCCTGATCGTCCTCTACTACGCCCACGCCCACCATAAAAAGCTGTTCGCCTTCCTGCTTCCTGTCGGAGTTCTGCTGATCATGGCCACGGTCTTCCTGCGGCTGCATTATGTCATCGACGTCATGGCCGGCTTCGCCTTGGCCGCCTTGGCCATTTTGATAGCCGAGATCTGGAACCCACATTTTCTGAGGATGCCTCCGGCATAAAGACTATGCCCATCGCCCGCTTCCGAAGCCTTCCTCGACGCTCCAAAGAACAACCCTGGATCGAACTCGGCAAAGACCAAACTGGACTTTCGTTCCATCCCTACCATCTTTTGCGTCGCAAAGCCGGGATTCTCGAGTTCCTGGGCTGTTGGCAGCAGTCCCTTGATATCTACACACTAAACCGGTCGGCTGTCTCCGACCCCAAGCTGGTCTACCAGACCCAAGTGGATATAGCCACCTGCCTTCACAGCCTGGGGAAGTTCGACCTGGCCCTTGGACTTCTCAGGGAGGCCGTCGAATATTATACTCGCGCCGGCGACAACGCCGGCCTTACCCACGCCCTCCTCAAGCAGGGCAATGCCCATTACGTGATGGGGGAATTCGGCCCGGCCCGAGATTGCTACCTTCGGGCCATCGACCTCAGCCTGGCCGACGGCAACCGCGTCAGTCTCTCCTCCGCTTACGGAAATCTAGGCAATATATACTATTTCACCGACAACCTGGATGAAGCTCTGTTTTACTACGAGAAAGACCTGGAGATATCACAGCATCTTGAGAATAAGAAGTGCCTGGTGGCCTGTTTAGGCAACATCGGAGGCATATACTATTCACGCGGACTTTACCCGAAAGCCCTGAAATGGTTCCAGAAGGAACTCCGCCTCTGCGCCGAGATAGGCGACCTTCCGTCCCTGGGCATGACCAAATTCACCATCGGCGAGGTGCTGAGGAAGATGGGCGAGCTAAGCCAAAGCCTGTCCTGCTTGGAGGAGGCCATGGAGATCTTCAGGCGTCTGGGGGACAGAAAAGGCATGGCCCACGTCCTGTCATCCTTTTCCGAGATAAATGCCGAAGCGGGCAGGTTTCAACTGGCGCTGAAGCAGAACGCCGAAGCCTGTGCCATCTTCCGCGAAAAGAAGATTACCTACTACTTGGGATTCTACCTATGCTCTCGGGCGGAGCTTCTAATGTCGTCGGGATGCTATGAAACCGTGGAGCCTTTGCTGGACGAAGCCGAGGGCATAGGAAGGCAGATCGGCAGCTGTGAGATCCTGTTTAACGTGGGGATAGCCAGGGCCAAGGCGGCGGCGCAGCGCAGTACGGACGAGGCAAGGATGATGCTGGAGGCCATGCTTAAGGATGAACAGCCGGACGAGGAAACAGCCTTGGTCTGTTTCGAGTTATTCAAGCTGACGAAAAGGGAGGACCACCGCACCCGGGCCTTAAAGCTTTACCAGAAGCTTTACCGCGCCACCGAGGCTCTGGAGTTCAGAAGCTTTATCGAACGTCTTACTGCTCAATCCGAACGGGACAGAGACTGAAGAAAGATTATGGCCGGGCTTTCGTCCGGCCATAATCTTTATGCCTTCCCTATATCAAATCCTTCCCTCATAAACCCGGTAGGTTTTATACACCCTGGCCCCCACCGCCTCGGCCAGCCGGATCATAGGCAGGTTGTTCTCCAGCACCCAGGAGAGCTCGCCGGTTCGGTAACCCATCTCCAATCCGTTCTCGAAAACCCGGGAGATCAGCCCGGCCTCGATGCCCCGGTGCTGATAGTCTTTGATCACCCCGGCGGTCATCACCCGGCCGTGGGCGATCTTTCTTCGCCCCAACAGGAATTGGATCATCTGCCAGGGTCCCATTTTGCCGTTGAATTTTTTAATAAGGATATTGAAGTCCGGCAGGGCCCACAGCGCCCCCACCGGCTTGTCTTTATCGAAGGCGAAGATGACGAAACGGGGTTCGATGATGGATTTGAAGTTCTTAGCTAAATGGTCTATCTCCTGCTCGGTCAGCGGAATGAAGCCCCAGTTCTTGGCCCAGGCCTGGTTGTAGACCTCCTTGAATATCCTGACCTCGGAGGCGAAATCTCCGATATCAATGTGCCGGAAACTGATCCCCTTGCGCTCCACCCGTTCCGCCAGCATCCGGATGCGGCGTCGGTCCATCTTCTCCACATCGAAGAAGTAGGCGTAGAGGTCCATGGACTTGGCCAGTCCGGCTCCCTCCACTAGTTTCGGATAATAGGGTGGATTGTAGGTCATTTCGATCACCGGCGGGCTGTCAAAGCCGTCCACTAGAAGTCCGGCGGTATCGTTGGTGGTGAAGTTGAACGGCCCGCGGATGATCTCCATCCCCTGCGACTTCAGCCACTCCCCGGCCTTGCTCAGCAGCGTGCCAGCGACCTCCTGATCGTCCACCGATTCTAAAAAGCCGAAGAAGCCGCATTTTTCGGAGTGGAACGAGTTGTGGTTGTCGTCGACATGGGCCGAGATGCGGCCGGCGGCCTGCCCGTCCCTAAGAGCAAGGAAATACTGGGCCCGGGCGTGCTGGAAAAACGGGTTCCTTTTTCTATCAAGCATCTTACGCTGATCGGCCAGCAACGGCGGCACCCAGGCTGGATTGCCCCGGTAGATGGCCCAGGGGAGGCGGATAAAAGCCTCCAGGTCTCCCCGGGTTTCCACCGGCATTATCTTGATTTGGCTCATGGCATGGCTGGCGCAATTCTTTAGCATATTTTCGGTATTGGAAAAAATCTACCTGATGATTCTGCCGATCCTCTTCCATCTCACCCGGTTCCAAAACTGCCAGGCCGGGGCCCGACCCTCCGGGTCCCACGACCAGTAGATGGCCAAAGCTTTGCCGACAACGTCTCTCTCGGCCAGCGGCCCCCAGAAACGGGAATCCATGGAGTTGTCCCGATTATCGCCCATCATAAACAGTTGGCCGGTAGGCACGGCCACCGGTCCGAAGTCGTCACGAACATAATCTATCTGTAAAAATTTCCTTTGCTCCCAAGCACTTTGATAAGCCTGGTTCCAAGTTCTCACTTGGTGATACGGCGTTGCTGTCGTCCCCGTTGCCTTGTGCCGGATCTGGGGCAGTTCATCCCTGATCCCGTTGACATAAAGCTCGCCTCCCCGGACGGCCACCGTATCCCCGGCCTCGGCGGCGCATCGTTTGATGAAATCCCGCCCGTCTAAGGGATAGCGGAAGATCAGCACCTCGCCGCGTTTCGGATGCCTGAAGGCAGGCACGATAATTTTCCCAAAAAACGGATCCCTGACGCCGAAAGGAAGCTTGATCGCCATCAAGTAGTCGCCGGCCAGCAGGGTGTCCTCCATCGAGCCCGACGGTATGCGGTAGGCCTGGATGACCAAAGCCCTCAGCGCCAGAGCCAGGATCACCGCCCCCCCCACCGATGCCAGCCGGCTTCTGAAAGAGCGGCCCTGGCGGCGGGCCGACCGGCCTCCCGTTATGGCCAGAGGATCTGGAAAACGGCCGCTTCGGCCGAGCCAATCCATGTTTTAGGAAACGACCAGCAGCTTGCCGATGCGCCACGCCCGGAAACGTTTCCAGAAAAGATGCAGGGGCAGGCTGTCCCATTGGTCCCACGACCAAAAGATGAACAGCGGTCGCCCCTGGACATACTTCCTGGGCAGCGGCCCCCAGAAACGGGAATCGAAAGAGTCGTCCCGATTGTCTCCCATCATGAACAGATGGCCCGGGGGCACCACCACCGGTCCGAAATTGTCGCGGAAGGAACCCTCGTAGGCCAGCTGGCCGGCCTGCCAGGCCTGCTGGAAAAGGGAACGGTTGACCAGCGCCGTGTCTACATAAAAGGTATGCGGATCTCCGTGGCGGGCGTATGGCTCCTCCCTGGGTTTTCCGTTGATGTAAAGAACCTTGTCCCTCAGGGCCACCGTATCGCCGGAGCGGGCCACGCAGCGTTTGACCAGGGTTTTGCCGTCGAACGGGCTTTTGAAGACGATGATCTGGCCGGGCTTTGGCTCGGCCAGGGCCAGGATATAGGCGTCGGTGAAGGGAATGTGGATGCCGTAGGTGAACTTGTCGGCCATCAGCCGGTCGCCGGGCAGGATGGTGCGCTCCATGGAGCCGGTGGGCACCTCGTAGGCTGCCAGCAGGAAGGGGTTTATCAGAAACTTGACCACCAGCACCGCCCAGATCAGCGGCCAGAGCCACTCGTGCCAGAATCGCTTGAAGGGAGGCATCTGTTTCTTCTGCTCTTTGGTCAGCTTGGGCTGGGGGCCGAACCATTCCTTGTAGAAGGCCGTCAGGGCATTGCCTGTGTTCTTGGATTCTTTCGACATTTTCCCTCGCCTAGGCGGTTAATTGTGTTTTCAGAAACTACCTTGCCTGGTACTTTTGGTTTCCCCGTCGGCTTTCCGGATTCTCAGCGGAACTTATCCCACTGATAACGGACGCCGGCCAGGGTGTCCTTTTCGTTGTAAAGAAAAAGCAGCCTCTGGAACCGATGACCGGAGAGCTGGGATCGGTTCAGCTTCCCCGGCAGCAACTCGATCAGGGCCTTGAGGTCCCCCTCCAGCTCGGCGCACTTCTTTTTCTGCATGTCGATGGTGGTCGTCTGGTTCAGGATGACGAAAAACTCGATGGCTATCACCCAGCCCAGCAGAGCCGCGGTTATATAAAAGGCTGTTTTCCAGCTTAACTTCATGGCTTTTATCTTAAAATTCGAAACACGAATATCGAAATTCGAAACAATGCTAAAAATTCATTACTCAAAGGAATGCTGCCGTTTTTCGTTATTCGTGCTTTTTTCGAATTTCGTATTTTGAAATTCGGATTTCAAGTTTCCTCCTCCCCCACCTTGAGCACAGCCAGAAAGGCCTCCTGGGGGATCTCGACGCTGCCCACCTGCTTCATCCTCCTCTTGCCTTCCTTTTGCTTCTCTAAAAGCTTTCGCTTGCGGGTGATGTCGCCGCCGTAGCACTTGGCGGTGACGTTCTTGCGGAAGGGCTTGACCGACTCCCGGGCCAATATGCGCGAGCCGATGGCCGCCTGGATGGCCACCTCGTACTGCTGGCGGGGGATAAGCTTGCGCAGCTTGGTGACCAAGGACTTGCCCCACTCGAAGGCATGTTCTTTGTGGACGATGGAGGACAGGGCGTCCACCGGGTCGCCGTTGATTAGCACGTCCAGCTTCACCAGGTCGGACTCGCGGTACTCCAGAAACTCGTAGTCCAGGCTGGCGTAGCCCTTGGACAGGCTCTTGAGCTTGTCGTAGAAGTCGAAGATGACCTCGGACAAGGGAAATTCGTAATGGAGGATGGCCCGGGTGGGATCCAGGTATTCCAGCTTCTTGTAGATGCCGCGGCGGTCCTGCGACAGCTTCATGATGTTGCCCACGTACTCGGCCGGCAGCACCACCTCGGCGGCCACGAACGGCTCCTCGATCCTCAGCAGATGGTGTTCCGGCGGCATCTCGGCCGGGTTGTCCACCACCAGCATCCGGCCGTCGGTGGCATGCACCTGGTACTCGACGTTGGGCACGGTGGTGATCAGCGAAAGGCCGTGCTCCCTCTCCAGCCGTTCCTGGACGATCTCCATGTGCAACATCCCCAGAAAGCCGCAGCGAAAGCCGAAGCCTAAAGCGGTGGAGCTCTCCGGCTGGTAGGAGAGGGCGGCGTCGTTGAGGCGGAGCTTCTCCAAGGCCTCGCGCAGCTCCGGGTACTGCTGGTTCTCGGTGGGATAGAGCCCGGCGTAGACCATGGGCTTGACCTGCTTGTAGCCGGGCAGGGGCAGGGCCGCCGGCCTGGCGGCGTCGGTGATGGTGTCGCCCACCCGGGCGTCGGACACGGTCTTGATGCCGGCCACCAGGTAGCCCACCTCGCCGGCCGACAGCCCCTCCCTAGGGTGCATGCCCATCATCAGGGCGCCGGCCTCCGAGCACTCGAACTCCTTGTCGTTGGAGAAAAAACGCACCTTCATCCCGGCCCGCAGTGTTCCCTCTACTATTCTAATATAGGGTACGGCCCCCCGATAGACGTCAAAGACGCAGTCGAAGACCATGGCGCGAAGCGGGGCCTCCGGGTCGCCCTTTGGGGCTGGGACCCGGACGATCAGGGCCTCCAGCAGGGCCTCCACCCCCTGGCCGGTCTTGGCGCTCACCTCGAGGATCTCGCTTTCCTGGCAGCCCAGAAGTTCCACAATCTGCTGGCGGCAGCGGGCGATCTCGGCCGAGGGCAGGTCCACCTTGTTGATGACCGGAACCACCGCCAGGTCGTGGTTTATGGCCTGGTAGAGGTTGGCCACGGTCTGGGCCTCCACCCCCTGGGTGGCGTCCACCACCAGCACCGCCCCCTCGCAGGCGGCCAGGGAGCGGGAGACCTCGTAGCCAAAGTCCACGTGGCCCGGGGTGTCGATCAGGTTGAGGACATACTCCTGGCCGTCCCCAGCCCGGTAGCTCATGCGCACCGGATGCATCTTGATGGTGATGCCCCGCTCCCGCTCCAGGTCCATGTTGTCCAGCACCTGCTCCACCATGTCCTTCTTCATGATGGTGCCGGTCATCTCCAACAGGCGGTCGGCCAAAGTTGACTTGCCGTGGTCGATGTGGGCTATGATGCAGAAATTACGGATGCGGGACTGGCTCAAGCTAACTACCCCTATTTTACCGCGGAGGCCGCCAAGATATGGTTATGCTCTGCGCTCTTTGCGGTTAAGGTTACTCATTGGCCTTGTAGGCCTCGGCCGCCTTGACGAATCTCTGGAACAGCTTCTTGTGCTCCGGCATCCGGTCGGCGATCCGCTCCGGGTGCCACTGCACCCCCAGGATGAAACCGGTTTCGGGGGAACAGGCCTCGATGCCCTCGATCACCCCGTCCGGAGCCCAGGCCACCGCCCTCAGCTCCGGGGCCGTCTCCCGCACCGCCTGGTGGTGGACGCTGTTGACCGAGGCCGAGGTCGACTCCAGGATGGAGGCCAGGCAGGAGTCCGGCGCGATGCTCACCGAATGCACCGGTTCGTTAGGCAGATCCTCCCGGTAGTGTTCGAAGGTCGAGCCCTGTTCGTCGGCGATGTCCTGGTAAAGCCCGCCTCCCAGGGCCACGTTGATAAGCTGGAGGCCGCGGCAGACGCCCAACATGGGCATCTTTCGCCGCCTCGCCTCCCTGATGATGGCCAGCTCGAAGTCGTCACGCAGGGGATTGAAGAACTTGGCCCGGGGATGGTTCGTTTTCCCGATGTGCCGAGCCTCGATGTCCCCGCCGCCGATCAGGAAAAGGCCGGACACCAGATCCAGCCCTGGGCCGCATTTCTCGGGGATGGCCGGCAGAACGATGGGATAGCCGCCGGCCTCAGAAACGGCCCGCAGATAGGGCCCGGCCAGTATGTGGTGGAAAGAATCGCGGTCCGGGCTGCGCAGAGCCGTCATGCCTATCACCGGCTGTTTGCTCAATCTCCTTCCTCCAGCTGTTTTCGAAGCGCTAAGACCGCACATATCTCCGGTTTTTCCAAGTACTGCGGCCGGTACTTCTCCGGCAACATCACCAGGGTTCTCTCCACAATGTCCCAAGCCCGGTCCGCCTCCTCCCGGGCCCGTTCTTTCTTGCCATCCAGCAGTGATATCTCGGCCAGAAGACGCCTGGCCTCGCGCTCCAAGTCGCTCTCGGAATAAGGCTCCTCGTCCTCGACGGTCAAGGGCGAAGCCAAGGCTGCTTCGACCAAGTCCCTGGCTTGGAAGAGCAATTTGTCTTTTTCCGGGCCTGGCGCCTTGGCGGCTTGGGCCAGCTTGATCCCGGCTCCCAATATCTGGTGCCTTTGGCTGCTGAACGACTGGATCTCCAGGCAGATGGCTATGGCCCGGTCCAGGACCTGCCCGGCTTCCTCCAGCCTGTCCTGGCGGCAGAGAAGCTCGGACATCTCTGCCAGGAGGCTGGCCTGGCGCCCCAAACTCTTCACCTCCCGGGCGATATCGATGGCCTGGGACAGCTGTTCCTCGGCTCGGGACAGATCGCCTTTGGCCAAGGCTATCCTGGCCAACCCGGCCAGGCCGAAAGCGTTTCCCACCCGATTGGAGATCCGTTGGTTTATCTCCAGATATTTTTCATAGTATTCCTGTGAATGATCCAGGTCCCCCAGGCTATGGTAGATCTCGCCCAGATTATTGCAGGAAATGGCCAGCGACAGCAGGTCATCGCCCTGAATCGCCAGCTGGTAGGACTTGAGCTGGTATTCCAAGGCCCGAACCAGGTTGTTCCTGGTCTTTAAAAGCCCGCTGATGTTGTTGTAAACCGATCCCAGCCGGTCTTCCCTGCCCAGGCCCTCCAGGATGTCTATCTCCTGGTCGTAATACCGCACCGCGCCCTCGTGGTTGCCTTGGGCGCCGTCCAAAAGCGCCATCAGATGGTAGAGATCGGCCCAGACCAATTCGGTCTCTTTGCGGTCAGATTCCCGGCTCGGCGGGGCGGCGCTCAAAATCGCCTGGGCTCCCTCGGCAAAGCTCCTGGCCCTTTCCAGATATCCCTGGCGAAAATAAACCATGGCCTGGAGCCGGTAGATGCGGAATATTTCCAGGGGGTCGGGTTTGGGGCCCAGCTTGACAATGGCTTGCTCCAAGGCCTGGGCCGCCTCCTCGAAGCGGCTCTCCCGGAACAGGAGATCGGCCTGCCTTCTCAGGAAGCCGGCCTGCTGGACCTCGCTTCGGGCAAACTCCCGGCCTATCTCCAGGGCCTGCCTGGCTTGCTCGTTCCTTCCGACCAGGATCAGATGCTCGGCCAGCCGGAAGCAGGCATCGAGTTTCTCATCTACGCCGGACGCCCGCTCGAACTTTTCTATCAGTTCGGCCGTCTTGGGGTCATCCTTCAAACGGCCTTCACCGCTGCCTCTATCTGTAAACATAGCGGCTAATGCAAGACGCCTTCAGTGCGGCTCGCCCCCAAGCTCAAGAAACAATCCCCTGACCGCCGCCATATCCTTTCTTTTCCAAAACAGATCCTTCTGTTCCTGGCTAAAGCCTTCGGTGAAATCTCCGGCTTTCTGCATGGCCCGCTTTACGGCCTCTTGGGCCCCGTTTCCATCCCCCAAAGCCAGTTTTATGGCGGAGGCCAATTGCCAGCCCGCGATCTCAAGCTCCCGTCCGGAGACCACCTCTTCGCTGGATAAAACCATCTCCCGGTTCAAAGACCCCTCCAAAAGGTTTAGAGCCTTAAGCTGCAAGGCCCGGCGTTCCACCGGGGACAAGCTTGATGCCCGCGCCGCCCAGATTTGGGCCTGGAGCACGGCATGCCGGGTCGGCTCGCTTTCCTCGGTTTCGGCGATGATGGCTTTGGCCTGGTTCAGGCATTTCTCAGCCTCATCGATGTTTCCTTCTTCCAGCCGCAGTTCAACCAACTCCGCCAGAATGCTGGCCTCCTTGCCCTTGCCCGAAAGCCGGCGCGCCGTTTCCAAGGCCTGCTGATAGTTCTCGCCGGCCAGTGACAGGTCGCCCAGCAAGCGATAGGCTCTGGCCAGGCCGGCCAGGGCAAAGCTTTCGCCTATGGCATACTTGATATCCCGATTGATGGCAATCTGCTGACGGTAGTATTCCTTTGATTTGACGGCATCGCCCACCGCCAGGTAGAGCCCGCCCAGGTTGTTCAGGATGATGGATTTCAACAGGTCGTCTCCGTCCTCCTCCAGCAAGGATAGCGCCTCCAGCTGCATCTCCAGCGCCTTGGCCACCCGTCCCTGGCCGTAATAGATGTTCCCCATATTGATGTACACCGGAACCATCCGCGAACGATCTCCGGTCCGGCCCAAGATCTGCAGCTCCTTTTGATAATGCGCCAAGGCTCCTTCTTTACGCCCCTCTCCCCCCTCCACTAGCGCCAGGCAATGGTGGAGGGTGGCCCAGGCATCCTGAACCTGGCGTGCCTCTTGATCGGCCTGGAGCTCAAGGACCGATCTTGCCCCCTCGCAGAAACTGCGGGCCCGCTCCATATAGCCCTGCCGGATGAAAACCCAGCTCAGCCCCCGGTAGACATAGAAAAGCTCGAGCTCCGCCGGGCTTTCCGCCAGTTTTGCCATGGCCTCGCCCAGCACCGCATAAGCCTGGTCAAAAAGGCTCTGGCGGAAAAAAGATTCGCCCCGACGCCGCATAACGGCCGCCATCTGACGGGAGGCCCCGGCCAAATTGCCCAATTCGTCCAGCAGGCCATCGGCCTCGGCAAAACGCCCCGCCTGGATAAGCAAATCGGCCAGTTTTAAGCCGACTGGAAGCTTGTCTTCGGTTTTGGCGTTCAAATATCCTTGTCTGGCCTGTTCTAGGCGCGCTTCCATTTTATTCTCTCGTTCAGCGGTAACCGCGGAGGTTGCTGTTTATGATAACACAAATAACGTCTCTGGCGCAAGGGATAATAATCTTTGAAAGCTGTCGATTGTCCTTGACTGCATGCCCGACATTGTGCTATTATTAATCCATAACATTATAACAATATCCTTATAAAACTGCCCTTCCATGAGGAATCTGGTAAAGCTCTTCAAGGCCCTGGGGGACCAAAACCGCATCCGCATCCTCAAGATGCTCCAGGACAAGCCCATGAGCGTCGGCGAGCTGACCTCGGTGCTGGGCATCTCCCAGCCCGGCGTCTCCCGACACCTGCGCCAGCTGGCCGAGGCCGGGCTGGTGGAAGCCAGGCGTCAGAATTTATGGGTCACCTACCGCTTGACCCGATCTTCTCCGAATCAGTATGTTCCCACTCTGCTCCGCCACATCGAACGCTGGGCCAACCAGGATATTGTGATAAGCCGCGACCATACCCGAATGGGCCGGGTAGGCCGGCGGCGGCTGGGCCGCCGGATCGGCCGCGGCCGGCGCCGAACAGTCAGTTCCGGCATGGCTTGACTTTGCCAAAACAATTCCGGTAAAATATAAATTCAAATTTAAAGGAGCCCCACATGGCCAAGTACAAGATCGCCTGGCTGCCGGGCGACGGCATCGGCAAGGAGGTAATGGAGGCCGCCAAGATCGTGCTGGACGCGCTGAAATTCGACGCCGAGTACCTCCACGGCGACATCGGCTGGGAGTTTTGGCGCCAGGAGGGCGACGCCTTCCCCCAGCGGACCATCGACCTGTTGGGCAAGGTCAACGCCGCCATGTTCGGCGCCATCACCTCCAAGCCGGTCAAGGCCGCCGAGAAGGAGCTGGTGCCTGAGCTGCAGGGCAAGGGCCTGGTCTACCGATCCCCCATCGTCCGCATGCGCCAGCTGTTTGACCTCTACATCTGTCTCCGCCCCTGCAAAGCTTATCCCGGCAACCCCATTAACTACAAGGAGGGCATCGATCTGGTGGTGTTCCGGGAAAACACTGAGGACCTATATTCGGGTGTGGAGTTCAATCCGGTGCCCCAGGAGGTGCGCGACTGTCTGCTTAAAAACGCCAAGGGCTTCTCGGCCTTCAAGGACGTGCCGCTGGACCAGTATGCCATCACATGCAAGATAAACACCCGCCAGGGTTCGGAGCGCATCATCCGGGCGGCCTTCGAGTACGCCAAGAAGCACGGTTATCCTAAGGTGACGGTGATCCACAAGGCCAACGTGGTGCGGGCCACCGAGGGCCTGTTCCTGGACATCGGCAAGGAGGTGGCCAAGGACTACCCCGAGATCCAGATGGACGATGCCAACATCGACGCCATCTGCATGTGGCTTTTAAAGAACCCCAAGAACTACTCGGTGCTGGTGGCCACCAATATGTTCGGCGACATCGTCTCCGACCTCTGCGCCCAGATGGTGGGCGGGCTGGGCTTCGGCTGCTCGGGCAACATCGGCGACAAACTGGCGGTGTTCGAGCCCACCCACGGCTCGGCCCCCAAATACGCCGGCATGTACAAAACCAACCCCATCGCCACCATCCTGGCCGCCAAGATGATGCTGGACTGGCTGGGCGAGAAGGAGATGGGCGCCAAGGTGGAGAAGGCGGTGGCCGCGGTCATCGCCGAAGGCAAGGCCCGCACCTACGACATGGGCGGCGACACCAAGACCCTGGAGATGGGCGAGGCGGTGGCCAAGAAGCTGTAATCAGTTGATCCGATAACCTGTCATTCCCGTGTAAACTGGAATCCAGTGCTTGTAAAATGATGCCCGTTCCCTCTGGATTCCCGCGTGCGCGGGAATGACAATCCGTTATTAAGTAAATCAAGCTATCAAGATATGCCCGACATCATCATCCACGAGGTGGGCCTGCGCGACGGATTCCAGATAGAGAGGAAGACCGTCCCCACCGACCAGAAGATCCGCTGGATCGACGCCCTGATGGCCAGCGGCGTCGACATCGTCCAGATCGGCTCCTTCGTCCACAAGGAGAAGGTGCCCCAGATGGCCGACACCGACGACCTGTTCGCCCACTACGCCAAGAACGGCAAGGCCAACCCCAAGACCGTTCTTTCAGGTTTGGTGCTCAACGAGAAGGGATTCGAGCGCGGAATGGCCTGCGGCGTC
This sequence comes from uncultured bacterium, assembly GCA_964588285.1. Classification (GTDB taxonomy): domain Bacteria; phylum Edwardsbacteria; class AC1; order AC1; family EtOH8; genus CAZPNX01. The sequence goes on from CAZPNX010000018.1 coordinate 30,898, forward strand.
GAGATGTTCTGCATGGGAGTCTCGGCCTCCGAGACCCACAGCCAGAAGAACACCGGCATGAGCCCGGAGCGGGCCATGGGCCAGATACTATCCATGGCTAAAAAGGCCCAGGAGGCCGGCAAGCGTGTCCAGGCCTCGGTGCAGTCGGCCTTCGGCTGCGGCTTCGACGGACCGATCCCCGAGGACAAGGTGCTGGCCATGGTGAAGAAATACCTTGAGGCCGGCATAAAAAACATCAGCCTGGCCGACACTGCCGGCCACGCCACCCCGGACCAGGTGGCCCGGCTCTTCGGCGCTATCAGGAAGCTCGATCCCACGGTGGAAATGGCCTGCCATTTCCACAACACCTATGGCTTGGGCATGGCCAATATCTACGCGGCCATGACCGCCGGCGTGAAGTATATCGAGACCGCCTTCGGCGGCCTGGGCGGCTGCCCCTTCACCAAGGTGGCCTCGGGCAATGTGGCTACCGAGGATTTCGTCCACGCCCTGCAGCGGGAGGGAAAACGCACCGATGTCGACCTTTTCCGGCTGCTGGACATCGCCGGCGAGGTTCAAACCTTCCTGGGCCGGGAGCTGCCGGGCTCCATACTAAAATCGGGTCCGTTAATCAAACCGAAAGCGAAAAAGATGCTGCAGGGAATCAGAGTCCTGGACATGACCAACGTCCTGTCCGGCCCCTTCTCCACCATGCACCTGGCCCTGCTGGGCGCCGAGGTCATCAAGATCGAAAACCCGGAGGGCGGCGACCTGGCCCGCAAGCTTGGGGCCGTTCCGGCCTTGAATCAAAAGCTGATGGGCACCAGTTTTCTGGCCCAAAACGCCAACAAGAAATCCATCACGCTTAACTTGAAGGCCGAGGAGGCCAAGGAGATCTTCCGCAAGCTTTTGAAGACCGCGGACGTGTTGGTGGAAAATTTCCGGCCCGGCGTCATGGACCGTCTGGGCTTCTCCTATGCCGAGATCAGGAAGATCAATCCCAAGATCATCTATTGCGCCATCTCCGGCTTCGGCCAGACCGGACCCGACGCCTTCAAGCCGGCCTACGACCAGATCATCCAGGGCCTGTCAGGGGTCATGGACGTCAACGGCGACGAGCGCCTGCACCCGCTGCGGGCCGGGTTCCCGGTGTGCGACACTGTCGGGGGCTTGAACGCCGCCTTCGCCGTCATGGCCGCCCTCTACTATCGGGAGAAGACCGGCGAGGGCCAGTTCATCGACATCGCACTGCTGGACTCCATCATGCCGTTGATGGGCTGGGTGGCGGCCAATCTTTTGATCGGGGGGCAGCAGCCGGTGCCCATGGGCAACGACAACTTCACCGCCGCCCCCTCGGGAACCTTCGTCACCCAGGACGGCTACATCAACATCGCCGCCAACCAGCAGAAGCAATGGGAGGACCTGGCCAACGTGCTGGGCGTTCCCGAGCTCTTGACCGACCCCAGGTTCCAGGAGCGCGACACCCGCAAGAAGAACCGCAAACTTCTGACACCGCTGTTAGAGGAAAAGCTCAAGCAGAAACCCACCGAGCACTGGGTGGAGGTGCTCAACGCCAAGGGCATACCCTCTGGCGACATCTACAGCCTGGAGAAGGCGCTGAACGCCGAACAGGTAAAATACCGCAAGACCATCGAGAGCATCAAGGATCCGGAGCTGGGCGAGCTCAAGCTGTTCAACCTGTCGGCCAAGTTCTCGGCCACGCCCGCCACCATCGACGCCCCGCCGCCTACGCTGGGCCAGCACCAGGAGGAGATACTAGGCCCGCTGGGATATACCAAAGAAGATTTGAAGTCGCTCAAGGAGAAGCTGGCGATCTGAACTTTTCGTCACAGTGGCGCGGGAGCACAGAGAATATATACTTTTCATTTATCGCATGCCTCGTGTCATTCTCGGACCATTCCCCGACTACTTCGAGGCCCTTATTTTATCGGGATTTTAGGATAGAGGGAATCCTACAAATTCGAAATCTGATAAACCCCACATTCAATCAGGAGGAATCCTATGGGAATGACAATGGTCCAGAAGATCCTGGCTCGGGCTGCGGGGCTGCCGTCGGTCAAGGTCGGCGAGGTGGTTGAGCCCAGGGTCGACCTGGCGATGTCCCACGAGAACGGGGCGCTGGTCATCAACCAGTTCAAGGAGATCTACCAAGGGACGGACCTGGAGGCCAAGGTCTGGGACCCGTCGAAGATCGCCATCATCTTCGACCATCGGGTTCCGGCCGAGAGCTCCAAGACGGCCACCAACCAGAAGAAGATCCGCGAGTTCGTGGCCGCCCAGGGCATCACCAAGTTCCACGACATCCGCGGCGACGAGGGAGGCATCTGCCACCAGATCCTGCCCGAAAGCGGCTATGACCTGCCGGGCCAGGTGATCGTCGGCACCGACAGCCACACCACGTCTCACGGCGCGCTGGGCGCCTTCTCCTTCGGCATCGGGGCCACCGAGATGGCCTCGGTCTGGGCGCTGGGCCGGGTGCTCAACGTCGAGGTGCCGGCCACCATCAAGGTGGTGGTCAACGGTGCCCTGCCCAAGTACGTCGAGCCCAAGGACATCATCCTGCATTTGATCGGCAAGCTGACGGCCGAGGGCGCCAACTACAAGGTCATCGAGTTCCACGGCGAGACCATCAGGAAGATGTCCACCTCGGGTCGGCTGGTGCTGTGCAACATGACGGTCGAAGCCGGCGCCACCTCGGGCATCGTGCCGCCGGACAAGGAGACGGTGCGCTACCTCAAGCAGGAAGCCGGCGTGAAGAACATCCCCGAGCTGTTCGGCCCGGACCCGGACGCCCAGTACGAACAGGTGATCGAGATCGACGCCTCGAAGCTGGAGCCGCAGATCGCCTTCCCCCACACCGTGGACAACGTCAAGCCGGTAGTCGCAGCCAAGGGCATCAAGATCCAGCAGATAGTCATCGGCTCGTGCACCAACGGCCGGCTGGATGACCTGGCGATCGCCGCTGGTATTTTGAAGGGAAAGAAAGTCGCCCGCGGCGTGCGGATGTTGGTATTTCCCGCCTCCTGGTGCATCTATCACCAGGCGCTTAAATCCGGTTATATCGATACCCTGGTCAAAGCCGGAGCGGTGGTGATGAACCCAGGATGCGGCCCCTGCCTGGGCGTGCATCAGGGCGCCCTGGCCGACGGCGACAAGGCCCTGGCCACCACCAACCGGAATTTCAAGGGACGAATGGGCAACCCCAATGCCGAGGTTTATCTGAGCTCGTCGGCCACCGCGGCCGCCTCGGCCGTCACCGGCGAAATCACCGACCCCAGGACTATCGCTGTCACCCTGAGCTTGTCGAAGGGTGCAGCGAAACAAAAGTCCGGGCGCAGCAAGACCAGGGGCAAGAAGAAGAGAACCTCCTCCGTCAAACGTTCTACGTCAAACGTTAAACGTTCAACGGCAAGGAAGAGAGGGAGGAAATAGCCATGGCAAAGGTCGTTTTGAAACTGGGTGACGACATCTCCACCGACATCATCTATCCAGGCCGCTACATGGCCACCGTGCTTCCCACCGAGACGCCGCAGTTCGCCTTTATGGACAACGCCGAGTTCAACAAGAGGCTGAAGAACAAGGAGATCGAGCCCGGCAGCTGGATTGTGGCCGGCAAGAACTTCGGCTGCGGCTCCTCGCGGGAGCAGGCCGCCTCCTGCCTCACCGGCTGGGGCCTCAAGGTGATTGCCAAAAATTTCGCCCGCATTTTCCTGCAGAATTCGATCAACGTCGGGCTGTATATGGTAATCTGTCCCAACATCGAAGCCGATGAGGGGGACGAGATAGAATTGTCGGGCAGTGTCGTCAAGAACCTAACAAAGGGAAAAGAATATCCCACCGTGCCCCTGCCCAAGGCCCGGCAGGCCATCATCGACGCCGGAGGGTTGATACCCTACACCCGGAAACTGGTGCTGACGGAAAAAAGATAATTTTTCAGTGCCCCCCTCTCGATTCCGGGAGGGGGGTTCCTGTTTATGCAGGCGAGATGATTGGGTTGTTGGCAGAGGGCCTGTTGCTAGGCCTGGCCGTGGGCATCAGCTGCCTGGCCACCTGCGCCCCGATATACGCTCCGCTGCTGGCGCTAAGAAAAAGTAGCTGGCCGTCCGGCCTTTGGGCCATTCTGGTGCTTTCCGCCGGCCGTTTTGTTTCCTATGCTGCCTTCGGGATCGCGGCCGGCCAGGCCGGCTCTCTGCTGTCCGACCAGGCTCTGTTCCGGCATGTACTGGTCGTCGCCTCCTACGCGACGTTCTCGATATACCTCCTGTTTACCGCTTTCGTCCATCTGCGCCGGGAGCGCGATTCCTGCGCCTTTCGCCGCCTCTCGCTCTTGGCCGGCAGCCCTTTCCTGGTGGGACTGCTCACTGGAGTCTCCCCCTGTCCGGCCTTCCTGCTGGCCCTGGCCCGCGGCCTCGAGGCCGGAGGGGCTCTGGGCGGATTCCTGTTGTTTTTGGGATTTTTTACCGGCACCACTCTTTACCTGCTGCCCATGGCCGCTATCTCCCTGCTGACCAAACTGCGATGGTTCCGGCTGGCCGCCATGGCGGCATCGTTTATAGCGGCCGCTTGGTATCTTTGGCGGTCCGGAATGATGGCATACTATCTGATATCAGTTTATCGGTGATCCGTCTGAAATCACCAAGCCCCGGCCTGACAGCCGGGGCTTTTTCTAAAGATTTTATTTTGACGCCCTCCGCGGTTATAAAAAATGGCTACCTCCGCTTGCTCAGCCACTCCAGCGGATCCACCGGCTTGCCCCCCTTGCGAACCTCGAAGTGAAGTATCGGCCCGTCGATGGTCGTACCCAAGGTGCCCAATACCTGGTTGTTGACCACGGTGGCTCCCGAGGAAACCAGAATATCCGATAGGTTGCCGTATAGGGTGTAGAAGCCTGACAGATGGTCGATGAGCACCATCTTTCCGTAGCCCACAAAACGCTCGGCATAGGCCACCCGCCCCCCGGCCACCGCCCGCACCGGAGCCCCCAGCCGCGACTTGATGTCGATGCCGTTGTTCTGGATGACGGTGTTGTAGCGGGGGTGCATCTTGGGGCCGAACTCGGAATAGAGTGTCCCGTCCACCGGCCAGCCCAATCCTCCCCGGTTCTGCTCGATATAGGTGGTGCCGGGCAGCGGGGCCGGTTCCCGGCGGGCCTGGAGTTCGGCTTTGCGTTTGCGCTCCAGATCGTCCAGCAGTTTTTGCATGCGCTTGGCCGAGGCCGCCAGCTCCTTGGCCAGCTCCTCCTTGGATTGCTTCTCCCGGCGCACCTTGTCCAGCAGCTTTTTCTGCTTTTCCTCTTCCTTTTTAAGGTTGTCAGCTTCGCGCTCGGTCTCCCCCTTCACTTGGGCTAGAATCACCAGTTTCTCCTCCCGGTCGGCCTTGTCCCGTAGAATGGCCTCCCGCTCCCCCTTGATGCTGCGACAAAGCCTATCGTCCTGCTCGGCTATCAGATTAAGATATTTGTAGCGTTTGGCCACATCGGCCAGAGAGCCCGAGGACACCAGCACCTCCCAATCGTTCAGCTGCCCCCGCTTATAGATGTCGCGCACCCTGGTCTCCATGACTGCGTTCTGCCTGACCAGCCTGGCCTCAGCCGCCAACAGGCGCTGGTTGAGGCTGTTTATCTCCCTGTCCAGCCGGTTTTCTTTGTTCTTGAGTTCGGCCAGCACCTGCCGGGTGAGTCCCACCTGCTCGCTGGTATGCTCCAGCTGGGCCAGCACGTTTTTCTCCTGGCTGCCCAGTTCGGCCGCCCGCTCCCTGGCTTCGGCCAGTTTGCGCCGAATGTCCCGCAGCGCCTGCTCCTGTTCGTCGATGTCCTGGGCCACCCCGGCCAGAGCGGGTAGGGACAGAAGCAGGAGCCAAAAAACGATTAAAGGTTGTTTCACCGGTTGATTTATCCCAGATAACGGATAAATGACAAACCCCTGTCTCCTTTCGGAAAGGGCAAAATACCTCAAGCTGGAGAAGGCTGAGGCTCATCTCCTTCCGGGGCCGGTTCTGAACTGGTTATGATTATCTCCCCGAACAGACTCTCCTGCCTGACCGACACCCGGCCTAGCCGCATCAGCTCCAGCAGGGCGAAGAAGGTGACCACCATCACCAGACGCCGATGTTCGTTTTCGAACAGCTCCATGAAGGTCATTTGTCGTCGCTGGGTTATGACGCGGAGCAGGAAGTCTATCCGCTCCTCGATGGAGATGTCCTCGCCCACGATTTCATAGAGCTTGAGCTTGTCGATGCGCTCCAGCACCTGCCTAAAGGCGGTTAAAAGCTCGAACATCCCCACCTCCGGAGCCGGCGGCTCGGGCGGGATGATCTCGGCGGCGTTGTCGAAACCGCCCCGGGGCCGGGGGAACATGCGGCGCTGCTGGTACTCCTTCTCCCCCAAACGCTCGGCGATCTCCTTGAACTTCTTGTACTCTAAAAGCTGCTGGACCAAATCCCGGCGGGGATCCTCTATCTCCTCGCCCAGCTCCTCGTGCCGCGGCAGAAGCATTCGGGACTTGATCTTGAGCAATGTGGCGGCCATCACCAGGAACTCGCCGGCCAGCTCGATGTCCAGCGACTTCATGAACTCCAGGTACTCCAGGTACTGCTGGGTGATCCGGGCGATGGGAATGTCGTAGATGTCTATCTCCTCCTGCCGGATGAGGTAGAGCAGCAGGTCCAGCGGTCCTTCGAAGACCTCGAGCATGACTTTGTAGGGTGCGGCGGGCATTATGGTTATCTTTTATACAATTGTTGATTATTCTTTTGACCTAATCTGCTGGGTAAATACAAGAATAACGATCGGAACAAATCAATTCTGGCTCAGGTCCAGTTTTCGCAACTTAGGCGCCAGCCTGGCCACCGCCCCGGATTATGGATTTATTGTTGACCTATAATACTCTACTTTAAGCCTAATCCTTTCCAGAACATCGTCCAAGCTCGCCATTACTTCTTCGTTGGTGAACCTGACCACATTGAAATTGTGGGTTTTTAGAATCTCCTCCCGCAGACGGTCGTAGTCCTTCTGCGTTTCGTGTATCCCACCGTCAATCTCAACTATCAGGTTCAAATCGTTGCAATAGAAATCGGCGATGAAGCCGTGAATAACCTGCTGCCTGCGGAATTGGTAACCCATGAACCGATTGTGGCGCACCGCCTCCCAGAAAACCTTCTCGGCCTTGGTCATGTTACGGCGCAGGTGCTTGGCGAAAGAGAGTTTCTCTGAGCTCATACTCTGACCGGTGCACACACCGGGTCTTCTGGTTCGCTCTTTGCTCATGGCTTTAGACCCCTCCTGTCCTCCCCGAAGGCCTTCGGGGAGGGTTCGGGTGGGGTCAGGTCCAGCCTTCTCAGCGTCCCAGCCAGCCTGGCCACCGCCCCGGTCACCAGCAGGGTCATCCCGCTGTTGAACAGCAGGGACGGCACCAGGCCCAGCAGCTTGGCGGCTGCTCCTGACTCGAAAGCCCCGATCTCGTTGGACGACCCGATGAACACCCCGTTGACCGCCGACACCCTCCCCCGCATCTCATCCGGGGTGTACAGCTGGACGATGGTCTGGCGGATAACGACGCTGATGTTGTCGGCCGCGCCGGAGAGCGCCAGGGCCAGCATCGACAGCCAGAAGCTGTGGGACAGAGCAAATACCGCCATGCAGGCGCCGAAGGCCGCCACCGACCATAACAATTTACGGCCGGCGTTTTTAAGCGGCGGGCGATGCGCCAGGGTCAGGGCCATGATTCCGGCGCCGACGGCCGGAGCCGCCCTGAGGAAGCCCAACCCTTTGGGTCCGACATGAAGCACGGTGTCGGCCACCATGGGCAGAATGGCGGTGGCCCCGCCGAAGAGGACGGCCAGCATATCCAAGCTCATGGCCGGCAACAGCACCGGACTGGAGAATACGAACTTGAAGCCGCCGGCCAGGCTCTTGAGTATAGACTCCTCCCCGTTCTTTCTGGGAACCCCGTATGACTTTATGGCAACCACCGAGGCCAGGCCTGCCAGGCCCGTGGCCAGAGCCGTCGAGTAAGCCGCCTTGGCGCCCCAGAACCCGTAGATCAGCCCGGCCATGGCGGGCCCGCTTATCGAGCCCAGCTGGAAAGTCAGGCTGTTATAAGCCGCCATGTTGGAGTAGAGGCGTCGGGGCACGATCTGGGCCCCCAGGGCCATGGTGGACGGCCCCAGGAATGCCCGCACCACCCCGGTGGCGGCGATCACCCCGTAGATGGGAAGGGCCGAGCGGCGAAGTATGTCCCCGCAGCACCAGGTGAGCCAAAGCAGGGCGGCATGGCAGAGCGCCAGGCCCCCGATACAGACGACCATGGTCCGCTGGCGGTCGTGGGTGTCGGCGTGGTGCCCGCCGAAGAGGGCGGCCGCGAAATAGGCCAGGGCCTCGGCCAGTCCGATGAACCCAAGGGCCATCGGGTCCCGGGTCAGCTGGTACACCTGCCAGCCCACGCTCACCGAGGCCATCTGGATGGCCACGATCATCAGAAACCTACTGGCCACGAAGCGCCGGTAGTCCGGAATGGCCAGGACGCTCTCCGGCCAGCCTTCTCTTATCTGCATGGATATGGAAAGAGCGAAAGTTGCTTCTTGAGCGCCTGGCCTCTATTCACTCTTCACCATTCACTATTCACCATTCACGTTTTTCTTATACCTTGACCCTTTACCCTTGTCCCTCGTCCCCCGGATCACTTGGTCTTCATGACGAACACCCCGTCCCAAGGCTCAGGCGGCGGCAGTACCTTGAAATCCTGGCAGCGTTCGATGTAGGTTTTGGAAGGGCCGTCGTCCGGGTCTATCTCCAGCGCCTGTTGGAAAACGGCGATGGCCTCGTCCCATTTCTTCTCCCGGTACAATGCCAGCCCCCGGAGGTAGACCTCGATGCATTTCCTCTTGTTGTCGGCCACGTCGGCCTCGGACAGGCCCAGCAGCTCGTAGACCCGCACCGGCTGCTCCTTGCCCACCACCCGCAAGAGATCGAGCTCCCGCACCGGATATTTGCCGCCGACCTTCTGATTGGTGAATTCGGAGATCATGATGGCGGTGCCGTATTCCTTGTTGGCTCCCTCCAGCCGCGATCCCAGATTGACCGAGTCGCCCATGGCGGTGTAGGACTTCTTCTTCTCCGAGCCCACGTTGCCCACCGTCACCAGGCCGGTGTTGATGCCGAAACGGGTGAACAGGTCTGGCATCTGGCGCTTGGCCAGGTCGGCGTTGAGCACGTTCAGCCTCTGCTTCATGGCCCAGACGCAGCGGATGCAGGTATGGGCATGGTTGGGGTCGTCGGTGGGCGCCCCCCAGAAGGCCATGATGGCGTCGCCCTCGTACTTGGAGATGTAGCCGCCGTGTTCCAGCACCACGTCGGACATGGCCCCCAAATACTCGTTGATCAGGGCGATCAGCCGCTCCGGCGTCCCCAGTTTTTCGGAGAACGAGGAGAAGCCCTTGATGTCCGAGAAGAAGACGGTTATCTCCTTTTTGTCCCCGCCCATCTGCAGCATCTCCGGGTTGGCCATGATCTTGTCCACCAGGTCCTTTGACATGTAGCCCTGGAACATGTTCTTGATCCAGACCTTCTGCTTCTCCTCGGTCAGGAAGCGATAGCCCATGATGGCCATGTTGGTGAAGACCACCACCACTAGGGGCCGCACCAGCTCCACCCATATCAGCCATCTGTCCAGCAGGATGTAGGAGACCACAAAGTAAACCACCACCAATCCCAGCAGGACGGCGCCCGAAACCAACGGCTTGAATCGCAGGGAGATGAGCACCGTCAGCAGGCCGAAGCCCACCACCACCGCCAAGCTGAGCCACCAGGGCGGTATGGTCATAAACTTGCCGGTGAGCAGCGTGTTGATGATGTTGGCGTGGATCTCAGGGCCGGGAAAGTTATTGAAAAAGGGAACCACCCTCAGGTCCATCAGGCCGGCGGCGGTAGCTCCGACGATGACGATCTTGTCCTGGAAATACTCGGCCGGGACCATCTCCATCAGCACGTCGGCGTAGGAGATGTAACGGAATTTCTTATAGTTTCCGAAGTAGGTGATCAGCATCCGGCCGTCGCTGTCTAATGGTATCCTGAGTTTGTCGCCCAGCCGGATCTCTTTTTCCAGCGCTATCGAGACATCCTGCGGCTTAACCCCCAGCCGGTCCATGACGATCTGAAAGTCCATCGAGGGATAGCTGCGGTCGCCTAGGGCCAGAAATGGCGGAATCCGCCGAGTGACTCCGTCTCCATCCGGCTCGATGTTGTAATAACCCGTTCCCCGGGCGGCATCCAACAGGGCCGGCACCGGCAGGGTCATCTGGCCCACTCGGTAGAGGTCGCCGGCGGCCAGCATGTAGGCATATTTGTCGGTCACCCGGGGTTCGAAGCGAAAGGCCAGATGGCGCACCTCCAGGTCGCTGCTGTCCTGAACCGCCCCGGTGGTAAAGTAGAAGGGAAAGTAGACGTTGCCGTGGGTCTTGGCCACCCGGCCGAAGTCCTGGTCATAGCCCCAGGAGTAGAGGACGGCGTCTATGACCGGGGGTATCTGGTCCGGCTTCATCGGCACCTTGGCCAACCTCAGCTGATCCCGGACCGTCTCGGCCTTGGTCTCCTCGAACAACTGGATGACGTCCGGCATCAGACTGTCCGACTCCACGAAGAAGATGTCGAAGGCGACAGCCGAAGCTCCGCCCGAAGCCAAATAATCGGCCACCTTGGCGTGATAGAGCCGTGGCCAGTTCTGGAAACGGCCCAGCTTGGCCAGGGACTCATCGTCGATCTCCACTATCACCACCTGGTCGATGTCCTGTTGATTGGTCTCGTCTATCTTCAAAATATAGCGCAGATCGTAGGCTTTATTCTCTAGCATCTGGAAGAACTTGGCGTACGACAGCGGAACGTTGGGGGTGGAGACCATGATGACCACCGCCGCCACTACGATTCCCACCAGGAACCCGGTGGTCTTCCTGCTTCGGGCCAACTGCGCCATCACTTCACCTCCTTGGAAGTTTGGTCGGCCTCCGCCTCCAAGGCCCGGACGAAAGCCTCCACCAATTTGGGGTTGAACTGGGTGCCGGCGTCCTTGCGCAACCGGGCCACCGACTCGGCCATGCCCAGGCCCTTGCGGTAGGGACGGTCCGAGTTCATGGCGTCGTAGGCGTCAGCAATGCAGACGATCTGGGCGTCGGTGCTGATCCGATCGCCGGACAGGCCGTCTGGATAGCCTTTGCCGTCCAGTCGCTCGTGGTGGTGGCGCACTAAGGGAATGATGTCCTTCATCTGCTTGATGGGCGCCAGCGACTCGGCCCCCTTGACCGGGTGGTATTTGACGATGGCAAACTCCTCGTCGGTCAGCCCCGAGGGTTTTTTAAGGATGGCATCCGGCATCCCGATCTTGCCGACATCGTGGAGCAGGGCCCCCAGCTCCAGCCGGTCGCGATCGCCGGACGAATAGCCGACCTGGTCGGCCATCATCAGGGCGTACTGGGTGACCCGGGAGGAGTGGCCGGCGGTGTAGTCATCCTTGGCGTCTATCAGGCTAACCACGGTGCGGATGGTGCTTTTGAACAGGTCCTGAAGGTCGGTGTACAGCTGGGCGTTCTCGATGGCCACCGCCGCCTGGCGCGACAATGTCTCGAACAGCTCCACGTCCTCGGGGGTGAAGGTGCCCCCTTTCTTGTTCAGCACCTGGGCCACCCCGATCAGCCGGTCCTTGGCCCTGAGCGGCACCGAGATGGCGTTGCGGGTGACGAATTTTGACTTCTCGTCCACCTTGGAGTAGAAGCGCGGGTCCTGGGTGACGTCCGGCACCAGCAGGGTTTTCATGTTCTCGGCCGCCCAGCCCACCATCCCCTTGCCCCAGGGCACCCTTATCTGCTTGACCGCCTCTCCGGCCTGGCCGGTGGCCACCTCGAAGAAGAAATCGTTCTTCTCCTGGTCGTACATGAAGATGGAGCTGGCCTCGGCATTGATGACGTCCCGGGCCACGGTCATCACGGTCTCCAGCACCCGGCGCACGTCTAAGCTGGAGGAGATGGCGGCCGCGGTGTCGGCCATGGCCGAGATCCTCTCCACCTTCTCCCTGGCCTCGGCATAGAGCTTGCTGTTCTCTATCAGGGTGGAGAGATGGGCCCCCAGAAGTTCGATGATCTCCAGGTCGTCGTCGTTGTAGTCCTCGTCGCGCACCTTGTTGACCAGCTCGATGACCCCGATGACCTCGGCCCGGCTCTTTAAGGGCACGCACAGGATGCGCTGGGTGGGGAAGGAAGCCTGCTCGGCGATCTCCCGCTTCCACTTGGGCTCGGCCTCGACATTGTTGACGATCAGGGGAATGCCGGTCTTGGCCACCCAGCCGGCTATGCCCTGGCCCACCGGGATCTCCATTCCCAAAAGGGTTCGGGCGGCGGCGCCCTTGGCCACCGAGAAACGCAGCACCTGCTTGTCCGGAGACAGCAGCATCAGGGAGCCGGCCTCCGAAGGCGCGATCTCGGTCACCAGGTCCATGGTCCGGTCCAGCAGGGGCAGGGCCTCGAAGGTGCTGGCCGCGATCTCGTTGACCCGCTGCAGCACCTTGAGCTTCATCTTGAGGCTGGCCAGCTCGTTGCCGGCCGAAGGCAGCAACAGCTTTGGCTTTCTGGTCTGAGGTTTGGCCGCAGACGTTTTCTTCTTCAACGGAGGCATTTTTGCCCTCCTTGAATGGTTATGAAAAACAGACTTGTTCCGCAGGCGGATCGGTTTTGTAAATCCGCCCTTCCTTTTTCTCTTAATAAGACATTTTAGCGCATCGGGCTCCGGAAAGCAAGCGCTTTGTTGGACTAACGGACCGTGGCCGTCAGAACCAAGATCCCCAGAACCAGGGTGATGAGGGTGAGGGGCAGGCCGCAGCGAAAATACTCCCAGAAGCCTATCCTCACCTCCCGGCGGCTCTGCTCGAAGACGATGATGTTGGCCACCGATCCGATGACCGTCAGGTTGCCCGCCAAGGTGGAAGATACGGCCAGGGCCAGCCAGTAAAGCCTGGGATTGTCCAGCCCGGGGATGAACTTCAAAAACAGCATAACCGCCGGCACATTGCTGGCTAGGTTTGAGAGCACGGTGGAAAATCCCGTCAGCCAAGCCAGCTGCTCCAGCCGGCCGCCGTGAAGTAATTTTTGGAAATGCCCGAAGGCCCGTTCGGTAAGCCCAGCCTCGGCTATCCCGGCCACGATGACGAACAGGCCGGAGAAGAACAGCAGCAGCTCCCAGTCCACCTTCTGCAGGGCGGCCCGCGGCCTTCTGGACCCGGCGATGATGAGCAGGGCGGCGCAGCCACCGGCCGCCAGGGGCGGCGGGTAATCCAGAACCAATAGGGCCAAGAAAAGAATGACGGTGGCGGCCGAGGCCAAAAACATGCCGCTGCGCAGGCGGGGCAGGTTTATCTCCGGCCGGGGTTCGAACGTTCGGCGGGCCAGATCCTTGCGGTAGGCCAAGCTGACGACCAGGTAGACCGTTCCCAGCCCCAGGAGGGATACCGGCCACAGGGCCGACAGGAAGGCAAGAAATCCGATGCCGGAGTTGACCGCGATCAGCATATTCTGGGGGTTGCCGATGATAGTGCAGGCGCTGCCCACGTTGGCCGAGGCCGCCAGGGCGATGAGATAGGGGACCGGATTGAGACCCAGTTCCCGCGCCGTTTTGAGAACCAATGGGGTGAACAGCAGGCAAATGGTGTCGTTCATGAAAACCGCAGACATCAGGCCAGAGGATGCGATCACCAGGGCCAGAAGCTGTGACGGGGTCCGCGCCTGTCGCAGGGTCAGCGAGCGCACCATGCCCAGAAAGCCAGAAATCTCAAGGTAGGCCACGATGATCATGGCCCCCATCAAAAAGACGATGGTGTTCATGTCCACCGCCCGATAGGCCGCGTCCAAAGACAGCACCCCGCACACCACCATGGCCACCGCCCCCAGCAGGGCCCCGGCCGGCCGGGTGATGTGCAGCCGGGGGATGCTCTGAAAGGCGATGACGGCGTATGAGGCCAGAAAGATTATCAGGGCAATGGTCATGGCCCCTCCTTGCCTAATTGCCCGTTGACCGGCCGGCCTGCTTCAAGGCTTCCTCCCCAGCGCCCAATGGACCGGCATGACCGACCTTCTTGTTCCGAAGGCGATGGCTTTCTTTTCAACCTCTTTTAGAACCTTTATGTCCTTCATGCCTCCTACAGCCTTTTCGATGAACGCCCATTCATGCCGGAACTCCCTCCGGTGCTCCCGCGGCCCCCAGCCCTGGTTTATCGATCCGGCCTCGGTCCTCAGCCCGGCCCTTCGGAAAAGCCCGCCGACCTTCGGGCCCATGCCGGGATCCGCCCCCTCGCTGGCCAGTTGCCCAGTTAGTTGTTCTCTGATGCTTGTTAGTTGAAAAGGCGTATCCCGCCCCCGATAATAGTCCGGTTCGGCCAGCGACAGCAGATATCCGTCCGGCTCCAGCACCCGCAGGCATTCTGCTAAAACCTCCTCGGGATTTACTATCCACATCCAGAAATAGTGAGTCACCACCAGATCGAAAAAACCGGAGCGGAACGGCATGGCGGCCGCCTCCCCGGCCGTCCAGCCGATCGGCTGGGTACTTTGCCCGGCCGCGTATTTAATCGACTCAAGATTGTGGTCCAGGCCCCAGACCTCGGCATCGGACCGGGCGGCTATTTCGGCGGCAATCACCCCGGTGCCGCAGCCCAGGTCCAAAATCCTCTGGGTTCGACCGAGTCTCACCTGGCGATAGAGATGATGGCGCAAATTCTTGGTCCACTCGGCCTGTCTTTGAAACCTCCGGTGCCGGAATGTTATTTTGCTTGACTTTATAGACGGCATGTATTAAATTAGTCGCATCGGGGCGGCTGTTTTCGCCACGGATTATCACGGATTTCCACAGACCTATTATACAATATTCGAGACTACGGTTAAAGCATAAACATGATCTCCTGAATACCACTAAAAATCGCCATGAAGAAACTTTTCCTCCCCCTGCTAGCCGCCCTATTGTCGGCTGCGGCCGTTCCGCTTTCGGCCCAGGACTACCGCTTCGCCGTGCCCCAAAACCTTTCCTGGGTGGTCATCGACTTCCAGGGCCAGGCCACCATCCATTACCGACTGACCTTTGTTTGTCAGCCGGATGGAAAGCCGATCGACATCGTGGACGTCGGCCTGCCCAACGACAGCTATGTCCTGGAATCGGCCGAGGCCGCCATCCGCGGCGTCAAGCTCGATTTCATCCGGGCCTCGGAGTATGTCAAGCCCGGGGTCGAGGTCCACCTGGGCAGTCAGCAGACTATTATGCCGGGCGATTCGGCCACTTTGGCCTTCTCCATAAAACTCAAAAGACTGCTGTACACCGACGACCATGACCCGGGGTACGCCTCCTTCAAATTCCAGCCCACCTGGTACGGCACAGAGTATGTCACCGGACCCACCCGTCTGGAGTGCCATTTCGTGTTTCCGGCCGGGGTCGGCCAGGAGGAGCCGCGTTATCACGAACAGAAGTTCACCGAAAGCTGGTACGACTCGGCCGTGGGCACTCCGGTCTACAAATGGGTTTTGGAGGACGCCAAACCCGACGGAAAGTATGTCTTCGGCGCCTCGTTCCCGGCAAAATACGTAGAGGCCTCGTCCATCCAGAAGCCCCCAGGACCCCTGGTGAAGTTTTTGATCGGGCTCATCGGCGTCATCGGGGCCGTGCTGGGCTTTCTGCTGGCCACCATATTTCTCTGGCTGCCGGCCCTGATCATTTTCCTGGTGGTTCGGGCCAACCGGGCCCGGAAAATGAAGTACCTGCCGCCGGTGGTATCGGTGGAGGGCACCGGAGTAAGGCGGGGGCTGACATCGCCCGAAGCCGCCCTTCTGCTGGAGATGCCCTTGGACCGGGTGATGACCCTGATATTGTTCAATCTGGCCCGCAAGGGCGGGGTGGCGGTGTTGGCCCGCCAGCCCCAGCTCAAGCTCAAGGTGATGGACCCCACCAAGGCCACCGAGGCCTACGAGACCGCCTTTATAAAGTGCATCGGCCAGGACGGCTCGGTTTCCCAGGCGGCCATGCAGAGGCTGGCGGTGGACATGGTCAAGGCTGTCAACGATAAGATGCGGGGCTACTCGCGCCGGGACTCGGTCAAGTACTACCGCCAGGTGATCCAGCAGTCCTGGGACGAGGCCAAAATAGCGGCCGGGCCCGAGGAGCGTTCCCGGGTATTGGAGGAAAACTACGACTGGATGACCATGGACAGCGACTACCGCACCCGGGTGCGCGATTGCTACGGCACCGGACAATACTACCAGCCTCGCTGGTGGGACAGCTATTACGGGCCGGCGCCTCTGCCGAGCGCGGTTACCGAGCGGAGTCGAGGTACCGCCGAGGCCCCCCTTCAACCCGGGACCACCGTACCCCCCGGCAAGCTTCCTGCGGAGGCCCCGGATTCCTCCCGCTTCCGCGTGCCCGGCCCGGCCCTGGCCGACGCTATCAACTCGGACGCGGAACGGCTGTCGCCCGGCCTGGTGGGCGATGTGAGCAAGTTCACCTCCAAGGTGACCGATGTCACCAACCCGGTGCCGGTCAGCTCTGGTTCCTCAAGGGGCTCCAGCTCCGGGTCCTCGGGCCGCTCCTCGTGCGCCTGCGCCTGTGCCTGCGCCGGATGCGCCTGCGCCTGCGCCGGAGGCGGGAGGTAGGGTTGTCTTTCCATTCAAACCGATTATGAAAATAAAGCCCCGCTCGTTATGGTTGGAGATCTCCCCGGATCGCTATCTATGTTTTCAGGTTATCTGGAACAAGATAGAAACTCTGGATCTGATCGGAGAATGGGAAGAAGCCGAACGTCTCTATCGGGGTCTGATCGAAAAGATCAACCATCTGCCCCAACTGCTGGCCAGGGTGAGATTGGCCCT
Source organism: uncultured bacterium (assembly GCA_964588285.1). Taxonomy (GTDB): domain Bacteria; phylum Edwardsbacteria; class AC1; order AC1; family EtOH8; genus CAZPNX01. Next base: position 47,779 of record CAZPNX010000018.1, read on the forward strand.
GGGCGACCTCTTAGTTCGCAAAGGGGCATACGATTCGGCGTTGCAGCTTTTGGAACAGAACCGTCAATACTGCCTGAATTCCGGTGATCGTCACGGCCTCTGTCGAAATCTGGGCCTGATCGGAGATGTTCACTCTCGTCGAGGAGAATATGACCTGGCCTTACATTATTTCAGTGAAATGGAAGCCCTGGCCACAATTATAGGAAGCCGGGACCTTATAGCCAGATGTTGTAATCTGTTAGGTAATTACTATTCGGATAGGGGGGATTTCCAAAAGGCCGAACCCTGTTACCAACAATGGCTGGATATCGCCAAAGAGGACAACGATCTCAAAGACTTGGCCCATGCCACCGGCAGCCTGGGCAATGTCTTTTTTCGCCAAGGGATGAAGCTCCAGGCCTTGGATAGTTACCGATCCTCTCTGGAGATATCGCGAAAGATCGGCGACAAGTCGAGCATGCTCTCGGCCCTGGGAAACAGCGGCCTCGTTTATAAGCAACAGGGACAATACCACCAGGCTAAGGAATGTTTCCTACAGGTCAGGGATATCAGCCAGAGCATTGGCTACCGGCACAGTGTCAGCATAGCCCTGGGGGCTTTGGGCGAGCTGGAGAGGGAATTGGGAAACTTTTCCGAGGCCGAATTATATTTAAAAAAAAGGCTGCCTCTGATCGAGGAATTGGGCGATCGCCGCGGG
>CAZPNX010000019.1:0-45487 GCA_964588285.1 uncultured bacterium
AGATAGTCTAACCGATAGGGGTGACATTCCTGAAGCAATGGGATAATCATTTAAAGGAATAGAGCCATGCACCCCCAACTGGAACTTTTGGTCACCCTCCACGACCTGGAGCTGACCATCAAGGAAGCCACCGAGGACGCCGCCAACCAGAAGGCCCTGGGATTCAAGATCGACGGCCTGGAGCATATCATCCAGGCCCGGGCCGACATCGAGAAACAGGTCGAACCTGCCATCATCGACCGCTATCGCAAGCTCAAGGAGCGGTATGGAAGGCCGGTGGTTCCGGTCATCAACAGCATCTGCTGCGGCTGCTATATCAGGATGCCGACCGCCCTGGCCAGCGACACCGAACGAAATCAGCATATCAGCACCTGCGGCAACTGCGGCCGTTTTCTCTACTGGGTTTCGGAGTAAAAATATAATTCATATTCGAAAGGACACCCATGTCACGCATCTGCGATATATGCGGCAAGGGCGCGGCCTTCGGCCACTCGGTCAGCCACGCCAAAAACGCCGGCCCGCGCCGGTGGAACCCCAACCTACAAAAGGTCAAAGCCGAGGTTGAGGGCAAGATTAAGCGCATCAGCGTCTGCACCGCCTGCCTTCGTTCCGGCAAGGTCACTAAGGCCAAGTGAGCCATGGGCTGCCGGCCGAATGCCGTGCAGCCTTTTCTTATGTCCCGCGCCGTATTTAAATTTTGCCCCCTTTGCGGCCGTCGCCTCTCATTCCGCCGGCTGGACGGACACCGCCGCCGTTTCTGTCCGGCCTGCGGTTTCATCCATTACCGCAACCCCACCCCGGCCGTGGGGGTGCTGTTGGTCCGGGGCGGCCACCTGCTTTTGGTGAAAAGAAAGTATCCACCCCTGGTCGGATTGTGGTCTATGCCGGCCGGATTCATGGAGTATGGGGAAAGCCCCCGGGATTGCGCCGTCCGGGAGACAAGGGAGGAGACCGACCTTAGGGTGAAGATCGGGGAGCTTATTGGCGTCTACAGCGGTTGCGACGACCCTCGCACCCATGCCATCCTGATAGTCTATCGGGCGGTCCGGTTCTTCGGAAAGCCGGCAGCCGGTGACGATGCCTCGGAGATCGGCTGGTTTCCGTTGGATAAGCTGCCCCGGCTGGCTTTCGCTGCCCACCGCCGGGCCATCCGCGACCTGATGAAATTTCAGACAGCATGAGCCGGCCCCGTATACTGTGCCTGGACCTGGGCAGGCGCCGGGTTGGTATGGCGGTGAGCGACGAACTCGGGATTACCGCCCAAGGCCTGCCGACCATTGAGATCAAGAACCTGGATGATCTGTTGCATAAGCTTCAGCCGGTGCTTTCCGAATACCAGATAGCCGAAGTCGTCCTCGGCCAGCCCTCGAAACTTGACGGCTCGGACACCGACCTCACCTCCTTCGTGCTCCAGACCAAGCAGCGCTTGGAATCCTCTCTCGGCCTTCCGATACACCTCTACGACGAGCGCCTCACCAGCCGCATCGCCCAGCAAGCGGTTCATGCAATGGGATGCAAGCTCAAGGGCCGCAAGAAGGCGCTGGACCGGATCTCTGCCTCTATCATCCTTTCCGATTTTATGAGCCAACATGGCAAGAAGAAGCCATAACATATTGCCCCCAGCGATAACAACTGTTACGGCTCTGGCGGCGGCTTATATTGCCTACGTTTTGTTCTTTCCCCCAATGCCCCCGGCCTCTTGGGAAACCCGTTCCTTAACCGTTCCCAGGGGTGCCTCTACAGCCGTCATCGCCAAATTACTGGCCGATAACGGCGTCATCCGCCACCCCCGGGCCTTTAGAACTGCCGCCACGTTTTTCGGATTGAACAGAAAGCTTAAGGCCGGACGCTATCTTTTCTCCATGCCTCTTTCCACTTGGCAGGCCCTGATGAAGCTGCGGACCGGCGCCGTGGCCTACCACAAGGTGACCGTGGCCGAGGGTCTGACCATGGCCCGCATCGCCGGCCTGCTGCAACAACAGGCCGGGGTGGATAGCCTGGGCTTCATGGAGGTTTGCCGCCACCCCGGAATGTTAGAGCGTTATAAGATACCGGCTCAGAACCTCGAGGGCTACCTCTACCCGGATACCTACGACTTTGAGTGGGGCACCTCTCCCTCTAAGGCGGTGACGGCCATGCTCGATAACTTCCGGTCGAATTTCGACACTTCCTGGGCCACAGAGCTCCAGCGCCGTAAGCTCACGACGCACCAGGCGGTGATCATGGCCTCTCTGGTGGAGCGCGAGGCCCAGGTGGATTCGGAACGTGCCTTAGTGGCCTCGGTCTTCTACAACCGGCTCCGCCTCTATCGCCCGCTGGAGTCTTGCGCCTCGATCGAGTACGTCCTGCCCCGGCACAAGAACACCAGGCTGACCTACGCCGACCTCAAGATCGACTCCCCCTATAACACCTATAAAAGAATAGGGCTACCACCCGGCCCCATCAGCAACCCGGGGCGGGCGTCGCTGAAAGCCTCGGTTTTTCCGGCTAAAACCGATTACCTCTACTTTGTTTCCCGCGGCGACGGGGGGCATATCTTTACAAAGACTTTGCAGGAGCACATCCGGGCTAAAAATATCTGCCAGAGGCTGAAGGGAAGGTAAATAAAAAAGTCACCCTATGCACCTAGCGTGGACATCAAGCGGAGTCGAGATGGAGTCTATTTGTCGAAGGGTGACTCTCCCATAGCACAATCGCCATGGCTTAACCAGCTCATTATGACGCAAAAGCCCGGTCTCGTTAGAGACCGGGCTTTTGCGAAAACAAGGCTGACTACCCCACCTTCTTCCAGCCGGCTTTCTCCAGCAAATTTTTGATGTTCACTTTGCCGACTTCGTCGCCGTCGGCGTTCTGGAGGATGATGTTCTCCTCATCGTCGTCCAGCATCCACTCTGCGTAATCAGGCATAGGCTTCTCCTTGTTATCGTTTAGTAGATGTTTTAGACCTGCCGGTCTATATGTTCCTTTTATGCCTCTTGTGGCCCGATTACAGCCCCAACTCCCTCAAATCCCCCTCCCGCTCCCGCCACTTCTTCTTGACCTTGACGAACAACTCTAAAAAGACCGGCCTCCCCAGAAATTCCTCGATCTCCTTCCGGGCAGCGGTGCCAATGGCCTTGATCTTCCGCCCCCCCTGCCCCACCACGATGGCCTTCTGCGACGGCCGCTCCACCCAGATGGTGGCCTGGATCAAATCCTTTCTTCCCGAATGTTCCCTAAAGGCATCTATAACCACCGCCGTGGCGTAGGGTACCTCGGCCCCGCAAAGCTCGAACAGCTTCTCCCGGATCAGCTCGGAGACGAAGAATTTCTCCGGCTGATCGGTCAGGGTGTCCGGATCGTAAAATGGCTTCCCCTCCGAAAGCTTGGAGATAATGCCCTGTCTCAAATCGTCCAGCCCGAACTTTCGCAGGGCGGAGATCGGGTAGATGTCGTCGATGCCTGTCTTCAAGTTGACTTCGGCGATCAAAGGCAGCAGTCGCTCCTTGGTCACCAGATCTATCTTGTTGAGGACGATGACGGTCTTCGCCCTGTTCTGCTTGGCCAGGAACCCCAGGTCCTCGTCCCTGATGCCCTTGCCGGCGTCTACCAGGTACAGTTGGACGTCTGCCTCCCGGATGCTGGACTGGGCGATCTTTAAAAGGCTCTTCTGCATCAGGTACTTGGGCTCCAATAGGCCCGGGGTGTCCAAAAAGACGATCTGGTGATCCGGTCCGCTGTCCACCCCCAGCACCCTTTGCCTGGTGGTCTGGGGCCGGCGGCTGACTGCCGCCAGCTTCACGCCCAGAAAGGCGTTGAGCAGGGTTGATTTGCCGGCGTTGGGCCGGCCGGCGATGGCGCAGTAGCCTACTTTCATCCCTACGTAGAACGTTGAACGTTGATCGTTGAACGCAACGTTCAGTCCTTCTTGGGGATGAACAGCTCGTAGGTCTTGGTGCCGAACTCGATGTCGGTGCCGTGGAGCTTGATGGAGTCCGGCTTGGAGTTGCCCTTGGAGAAGATGTGCATCCTGGTGAAGTACGAGGGCCGGCCGTCGATGATCATCTCGGCCCGGGCCTTGCCCTCCTGCAGGTAGACCTTGATCAGCCTCTCCTTGAAGGGTTTTAAGGTCATGTTGTAGTGCTTGCCCGACTTGTCCGGCGAGATATTGAAGCCGTAAACCTTGGTCCGTTCAATTAGGTTCATGCCCTCGATGGTCTTGCCGCTGGGGTCCTTGGCCCACATGATCCAGTAGGCCTTCACCGGCTCCTCGGGGTCGAGCTTGCCCTCGGCGGTGAGGTTGGCCTCGTAGTAGAGCTTGTTGGCGTTCATGGTGCGCTCGATGTGGAACAGCGGCTGGGACTGCCCCGAACCTTGTCGAGAGCTTTGAGCGGAAAGCATGGCGGCAACCGCCATCAGGACGGGGATCAGAAGCTTTCTCATGGCTGCTTCCTCAAATCAGTTCTCATTTGAGTTTTCTGGATATCTCTCCTTGACGCCCAGGGAACCGGCTATAGCCTGTAAGGCCCGGGTTATGTCGTCCAGCATTTTCTTGCACTTGGCGTAATCGATCTGGTATCCGTCCTGCCTGATGAGCGCTCCCTGGTCGCTGATCTCGGCCCCCTTGTGCTGAAATAGCTCCAGCAGCGCCTGTTGGCTCTGGACGCTTTTGGCCAGGTACCGGGCCTTGAGTTCGTCACGGGCCTGGATGGCGGCCGCCTTGTCCAGCTCGGCGTTGCCGGTTTCTATTCCGGCCGTTTTGCCAAAAGACAGGTTTCTGTTCCAGAATCCGGAACGGACGATCTTCAGTCCCAATCCCAAGGGTTCGGGAAAAAACGCTCTGGCCTCGGTATAGCTCTTTTTATTCTGGTGTACCAGCTTGATCTCTGCCTGGTAGCCGTTGTAGCGTCCACCGATGGCCAAGGGCTGGGACAGCGAAAGCATGGACTTGAGAAACCCGCTCTGCTCCAGCCGCCGAAAGGCCTTCTCGGCTTCGGTGCGGTTGCCTCCGCGGTAGGAGGCCAACCTCTGGCGGTAAGCCTGGTCCAGGGTTGCCGGCTGCTGTTCCCATTGGCACTGGAGCCCCAGCTTGACCGCCAAATCCTTTAGCTTCAAGGTCTGTGATTGTCGGCGACGATAGCTCAGGTACATGGAAAACGGAACTGCCACCAAGAAGATGATCAGCGGCAGGTATTCTCCAACACCGCGAAGAATCCTGAAAATCGATTCACTGCTCATGCCTCTATCTCTTTAGGTGCCGCCCCAGCTTCCATCTGCCTGCCCTCCACTCCTTCAAGTCGGTCTTCGAATTTGGCCAGCCTTTTTTCGGCCTCGTCATAGCGGTTGGCGGCGTTCTTGAGGTGGGTGCCCACCGTCTCGAAGTCGCCCCGGAACCGGGCCAGATCGCCCTTGAGCCGGGCCAGGGAGTCGATGATCTCCTGGGCCCTCTCCTCCACCCTCATGCCGCGCAGGCCCAGCACTATGGCCTGGAGGTAGGCGTAGAAGGAGTTGGGCGAGACCGGTATCACCCGGCTTTCGATGGCGTAGTTGGCGATGGACTTGTCCTCGCCGAAGGCCTCGTCCTTGATGATGGTCTCGTAATAGACGTTCTCGGCCGGAATGTACATCAGAGCGAAGTCGAAGGTGCCCTCGTCGGGCAGGATGTACTTTTTGGCGATGGCGTCCACATGCTTCTTAACGTCGCGGACGAACTCACGGCGCTGGCGCTTTCTCTCCTCATCGGTCTGGGACTCGACCAGGCGACGGAAGTTCTCCAGGGGAAACTTGGCGTCCACCGGCACCAGTTTGCCGGAGAGCCTGACCACTGCGTCGACCTTGTCGCCGCTGCCGAATACGTATTGCAGCTGGTAGTGTTGGGGCGGCAGGATCTGGGACAGCAGGTCGGCCAGGAAATACTCGCCCAGTCCGCCCCGGATCTTGGGCGACCTCAGGATGTCCTGCAGGGAGGATATATTCTTGCCCACCTCCTGCATGTTCTCGGCCGTCTTCGACAGGGTCCCCAGCTGCTTGTTGACGTCGCTGATGACCCGGGCGGCCCCGTCCAGCCGCTGGTTGACCGAATCCATGGATGCCCCCAGCTTGCGGTCCACCTCCGAAAGGCGCGTATCCAGCACCTGCCGGCTCTCGGCCAGTCTGGAGTCGAGCGAGGCCCGGGTGTCCTGCATCCACTGGGACATCAGGGACATGGCTTGGTCGTTTTTCTGGGCCTCGCGAAGCTCGCGCAGTTGGCGGCCCAGCCCCTGCCACAGCAGGAACATCCCGGCGGCCACGGCGGCGGTGAGGATCGTCAGTATAACAGTGAATAGCATATGGCGTGTGTTTGCCTCATTGCGAGATGGGCTTCGCCGCCTCGGCTACGAAGCAATCACTGACTATACGCTGGATTGCTTCGCTTGTCCGGCACGTAGGCCGGCTTGTCATGACCAACGGCAATCGGTAAAAGTCAGGCATTGGCCTTCCCCACCGCCGCCCGCTCCCGGATCCGGCCCAGCTTCTCCCTGGCCGCCCGATAGCCGGCCTCGATCAGCGACTGGGCGGCCGAGAAGTCCCAGGACGACACTTCCCCGGTCTTGACCTTGACCAGCACATCCAGCTCGTTTTCGTAAAGCTCCAGCAGGCTCTCGTTGGCCAGCAGCATGGAGCGGATGCCTATCTCGAACAGGTTGGTCGGCTCGTAACGGCCCGGCTCGAAGGCCACCCCGATGGAAACTTCGACGCCGCACTTCTTGAGAGCCTCGGCCGGTAGCGGCGCTTTGATGCCGCCGTCGGAGAGCAGCCAGCCGCCCATCTTCACCGGCGCGTAGGCCACCGGCACCGAGCACGAGGCCCGCACCGCCGGGGCGATCAAGTCGTCCTCGCTTTGCGGGAAAACAACCTCCTGACCCGAGATCAGGTCCACCGTCACCACCGACAGGGGCAGCTTGAGCTCGGAAAACCTTCTGTCCTTGCCGATGAGCTCGTCCACCAGCTTTTCGATGGGCTCTGACGAGACCAGGCCTTTGTTCTTGAGCACCAGGGTCGGGGCCATCAGCTTGGCCCAGGATATCTCCTTGGCTATCTGCTCCAACCTGTCTGCCTTGATGCCCGAGGCATATAAACAACCGATCAATGCCCCGCCTGATGTTCCTGCCACGCAATCGATTACGATGTTATCTTCCTCTATTGCTTTAAGCACACCAATATGCGCCAGACAGTACCCCACGCCCCCGGAGAGGGCCAACCCGATCTTCGGATTGTTTCCCATCTATCATCCAGCCAGCAGCGATTTAACCTTGTCCTGGTTGCGCTTCAAGGCGTCTTCGGCCGCCAGCCGCCCGATCTTGATGAAGTCGGCCGCCGCCTGCAGGTCCCAGCGGTTGGTCTGCCCCACGTTGATCTCGACCAGGAGGTCGGCTTCCCTCCTCTGGCGCTCCAGCCGCTCCTGGTTGGCGATTGACAGGGTGCGCAGGGTGACCTCGAAGATGTTGCCGGGCACGGTGCGGTTGCGCAGGAAGGTGACGCCGATGACGAACTCCATGCCCTTCTCGCGGAGCTCCAAAGTCGGCAGTTGAACCAGCATCCCGCCGTCCACCAGCAGTTTTTCTCCGTTTTTGACCGGGGAGAAGACCATGGGCAGACTGCACGAGGCTCGCACCGGCAGGGCCACGGTGTCCGATTCTTTTTCCGGGAAGATGACCTTCTCCTCGGAGATCAGGTCAACCGCAGTCACCAACAGGGGAATGGAAAGGTCGGCGAAGCGGCGATCCTTGCCCAACAGTTCTTTGACCAGATCCTCAATGGGCTTTGACGAGGCTAGCCCCTTGAATATTAGGGACAGGCCCATCAGTTTGTGCCACTTGATGGTTTTGGCGATCTCCTCCAGACGATCCGGCTTGATGCCCGAGGCGTAGAAGGCCCCTATCAGCGCCCCGCCCGAGGTGCCGGCCATCATGTCCGGCCTGATCCCGGCCGCCTCCAGCGCCTGGAAGACGCCGATGTGGGCCATGCAGTAGCCGACACCGCCTGAGAGGGCCAGGCCGATCTTTTTAGTCATGTTCGAATACCATTAGGCTATTAGAATATCAAATTTTTCAATTGCCTTGTCAAACGATTTCTTTTGTCAAAACCTGACACCAAAACGAACCAACCAGGTGATAGGCGCTGATGGGGTGGCGGTCACTAAATAGGGCGGATCAGAGCCCAAGTCGACTCTTACCGCTTGTTCTGAAATATTAAAGGCCTTCTGCAGCCCGGAGGCGACGACAATCCTTCTGCCTTCATAGGCGATGCCGGCTGACACTATTTTTGCCTCTCCAGTTTCCAGACGTTTTATCGTCCACGTAATTGGAGATGATATTGTGGTATCGTCAAAGGTCTGGGTGAAATCCAGCCACAAAGGATACCTAGCCCATGATAAGTTTCCATAAATCCGAAAGCGCCCCTCGGCCCCTTTGGGCAACTCTTTATCCAGCGCCAGGGGAGCCAGCGAGCCGCCCACTGTCATCCTGGGATAAAAAGGCCTACGGTTTGTATAGCCCGAAACCTGCGCCCGATCCGACACTATCATCCCTATGGCGGCAAAGCCGGTAAGGCTCGATGGCTTGGTTCTTATCGCCAAGTCGCCGGAGTAGCCCAGGTCGTCGACCGAAACTCTTAATGTATAACGCTGCCGGAGGGTGTATCTGGCAAAGGCCGTAGAATTTGAACGATCGTAGGCGTTGAAAGTCTGGTTGACTGCCTCTTGATAGAAGTAATGCATTGTTTCCCCTTCATCCCGGCCGGTTCTGTAGGCGATGCCAGCCTCGAACCTCTTTTCACCAGCATGGCTTTCGTCAAGGATGATGGGCAGACTGCGGCGGATGTTGGAAGATACAACCACCTGTGAAGCACAGCCGGAGACGGCTAGCGACGCCAAAAGCAATAACAGTGCTTTCCCAATATACTGTGACAGCATTTTCATTGCCTGCGTTTATAATCTTGTCATAGGCCAAGTCTACAACAGCCTGCCCTGACCGTCCCCCTTTCCGACAAGCCCCAGGTGCCTGTAAGCCTTCTCCGTCGCCTCCCGCCCCCGCGGAGTGCGCATGATGAACCCTTCCTGTATCAGGAACGGTTCGTAGACCTCCTCCACCGTGTCCGGCTCCTCGCCCACCGCCACGGAGAGTGTGTTCAGGCCCACCGGCCCGCCGTTGAACTTTTTAACGATGGCCTCCAGGATCCTCTTGTCCATCTCGTCCAACCCCAGTTCATCGACCTGCAGGCGCAGCAGGGACCTTTGGGCTATCCCCCGGGTGACCGTGCCGTCGCCCTCCACCTGGGCGAAGTCGCGTAGCCGTCGCAACAGACGGTTGGCCACCCGGGGCGTGCCCCGGGAGCGTTTGGCTATCTCCTCGGCCCCTCCTTTGTCTATGGAGACATTGAGTATTCTGGCCGAGCGCATCACGATCTTCTCCAGATCGCCCGGACTGTAATAGTCCAGACGGTTGACCATGCCGAACCTGGCCCGCATAGGTGCGGTCAGGAGCCCCGCCCGGGTGGTGGCCCCTATCAGGGTGAAGCGCGGCAGGTTGAGCCGCACCGAGCGGGCGCTGGGGCCGCGGTCGATCATGATGTCTAAGCAGAAATCCTCCATGGCCGGATAGATGTACTCCTCCACCGTCCGGTTGATGCGGTGTATCTCGTCTATGAAGAGCACATCGCGTTCGTTGAGATTGGTGAGCAGTCCGGCCAGGTCGGCCGGGCGCTCCAGCACCGGCCCGGTGGTGGCCTTGATCTGCACTCCCATCTCCCGGGCCACGATGTGGGCCAGGGTGGTCTTGCCCAGCCCCGGCGGGCCGCAGAACAGCATGTGGTCGATGGCCTCGCCCCGCCCCCGGGCCGCTTGGATGAAGACCTTCAGATTGTCCTTGGCCCGGTCCTGGCCCACGAACTCGTCGAAGGTGCCGGGACGAACCGAGGAGTCGAACTCCAGGTCGCCCTCCAGAGGCTCGGGCATTGTCAGCTTTATATGCTCATCCATAGCTTAAAAAACTTTATACTTCAATAAATTCTCTGCGCCCTCTGCGGTTTATCTCTATTTGATTATCCAATTTTCTCAGGAAACATACGCTTTAGCGCCATTGTGGATGCTTAACGCATCCATGATGGCGTAAGGGGTCTGGGGCGCAGAGCGAGGACGTCCACGGCCGAAAGCGGAAGCGAAGGCCGGACAGATGACCAAGATTTAAGTTTAATACGCCCATTATTATTGACTTGCCAATAATACAAAGCCCTGCGCCCCAGCGCCTCTTTCGCCCTTTCTGGGCGGTCAGAAAGGGCAAGAGGAAAATACCCTTTCGCTATCTTTGGGCAAATCATCTAATCTGCCTAAAACGTTTGGATAGTAAAATATCTCTATTCCTTGACCGACCCGAATACCTCCAGCACCTGCCCCACCGTTTCCGCCTCCATCAGCCTCCGCCGGTTTTCCTCTCGGCCGACGGCCATGGTGATCAGCTTGAGGACGCGAAGATACCCCTGCACGTTGTCGCCGGCGGATATCATCAATACCAGTTCAACCGGTTTGCCATCTATTCCGATATAGTCGGCTATGGGCCGCCTGAGCCTGATGAAGGCCACCACCACCTCGTCGCTGGCCGCCCCGGAGCGGGAGTGCGGGATGGCCACGCCGTTTCCTAAGCTGGTGGGCGAATCCCCTTCTCGCTTCCACAGGTTGTCCAAAAAGGCCTGGCCGTCGTGAACGTAGCCCTTGTACACCGCCAGCTGGGTGACCGTGTCGAACAGCTCCTTCTTGGAGCCGACCTCGGCATCCAGCAGTATAAGATCGTCCTTGAAATAATCGGCCAGGCTGGGGGGGCGGTTCTGGGCTAGTGAGATGGCGTAGTCCGCCGCCTTGGCCAGGTCGTCCGGGAAACTGTCGGCGCCTATCTTTTGAACAACGCCCAATTGGTGCAGCACCTTCCTGGCCTCCTGCCGCATGCCGGAGATGAGCACCCTCTTGCCCCGAGCCGCCATCCGGCCGACCACGTTGCCGATGGCCTGGGCCCCCGACAGGTCTATCACCGGCACCCCCTTCATGTCCAGGATCAGTATGTTGGGGGAGGCCTGGGTGATCTCGCGCGAGAAAGACTTTACCGCCCCAAAGAAAAGCGGCCCCTCCACCGAGCAGACCGAGATGCGGTGCCTCCTCATCTGCTCCCGGATCTCGTCCGACAGCCTGGACAGCTCGTGCTCGGGCTCGGCCAACATGCCAAGCCGGCCCATGCGGTGGATGAACAGCACCGCCGCCAGCACCATGCCGATGAGCACCGCCGAGATCAGATCGGAGAACACTGTCACCAGCATGGTGGTCAGCATCACCAGGGTGTCCGAAGCCGGCACCCGGCGCATCATTCGCAGCGGCTCCCACTCGAACATGCCCCAGGCGGCCATCATCAGCACGCCGGCCAAAGCGGCCAGCGGGATGGCCCCGGCCAGCCGGCCGAGGAACAGGACCACCGCCAGCAGTATCAGGCCGCAGATGACGCCGGAAATTTTGGTGCTCCCCCCGGAGCGAATGTTGATCATGGTGCGGACGATGGCCCCGGTGCCGGCGATTCCGCCGAAAAGGGCAGCCACCGTATTGCCGATCCCCTGGCCCACCAGCTCCCGGTTGCTGTTGTGTTCGGTGTTGGTGACCGAATCCACCACCACGCTGGCCAGCATGGTCTCCAGACAGCCCAGGATGGCGATAGTGAATCCGGCCGGAATGGCCCGGTGCCAGGCCTCCCATGATGCCCGTGGCCAGCTGGGCAGTTGCAGGGTCCCCGGTATGGCGCCCACCAGTTTGAGACCATCATGCTTAATTAATGAAAGGCTTTTCCAGTCAATGCCATAAAGGAGGATTTCACCCCGGTTGCTCAATAATGCCGCCAGAACACTACCGGCGACCAAACCAATAAAAAGCTTTGGCAAGGATCGGTTTATTGTCGCTGCCGCTAATATAGCGGCTACAGTGGCCAGCCCTACTAAGGGCGCGTCAAAGAAAGTCGTTAACTGCTGGGTAAAAATCAGGATGGCGATGCCGTTGGTGAAACCGGTGATCACCGGCAACGGAACATAGCTCACCAGGCGCCCCAGCTTGAATAGGCCGAAGGCGATCTGGATGAGGCCGGCGATCAAGCAGGCGAGCAGAAGAGCATTCAGCGCCGACTGATAGGACGAGGTTCGGCTCACTTCCACGAAAATCTGAGTCAAGACGACGGTCATTCCCCCGGTGGGCCCGGTGATCTGCTGGGGGGTGCCTCCGAAGAGAGAGGCCACAATGCCGGTGAATATGGCGCCGTAGAGCCCGGCCACCGCACCGCGCGGATCGCCGCCCGTGGCCAGGATGCCGAAGCCCAATGCCAGGGGAAGGGCCACCACCGCCGAGGTCAGTCCGCCCCAGAGATCCCCTCCGAGACGGGAAAGGTCGAACTTAAGGTATTCCTTGAAACGGAACTCTTTAAAATACTCGGCGGGATCGATTCTGGGGTAAAGTCTGTAGATGTCATCCGGTTTGATCATGAACATTCAAGGTAAAAGGTATATCGATATTTGAGATGACCACTAGGCAGATGCGGACTCCTCCGGCTTCGCCCCGAACCTGATCCTGGCCACCAGCATCCCCAACAACAGCCCCAACCCCATCAAGGCCAAGGCGATGATGACTCCGACCTTTATCAGCCAAGGCGGCACATTCGAGCCCTGGTTGTATCCCCTTTCCATGAGCTGGACGGTGATGGTGGCCGACTCCCCCGACGAGGCGGCATAGCTGCGCTTGTATGACTCGATCTGGCTTTCCAGCGACTAGATCTGCTGGTCCAGCAGGGCCACAATCTCAGGATCGGCCCCGGGCGCGGAAAGCAGCTTTCTCAGATGCGCTCGGTAGGAGTCCAGCTTGCGTTGCATCGACTCCAGGTTATATCCGGGGTTGCATTGGTCGCCGTAGTTGCGCGAGGTCACCCGCCCCAGCCCGCCGATACCGTCCATGAAGGCCTGAGCCGCCGCCTTCTTGACCTCGTAGCTGGCATTTAGCGAACGCTTGTTCCGGCTGTTGTTGTATTCGGAATAGTTCTTTACTATGACTGTATTGGATTTTACCAGATGGGCAAGTTCCTTTCGGACTACCTCCAAATTACCCACTTCCACGGTAATGTTCCCCGTGGCCACGGTGCATCCCTCGGAGCCGGCGGAACGCAGCTCGACCGGCTGAGCGGCTGCAGTCAAAAAAATGACGAAAAGGCTCTGGAAAAACATTTAATCACCCATCTTATGAATAAATTTAAGGCTTTTTCAAAGACTCCCTAACCAGCTGCTCCAACGGCGCCTTTTCACCGACCCTGGCCTTGGTCCGCTCCACTGCAGCCTTGGCCTCGGCCAGGCTGAGACCTAGGGTCATCAGGGCCTCCACTGCCGGATCGCCGGATGCGGCCTGGCCTCTTATCCCTGGCAGTCCCTCGACCACCGCCTCGGTCAACTTACCCTTGAGCTCAATCAACAGCCTCTCGGCCGTCTTCTTGCCCACACCGGAGATCGATGTCAGCATGGTCATGTCCTGGTGGGCCACCGCCTGCTCCAAGTCCTGGGGCGAAAGCCTGGAGAGCACGGTCATGGCCAGCTTGGGTCCGATGCCCGAAATCCCGATCATGATGCGAAAGGCCTGCCTCTCCCGCTCCTCAGAGAACCCATAGAGCTGGTGGGCATCCTCCTTGACCTGAAGGTGGGCCAGCAGCCTGGCCTGGTTGCCGGGCTCGGGCAGAGATTGGTAAGTGTTCAGGGAGATGTGCAGGCAGTAGCCCACCCCTCCGGCCTCGATGACCGCCTCGGCCGGGCTCTTGGAGATCAGCGTCCCTTTGATATGATGGTACATTCTCAGAGCTGGATATGGTTTCTTTACCTTTTGGTCTTTTTCTTAGCCGGAGCCTTTTTATCTTTAGGCGTCCGTGGAGACTTTGGTTCATGCCGGTCCAGCCATTGCTGGGCTTCGGCTATGCCCATGGCCGAGGCGGTGATCATATCGTCTATGGCCTTCGGCATATCACCCAGCATGTCATAAGCCAACCCTCTTTTGTAATATGCCAGGGCTTGATTTTTTTTCAGATTTAACGCGAAAGTATAGTCGTCAACCGCAGCCCGGTAATCGTCCAAGGCAAAGCGGGCATTGGCCCGGTTGAGATAGGCCGAGGCCAGCTCCGGGTCAAGCTCCAGGGCCTTGGTGAAATCAGCTATAGCCGCCTCCTCGTTCCCGAAACTTAAATAGAAAGATCCCCGCTGGTTGTAGGCATCCGGATTGTTGGGATCCAAGGCGATGCCCTTGGAAAAATCGTTGATGGCCTGTTGGTAGTCGTTTAACAGATTGTAGACGTTGCCCCGATTATAGTAGCCGTCGGCATATTTCGGCGCCAGATCGATGGCCCGGGAGTAATCCACCAGAGCCTGTTCATACTTGCCCAGCATTTTATAGGCCGTGCCCCGGCTGCTGTAGGCCTGGGATAACTTAGGTTCCAGCATCACAGCCGAATCCAGCTGGTTTATCGCTGCCTGGTAGCTTCCCATCCGCATCAGGGCGGCCGCCTGGCGGAAATGTTCCTCGGCCCGTTCCCGCTTTGACTGAGCGCTGCCAAAGCCGGATGTCAGGATAATGACCGCCGCCAGCAGACCGATTTTTTTCATGACAGCCTCACTTTACTGACCAGAACCGATTCCTTTTTCCTCTGAAGGTGGCACAGGGCCACCGCCAGAGCGTCGGCCGCATCCGACGGCGGAGTGGCCCTCAAACCCAGCAAAGCCCGCACCATGAAGGCCACCTGACGCTTATCGGCCTGTCCCTGTCCGACCACCGCTTTTTTGACCTCCAGCGGAGAGTACTCGTACAGTCGGCAGCCGGCCTGCTCCAAGGCCAGCAGACAGATGCCCCGAGCATGGCCCATCACCAGGGCGCTACGGACATTCTTGCCGTAGAAAGTGGATTCCACCGCCGCCTCCTGCGGTCGGTACTGCTCCAGCACTGAAAGCAAACCCTCATACATCACCCGGAGCCTCTGTGAGAGCGAAGCCCCCGACCGTGCCGTCAGGCACCCGAGGGCTGTCACTCTGTGGCTTCGACCGTCGCTTTGGATTAGGCCGTAGCCGGTGGTCAGGCTGCCGGGATCGACTCCCAGAATAATCATTTTCTAGTATGTACTTAACCGCAGAGGCCGCAAAGAAACAGTTTATTTATCAACCAGAAATAGTTTGTCTCTGCGTCCTTTGAGGTTAAAGCTATTTCTCCAGCTTGGCCAACACCTCGGCCGGAATATCGAAGTTGGCGTATACCTTCTGGGTGTCCTCGAAATCCTCAATGGCGTCCATCAGCTTGAGCATGGTGGCGGCGTGCGAGGCGTCCAGCTGGACCGTGTTCTGGGGGATCTTGGTCATTTCGGCCGAGGCCAGCGGAATCTTCCTGTCCTCCAGGGCCTTTTTCACCGCTTCGAAAGCGGCCGGCGGGGTCACCACCTCAAAAACGCCCTCATCGGCCTTGATGTCATCGGCCCCGGCGTCTAAGGCGATGGACATCAGGGTGTCCTCGTCGATCTTGTCGGCCTCCACCGTGATCAGCCCCTTGGGGGTGAACATCCAGGCTACGCAGCCTTGGGAGCCCATATTGCCCCCGTGTTTGGAGAAGACGTTTCGCAGTTCGGCCGCGGTTCGGTTTTTGTTGTCGGTTACCGTGTCCACCAGGATGGCCACGCCGCTGGGGCCGTAGCCCTCGTAGGTGATCTCCTCGTAATGGACGCCCTCCAGCTCGCCGGTGCCCTTCTTGATGGCCCGATCGATGTTTTCGGCCGGCATATTGGCGGCTTTGGCTGCCGCCATGGCCGTCCGCAGTCTGGGGTTCCCAGCCGGGTCGCCGCCTCCGTGCCTGGCAGCGATGGAGATTTCCTTGATCAAGCGAGTGAACACCCGCCCCCTGGCGGCATCGGTGGCTGCCTTCTTGCGCTTGATGGTGGCCCACTTGGAATGGCCTGACATGATATCTCCTCCGTAAATATTCGCAGTCGAAAGGCCCTAACTATGTGATTTTACAGCATATTGCCGGTTGTTGTCAAGAAATAACGGCCATCTCCAGAATTTCATAGGGGGAATCTCTAATAATGCTATCGTTAGGTACGGTTATGCTTCAACGGGTTCGGCAACCCTTCGGCAGGCTCAGGGTCCAGCTCACCGCCAGATGGACTCAGCATGACCCGTATATACGGCGTTTTGTCATGTTGAGTATGGTCGAAATATGGATAAAACGCAATTTTTAGAGATTTCCATTGGATTAATACCGGTCTAGGGACCGGCCCTACGCTTCACCGACAATACCCCAAAACATATTTTACTAATTCCCCATTCTGCAAAGCCCTTGGCATAGGACTCATATGTTTTTTTAAAGGCGGCATAGTCCCTGGCCCCGGACTTCTGATGGGCCTCCCGCAAGGCAAAAACATCAGCCTCTTCATGGGTATCGTGGAATTCATATTCAAAAGTAAAAAATCGTCTGTCTAGAAGGCTCGACATCCAGTCATCAATGTCCCCGATGTCGCGGTAGCCGAAATGAACGGTAGTCTGGAAAACGCCTCCCGGCAATAGATGTTCATCCAAACCCTTGATCATGTTTTCAACCATATCCCGTCCCGACGATCCGCCCTCCCGGTTCCAGGCCCGCACCAGCCCCGGCGCCGAGGGCGGATTGGAAAAAATATAGTCGAATCTTTTACCCTGGACCGGCTGATACAGGTCTCCCTGGTAAAATCTGGCGTTTTTAACCCCGTTCAGCTTGGCGTTGAACCCGGCTACGTTTACCGCCCTGGGGTTGATGTCCACTCCGATGACTTGTTTTGCGTTCCTTCGTCTATCCTCGGGACAGTCCTGGGCGGTTAAGAGGGAAAGGACTCCTGAGCCTGAACCCAGCTCCAAAATGCTTTCGTTTCCTCCTCTTTTTAAGCGCTTCGACATCAGCAGGGTGGTCCGGTCCAGCCGCCAGACGCAGTTGTCCGAGGACAAGCCTTGCTCGGCTGCCTCCGGGTCGGCATTCACAAAGAGACGGTCGGTGGCCACCAACCGGCCCTCAAACGGGACAAGGGAGAGGCAGGGATGAACGGTGCATCCGGTCTGGAAGACCAGACCTGTTTCCATCAAAAAACCGACCGGCCCCGCGCCCAGCGATTTTTCCAACCTAACTGTTGATTCCGGAAGCCCAAGCAGCAACAGTCGGATGGCTGTCGATAGATTTCCCCCTTCCTGTTTTAACAGTTGATCCCAGCGGGGCAGCCAACGATAGTCCAAGGGGTAGAGTGCGTCGACCCCGGTCAGGCCCAGGCATTGCGTCACTCCATCCGGACAATAGCCGATTCGGCACAGGCACTCCGCCATCTGCGAGAAGGCTGTTTCGGGCAGGCTTTGGTAATGCAACGGTATTTTCCAGTCGGAGACCATCCTTCTGTTCGCCTCTAATCGCAAGGGGGCCCGGCTTCCGCCGTTGCCCCCTTCGCCTTTCATTCGCCGAACTTTCTGGCCCTGACTTTCTGGCCCCGTGGCGCGTCCTCCACCACAAAGCCCTGTTCATAGATCTCCTGTCTCAGCCGATCCGATTCCCCCCAGTTTTTGGCCTCTCTGGCCTTTCTCCTTTGCTCCACCAAAGCCTCGACTTCGGGAGGAATATGAAGATCGAGCCCCACATTGGCCAGCCTCAGTCCCAGCACCCGGTCGAAATCCGACATTAAAGCCAGTTTTTGGCCCGGCGAGAGCTGGGAATCGGCCGTTTCCCAGACTGCGGCCAGGGCCTGGGGCATGTTCATATCATCGTTGACTGCAGAGAGAAAAGCCCGGCGCGGTTCCGGTACCAGCCTATCCTCAACACGGCCGCCGCACTGATGTGAAAAATCCTTTATTTGTTGATGCAGTTTCTCCAAGGCCCTTTGGGCGCCGGTCAAGGACTCCCAGGTAAACTTGAGGGGCGAGCGGTAGTGGCCGGTCAGGCACAGATATCGAAAGGCCAGCGGCCAAAAACCCTTCTCCTTGAGCGTCTCCAATCGGAGGTAGAGGCCCGACGACTTGGCCATCTTTTCATCCCCCAGCTGGAGGAAGGTGCCGTGCAGCCAATAATTGGCCAGGGTGGTCCCGTAACAGGCCTGGGTCTGAGCGATCTCGTTGGTGTGATGGATGGCGATGGCGTCCTCCCCGCCGCAGTGGATATCGAACAGACGCCCCAGATATTTGGCAGCCATGGCCGAACATTCTATATGCCAACCGGGAAAACCCTTGCCCCAGGGACTGTCCCATTCCATCTGTCTTTTGGAGTCGGGCGGCGAGAATTTCCACAAAGCGAAGTCGGTGGGGTTCCGTTTCTCGCCCATATCCACTCTGGCTCCGGCCCTAAGGTCGGCGGCCGACTGGCCGGTCAGGGCTCCATACCCGGGAAGCTTGGCCGAATCGAAGTAGATGCCGTCTGAGGTGCGGTAGGTGAAGCCTTTTTCCCTGAGGCATTCGATCATGGCTATCTGCTCCGGGATGTGCTCGGTGGCCTTGCACCAGACGTGGGGCTCTTGGATATTGAGATCGTGCAGGTCGCCCTTGAAGGCCCGGGTATATTCCTCGGCGATCTGCCAGGCGGTCTTGCCGGTGCGGCGCGCCCCCTTCTCCATCTTGTCCTCGCCGCTGTCGGCGTCCGATTCCAGGTGGCCGACGTCGGTGATGTTCATGACATGCCTTACTTGAAGGCCGTTGTACTCCAGAACCCGCCGCAGGATGTCCTCGAAAACGTAGGTACGCAGGTTGCCGATGTGGGCGTAATCGTAGACCGTCGGCCCGCAGGTGTACATTCCCGCCTTGCCCTCGACCAGCGGGATGAACTGCTCCTTGCGCCGGCTTAAGGTGTTGAACAGCTTGATCTCCATGTCCTATTTTCCTATAGTCAACAATGCAATTAACCCTCTTCTTCGTCACCGGCCCGGGGATGGGCCTGGCGGTAGACATTCTTCAGCCGTTCCACGCTGACGTGGGTGTAGATCTGGGTGGTGGACAGGCTGGCATGACCCAAAAGCTCCTTGACCGCCTTGAGATCGGCCCCCCGGTCCAAAAGGTGGGTGGCAAAGGTGTGCCTTAGCACATGGGGGCTGGCCTTGCCGCCGTGCCCGGCCGATCTCAGCCTCCGCTGGACGATCCTCTGCAGCTGCCTTCGTCCCAGCGGCCCCCCCCTGGCGCCTATAAAAACAGGTTTTCCCGGGGCCAATCCGGCCAGCAACGGTTCCAGCTTTTTCCGCGACTCCCGGGTCAGGGGCACTATCCTCTGCTTGCCGCCCTTGCCGGTCACCCTGACCAGCCCCGAATTCAGGTCGATGTCCCCGGCCTTAAGTCCCACCAGCTCCGAAGCCCGGAGGCCGCTGCCATAGAGCATCTCCAGCAGAGCATTGTTGCGAGCATCTCCCTTTTCACTCCCATCGGTCGGATGCATGGCCTTTGCCGCCTGAAACTCTGACAGGAAACAGGGAAGCTTTCTTTCCATTCGGGGCGCCCGGATGCCCTGAGCCGGATTGGATGGACACAGCCCCTCTCTGACGCAGAAACGGAAAAAGGCCTTGAAAGCGGAAAGCTTTCGGGCGGCGGAACGTTTGTCCAGGCCTTTCCTCTGAAGATTTCCCAAATGCCGGCGGATGTCATCCCGGCCGATGTTTTGCGGTCCATCGGTTCCGGTCGATGTGAAAAGCTGTACCAGGTCCCTACGGTAGGCCTCGATGGTGTTGGCCGACATATTGCGCTGCTTAAGCCTGCGGCCGAATTCCTCGATGGCCTTCATGTTCTATCTCCGCCGCTGCCCATGCTGCGAAAGCACACCATCCGGTCCCGTCCCGCCCTTTTAGCGGCATAAAGCGCCTGATCGGCCGCCTGGATGAGAAGGCTTTTATCCTTGGCATCGGCGGGATAGGCGGCCAAGCCCAGTGAGACGGTGACCGAAAGATCTCCGGCCTGAGTGGAGATGGGACGGCCGCCGATGGCTTGACGCATCTGCCCTGCCAGCCTTTCGGCTTGTCCCAGGTCGCTGCCCGGCCAGACGACCACGAACTCCTCGCCTCCGTACCTGGCAGCGAAGTCGTATTGTGAAATGCTGCCCTTGATCCTGGCGGCCACTTCCTTAAGCACCATATCTCCGACGGGATGGCCGTGGGCGTCATTCAGCTTTTTGAAATGATCGATGTCGAACAGGGCCAGGCTTAGAGGCTCCCGCCTGCCCGGGGCCAACAGCTGTTCCAGCTTCTCCTGAAAATGCCGGTGGTTCCACAGCCCGGTCAGTCCGTCGCGCAGGGCCATGGCCTCCTTTTCCTCGTACATGGCGGCGCTGCGCAGGGCCAGCGAAAACTGGTTGGCCACGATGTGGATGGTGTCCAGCGACGAGCTGAAGGCGTTGGGCTTTCGGCTCTCTATGGACATCAGATAGCGGCAATGCTCGTCTATCATCAATGGCCCCACCAGCACCGAACGGTAGCCGTGGTCGCGGCTTTCGTCCTCGGCATAGCGGGCCAGATCAATGCTGCGTCGGTAGAAATCATCCACCAGGCGCCACTCCCCAAGCTTGTAAGCCTGCTCGACCAGGCTTCCCCTGATGTCCAGTTCAGATCCGGCCGCCGGTCCTACGGCCGCACCGGGGTCGGCCAGCAGCACTTTAGCCCTTCCCGGCTCAGGCAGAAGTTCCAAAAGCACCAGACGGTCGCAGTCCACCAACTGGGGCACCAAGTCGCGCATGATGGCCACCACATCCTCAACCTTGAGCCGGGATGCCATCATCTCCAGCCGCCGGTTCCACTCCCTCAGCCTTTCGTGTTCCAAGCCCAAGGCGGTGTGCATCAAGTTCAGGGTTGCCAGACGGGCCGCCTGCCGGGCAAATCCGGTAGCCAACAGCTTGTGGCCTTCACCGAACTTTCCCGGCTGATCGCTGTCCACCACCGCCAAGCCCAGCACCCTCCGCTCTTCGAGGATAGGCATGGCCAGAAGAGAGGCCACCTTCTCCCGCCCCCGATAATAACCCAACTCGGAGGATACTTTGCGGAACTCGGGATAAAGGAGACCCTGTCTTTCCCTGACCACCCAGCCCAGCAGGCTATGTTCGGTCTCCAGCCAGGCGTCCTTGAAAATTTCAGGGCTGTAGCTTTTATAGGCGGCCAATTTCAAGACCTCCCCCTTATCGTCAGCCAAAAAAATTGTCGCTGTCCTGGCCTCCAGGGCGGCATGCATCAGATCGGCCAAGGACTGCAGATCGGCCCTCAGATGCGGAGCCGGATCCCGGGGCTCGTCGAACTCAAGCCTCTCAGACGGCAAAGACCTAAGTCCGCGCTTGGCGGCCAACCGGCCGACCGCCGCCGCCAGAACCAAAGCAATGGCCAAAATCGCCAACCAAGGCGCCTGGCGGTACAGCTGGCCGGCAAAATGGCTTGAAGAGATCTCCACCAGCCAAGCGCCGATTGGGGCCATTAGGCCCCAGGGCCAAGCGGTGCGGTATGCTGCCCACATTGTCAGGATTAGATAGAGACCGGCCGCCGGGGAGAAGAACCCTCCGGCCCTCTGGACCGCCAGGCTGCAAAGTGCCAGCCCGGCCAACAGCTGGTGAAGCTGCCATGTTCTACGAGGCTGGCGCTTCCAGGCGTTTATCACCGACCAGCCCATCATGACCAGTGGCGGCAGCGACCAAAGAAAAGCGCCCCAGGCCGGTTCTCCCTGAGGGCGAAGGCCTCCCGAACCCAGCACCGCCAGCACCGCCAGCGAAGCCAGATCTATCATCCATTTGAGAGGGTTGCTTTTGGCGGATCTGACCAAACTATTTCACCTTAACTTATAATCGCAACGATAAAGGAAAAACATCTTACTAACAATTATACTATATCTTTGAGTGTAATTATCACACATATGTCCACATGATACATGGAATCAGCATTAAGAAAAAATTACATTCACTGGAAAAATGAAAAATTATTTCATCATATAATCGAGAGAATAATCCCCATGGCTCCGGCCAACCAACAGTAATACGAGAAGTATTCCAACCGCTGGCGTTTGATCAGTGCCAGCAGCCATTTGATGGCCAGAAAACCGAAAACCCCGGCCGAAAGCCCCCCCACGGCCAGGGGAGCAAGGTCCATCTGAGGCCAGAAAGCCAAGTCCTTGAGTTTATAAATGCCTGCCCCCAGAATAATGGGTATGGAGAGCAGGAACGAGAACTCGGCCGCCTTCCCCTGCTTGACGCCGCTGTAGATGCCGGCGGCGATAGTGGAGCCCGACCGGGAGACGCCGGGAAGGATGGCCACCGCCTGGGCCAGGCCGACCCAAAGCGAGCGGCGCCAGTCCATCATCCCGTTTCCGCCTTTGGCCCACCTGGTGCCGAAGAGGATGCCCCCGGTGGCCAAGAGGCCTATGGAGGCGGCTAAGGAACTGGAAAAAACCTGCTCTACCTTATCCTCGAAAAAATAGCCCAGCACCGCCGCCGGAACTGTGGCCAGGGCCAGCAGCAGGAACAGGCGCAGGTATTCGTCGGTGACCCTGAGCCGGCCTTTGTGAATCTGGATGCGGGCCCGGAGCACAGCTTTTATCATCTTCCAAAGCTGGCGGCGGAAAACCAGGCAAACCGCAACCATGGTGGCCAGATGAAGCGCCAACTCGAAACTCAGGTCTCCGGCCGGTACGCCCAACAACTTTTCGGCCAGCACCAGATGGCCGGAGCTAGAGATGGGAAGGAATTCGGTCAATCCCTGAACCATGCCCAGAACGGCAGCCTGCAGCAGGTTCATCCGGATAACCCCAGGCAGATGGCCATAATGCCTACTATCATATCTATTTTAATATAGAAACTAATCTTCGACAGCCTGTCCCGGTCCGGCTCTCCTCCCAGCCATAGGATGATGGGCGCCAGCATCAGGTCCACCCCCAGCACCACGGCCGCCAGGTAGCGCCAGCCGTATATCTTCAAGAGAAAAGGCAACGGGGTCAGCATAACCAACAGGATTAGAAAACCGGCCGCCAATCCCAGCGCCCTTCTTGGGCCTAAAGCGACGGCGGTGGTCATGGAGCCGACCGAGCGGTCGCCATCGAGGTCCTGAACATCCTTAATGATCTCCCGGGCCAGGTGCATCAAAAAGGCAAAGGCGGCCGGGATCAGGGACATCCGCAGGGCCCCGCCTGCTCCGGGCGCCGCCGAGTTTAAGAAGCCGGGCTCGGACGCCAGCCCGCCGTAGACGAAGGCCGCCCCGCAGGCGCCAGCCACCATCAGGTTGCCGATAAGGGATAGCTTTTTCCCCCAGACGGCATAGGCGCCTAGAATGGCGGCCACGGCCGTGGCCAAAAGTCCGCTGATCGGGGATATCAGCCAACCGGCCCCAACGCCTAAAAGCATCAGCCAAAGCCCCAGTCCGGCGACGAAACGGGGCTCCAAAAGTCCCCGGGGCAGAGGCCTTTGGGGCCGGTTGATCCGGTCGGCCTCCATATCATAATAGTCATTGAGGGCGTTGCCGCCGCCCAAGACCAGCATGGCTGAAGCCGCGGCCAGGGCCACCCGCCAGAAGCCGCCGCCGGGCCAGAATCCTCCGCTGCCCACCAGCACCGAAAGGCCGACTACAGCCATGTTTCCCGGGCGGAGTAGGGCGAAGGCCGCCCCTGCCTTTCCCCAGCCGGCCATCAGTAATCCAGGGTCAGCTTCAGCTCCAAACCGGCTTGACGGCGCCCGGCTCCAGGCTGGTGGCCGAGATTCTTGGTGTAGCCGGCCCAGCCTCGGGCATGGATGGCAATCCAGAAATCCGGCTCCCATATCAGATAGCAGTGGCCCAGATCGCTTCTCTCCACCGTGCCGCTGAGGAATGCGGTCCTCATGTCATCGCCCACGTAAAACCCTCCGGCCGTGTCCCCCGGAGCCGCCGCCCCGCCCTGGTAGGGCTCGCCGGCGTAATGGAGGCCTCGGTCGATGCTGCCCTGGCCCTGGCGTGTCCAGCTGTAGCCCAGGCCTATGTTGAACCGGGGATGGAGCCGGCGTTCCAGATAGGCACCCATCATGTCGGCATCGGTGCCCATCCAGTGGCCCAGGCAGCTTACCGTGTCCTGGCCTACATAGCGATTGGCATGACGCCGCTGGGTGTACACCCATTTCTGGTTTCCGGCCCACTCCAATTTTAGATCGCTGTCGGTCAAGCCCAGGGGGTCGGCCCAGTGCAGTCCGGCCAGGAAACCCAGCTTCTGGGGGGCCGGCGGATCCTGCTCGTATTGAACGTCGTCCATCAAGAGCTCGCCATACAAATATAATCCCGGCCGGGCCCGCCATCCCAGATCGGCCGACCACAGGATGTTGTCGTCATCCCGCTGGTTCCACTGGCCGCCGTAAAAAGGCAGTAGGGGGTTTAAGTATACCGGATCCAGGTTGGCCGCTTGATAGAGGACAACCTCGGAAGCCCCCAGGCTCAAACCCCAGGGCAGATCCAAGGTGCCGCGGTGGCCGGAAAAGAACCTCTGCTGGTCGGTTCCCAGCACTCCGGCAAAGGATTCAAACCCTATCCTTTTATAGTAAAGGCGGACTCCCAGGGCGTCGAACGAGGGCGCGTTGTCGGAAAGCAGCAGCGTCCCCTGCCGGCCCCGGCCCCACCAGCGCTGCTGTCGTCCGGCGGTCAGCTCCAGCAGGGCTCCCTGGCCGTCCGGCGGCGAATCTAAAAGCCTAAGCCTAAGGTAGGCCCAGTCCACCGAGTAGCTCCCTCCCCGCCAGGTAGTCTGGGAGCCGGACAGCCTCTCCACCTTCTGTCTTTCTTTTTCCAACTCAAAAACCAGCCTCTGATCGAAGGCGAACCGTCCCTGGCTGCCGCCACAGGCGTCTATGTCTAGCCGCAGGCGGTATTCCGGCTCAAGCCCGCGTCGGCCGGCAGCCGAAAAAGCTGTCCGGGAATCGCTGCAAAAAAATACCGACTGGTCGCCCAAGACCAGCAGATCGCCTTCCACCAGACGCGACTGGCGGTGGACGATCCCCAGCTCCTGCCGCAACCGCTCCAGGGCCAAGGAATCGGCCGGACTGGAAGCCCGAAAATTGCGGGCCTCCCTTTCGTCCAGCCGGAGTATTTTCGCCCGTACCAAGTCCCGGGGATAAGGCCTGGTGGCCGGCAGCTCCAACCAACCTAAGGCCTGGAAGCGATCTAGAGCCGGGTTGGTCCAATGCCTCAGGTCCAAATCCCTGAGGTCGGCCGGTGACTGACCGGCGGCGGCCAGAAAAACCGCCATCAGGGCAAGAATTCTTTTCATCGTCTCGGAATTAAATCAAGCGGAGGGCGGCGCAGGCCGCCCTCCGCCGCAGGGTTTGACGGAGGCTGTCCTTATTTCTGCAGCAGCTTGATCCTTTTTTCCACCTCCTTGGCCTCGTTCTTCATGCCCTTCTGCTTGTAAGCGTAGAGCAGGTTTTTCCAGTAATCGATCTTATCCGGCCGCAGATCCAGGGCCTGCTTGTAGACCCTGATGGCATTGTCATAGTCCTTCAGGTTGGTCAGATAACAGATGCCCAGCGCCTCCAGAGCGGCATCGTCGTCCGACTGGATGGCGATCACCTTCTCGAAGGCTTGGGCGGCCGCCTTCATATCCTTGCCCTCGTTAAAGTAGGCCAGGCCCAGGTTGTACCAGGCATCCTTCTCCTCAGGCTTGAGATTGGCCGCCTTCTGCAACGGCGCCTGGGCCTTGAGGAATTCGTTTTTCCTGAGATAGGTTTCGCCCAGCAGGAAGAACCACATATGGTTGTCCTGTTTGAGGCTGATGGCTTTTTCAAAGGATTGAGCCGCCTCGTCCCAGTCCTTGGCCTCGTAGGCGATGCGCCCTATCTGGTAGTAAATGTCGGCGTTCTTGGGATCGGCCTTGACCGCCTTCTCGAACAGCTGCTTGGCCTCGGCAGTTTTGCCCATGAAATTGAAGAGCTTGGCCTGGATGATTTGGTTCTCCACCTTGTCCGGCGCCAATTCCACGGCGTTATTGATGTTGGCCTGGGCCTTGTCAGTGTGGGGTTTGGCCGAATCCTTGGCCACCCCGGCCGCCCGGCGCATATGCTCCACCGCCTTGTTGTATTCCAGGCCCCAGTAGCCGTTCAGGATCTCCTTAAGGGAATCGGCCTTGTCGGGCCAGTATTTGACGGCGCTGTCGATGGAGGCCCGGGTCAGCTTGAACTGGTTGGTGAAATAATAGCAGCGGGCCAGCATGCTGTAGTAGCGGCCGTAGTTCTGGGGATAGCCCTGCTCCACCGCCGATTTCAGGTTGCGGATAACCTGCTGGTAATCGTCGTTGGTGAGCTCGTCGGGGTTTTTGTTGAGGGCGATGTTGGCTCCGGTGAGGTAGGGATCCTGGCAGCCGGAGACCAGGACGGCCGAGACCAACAGCAGTAAGGCCAGATACGGTTTGGTTCTCATGTTTCCTCCGCTTGCGATTGAATGGTTAGTTTGTTATATCGGTTTGTTGATATGTTTCCCGGCCGCCATCAGGCGCCGCACCCGGATCAGATCGCCCGGAGTATCCACCGCCGGCCAGCCTCGGGGGATGATGGCCGCAGCAATGGCCGCCCCGTTTTCCAAGGCCCTCAGCTGCTCCAAGCTTTCCGTCCGCTCCAGAGGTCCGCGCCGCCAGCGGCAAAAGCGCTTCAGAAAATCCCGGCGATAGGCGTATATTCCTATATGCTTATAGAACAAATATCTGCCGGCAAGGAGGTGACGGTGATATGGTATCGGAGACCGCGAAAAGTATATGGCCCGACCCCGGCGATCTAAAACCGCCTTGACGATGTTGGGATCGGCCGCCTCCTCGGGGCGGGGCAGGGGGCAAACGGCCGTGGCCAGGTCGGCTGTCCGGTCTCGGCGCAGTCTGTGCACCACAGCGTCAATGGCCCGCGGCTCCACCAGTGGCTCATCCCCCTGGATGTTTACCACGATTTCAAATTTTGATTTTTGAATTCCGATTTTTTCAAGGGCTTCGGCTATGCGGTCGGTCCCGGTGGCATGTCTTCCGGAGGTCATGACCGCAAAGCCTCCCCCATCGCGGATGCAGTGGTAGATCCTTTGGTCGTCGGTGGCCACGGCCACCATGTCCAACAGCCTAGCCCTCAAAGCCCGCTGGTAGACATGCCAGATCATGGGTCGGCCGCCTATTTGGGCCAGCGGCTTGCCCGGAAAACGGCTGGAACCGAAGCGGGCGGGAATGACGCCTATGGCCCGGCTCACATCCTTTAGCCTTCGATCTCCCCGGTGCCCTTGAGTATGGAGACGGCCTGGTCCAGCTTGGCCCGGTCCACCAGGAAGCTGAGGGCGCTCACCGACTGGCTGATCATCTGAAGGTTGATGCCCTCCTTGGCCAAAGATTTGAAGAGGCGAGAGGAAAAGGCCGGGTCGCTGGAGAGTTTTTCGCCATAGAGCGAGACCAGCGAGACTCCAGAGTCTTTCTCAGTTTTTTGGGCTCCCAGTTTCTGTCTCAGTCCCTCCAAAATCGGAGCCACCCGCCCCATCTCCTGTTCCGGAACGGCGAAGGAGATGTCCCCCCTCCCCTTGCCGGTGGCCACGGTGGACAGAAGCTCCACGTTGATCCCCTGCTCGCCCAGGGCCGAAAACACCTCGGCGGCGATGCCCGGCTGGTCGGGCACCGACTTCAGGGTCACCTTGGCCATGCTGCGGTTGATTTTTAGGTCGATGCTTGCCATATCGTCCTGCCCTCCGGCGGCTATTTTTGGGTCTTGGGCCCGGCGGCCAGTATCTCGGCCGATACCCGGTCTCGGTATTGCTCGAAGTTCCTGGCGAACATTCCGGCCAGTTCACCCGCCTTGCGGTCGTAGGCCGCCTTATCGGCCCAGGTATTTTTAGGAGTGAGCACCTCGGACGGAACCCCGGGGCAGGCATCCGGAACCATGAAGCTGAAAACCGGGTCCGGCACGAATCCGGCCTTCTCCAGCTTTCCCTCCAAGGCCGCGGTCAGCAGGGCCCGGGTGATGGAAATCTTCATCCGCTTGCCCACCCCGACGCCCCCCCCGGACCATCCGGTGTTCACCAGCCAGCAGTTGGTCCTGTGTCTGTCCAGCCTCTCGGCCAGCATGTCGGCATAGCGGGCCGGATGCAGGGGCATGAAGGGCGCCCCGAAGCAGGCCGAGAAGGTCGGCTGGGGCTCGTTGATGCCTGATTCTGTCCCTGCCAGCTTGGCGGTGAAGCCGGAAAGAAAATGGTAGCCGGCCATGGCCGGGGTCAGTTTGGCGATGGGCGGCAGCACCCCGAAAGCGTCGCAGGCCAAAAAGAAAACATTGTTGGGATGTCCCCCCACTCCGGGAATGACGCAGCCCGGGATATGCTCCACCGGGTAGGTGGCCCGGGTGTTTTCAGTGATGGCGTCCGAGTCGTAGTCGATGGCCCGGGTGGCCGGATCCACCGCCACGTTCTCCAGAAGCGAACCGAACCTGATGGCGCTGTATATCTGGGGCTCGGCCTCGGCCGAAAGCCTGATGACCTTGGCGTAGCAGCCGCCCTCGAAGTTGAAAACTCCGGAGTCTGACCAGCCGTGCTCATCGTCGCCGATCAGCCGCCTGGCGGGATCGGCCGAAAGCGTGGTCTTGCCGGTTCCGGAGAGCCCAAAGAACAGGGCCACGTCGCCCCCCGGCCCGACATTGGCCGAGCAGTGCATGGGAAACACCCCCTGCCGGGGAAGCAGATAGTTGAGGATGGTGAAAATGCTCTTCTTGATCTCGCCCCCGTACATGGAGCCGATGATCAGGTTCACCCGGCGCTCGAAGCTGACGCCCACAAAAACCTCGGAGCGGGTGCCGTCCTGGGCCGGGTCGGCCTTAATCTGGCCGCAGCCCATGACCGTAAAGCCGGGCTGAAAATCCTCCAGCTCGGCCGGGGTGGGCCGGAGGAACAGGGTCTGGGCGAAAAGAGCGTGCCAGGCGGTGGGGGTGATTACCCGGACGTTGAGCCGGTACTTGGGGTCGGCCCCGACGAAACCGTCGAAGATAAAAATCTCCTTCCCCTCGAGAAAGGTGTGCGCCTTACCTAACATTTTAATGAACAGAGAATCCCGGCAGGCCACATTCACCTTGCTCCAATGGATATCCCCTTTGGACGAATCCTCCTCGACGAAGAATTTATCGTTGGGCGAGCGCCCGCTGGGCACGCCGGTACGCACTACCAGGGCCCCGTTGGAGGCCAATATCCCCTCCCCTCTGGCCAAGGCCGTCTCGATCAGAACCGCCGGAGGCAGGTTGCGATATATCTTGGCGGGATTCTTGATCCCCATTTTCTCCAACTGGACACCCAGATCCATTATCCCCTCCTCTGCAAGCTGCCGTTGACTTGTAGATAACGCCGGCCAAGTAATATCATAACGAGGCTTTATTATATCCTTATTAACCTTCGGTTGTCAAGTTTTTTAATGGCAAAGGTATAGGCGAGATTCCTCTTGACATCCGGGCTTCGATGATTGATAATTATTCCATATTCAAAGATCAAATCTACAAAAATAAGGAGGATTCCGATGGCGGACCAATTCACCGAGGTCACCACCAAAGGTTGGGGCAAGCGGATCATGGACTCCTTCATGGGAGTCCTCATTGGCCTGGCCCTTTTCCTCATCTCCTTTATCGTTCTATGGAAGACCGAGGGCCGCACCAACTACGCCAAGATAGCCGCCAAGGCCGTCGAGGTCAAATCCGCCACGGTGGAGTCCTCGGCCGACGGCCAGTTGATCTCGGTCACCGCCCCCCTGGAGACACCGGACCAGGTTGGCGATCCCGGCTTCCTGCTCCCCGGCAGCTACATCAAGCTGGAGCGCCAGGTGGAGATGTACGCTTGGGTGGAACACAAGGAGAGCAAAACCGAGAAGAAGACCGGCGGCAGCGAGGTGACCACCACCACTTATACATATAATAAGGAGTGGACCGACGACCCCCAGCCGGTCTCGGAATTCAAACACCCCGAGGGCCACGAGAATCCGCCCCTGCCGGTGGAGGCCAAGGTCTTCAAGGCGCCCTCGGCCCGGGTGGGGGCCTATGCCGTGGACCTGGACGGCATCGGACTGCCCTCATCCTCGGAATTGGAGCTGACACCGGGCAAGCTGGACTTGCCGCGGCGCTCCGAGTACGCACTTTCCGGCAACTTTTTGTTCCGCGGCTACGGCACCATGTCCGATCCACGGGTGGGCGATGTTAGGGTGAGCTACCGGGCCTTGGCCTCAGGCCGCAAGGTGACCGCCTTCGGCAAGCTGTCGGGAAGCGATCTGGTCCCCTACCTGCATAATGGCGAAAAGAGGCTCTACCGGGCCCTGGCCGGCACCCGGGACGAGGCCATTGCCCAGCTCAAGCAGGAGTACAAGATTGCCGGCTGGGCCGGCCGCATAATAGGATTCCTGATGATGTGGATCGGTCTGCTGATGATGACCGGGCCCCTGTCCACCATATTGGACGTCCTGCCTTTCCTGGGCAGCGCCAGCCGCTTCGTCATCGGACTGTTGACCTTCCCCATCGCCCTGGTGCTGTCGTTGATCACCATCATCATTTCCATGATCGCCCACAACGTCGTCGCTCTGTTAATAGTGTTGGCTTTGATAATCGGCGGCGGTTTCCTGCTTTATAACAGGAAACGGGCCGCCCCCGCGGCGCCGCCCGCCAAATAGCCCTGGGGGCAATGGGAACGGGGCTCGCCATGGCGAGCCCCGTTTTAAATATGTCATGCTTCGACCTGGCTCAGCATGACTGTCTAGGGACTTCGGTCATGGTGGGCCCGTCGAGCCATGACCCTCACTACA
The DNA here is from genome assembly GCA_964588285.1 of uncultured bacterium. GTDB lineage: Bacteria > Edwardsbacteria > AC1 > AC1 > EtOH8 > CAZPNX01. The sequence goes on from CAZPNX010000019.1 coordinate 30,787, forward strand.
TCTTGCACGGATTCAGCACCCAGACCTGGGTCTCTTTGGGCAGCCGGTTCGCTTCCAGTTCTACTTCTGATTCCCCTATGTTGATGACGTTGTTCTTGCTTTTTAAAAAGGGATCTACCCCAGCGATGCCGAAGCCGAGCTTCTCGGTCTTGTAGTGCATGGGCACGGCCACCTTTGGCTTGACCTTGGCGATGACCTGGTCGGCCTCGGCAGCGTCGATGGTGTAAAAGCCGCCCACCGGAACCAGCAGCACATCGACCGTGCCCAGCTCCTTGACGGACTTGTCGTCCAGAACGTGCCCCAAGTCGCCGCAGTGGCATATCCTCACCCCGTCAGCTTCAAAGACGAACATCACGTCCTTGCCCCGCTCGCTGCCATGCGACCGGTCGTGGAAAGCGGTGATACCGGTTATTTGGACCTCGGCTATCTGGTGTTTCCCCGGCGTCTGAATCAGCTTGGCCTTCCGGTGCTTCTCGCCTAGGTGGCAGTGGTCCGGGTGGTCGTGGCTGATGGTGACGGCCTCGGCCTCCTCTTCGATGGCCCGGTAGCCCACCGCACCTCCGTAGGAGCCGGCCTCATAGGGATCGGTGATGATTCGGGTGCCCCGGGAGGTGGTCATCAGGAAGGCGGCGTGGGCCAGGTATCTCAGCTTCATGGCATGCCCCTTTTATATTAGGTTAATTTGCCCATGTCACTGCTGTCATCTAAAGAAGCCTTCCATGTCTTGTTGGCTGAAGGATGACCCTTGTGGAAATTCATACACCCCTCGAAAGGCTCTCTATCCACACCCTTCAGACAGTCAGGCGGGATGCAATCTCAGGTTGGCAGCCATCTCGTCTTCAGCCATGAAAAAGAAGCGGCGGGGTTACTTTCCCGCCGCTCCGTTTTTCACCTCCGGGTGGACGCTGATCCTTTTATCCCCGCCCCCAAAGGTCTCAAAGTGGACATAGCCGTCGGCGGTGGCGAACAGGGTGTCGTCGCGCCCCCGCATGACATTGTGCCCGGGATGGAACTTGGTGCCCCTCTGCCGCACCAGCACCGAGCCGGCAGTCACCTTCTGGTTGCCGAAGGCCTTGATGCCCAGCCGCTGCGAATTGCTGTCGCGCCCGTTCTTGGACGAGCCGACTCCCTTTTTGTGTGCCATCTATTTTTTCTCCTCGGACTTGGTTTCCTTTTTGGCGGCCCGGGCTTTTTTCAGCTCCTTTAGGGAGTCCTCGGGCTTGGCTATCGGCTTGATCCCCGGGTGGCTGACCCGGTCGATCATCAGCTCGGTGAACAGGGTCCTGGCCCCCCAGCGGCGGCGGTAGTCCTTCTTGGGCTTGTATTTCATGCCCTCGATTTTGGCCGAGCGGGGGTGCCCGATGATGGTGGCCTCGACCACCGCCCCCTTGACCACCGGTTTCCCCACCTCGGTCTCCACCCCGTTGCTGACCAGCAGCACCTTCTCCAGCTTGTATTTCTCCCCCTGGCCGGCCGTTATCCTGGGAATGCGCACCTTCTGCTTTTCCGAAACCTTAAACTGGGCGCCCCCGCATTCAACTATGGCAAACATTGAAATCTCCGTATTACTCGTCTTTTGTCTTTGTCATCCTGAGATTGCCCCTTGCTCGGCAAACTGAAGGATGCCTTGTTTTTTTATCCTTTTTTACTATCATCCTGAGCCGGATACCACACCTTATGGATTGAAGGATGATGCCATCAACACTGACGCCCTTCAATTTGTAGGTCAGGTTGCCTTCTCAGAGTGACAATCATTCAGATTCTACTTGCCCGAAGGAAATGCCGGCGTACCTCCCGGCTGCCCCTGCGGGGCCTCTTGGGTCGGCGCCTGCGGTCGCCTCTGTTCCTCCTGGATGGACCGCTCGATGGCCGTGGCGCTCTTGGCCTGGCGGCCCGAGATCAGGGCCAAAGTCAGCGAGGTGGCCATGAACAGCACCGCCAAAACGGTGGTGGCTGTGGCCAGAAACGGGGCCGCTCCCTTGCCCCCGAAAAAAGATTCGCCTCCGCCAAAGGCCGATCCCAGCCCCCCCTTGCCCGACTGCATGAGGACCACGGCTATAAGCATAAGGCAGGCAATGACATGAATAATGAGAAGAAAAGTGAACACGATAAATCTCCGTTTAATAAGTTATTATTATAGCAAATTTTTCTTTAACTTTCAAGGTTTATTACATCCCATTTTATTTAAATCCTGAATTCAACTACGAAGTGCAACACTATAGATTGTTGTTGATAAAGGAAATACGAGTGTCTGGTATGTCGTAATACTTTTAATCAATTGATATTATACTTTGATTTTAACAATTAGAGGCTATAAATCTTTACAGTTCAAAATAGTTGTTTTGTTGCACTTCATTATTGAACCGGCGAATTACAGCTTTGTTTCATCTCGTTTTTTCTCCCGAACGGTCGTCCGAAAGTCAACCTGGCTTTACAGCCCCTCGATCCCTTGATAGAAAAGTGTCGCCTGCAACCTATAGATAGGCTTTTTGACTGGTAACGGCCATTGGGCTCGACCAATATCATAAATCAAAAAAGCAACCGCAAAAAATGCGGTTGCAAGTCCGATATTCGCCATTGGCGGTTTTTCAAATATGCAGCAGGCGCATAAGGTTTATAACGGCGTATTTGATGAAAACCATCCTTTCCGGCAGGAACATCATTGACGCCACCTGCAGGACGCTTCCGGTATAGACGGCCGCCACCAAGTTGATCGTTAAAATGGTTGAGCCCGCCCCCCAACTAGGCAGATAGTTGGACGGATATGGCCTCAGATACCGGAAAAACGACATCAGCAAAGCTCCGGCCATCATCAATGGGACCGACTTGGGCAGAAACCACAGCGCCGCCCAGCAGCCCCAGAAGAGAAAAAGATATTCGAAGGGCTGCCTCAGACTGTCCAGGCGTTTTCTCAAGAAATGGGCCGCTGCCAGCAGGGTGCCGGCCGCGGCGGTCAGTACCAACAGCTGTCTCCAGGGATCGATCGGGGCTAGCCTGAGGAAGGCGTAACAGGCAGCGGCAACGGCCGCCACCCTGAGCCCGCCGCGAACCGATCCATATAGATGGGCGGCCCCGGCCGCGGCCAACACCGCACCGTAAACGGCCAATCGGGAGAACAGCACTTGGTAGACCGGGAATGGGGTTAGGAAGAGCGCCGCCACCGAAAGCAATATGCCGGCATAGGCGCCCACCGCCGCCTTCTCCATCATCACCCCCCATCCCCAACCGAAGCGATGGCAGATTAAGGCCGGGTAAAATTTAATGAGATTGATGATAAGGAAGAATATAATCCCTAACAGAAATACCCAAGGGTTTCTGTCAAAAGTCCACAACGTCAGCCATATTCCCGCCATCTCGTCCGCCACTATGCGGCGGTCGTCCTGGCCCCACCAATCTTCGGCCTTCTTGGCGGCAAACCAACCCAAGATAAAGATAACGACGACGAACAGAAACTGCAGGCTGATGCTTCTGGGACGCACCAACCACCATAAAACGGCCCCTAAAATGCTGCCGGCAGCGCCGGGCCACACCGGGCTGAAACCGCTATAGAACCCTGAAGCCGCTAAGCCCCAGGCCGTGTCCCGAATCTTTTCCTTGTTGAACCGAATCTCCATAGTCTCCAGGAAAAATCGTCTTAACTGATGATTGTGGTGACGGTCACTGGACCAGCGGCAGGCTCAGCCGCTGCGACTCGCTCCGGTCCTTAGTTGACAGGTCCAGGGTCAGCGAGGGATGGCCGGCTAAAATCTCAAGCTGGGTGGTCAAGGTCAACCGGACCGTTTTCCCGGGGGCCAGTCGTAGGGGCAGAGGCGGGCTGAATCGGAAGCCTGACGGCAGGCCGGCCCCAGCAACCGCCAGCGTCTCCGGAGATTGAGAGTAAATGCCGAATGAGCCCTCCAGCCAGCCCGCTTGGTTGAGTTTCAGTTTTATGGGCTTGGACACGGGTCGCACCCAGTTCGATCCTTTGGCTGAAAAACGCAGCCGGTAGATCCACATCCCCCGTCGCTGGCCGTCGTCGGTATAGAGATAGATATTGGCCCACATGGAATCTTGGAGATTACCCCCCACAAAACGGGAGAAATTCAGCAGGGTCGAGTCCCCGGGCGCCAGCCAGGAATTCAGGCTCATCAGCGGGGGACAGCTGCCGCAGCGCATGGAGGGGCTGGACAGCTTTATCGGCACCCCGGTTTCGTTTTTAAAAAAATGTTTGAAGTAATAATAATGGCCGGGGATCACCCGGCCGAAATCGATGTCGGCTTGTCCCGAAAAACCCCTCCTCTCCTGCGGCGCCGAAAGTATGATCAGACCGAACGCCAGCAGCCACGGCGTCATGGCGAAGTCTCCAGCCTTCTCTCCACCCAGCTTCCGCTCTTGTTGGCCACCTTGACCCGTATCTCCTGGCCCATGGCCTTAAGAGGTATGGTGACGGTCCCGTTGCCGGCGTCGATGGCCACTCCGGGAGGAGCGGTGACTATGGAAAAGACCAGGGGTTCGGAGTTGGGATCCTCGGCCTCGACGCGATAGACGTAGCGGAGGCTGTCCTGGCTGATATAATCAATGCTTTTGACCACCGGTGGCGCCCCGACCACCGTGGCCATCATTCGGAAGGGATGGCCCTTCTTGATGCCGACGATCGGCGCTGCCTCCACCACCACCTTCTGGCCCGCCTTTAGCGGCGGCACAGCAATAGACATCCCGCTGTCGTTCAACACCTTGCCGTCCAATGTCCATCTGCAGACAAACCGCAGTTGTTCCAACCTCACACCGCCGGCCGCAAAGGGAACGGCCCTGACCTGCTCCAGTCCCGAGACAAGCGGGCTGGGTTCAATTTTTAGACTGTCCAAGGTAAGAACCTTGGGCCAGAGCTCCACCTCCTGGGTAAGGTACCATTCGCCGTCCGCCAATCCGTCCGTAGGCTGGATTCGGGCCGATATCCGGTCGCCCACAGCCAGTCCCCTGGTGGACAAGATCAGGCTGGACCCAAAGGTTTTAGAAACGCCGTTGACCAGCCATTCCACCCGGTACGATACCTGATCTCCGTCCGGGTCCGAGCCCGACACTTTAAGCGTTATCTGGGAATCGAAGCTGGGCTGGTCCGGCTGGATCCTGGCCTCGGTGATGGCCGGCGGCCGGTTTCCGGCCGCCTCCTTTGGCCCCGGCCGGCATCCGGCCGTGGCCAAGGCGGCGGTGGCCAAGGCCGCCGCCGCAATCCTGATCTTCAGCATATTATTTATCATTGGTTGATTGTTAACCGCCTCCGTGCCTGAAAAACCCGATCTCCACCCCTATCATCAGCGCTGTTTCCAGAACAGGTTTCCGCTGCGGGGATTAAACGGGAGCACTGTGCCCACGTTGATGACCGCGCCAGTCGGGGTCTGGATGAAGGTTTTCTCGCCCGAGGCTCCTATATGGATGGACGGGGCCGAGGGCTGGCCGGCCCCCAGGCTGACCTTGATGGGGTTGTCGCCCGTCCCTACCCCATGCGCCCCGGGCAGAGCGCTGGAGATGATCTCGTTGTAGAAGGCGGTTCCGGTCAGGTAATACAGGGCGTAGAGGAAACCCTCGCCTCCGTAGGCGCAGGGATCGCCCGAGGGCATAAAGGTGCTGGCCAGCAGGGCGCCGCCGATGACCACCGGCTTGTTGGTGGAGCGCTCCGACTTGCCGGCGTTCACCGGTAACACCCGGTACCAGCCCTTGTAGGCCTGCATGTCGTTCATGAAAGACGACCAGTTGATCCACGGCCCCGAGGTGCCGTTGTAGGAGACGCTGTCTATTCCGTTGACCGCGATATTGGTGACGTTGCGCAACTGGGCCATATTCCGGGTGGAGTCCAGCCGCTGGTCCTGGATGCCCACCAGGAATTGGTCGGTGGCATCGCCCTCATCGTTGTTGTTTAGATAGCGGCCGGTGCCGAAGAACACCCAAAATTTGTTAAATTCGTCCTTGGCCACCACCGGGCCGGCGGTGATCGGCCGCTGAACGTCGATCAGGGTGTTCAGCGTCCAGGTGCCGGGGGCGGAACTAGAATTGGTAACCAAGCGGTACATCCTTCCTACCGCCGTCGCCCACCGCCCATAGGTGCCGAAATAGAATACGTCCGTATTGCCGTTGAGGTCGATGTCCACCGAGATGCAGTCGCCGATGGAGCAATTGGCGTCCGAGGTGGCGATGGTGCGGACGATCTGCCCGGTGCCGATATTGATTACATAGATTTTTGGTATCCGGTTGCTGGTGCCGTCGAACGAGGTCGGTCCGCCTCCCACCACCGCAAACCACTGGCCGTCCACATAACCTACACAGGGATAGGAGACGGTGAAGCCCATATCCGGAGCATTGATCTCCCACAGCGGGGCCGGGTTGTCCGGGTCGGTGATGTCGATGCAGACATAGGCCGACCGGTAGGTGTTGGCCCCGATGGTGTAGGGATAGCCCCCGAACCTCATGCCGGCTATCAGGATGGTCCCCCATCCGTCGGGATGGACGGCGTCGCTGGGGAATATCCGAACGTCGGTGATCTTGATCTTGAGGTCCTGGTAGTAGACATGGCAGTAGTTGGTCTTGGGCAGCCACTGCAGGTGGGGCAGCAGGTTCTTGGGCACATAGGCCCACAGCTCCTTGCCCAGATCCTCGCTCATGGGATCGAGCCGGCCCTTGGCGTTGGCGGTGGGATCGGTGTTGGCTACAAAGCGTCCGGCATTGAAGGCGTGGATCATGCCGTCGTTGGCCCCCACCAGCACCAGATTGCGCCGCTGGCGGTAGGTTTGATAGAAATCGGCGTAGCCTTGGCCGGGGCCCAAGTCTCCGTAGATCTGGTCATAGCGCTCGGTGGGCTTGCCGGCAAAGGCCGGGGTGCTATAGATGATGTCGCCCAGCTTCCAGACGCTTCCGCCCAGGACTCGAGGCCTGAGGTTGGGATAATCCACCCCCCGGACATACTGGATCAAGGTCTCGGCCTGGGCGTTGCTGGTGGCCGCCAGATAGGGCCGCAGGGTGGCCGCGCTGGCGGTGGTGAAGGGTACGATCTCGCCGGCGTCAACCAAGCCGTCGTTGTCTGCGTCCACAAAGGTCTTGATGCTGCGGCTGGAATGGGCGTTGTCGTAAAGCCACTGTCCCCCGTTCCAGACGTTGACGATGTCCCCCAGCTCCACTTCGTCCACCAAGACCGGCGGGGCCACCGTGCCCCCCCGGCCGTCCGGATCCCGGTAGCGCCGGACCTTGGTCCGGGGCGGATTGGCGGCGACATCGTAGTACATCTGCACTATGTAATCGCCCTCGATGCCGGTATTGTCCTTCATATCCAGCCAGCCGGCATGATGGCTGTCCTCCCGCAGGTTGCCGTAGCGGTCAATCCACAGGGCCCGCAGATATCCGGTCCAGTAGGCCTGGTTGGTTCCCTCGATCCTGACCGGCTGGAAGTAGGCCTGGTGCGCCGTGCCCTCTCCCGAGGTGGAGCCGGAGACGATGGATACGGCCGAGGCTGCCGAGGCCCGGGCCATCATGGCCAGCAGGGTCCGCCTGACCGCCTCCTCCAGCTCATAGCCGTCCTGGGCGTCGTAGAAGTTGTCCGGGATCCCGTCGTTGTCCATGTCGTATTCCGCAACGGACGGCACGTTGTTGGAGTCCAGGTCCATGAAGCCCCCGTCCTTGGCCACCTCCCGCAGCAGGGCCGTCCCTTCTCCGAAGGTGGAGATGGCGAAGAAGTCTATCGTCTGCTTGCCGGGCAGATACCTGGGATTGCTCGGGTCATTGGTTCGGATGTCGGTGATGTGGCCGTAATAGGCATAGTCGTCGGCCGGGTGGTGGGGGGTGCTGGAACAGTTGTCGTAGTTGTCGTTGACTCCGTCATAGTTGTACAGGTTGCGGGCAAAGGGCCCGGCCGGCATGCTGGCGTCCGAGGCGATGGCGTTGTCGCTGTTGCTCTCGCCGTCGGTGATCACCAGTACAAAGTTCCGGCGGCAGGACACCGGCATTTTTCCCACTCCGATAAGGGTATCGTACATCGGATCGTATAAACAGCCCGAAGGCCTTGCCACATAATCATTCGCCCAATAGTTGTTCCTTTGCGAGAAATAGCAGACGGCCTCGTAGACCGCGTTGCCGACAGGGGTGTATCCGTTGGGGGTGATGTTGGAGATGGTGTCCACCATGGCGCTCAGGGGCGAAATGCCGCAGTAAGCCTTGATCTTGCGGCCGATGCCGGCGCCGGAGCTGTAAGTCATCAGGCCGAAGCGGGGCACGTCCTCGTCCCAAACCCCGTTGTCGTCCTTGTCGCTTATCTGCTGGATGACCCCGCGGGCATTGACCGCCCGAACGTCAACGGCCACGTTGTAAGTCCCTATCAATGCCCCCGGACTGGTCCCCCCCACCCGGGTGAAGGTGACCTGGGTGGCGTTGGGCTTGTCTATGCGGTAACGGGTGCCGCCTAAGGTCACCGTGTCCCGGCCGCCGCTGCCCCAACCGTCGCCTGAGCCCTGGCCCAATAATTTATAAACGGCCCCGGTTCGTGATTGCGCCTTGCCGCCTATCAACACCTTGCGGGCGATGTCTATGCGGCTCATGCAAGCCCAGTTGAGCACATTGCCCGGGAAAGGGCCGGCCGGGTTATGATAGAACCGGCCGCTGGAATAACTGTAGTTAGAATCCGGATTGAAGTATCCGTAATGCTTGACATTGGGCCGATAGCGCCCGTTGTTCACCGTCCAATAGGCGCGCCACATCTGGCTGCCGGTGAAATCCTGGGCGATGAGGATGTTGGGTTGGACGGTGGAGCCCACGAACGGCGGCGTCGAGCAGTAGGTGGACATTTGGCCCTGGGCGGCCGCCGCCAGCAGGCCCAACAGCATGAGGCTCAGCTTATTCTTCATAATCCATCCTCCCTTCATATCCCGGCCGCCATCTCTTGGGCGTCAGGACAATGTCTCCGTTCTCATCGTAGCGCCCCTGTTCCAGCACCCTGATCTGGTTAAGGGTGAGCCTGCCTTCGCCGTCGTTTCTGCCTTTGGCCCAGGCCTCGAACGGCGGGGTCAGCTGCGCCGGATCGGTCCGATTGCCATACAGATCCTTGACGTCCAGGGCCGGACTGCAGTTTACCCACATCTCGTCCAGGTTGAGCTGATAGGTCCCTTTGTCCGTCTGCCTAACCCCCAGCACTGTGATGCTGGGAAAGACGATGTTCAGCGGATCGTCCTCCAGCGGGGCCAGGTCTGTAGTCTGGGCCACTAGGGTGCAGATGACCGCCAAGGCCAGAATGGTCACCAGCAGTGCTGCGTATTTCATGGTTCCCTCCGTATTCTTGTTGGGTTGACTTGCTTTTCGATTGATGCCGGATCCGGCTGCCTATTGTCCGCCCACCAGTTTTCGCCGCATGGACTGGAGGCGCCCCTGTTCCGTGGCCGTGGGGTCGGTGGAGGTGGTGTTTATTAGGTAATATCCGGCCACTCCCAAGGATCCGGCCCCGGTGCCGATCCCCTCGTAGGCCGAGGCCATCTCCAAAGACCCGCTGGGCAGGGCCGCTCTTTCCAAGAGTTCGATTTCGATATTGGTGTTATATCGGCCGAAGGCGACGGTAGTATCGGCATTGGGCGTCCGTCCGTCGTCGGCCGCATTGGATATCTCCAGAACCCCCAGCTCTATTCCGGCGTCGGCCGCGTCGGTGGCCGCAGTGTAGCGGGCCTGCCCCGCCCCCATCTTCTGCAGCCGGGAAACCATGTAGGCGGTGGTGGCGGCCAGAACGATGAACAGGATCACCGCCCCCATCACCACCAGCAGGGCAAAGCCCCCCTGGGCGCTGGTATTCCTTTTTTGCATATTTTCGTTCCTTCAAATGTTTCCGAGAAAGTTAAGCCGTTTTATCCAACCCTAAACCACCCAAAGATTGCCAAGGGTTTAGCCTTTTTTCAGCTGTACGAGGGGGAAAAATCTGAAACGATCTTGAATCATCACTGCAATCTCTGCGGTAAAAAACCCACGACTCCGTCATCCTCCTATGTTCCTGGGCCTTACCAGCATGGTGTGGATGTTGCGGTAGCGCCTCTGCATGGCCGGCGTCAGCGGATAGTTGGAGTTCCAGATGTTGACGGTATTGCGCAAGTCCACCTGTCTGTTCTCGGACACAGGAGGCGAGGTGACCAAGGTCACCCCCACCATGATCGGGGTGGTGTTCCAGACCCTGGGGTCCACCGTTGTATTGAAGACGTCGTCGAATTCGGCGGTGGTATCTATCTCCCCGTCGCCATCCCGGTCCCGAAAGATGCGCACCTGGTACTGCTCCACATTGTCCAACAGGGGCAGGCCGTTGCGCAGCAGCCGGCGGTTGGCCGGGTCGAATGAGTAGACGGCCTGGCCGGACTGGGCTCCGCCCACGGCCTCCCGCTGGGTGAGCATGGCTCCGGCCAGCATGGTTTGGGCCGTGGCCGTATCCAGCGTCAGCAGCATTTGCTTGCTGGGATCCGGAACGCTGGCCCCGGTGTATGTTATACCTTTGACGACGACGTTGCCGATAGCCTGTTTGAGCGGCGACATGGCGATCAGGGTGTCGTTGATCCTCGGATTGAGGACAGAATCGCTTCCTGTCCATTTGCGCACCAGCAGCTCTTCCGGCTGCAGATTGGAGCTGTTTAAAACCACCGTCCAACGCCCTTGGTCCGTGGTGGTGCCGGGTACGGCGCCTGTCAACACAATGCTGTCGCCTTGTACCGCCTGGGTCATGGTTTGGATGACCGTGTTTTCGTATGAGGGCTGGCCCAGCCCGGTTTGGGCCAGATCCCAGCGCATGGTGGTCATGGCCAGATTGACGTCGCTTTGGACCGTGGCCTGGCCCTGCTGGGAGACCGAGGATTTTATCTGGGCGATCATCACCGCGGCGATGGCCCCGCTTAATAGGCCGAGCACGGTGATGGCCACCAGCATCTCCACCATGGTCAGGCCGCTTTGGGATTTCAATAGCCGTTGCCTCATTGCTTGCTCCCCCTTTGGTTGTTGCTTGTGACCTCCGACCGGCTGCCCCGGCCGCAATCAGTTGCCGATCACTGTAATGTCGGTGCTGAGGAACCGGTTCAGTCCCCTCCGGTCCTGCCAGTTGACGAAAATCCTCATGTCCTGTTGGGAAGCGTTGACATCCCTGATGTTCCAGTTTACCAAGAACTGATGGAGGGTGTCGGTCATGGTCTGATCGGGATTGGTGTTGTCGGCCAGATCGTTGGAATCGCCGTCATCCTGGCGGAAGGGGTGGGACCGGGGCAGGGTTTTTATGGTTTCACTGAAGTTGCTCAGGGCGTTGCGGGCGGTGATCGTCCGCTGGGCCTCCCGGTTGTATCCGATGACCAGCATCATCATGGGGACGATTCCCACCAGCACCAGGGCGAATATGGTCATGGCGACCATCAGCTCGAGAAGGGACATGCCCTCTCGGCCTACGATGCTCTTTTTTACAACCTCTTTCATTTCGTCCGCTCCCTATTAAAAAACTTAAGCCATCAGTACCAGGCGCCGTTTTCCCATTTCCAGGTGCGCACCCGTCCGTTCAGGTTGACGCTGACCGCCATCTGAAGCTTTCTGTTCCGGCTGAACAAGTAGATGGCCCCGGCATTGCCCACGCCCTGAGGGTTGAAGATCACTTGGTTTCCGGTAAAGTCGATGCCGCCGCCCGGGACTCCGAGCCCCAGACTGTCCGGAGGCCTGACATTGGGAGGATTAGTAGGCCTTAGGCCCAAGTAGGCGCCATCGTATCTTTGCTGGGATACGTTGGTGATAATGGTATCTATAAGATATTGAGTTGTCGAAGTTAAATATGACCTTGTAGTATCGAAAACCACGGCCACCCGGTGGCCCCTGGCCATGGCCCTCTCCCTGGCATTGTTGATATCCTGGGCCAGCTTGTTCGCCTCGCCATTTATCTGCATGGTGTTGATGAGATTTCCGGTGGCGGGAACGGCCACAGCCAACATAATGCCGAGGATAGTCATTACCACTATCAGTTCCAGGAGCGTAAAACCGACGGCTATGTTTTGCTTCTCTTTAACAGCAATCATGGATATATCCTTTCATCTATAATTAAAGTATTGCAATAATCCTGCCATAATGTCGGTTATTACGTAAATCTTTGCTCGAACAATGTTTAAATCCAACGCTTCGGTTGCAAGGACGGTAAAAACCCATTAAAACTTGTTACTTTGCGGTAACAATGCTTACCCAGCGTTCGCTATTCAAGCTGGTAATCCTTAATTTTTTTCAGCATCACCCGATAGCTTATCTTAAGACTTCTGGCGGCCTGGCTCTTGTTGCCGCCTGTCTGTTCCAGTGCCTCCCAGATGGCCTGCCGCTCCGCCTCGGCCGCCGCCTTCTTTGATATCTCCCATAAATCCCCGGCCATCCTAGCATCTCCGGACGAATCCGAAGGAACCGGCAGCTGGATGTCATCCGGGGTGATGCAAATTCCCTGGGAGACGACCAAGGCCCGTTCCAGAACATTCTCCAACTCCCGGACATTGCCCGGCCAGCTATATGACCTTAAGACGGCCAGGCTTTCCGGCCCCATGAACTTCATCGGCAGGTTGTTTCTGGCACAGATCCGAGAGATCAGGATTTCTGCCAAAAGGCCGATGTCCGACAGCCTCTGCCTTAGGGAAGGCAGCACGATGGGGAAAATGTTAAGCCGGAAATAGAGGTCCTGACGGAAACGGTTTTCCCTGACCATTTGCTCCAGGTCCCGGTTGGTGGCGGCTATCACCCTGATGTTGATCGGCCTAGGTTTGATTCCGCCCAGCGGAACAATTTCCCGCTCCTGCAGCACTCGGAGCAGCTTTATCTGCAGCGCCGGGGACAAATCGCCCACCTCGTCCAAAAGAAAGGTGCCGCCGTCGGCCGCCTGGAGCAAGCCGGCTTTGTCCCGATAGGCCCCGGTAAAAGCCCCCTTGACATAGCCGAAGAGCTCGGATTCAATCAAGTTCTCCGGCAGGGCCCCGCAGTTGATGGAGACGAACGGCCCTTTCCTCCGGCCGCTCCATCGGTGGATGCGTCTGGCCACCAGCTCCTTGCCGGTCCCCGACTCGCCTGTTATCAAAACCGTCGAGTCGTTGGGGGCCACCTTCTGCACCATGTCCAGCACCCTTCTCATGCCGGGCTGTTCCAAAAGGCGGTCCTCATCGTCCCACCCCTCTTCCCGCCAGGGGGAAAACTGAAGCTGCCGCCCCAAATCCTCTATGGCCTGCCCGATTTTTCGAAGCTTTTTTAAGGCCGCTTCATCGCCGCATACCTCCAGCGCTTCCCTAACCTGCTCCAGCTCCGGTCCCACTTTCTGTATCAAGCCTTCGGCGGATGCCCGGAGCAGCCTGACATTCTCGCCATAGGCCATTTGTTCCTCGATCCTTCTTGCCAGGGTGATGTCAGTCATCAGCAGCATGTTTTCCGAAGCGGCCGGTCCACCGCTGGACATCCGGCTCCGAATAGCTTGGAGGCATCGCCCGCCCTCCAGTTCCACTGTGGTTTGATCCGCGGATCCTTCGCTTGAAATACCGGCCTGCTTTAGCTTGACCGACAGATCGCCGATATCCTCGGCACCCAACATCTCCAGCGCCGTCCGGTTGGCGGATGTTATCTTCCCTTCATCGCCGAAAAAGACCACTCCTTTGTCCAGGGATTCCAAGAGGTGTCTGTTTATTCGTTCGATCCTCTCGGCCTGCAATCGTGAGCCGTCATATAGATCCTGCAGGGTGCGTCCCTGGCTGCGCAGTTCATCCAGCGTTTTCCGGTAGGTTTCCAGAACGAAGTCCACCTCGCTGCCGTAGACGGCCTGGCGGCCATCCAGGGCCTCCTGGGCCTGGCGGGCCATCTGGCGAAAGGGAGACAATACCAGTTGCAAATATCTGGCAAAAAGGGCCAAGGCCCCCAGTGACCCTAGGATCATGAATACAGTTTGCAAGGCTATGGCCCGTTCTATGGCTTTATTAAAAGCGGCGTCCTGTTCTACCACGACCAGTGCCGAACCCCGCTGCCTCGCCAAATAGAAGCTCTGGATAATTCTCCCATCACGCTGATAGATGTCGGAGAGTACTCCTCCCTTATCTTCCATCTCCCGGATTCGTTTGAGGTCTAAACCTCCGGGGATAGATCCCGGCCTTCCAGAAAGCACTGGGTCGCTGTGGACCAACCATATTCCATCAGGCCCGATGATCCCTACGCTCACAAGGCCCCATTGCCGGATGAAATCTCCCCATTGATTTGCACCTTTGGCCGACCGGTCCATCAATTGTTGATAAGCCAATTCGGCCACCAGCGCCAGGCGGGCAGAATGGTCCGTCTGTATGCGGCGGCTCAACCTGGTGCTCAGCCAGAAAAGGGTGACATTGGCGCCTAAAAGCACCATCATCAGTACGAATCCGGCTAGGCGGATCTCGCGCTCGTATGTCCGGCCTTTTTGCTCCATCATCGTATTAGGTTATCATAACTTAATTATTGCTGTCAATAGTATTATCCCACCCGCTATAGATAGGAGCACCAAAGAAAAAAGAAGCGCCCCTGACTGCCGGTCGAGGGGCCTGCCCCGAGCTCTGACATCTAACAAAACTAAAAACGCCCCTGACTTCCTGTCGAGGGGCCTGCCCCGAGCTCTGTCATCCAAGTAAAAACTAAGAACACCCCTGACTGCCGGTCGAGGGGCCTGCCCCGAGCTCTGTCATCCAAGTAAAAACTAAGAACACCCCTG
>CAZPNX010000020.1:0-29000 GCA_964588285.1 uncultured bacterium
GTTTGATAAAGTTGCGGTTCCCCTCCTCGCCGAAATGGACCTTGACCGCCGCCTTCCCTTTGACCCCGGACTTGATTTTTTCATAAACCTTAAGCACGCCCTGGCCTGTTGCATCTTTGGTGAAGTAGACTGGGACGGGCTCGGCCCACAGCTGGGCCAGCAGGAACAAGGTTGACAGTCCAAAGTATATTTTTTTCAATTCTTCTTTTCCATTATGTTCGTTGTCGGGTTAATGCTCCAACCTGCCCGGCCCTTTGGCCTCAGCCTGGGCCAACTTGGCTTCGGCTGTCTTCAGAAAATCGCTGGCCTCCAGATCCTCTGTCAGTTCGCACAATCCGAAACTGACCGTTATTTCCAGACCCGGCTGTACCTGACGCCAGTCGTGCCGCTGGATCCCCCGCTGCAGCCGTTCGCATACCGCCAGCGCTTTCTTCAGCCCGGTTTCGGGGAAAGCTAGTATGAATTTCCTGTGGTTGAAGTGGCCGGCCAGGTCCACCAGCCGCATATTCTCTTTAAAAATCCTGGAGAGAATGCCGACCAGCTGTTCCTGTTTGGCCGGGGACATATGTCCGGCAGTCTCCCCATAACGGTCAATTCCAGCCATAGCCAAGGACAGCGGCTGTCGGTAGCGTCGGGAACGGACCATCTCCGTTTTAAGTTTTTCCCGAAACGCTCCGAGGTTGTAAAGCCCGGATTGTGCGTCCTCGGTGACCCTGCCTTCCAGCTTGCGGTTCTGCGCCTCCAGGCTGCGTACCAGAAATTCCTTTTCCTGATCGGCCTCCCTCAGTTTGGCGTTCAGCTCCTCCAACTCCCGGCTCCGACGCCTCAACTCCTCGGTCTCCCTGGCGTGATAGCTGACCTGCTGCTGGACTTTTATGTTATAGACGGCCTTCTGCAGGGAATCGAGCTTAAGCTTCCTTGACAGAGCGGCGTAACGTTCGTAGTACTCCAGCGCCTCCCGCGGCTTGTCCCATTGCTTGTGGATCTCGGCCAGCTGTTGCAGGGCCCGGCTTTCCAGTTCCTTGGATTGTATGTGTCTGGCGATTTCCAGCCCCTTCTCCAGGATATCGGCGCATTCTCTGAAGGTCCGGTTGGAGGCCATCAGTTCTCCCAGCAAAATCAGGTTTTCGGCCTCGTCGGCCTTCTCCCCCATCTCCCGGGCCAGAGCCAGGCTTTCCCGAAAGCATTCTTCGGCTTTAACCGCATGGCCCAGACGGTGCATCACCACCCCTATGTTCGAAAGCAGCGCCGACTCCACCTGGCGGTAGCCGCGCTCCCGGGCTGCGGCCAGTCCCTTTTGAAAATGATCCAATGCCTTCTGGTTTTCCTCCAGCTTCTCATAGACGCTCCCGATGTTGTTGAGACAGATGCTCAGTCTGGCATCCCCGGCCGATTGAAAAAGGTCGCGAGCCCTTTGGTGGTGCTCCAGCGCTGTTTGATGCTCTCCCATCTGCTCGTAGATCGTGCCGATGTTCATCAGGGCCGCGGCTTGCCCCTGGAGGTCGTCCTGACGTTTTCTGATCTCCAGACTTAGTTCGTAGTACTCCAGGGCTTTGCCGTAGTCGGCGATGGCCGAATAATCGGCCCCCAGATTGTTGTAGGCCAGGCCCAGCCCCCGGCTGTCGTCCAGTTGGTGGAAAATCCTCAGGGCCTTCAGGTGATGGATCAGCGCCTGGGCGTGCTCGCCCAGCTTGAGCAGACAGGAACCCATGACGTTGTGGGCATTGGCCTGACCGGCTTGATCCGAGGCCTTTTCGCTGAGGCGGAGCGACTCGCCGGCCACAGCCTGGCCTGCCTTATATTCGCCATGCCAAAAGTGAAGCATGGCCTCCACCCACAGTGAGCCGGCCAGCCCTTCTTGGTAGCCTTGAGCCTTGGCCAGGTCCTTGGATTCTCGAACCAGCTCGCCGGCCTTTTTGGGATCGATGTTGACGTAAACGTGGGCCAGCTGGTTTAAAAGGCCCACCCGTTCCCTAGCATATCGGCTGTCGCCGGAAAGTCCGGCCAGTTTCTCCTCAAGCTCTTTGATCTTATTCACTGCAGTATTCCTGAAGAATACGGGCTTGGTTGCCTCGGTTCATACCCGACCCACCGGCGCCGCGTAGACCACCATCTCGTCCACCCCGTCCAGCTTACAGAGAGAGTTGAACTTCTTCTGGTCGTAGGCCCCGATGGCACAGGTGCCCAGGCCCAAGGCCTCGCAGGCCAGGTACAGGTTCTGGCAGACATGACCGGCATCTAAAAGCACCAGCTTGGCCGCCTCGATGGTGTAGCGCCATTCGCTGCGGTAGGGCACCGCGCTCCAGATGAAGGTGGCCCCGCAATCGCCCACGAAATCCTGGCCCAGGGCGGCCCGCGACAGGGCCTTGGCTTGGTTCTTGATCGTAAGGAGGAACGCCAGCTTGTGGTTCAGGGGAAGGTAGCGGTAGAGGCCGGGTTTGAGTCCCTCGACCCGGTTGGCGGCGATATAGGTCTCCAGCGGATGCATGTTGCCGCCCGAGGGCGCGTGGCGAAGCGCCGCCTTGCCGCCCCCCAGCACCTTGCGCACCCCCTGGGTGGCCCACAGCAGGTAGGAGAGCTCGCCGAGCGAAATCGGCTCCGGCGAAAACTTTCTCCGGCTCTGCCTTTTGGCCACACATTCCGAAATGTCGGCCGTGACCGGCTTGACAGAGTCGGGCGGCGGGAGGTCGATGATCTCGGCCCCGGCCGAAACCGGCTTCTGCAGGTCGCCACGGGGCAGGCCCTTCTGCTGGTCGGAGATGATCCTCTCCAAGGCGTTGAAATGGGATCTGATCATTTCCCGGTTCTTGGCGATTCTTTTGGCCGCCTTGCGGGTGGCCGCCTCCATGCGCTTGACCAGCTGGGGCAGCCTCTCGAGTGCTCTGGCCAGCTTTTTCTCGATTTTCCGGGCGTCCGCCTCCCCGGCCGGCTTGAGCTTGGACATGGCCTCCTCGGCCCACTGGGCAGTGTTCAGGGGCAACTTGGCCATCAAAGCCTGTTTGGATTCCGGCGTCGCGGACTTCAGGTATCTTAGAAAAGCGGCTGTTCCCCGGCCGTCCGAGCCGTCCAGCACCGTGTCCAGTATTATGCCTTGTTCTTTCTTCTCCAGAGCCGCGATGCGCCTTATGACATCCTCCATCGGAACCTCCTTTGTTCGGAAGGTTTTTTCTGGGCCGACCATTCATTATATACAAACCCGGAGCATAAGGCAACAGGTTTGTAGGCATATTATTGACTTGACAAAACATCCGCCTTTTCGTAAACTGATGGCGACGGAAACAGCCTCCGATTCACCCGCATTCGAAAGGTTGACTCATGGCATCCGAGGAAAGCCCCCGCCGCCAGGGCCTGTTTATCACCGTCGACGCCAACATCGGCGCCGGCAAGACCAACGCCTGCCACGCCATCTGCTCGGCCGCCTCCAGCTCAGGCTGGCCGGCCCGGGTGCTGGAGGAGCCCACCCACCACCCCAAGTTCGCCCACTTCCTCAGCCGCTACTACGAGGACCTGCGCACCGGGCAGAACACCGGCGGCGGCTTCGGCATGCAGATGTTCATGCTCTGCCAGCGCTACGAACAGCACCGTCTGGCGGTGGAACTGGCCTGGGGGGCCCAGGGCGGGGTGGTCATCCAGGACCGGCCCATCTACGGGGACACCGTTTTCGCCACCACCGCCATGGAGCGCGGCTTCATGACCCGGGAGGAGTACCAGCTGTACGTGGACGTCTTCCGCAACATGAGCCGCGACGTGATGCCGCCGGACATCTTCGTCTACCTGGACGTGCCGCCCGAGGAGTGCCACCGCCGCATGGCCGCCCGGGCCCGGGAGCAGGAGACCGGGGTGCCCCTTGACTATCTGCAGCACCTGGATAAGAACTACAAGCTGTTGGTGCAGGAGATGCGGCGACGCGGCGTCCGGGTGATGGTGGTGGACTGGCAGCACTTCGGCCCGCCGGTAGAGCTGTGGAAGAACATTTTACGGATGGTGGCCTCGTCCGACACCTGGTACGAGCAGCTTACCTTCTCCTTCGCCAAGCACCCCCGAATGCCTGTCCGCTGGACCCAGGATACTGAGGAAAGCGCGCCGGTGATGCCGGGCGGTGAGGTAAAGGCCGGGGAGGAAGGGGTATAGCTGAGGTTGCCCCTGCCGGCTGTTTGATGTCAAATTGAAAAGCCCCGCATTCATGCGGGGCTTTTCCCGTCAGCCGATCACTTGATGCCGCTGCCGCTCTCCGTCCTCCGCTCCGGGGTCAGGATGACCACACCGTCTTTGTCCTGGGCCGCCAATAGCATGCCGTTGGACTCCAGGCCCCTTATCTTCGCCGGCTTGAGGTTGGCCACCACCACGATCTGCTTTCCCACCAGCGACTCCGGCAGATACCACTGGGCGATGCCGGCTAGAATCTGCCGGGTCTCCTGGCCGATTCTTATCTGAAGCCTGAGAAGTTTGTCGGCGCCTTGGACCTTCTCGGCCGCCACGACGTCGGCGGTTCGCAGCTTGATCTTCTTGAAGTAGTCGATGTCCACCAGCTCCTCGGCCGGCGCAACATCTCCCTTTTCACCTCTCACTTCTTCCTTTGGCTTTAATTCTTCCATCTTTCGTTTTCCGTTTTCGTTTCCCAGCCCTGAGCGAAGCCGAAGGATCGTTTTGTCCTCGATCCTCGGGAACAGCGGTTCCCCGGCCTTCACTTTCGTACCCGGTTTTACCAGGCCCCACCTCTGCGCCTGCTCCAGCAAGGGCTCGTCCCTTATGCCCAGCATGGACAGCAGCAGCCGGCATTTGGCCGGCATGGCCGGCGACAGCAGCACCGAGCAAATCCGCAGGGTCTCGGCCGCGGTGCCCAGCACCGTGTCTATTCGCTCCTGGTTACCTTCCTTGGCCAGTTTCCAGGGCGCATTTGACTCCACATAGCGGTTGGTGGCCTTGACCGCGTCCATGACTGCCGCCAAGGCGGCGTTCAGGTTGTACTGGTCCACCAGCTCCTTGACCTTCTCCCCCAGCCCCAGGGCCAGCGATTTTAATTCCTGGTCTTCCTGTCGAATTTTCGTTACTTCGGGAACCAAGCCTCCGCAGTAGGACTCCACCATCTTTAAAACACGGCTGGCCAGGTTGCCGTAGTCGTTGGCCAGGTCGGAGTTGATGCGGCCCACCAGCGCCTCTTCCGAAAAATTGGAATCCATGCCCAGGGTCATCTCCCTCATCAGGAAGTAGCGGAATTCGTCCACCCCGTAGATGGAAGCCATGTCCAGCGGCCGGACAGTTTTTCCCTTGGATTTCGACATCTTGGCGTCGTCCACCAGCCACCATCCATGCGCCAGGATCGTCCTTGGGGGCCGAATGCCGGCCGCATGCAGCATGGTCGGCCAATAGACGGCATGGGTGGTCAGGATGTCCTTGCCGATGAGGTGCCGGGCCTGGGGCCAGAGGATGTCAAACCTCGATGGTTCTCGGCTGCCGTAGCCGATGGCCGAGATGTAGTTTATCAGGGCGTCAAACCAAACATAGGTGACATAATCCGGATCAAAGGGCAGCTCTATGCCCCAAGCCAGCCTCTTTTTGGGACGGGAGATGCACAGGTCGTTCAGGGGCTGTTTCAGAAAGCCAAGAACCTCGTTGCGGCGGCTCTCTGGCAAAATCGTCATTTCCCCAGTCTGAATGGCCTCAATCAGCCACTCCTGGTGCTGGGACATGCGGAAGAAATAGTTCTTTTCGGTGATGCGGGACACCGGCCGCCCGCAATCCGGGCAGTTTCCGTCTGCCAAATCCTTTTCCGTCCAAAACCTCTCGTCCGGCACGCAATACCACCCGTCGTATTCCGCGGCATAGATCTGGCCCTGCTGGTGAAGCCTTTCCAGTATCAGCCGCACCACTTTCTGATGGCGCTCCTGGGTGGTCCTGACGAAATCGTCATAGGTTATCTCCAGCTTTTTCCAAAGCTCGGTGAACCTCGGCGCCATCTGATCGCAGTGCTCCTGGGGGGTCACTGCCCGCTTGGCCGCCGCCTCCTGCACCTTTTGACCATGCTCGTCCAGCCCGGTCAAAAAGAAGCTGTCCTCGCCGAAAAGGCGGTGATAGCGAACCAAAACATCGGCCAAGATGGTGGTGTAGGCATGGCCGATGTGCGGCTCGTCGTTCACATAGTATATCGGCGTGGTGACGTAGAATGTCTTCATGGCTCTCTGACCTCGTCGGCGGCAAACTCGCCGTGTCCCTCCTCGAACCTGACGAACACTTTTCGGTGGAAAATGTCCACCTTGTAGACCGTGCCCTTGCCCCGCGGGGTCTTGACCACCGAGCCCACCCGCGGCATGTCCTTGGCCGTCTCCTCGTAGAAGACATCCTCGTACATCAGGCAGCACATTAGCCGGCCGCACAAACCCAGCATCTTGTTGGAGGTCATGGAAAGGTTCTGCTCCTTGGCCATCTTCAGGGTGATGGGCTCGAACTCCCGCAGCCAGGTGACGCAGCACAGCTCCCGGCCGCACATGCCGTAGCCCCCCACCTTGCGGGCCTCGTCCCGCACCCCTATCTGGCGCATCTCGATCCGGCCCTTGAACATGGTGGCCAGGTCGCGCACCAGGCCGCGGAAGTCCACCCTCTTTTCGGCGGTGAAGAAGAAGGTCAGCTTGGAGCCGTCGTAGCGGGCCTCGACGTCCACCAGGCTCATCTGCAGCTCGTGCTTGGCCACCAGCTCCAGGCAGGCCCAATAGGCCTCTTCCTCCCGGCGGCGGTTGGACTGGAGGCGGTTGATCTCCTCCTCTCCCGCCTTGCGCAGGATTTCGCCGGACACCGCCAGCTTCTGAGGCTCCACCTTCCGTTCCCGGCTGACCACCCCCACCTCCATGCTGTTGTCGTGGTTGACCACCACCATCTCTCCGGGCACCAGGCTCAGGCCGTGGGGATTGGTATAGTACCGCCCCTTGGCGTCCTTGAGTTTGACTTCTATTAGCGTGTTTTCGCCCATGCTTCGGCTCTTTTCCCCGGCCGTCGGCCGGCCGGGCTGTTTCGTATGGGTTCTATTTTTTCGGACTTCCGCAATCCGTCTTATATCTCAGGATCGCCGAACTCTTTGGTGTTTCCGGCCACGGCCGCAATCAAGCACAGCTTGGGGGTGACATTCTGTCTGAGGGCGGCTTTGGCCTTTTCCAGTGAGGAGACCATCGCCTCCAGGCGGACGCCGGACAGCCGGCGCTCCAGATTCCTCAGCCGGTCGGTCCGGTCCCCGTTGACCACCTTCTGGCCGTGGCGCAGGTGAAGCATATCCTGGGCCACCTCTTCGATCAGATTGAGCACCCTATCCGGCCGGCCCCGTTGCGAAGAAGCCTGTCCGATATGATGCAGCATCATGTGGAAGTCGCCGTTTAAGGCGCTTTCCAAAATTCCCCAAGCCATGTCCCGCTCCTCCCAAAAGCCCTGCTCCAGCATCTCCAGAGCCCGGCCCAAACTGCCCCCGGCCAGATCGGCCATCAGTTTGGCCTCAACCTCGGGCAGATGGTGTTTCTCCAGCAGATGGGCTTCGATGGCTCCGGCCGGCAGCAGATCGAAGCGGACCTTCTGGCAGCGGGAGACGATGGTCGGCAGCAGGGCGTTGGGGCGGTCGCTCACCAGGATAAAAATGGTCGAGGGCGACGGCTCCTCCAGCATTTTCAAAAAGGCGTTGCCGGCCTCCTCGGTCATCCGGTCGGCCTGGGCGATGACCGCCGCCTGGCGCCCGCCCTCGTAGGGATGCAATGAAAGGCCCTGGCGCAGCTCACGGATATCGTCGATGGAGATGGCCGTCGGCCGGTCGAAGGTCAGCGGCCGGTGAGGCTGGGCGGCTTTTTCCTTAAGCTGTTCGGCCAACTCGTCGGCTATCTTGCGGCGCTCCGACTCCGAATTGGAATGGGGCATCGGGGCCAGGTAATGGAAGTCCGGATGCTGGTAGCTGGAAATCCTCCGGCAACTGGAGCATTCCCGGCACGGTTTCTCCTGAGCTCCGCAGTTGACCGCCCGGGCCAGGTCCATGGCCGCCGCCTCCTTGCCCACCCCGTCCGGTCCGTAGAACAGATAGCTTTGGGCCAGCCGGCCCTCGTCCCAAGCCCGCCGGATGGTACGCTTGGCCACCTCCTGGCCTAAAAGGTTGTCGAAGAGCATGTCGGTTCTATAAGGATTTAGCCGCCAAGAACGCTGAGGATTATTGAACCTTTTAAAATATGGTTTTCCCAGCGGAGGATTCTTTGCGTCTTCTGCGGTTAAAAGGTTTTCTTATTCCAGCTCCACCACCTTCTTGTTCCTGATGGTCTTGAACTGAGCCTTGGGTTGGGCGCCCGATTTTCCATATGAGATGTAGCCGTTTCCGGATTTGGTGAAGGCTCCGGTTGACTTCAGCTGGGTCGAAAGATCCTCGGCCGTGGCCGGATTCCTTCGCAGCGCTTCGAGCAGCACTTTGGCGGCGTCGTAACCCTGGGCCGCCTGCTTGGACGGCCCCTTATTGTATCGCTTCTTATAAGCGATCTCAAAGGCCTGGGAGGCCTGGGCCAGCCCGGAGCTGGGCGAGAGTGCGGCCAGAACCGCTCCCTCGACATAGATCTCTCCTTGGGTCAGCACCTTGGGGTCGGCCCAAGCTTCGTGGCCCAGCAGCTGCACCTTAAGTTGGTTGTAGGCCAGCTGGGGGGCGATCATGACGATGTCGCCCGGCGGGGCCGGTATGAACAGGGCCTGGATCTTGGCTGCCTTCAGCTTTTCGATCTGTTCCTTGAAATCGGTGGTGCCAGTTTCATAGGACTGGAAGACCACCACCTTGCCCCCTTCCTTGGCCGCCTGGTCGCGGAAAGCCTGGGCCGCGGCTTCGGCGCTGGATTCGTTGGGATAGAACACCGCCAGGCTGGTGAGCCCCAGCTTCTTGACCGCATAGGCGGCTAAACTGGCGCCCTGCCAGCTGGTGCTCTGGGTGAGTTGAAACACATAGGGGCCAATGCCGGCGATGCGTTCCTCCATGGCCGTCGGCGACAGTATGGGCACCCCTTTGGCATTGGCCACCGCGGCCGCGGCAATGGTCGGTCCGGAGAGCACTTCGCCCAAGATCCCCATCACCTTGGAGGAGTCGATGAGTTTGGAGGCCAGCCGGGCGGCCTCGACCATGTCGCCCTTGGTGTCCTCGATGAAAAGTTTTACCTTTAGGGCTGCCTTCAGGTTGTACTCGCCTACTGCCAGCTCCACCCCGTCCTTGACCGCCTGCCCGTAATCGCTGTACTTTCCTGAAAGCGGGGCTAACAGGCCGATCCTGGGAGGCTCGGTCGGAGCGGCCGCCTCCCTCTTGGCGGAAAGCGAATCCAGCAGGGCTCCGGCAATTTCGAACTCGGCGCTCTGCGGGTACTTTTTGGCCAATTCTGATAAAAGCTTTTTGGCCTCATCGGAGTTTCCGGCATCCAACTCCATCCTGGCCAACTTCAGGCCCAAGGTCGGAGCCATGTCCGATGGCTGGTACTTGCGGTAGAGGATCCTGATCTCCCCGGCCGTCAGGTTCTCCTCGATCAGGGCAGAGAGAGGCAGTCGGATCAGCTCCCTTTCGTCTGGCCCCCGGGCCGCGGCCAGCCCCTCCAAGTACTGTTGGCCGGCCTTGATGTAGTCCCTTCTGGCCAGGTGGCAATCGCCCATGATCTTGCGGGCCAGGGCGGCCCTCTCGGACTGAGGAAACTGGCCCACCAGCTTCTGGGCGCTCTGCAATGCCAGATCGGCCTGGCCCTGATCGAACCGGCTGCGGGCGGTTAGAAATAGAGCCTCAGGCGCCAGCAACGATTTGGGATGCTTGGCCAGCATCTCCTGGGCCTTGTCGGCCGCCTCCGGCAGCATCCTCTGGCCGTAGAGCCGCCAACCTTCGTCCAAAATGGCCTTGGCTTTTTTCTCCTCGGCCTCTGTGAGGGCGGTCTGCTGGCCGAGGCCGGGCCCGGTGGTAGCCGACCCTTTGTCTACCGCCGGACGCAGGTGGGAACAGCCGGCGGCCGTCAGGCACAGGGACAGGACGACATATTTCAGGGATCTGTTCATGGCGCTCCGAGCTTGACAGTGGATGATTTCTGAGTCAGAAAACACGAACCGTAGTGCTGTCCAGGATGTATTCCCAAGACGTTCCGGGGTTGATGGACCGGCCGGCGCCCCCGGCTAGACTTCCACCGGCTGGCCGGACTTGAGCGCCCGGGTGACCGCTTCCAGTATCCTGACCACCGCCAGTCCGTTGGCCCCGTCCGAGAGAGGCTTTCTCTTCTCCCGGATGCAGTTCAAAAAATGGGTTGCCTCCAGACGCAGCGGCTCGGTCATTTTAAAGTAAGGTATACTGATGTCTCCCTCCCTCAGGGTCAGCACCTCGTCGTAACTGCCGTAGCGTATCTCCTGGTTGACTCCCTTGTCGTAGAGTTTGATTTTCTCGGTGGCCTCCATGTCGTCGAAGGCCGCCATCTTTTTCGTACCCACCACCGTGAACTTTCGGATCTTGTGGGGATCAAGCCAGGACACCTGGGCGTGGGCCACCTGGCCGCCGGGAAAGTCCAGGGAGAAGAAGACCACGTCCTCGATCTCCTTCTGCAGAAAACATTTGCCGTTGGCGGTGGCCTTGACGGGCTGTTGGCCCATCAGGTGCAGCATCACCGAGATGTCGTGCGGAGCCAGGCTCCACAGGGCGTTCTCGCTGCGGCGGATGGCCCCCAGATTCACCCGGACCGAGTAGAGGTAGAGTATCTGCCCCAGTTCTCCCTTGTCCAGCAGGCCCTTGAGGTAGTCAACGGCCGGATGGTAGAGCAGCAGATGGCCGACCATCAGCACCAGCCCTTTCTTTTCGGCCAGGCCGACCAGCTCTTCGGCCTCCTTGGTCGAAAGGGCCAGCGGCTTTTCAACCAGAGCATGCTTCCCGGCCTCCAGGGATTTTCTGGCCAAAGCGAAGTGCGATTCGGAATTGGTGGCGATGACGCAGGCCTGGACAGCGTCGTCCCGCAGAGCTTGATCCAATTCCGCCGCGGTTTCGGCTCCGCGGGCCAGTTCCTGGGCCTTGGCCAGCCTTTTGGAATCGGAGTCCACCAGCCAGCAAACCCGGCAGCCCGGCGCGTTGGCGAAGGTGCGGACATGGTTCACCCCCCACTGTCCGCAGCCGGCGATGGCGATGCTTACTTCTGTCATGATCATCCTTCGGATTTTTTTTAATACGGATTTTCACAGATACTCAATAAAGCTTTTGCTCATTGCGTTTTTATCCATCATCTGTGTCATTTTGTATCTAGTCCTTATAACCATATGGTCGGCGGGAGTGCCATTCCCAGGCCGAGGAGATTATTGACTCCAGATCGGCGTGGCGCGGCTCCCAGCCCAGTTCTTTTTTGATCTTCTCCGACGAGGCTACCAGCTCGGCCGGATCTCCGGGTCGCCGCGGTCCGACTACAACCGATATCTGCCGGCCGGTCACCCTCAGGGCCGTTTCGACCACCTCCTTGACCGTGAAGCCCCGGCCGTTCCCCAGGTTGTAGACCATGCTGCCCCGGTCCAAGGCCCGCAAGGCCAGGATGTGGGCCTGGGCCAGATCGGAAACGTGGATGTAGTCGCGGATGCAGGTGCCGTCGCGGGTGGGATAGTCGTCGCCGTAGATCACCAGCTTCTCCCGTTGTCCCAGGGCCGTCTTAAGCACCAGGGGAATGAGATGTGTCTCGGGCGCATGGTCTTCGCCCCGTTCGGCCGTGGCCCCGGCCGCGTTGAAATAGCGCAGGCAGGCGTAGCGCAGGCCGTGGATGCGCTCCAGCCAGGCCAGCGATCTTTCTAAAATATTTTTGGACTCGCCGTAGGGGCTGCCGGGATTGACCGGCTCCGATTCGTCCACCGGCATCCGGCCCGGCCGGTCGAACAGGTTGGCGGTCGAGGAGAGAATAAACTTCTTCAGGCCGCAGTCCACCATGGCCTCCAAGAGAGAAAGACCCGAAGCTGTGTTGCCCCGCAGGTACTTGAACGGTTTTTCCATGGACTCGCCCACCAGGCTATAGCTGGCGAAGTGCATCACCGCCTCGATTCCTCGCCCTTTGAGCGTCCTCTTGACCAATTCCCGATCGCCGACCTCGCCCAAAACGAACTCGGCTCCTTCCGGCACCGCCGACCGGTGTCCCTGGCTGAGATCGTCCAGAACCGTCACCTGGTCCCCGGCCTCCAGCAGGTGCTGGGCAGCCACGCTGCCGATGTATCCGGCCCCGCCGGTCACTAAAACCCGCACTCTTGAGTCCTATCCATTTATGGTGATAGCCGAAGCTGCGGCCCGACCCCGGGCCGCAGCCCTTGCCATGTAAGAACCGCAGAAAGAAAGGGCAAATCTCAGCCCCGGCGTCTTCCCTGTTTCAGTCTGTCCCAAATCCTTCGACGGCGCTGTTTCTTCTTCCCTTCGTCGTCAAAGTAATAGTAATAGTGGTAGTAGTAATAATCATAGCTGCCCACCAGGGTGGAGATCTCTATCCGGTTGAGCACCGCTCCCAGGATGTTGGCCTTTACATTGGAGAGAAGAATTTTGGCCCGGTTGAGGGCCCGGCGGTCGGTGCCGTGGGAGTTGACCACCAGCACCACTCCCTCCACCCTCGAGCCCAGAACGCAGGTGTCGGTCACCGTCAGCACCGGCGGGCTGTCGAACAGCACCAGGTCGTATCTGGCGGAGAGGTCTGCGATCAGGTCGCGCATCCTCTGGGTGTTGAGAAGCTCCGAGGGATTGGGCGGTATGGCCCCGCAGGTAAGGATGTCCAGCGACTCGATGCCCGAGGGGCGGACCACCTTCTCCAGCGGCAGCTTTTCGGCCAGCATGTTGATCATGCCCGGCTCCCGCTCCAGCCCGAAGAGCGAGTGGACCACCGGCCGGCGCAGGTCGGCGTCCACCAGCAGGGTCTTGACCCCCATCAGGGCGGTGGTGATGGCCAGGTTAGCCACGGTGGTCGACTTGCCCTCGGACGGCGCCGACGAGGTGATGACCACCGTCTTCAGAGGTGTATCGATGCGGGAGAACTGGATGTTGGTGCGCAGGGCCCGGTAGGCCTCGGAAATGGGCGAGCGGGGTGTGTAACGGGTGACCAAGGTGGAAGAGATCCTTTCGACCTCGTTCAGGCCGTTGCGTTTTCGCTTGCGGCCCGCCTCCTGAGATTGGATGGACGGAATCAGCCCCAGCACCGGCAGCTCGAAATTGTGCTCCAGCTCCTCGGGGGTCTTGACCGAGTTGTCCAACGACTCCAGAAAGAAGGCCAAGGCCAGTCCCAGGGTCAGGCCCACCGCCAGCCCGATGGCCAGGTTGAGGGCCTTGCGCGGCTTGATGGGCGTGGCCGGCGGGACGGCCGGGTCGATCACCCTTAGATTACCGATCTTGCCGGCCTCGGTGATTTTGGCCTCCTCGTTCTTTTCCAAAAGCAGCTTGTAGAGGTTCTCCCCCACCTCCTTGGCCCGTTCCAGTCTGGCCAGTTGCAGCTCCTTGTAGGGAAGCCGCCCCATGCTGCTCTCATATTGGTCCAGGATCTTGCGCAGCGCCTTCTCCCTGGCCTGGGCGGTGGCCAGCTCTATCTGCAGGGGCGGGATCTGGGCCATCAGACTGGCCATCTGGGGCATGGGGGCCACCGAACGGCCGCTGGTGATGGCCTGGAGCTCCTGGTTGAGCTTGGACTTGGTGCTTTCGATCTGGGAGCCCAGCCGCACCATCTGGGGATGGTCCGGAGCATAGCCCTTTACCGAAAGCTGGGTGGCCTCCATCTGCAGGTCTATCAGGCTTTTTCTCAGACCGTCGGCCAGGGAGCCGGCAGTGAAGGCGCCCACCGTATCGCCACCCTGGGACCGCAGCTGCTCGTAGATGGCCTCCAGACGGCGCTGCAGGGTCTGGTTGTCGGTCACCGCCCGGTTGTACTCCACGTCCACCGCCGTGATCCGGCTAAGGATCTCCGAGGCCTCGCTGGAAAGGGTGACCACCTGGTTCTGGGTCTTAAAGGCCTTGAGGGCCTCCTCGGCCCGGCTAAGGTTGGCCTCCACCGTCGGCAGCTGATCCTCGATGAACTTGCGGGTGGACGAGGCTTGCTCCCTTTTGACCGAGGCGTTGCGGTCCATCAGAACCGCGGTTACCAAATTGGCCACCTCGGCTGCTGTCCGGGGGCTGGGGCCCTGAAATTTGACCAGCAGGACATCGGACTCGCGCACCGGCTCCACCGAGATGTTGCTTTTGATCTTGCCCGAAAGATAGCCCAGCTGGGCGGTCACCGGATAGACCCCGGCCAACTCGCCCAAAATATCCCGGGCCAGCACCGTGTCCAGCCTCCGGGCCACCTCTTCCGAGAGCGACCGGGACTTGATCTCCTCGATCTGGTTGACGATGTAGGTTTTGCGGGTGATGTTCTCGGAAAGATCGAAAGCGGGAATGGGCTCGCGGCTCTGTTCGAAGATGATGGTGGTTTGGGCCTCGTACACCGGATGCATGGTGAAGGTGGCCACGGCGATGGGCATCAGCACCCCCAGCAGGCAGATGACCACCAGGGTCTTCCGCCGCCAGAGAAGATCTATGATCTCGTAGAGGTTGGTTTCCTTAGCTTTGTTTTCTGTCGTTTGGTCCAAGTTCTGTCCAGCTTATAGATGATGGTATTGGCCTGCCGTCTCTATCGGTCGTGCGACAGCAGGTAGTAGACGTTGACGATGATGGCGATGTCGGCCAGTATCTGGACGGCGTCCTTCCAGAAGAACCTGGCGTTGCGGGGAACGGATATCATGTCGCCTGGTTTGAGCACCGGCAGCTCTCCGCCCCCCTTGCCCTCGGCGTAACGGTCGAGGTCTATCCTCTGGCGGCGGGGCGAGGTCCCCGCCGGGTGCGTCAGCTTGACCTTGGAAAGCGCGGCAAACTGGGTGGGGCCGCCGGCCAGGGAGATGGCGTCCAGAGCAGTCGAGCCGTCCGGCACCCGGTAGAGGCCGGGTTTGTTAACCTCTCCCCAGACGTGGACCTCTATCAACAGTCTGGAGTCGCGCTGGAAGCCTACGTCCTCCTGGCTGAAGGCGGGTCTGGGGAACAGTATAACCGCAGACAGAATAAAAACGGACGCGGCTGCCGTTAGGAAGGATTTCATCTTTGGCCGCTATTTGATCAGCTTGAGCCTGGCCCGGGTCTTGGACAAATAATCCTTGGCCTTGGCGTGGTTCTTGTCGGCCTTGAGCACCTGGAGGAAGGTGGCCTCGGCCTTCTTGAACTCCTCGTTCATGAACTGCCTCACCCCGGCCTTGTAGAGTTTGTCTATTTCCTCAGCCGTCATCTTGGCCGGCGCCGCCGGTTTCGGCTCCGGGCTTGGAGCTGGGGTGGCCGCCGCCGGTTTGGGTGCCGCCGGAGCGGGTGACGGTTTCGGCTCGCTCGACGGCTTATCCGTCCCCCTCGGCGTCTTGGGAGGATAGGGGGGAACAGGCGTTGAAGCCATCGGCCGCGGCGCCGGCGTCAGCGACTGGAGGGCGAAATCCTGTTTGATCTCGGTCTTATCCTTGATGGTATACTCGAATTCCTGGCTCTGGTAGCCAGAGGCTTGAGCCGAAAGCCGGTATTTTCCCGGCGGCACCTGGGTTTCGAAGGCGCCGGTGGCCGGGTCGGTATTGAACGGGGGGATAGAGGAGCCGGCAAAAGACAAGGTGGCCGCCAGCGGCGCCCCGGTGGCCGCGTCCATCACCTTTCCGGCGATGGTGCCCAGCTTGCGCTTCAGGGTCAAATCCCATTTGATGGTCTTGCCCGGCTCCACCTTGATGCGGCGCTCCAGCCAGCGATAGCCGTTGGCATAGATGTGGATCTTGTACTCGCCCGGCGGCAGCTGGGAGACATAGGTTCCCATGTTGTCGCTCACCAGGCCCGGCAGGTCCGAGCCCGGGAAGGTGATCATGCCCTTCATCGGCACCTGGTTGTCCCGGTCCTTGATCATCCCAGCGATGCCGCCCAGTATCAGGGCCTGGGCCGCCCGTCCGGCCGCAGCCGGAAAGTCTATGCCCAGTATTACTTGCCAGGGGGCGGCAACGTCCGAGAGACCGATATCAGCCGAAAGGTTCAGGGCCAAAAAATCGAAGGGGACATATCTTATCCCTGGAGTAATGCGGTAATCGTTCCGATCATAGCCCACGCCCTTTGGATACCAATCCCTGGAAACCGAATCGCTCTCGGTCCCCATCCTCATCTCCCCCGAAGCTTCCAGGAAGGCGGAGAATTTAGAGGAGATGCCGTATTCTGCCGCCAAACCCAAGGGCAATTGAATCCTTTCATTTCCCCTTGTCAACATGCCGATATTGGCGTAAAGTGTCGTCCTCCCCATGTTGAAATCCGCTAATGCTTTGGCCCCAAAGTCTACCTTGCCTGTTTGCGATGCCGGATCGTCAACCAGCGGCTCTCCATCTGCAGCTGTCCCTTGATTTCCCATTGGGATGGTCACGGTAGGCATCAGGGCCAGGTCGATTTTCCCTCCCTGCAGGTTCAGGCAATATTTGGCGGAAACAGCCACGTCGCCGGGACATCCCAGGGTGGCATCATCTCCCGAGGATGAATTGCTGTAAGACCATTTCTCCCCATGTCCCAGGCCGTTAATCATCAACCCCAGGCCCTTCATGGGGGAATAGGCCACGGCATTGTGGCTCCATATATCGATATAGCTGTTGCCCGTGGTATCTCCGTTATTGAGGTCCTTGGCATTACGGCTGGTGATGGCATTGATCGATCTGAAGCCGAACCCAGGGCTGACCTTGGCCGATTGAACATGCACCAGCCCCGGTCCGCCGAGTATTGGATACCGGGTGGCTTCGGCCGGAATCAACACGGATGCTATCATGGCGGCGGCGAGTAAGGCTTTTTTCATGGCTGTCCCCTAAAAAGGTGCTGTGGTTAAAGTTAAAACCAAGCTTTCCTTCATTAACATATTAAAATAGCATATTTTAAGGCAAAAGTCAATAAAATCCTTATCCTTAAATATGGCTACAGCCTTCTTGACTTTCGCTCAACCATCTGATAAAGTTCATGTTTATATGGCCAGAAAAAGCAGGAGGATAAAAAACAGGCGCTGGCTGGGCCTTTTGGGCCTGGCGTTTCTGTTGGTATTTTTTACCCTGGCCGCCGCCAGGCTGAAACCTGTCCTGGCGCCAATCCTGTCTTCTTTAAGGGGCCGGCCCCAGGCCTCCCTGAATGGGCTCAAGGTTTCGCTGGACAGTATGTCAACCAAAGGTTGGCAATCGTGGTTTCAGGCCCAGCCCGACAGCGGACCGTCCCAGTGGCGGGTTACCATCCCAGCCGACCGGCCGTTGGTCTCCGCCAACCTGGCTGTACACCGCCTATCAGCCATTCATGGCATCACTGTGGTGTCGGCAACCGAGGACCGCCGCCGCGGATTGCTTGAAATCCTCCTGGCCGGGGAAGAAGGACACTTCGTCCGTTTGGTCATCCGTAAAAGGCCGGTTAAGGAATCCTCCTCCGACCTGCCCCGGCTGTCCCTGGTTGCCTACGAGGTGGCCGGGGACTGGCCCGCCCAGCGTAAAAAGGTCGCCAGCTGCCCGGCGGTCATGACGGTGGCCGGGGGAAGCCGGGTCAGAGACTCCGGCAGGGAAATTATAGCCTTCCTGCCTTTGGAGCCCAAGGGCTATCCAAAGCAGGATCCCGGTCCCAACACCCTGCTGGTGGATGACGGCCCGGCGGCCATCCGCTCCAAGCTCTCCCGGATCTGTTCCGGCAGCCCAGGAGCCGTCGGCCTCTTCGTCCATTACGGCAGCCGGGCGGTAGAGGACGGCGCGGTCATGGACGAAGTGGCCAAATTCTGCAAGGATAAAGATCTTCTTTTAGTGGAACCTGTGCCCACCTCAGCTTCGCTGGCTTCGGTTTCCTGCCGTAAAGCCGGGGCGGTCTATTTCACCCCGGACGTCTATCTTGTAAAAACTGCCTCGCTTCAAGAAGCAAAAACCGCTCTGGCCAGGGCCCTAAATTCGGCTGAGTCGCGCGGCCGGAGCCTGGCTCTGCTTCCGGCCACCGAAAACGCTTTGCGGGCGGCCAGGGAGATGTTCCCACAGGGTAAGAATCTTACTTGCCGGCTGGTGCCCCTCTCGAGGTTGAAGGACCGATGACGGTGTTTTTTGTCTTGTTGTCGGCCTTTTGGCTTTCAACCTCCCCGGCCACCGCGGCTGATGGATCGTTTACTTTGGCCTTTTCCGGCGACATCATGCTGGGCCGCGGGGTGAAGCGCATCACCGACACCGCCGGGCTTTTCTATCCCTTTGCCCCCACCCGCCATCTTTTTCGATCCGCCGACCTGGCCATCGGCAATTTGGAATCGCCGCTGACCGCCGAGGATTACAAAACCCCCAGCCCCTGGAAGTTCAAAGGCGACACCTCGGCCGCAGCCGTCGAGCTGCGCCGGGCCGGCTTCGGCCTGTTGGCCCTGGCCAACAACCATGCGCCCGATTGCGGGGAGGACGGATTCTATGACTCCCAGCGATTTTTGGAACAAGCCGGCGTCCTCTTTAGCGGCCGTGGCGACTCCTTCCGGCTGGCTCTGCCCTCAGCCGCCGGGTTCGACAGCGGAAAGAGCTACCCCTACTGCCTGCCGACCTTTATGACCGTCAAGGGCGTCCGCATCGGCTTTCTCTCATTCTGCGAAGCCTACTTGTTGGAGATCTCCAAGGACTACGGGGGCAATTTGATCGCCAGGGCCGACTCGGCCACCGTGGTCAACTCGATAAAACTTATCCGCGACCGTTGCCACTTGGTAATCTGTTCCTTCCATTGGGGACAGGAATACCAGGACCACCCCAATGCCGTGCAGAAGAAACTGGGGCGCCTGGCCATTCGCGCCGGGGCCGACATCGTGCACGGCCACCATCCCCACGTGCTGCAGGGGGTGGAGTTCTACCAGGGGGGCCTGATCGCCTACAGCTTGGGCAATTTCATCTTTGACCAGCGCCACGTCAAGCCAAGGCAGAGCGGGCTGCTTTTTATCAAAATAGCAACAATAACCGAGAGCGATAAAAATCTGGCTTTCGATTCCGTTTCCTTGGTCCCCTTGGAGATAATCAACAACCGACCCCAGCCGGCCTCGCCCAGGGGATGGAAGGCCGTCAGCCGCAGGTTCACCGAGCAGTGCCGTAGGCTGGGAACGTCTGTGGAGAAACGGGGAGACTGGCTGGACGTTTCTCCAGGGCGGAAAGCCCAGGGGAAAACGAAAAGGCCGGGCTGACGCCCGGCCTTTTCAACGATGCGGGGGTCTATTCCTTGCCCGAGAACGGCGGGTAGACGTCGGTCATGAAACCCATGTAGGCCCCCACCCTCATCCCCCAGCGGAAATAGCCCAGCACGAAGTCGAACATGCCCTTGGGGTACTTGCCGGTGAACAGCACCGCCCACCAAGCGATGAACATCACGAAGCTGGCCGCGATGCCGTAAAGGCCCATGCAGATCCCATGGGGGATGCCCACGTAGATCCAGCCGAAGAAGGTCCGGAGCAACAGCTTGCCCCGGGACAGGGACGCGGGATAGTCCACGGTTACTTTTGCCGGATAGTCTGGCATGTTCCTCTCCTCGTTTATGGTGGTGGGTTATTATGGTTACGTTACTAGAATAATAGCGTATTTGACATCCATTGTCAACAATAATCTTAGCTCTTGACAATCTGCATGCCCTTGGTTATATTAGGAAAGGGCGGCCGGAGCCGTCCCCTGCTTCCCCGGCGGGAAAGACCTTCGCACTTAAAAAAGGAAACCTTATGCGCCTGGACAAGTTCACCGTCAAGTCCCAGGAGGCCCTGGAGGCCGCCTCTCAACTGGCCTTGGGCCACAGCCAGCAGGAGATAGCGCCGGAGCACCTTCTGGCCGCGCTTGTGGACCAGCCCGACGGCGTGGTCGTGCCCATCGTCCAGAAATTGGGGGCCAATCCAACATTGCTCAAGGACCGTACCGAAGAAGCTCTGGCCGCCATCCCCAAGGTCTATGGAGGTCAGAGCCAGCCTTATGTATCGACCTCGCTCGAACGAACCTTAAAGCGGGCCCAAGCCGAAGCTGAGCGGATGAAGGACGAGTACGTCTCCGGCGAACACCTGCTTTTGGCCCTGGCTGACGAGCCGTCCAGGGCATCACAGATACTGAAAAATTCGGGTATCTCCAGAGATTCGATTCTCAAGGCGCTGGTGGCCGTGCGCGGCGGCCAGCGGGTCACCGACCAGGACCCAGAGGGCAAGTACCAGGCCCTGGCCAAATACAGCCGCGACCTCACCGACCTGGCCCGCCGGGGGAAATTGGATCCGGTCATCGGCCGGGACGACGAGATCCGCCGGGTAATACAGGTTCTCTCCCGACGCACCAAGAACAATCCGGTTTTGATCGGCGAGCCGGGCGTCGGCAAAACGGCCATCGTCGAGGGCCTGGCCCAGCGGATCAACGCCGGCGACGTGCCGGAGACGCTGAAGAACAAGAAGGTGGTGGCATTGGATCTGGGGGCCCTGATCGCCGGAGCCAAGTTCCGGGGCGAGTTCGAGGAGAGGCTGAAGGCGGTGCTCAAGGAGATTGAATCGGCCGCCGGGCAGGTGATCCTGTTCATCGACGAGCTCCACACCCTGGTGGGCGCCGGCAAGGCCGAGGGCGCCATGGACGCCTCCAATATGCTCAAGCCCGCCCTGGCCCGGGGCGAGCTGCGGATGGTGGGCGCCACCACCTTGGACGAGTACCGCAAGAACATCGAGAAGGACGCGGCCCTGGAGCGCCGCCTGGCCCCGGTGATGGTGCTGGAGCCCTCGGTTGAGGACACCATCGCCATCCTGCGGGGCTTAAAGGAGCGCTACGAGCTGCACCACCAGGTGCGGATCAAGGACTCGGCCCTGGTGGCCGCGGCCGTGCTGTCGCAGCGCTACATTGCCGACCGCTTCCTGCCCGACAAGGCGGTGGACCTGGTGGACGAGGCCGCCAGCCGCCTGCGCATCGAGATCGACAGCCTGCCCACCGAGATCGACCAGGTGGAGCGGGAGATCATGCAATTGGAGATCGAGCGCACCGCCTTGAAGAAGGAGAAGGATCCGGCCTCCCAGGAGCGTTTGGCCAAGTTGGAGGGAGAACTCTCAGCGCTCAAGGAGAAGTCGTCCACGATGAAGGCTCACTGGCAGAACGAGAAGACGGCCATCAAGAAGATATCGGAGATTAAGGAGAAGATCGAACAGGCCAAAATGGCCGAACACCAAGCCGAAAAGAGGGGCGACTACGACAAGGTGGCCGAGCTGCGCTACGGAACGCTGGCGAGCTTGAATAAGGAACTGGAGGCAGAGAACGCGAAACTGGCCGAACTGCAAAAACAGCAGAAGTTCCTAAAGGAGGAGGTGGACGACGAGGACATCGCCGAGGTGGTGGCCAATTGGACCGGGATCCCGGTCTCCCGGATGCTGGAGGGCGAGACCGCCAAGCTGGTGAAAATGGAGGAACGGCTGCGGGCCAGGGTGGTGGGCCAGGACGATGCCCTGGTCGCCGTGGCCAATGCGGTACGGCGCTCCCGGGCCGGTCTGTCCGACCCCAATCGGCCCATCGGTTCCTTCATCTTCTTGGGGCCGACGGGCGTAGGAAAGACCGAACTGGCCCGGGCCCTGGCCGAGTTCCTGTTCGACGACGAGCGAGCCATGGTGCGGCTGGACATGTCCGAGTACATGGAGAAGCACACCGTCTCCCGGCTGATCGGCGCCCCGCCCGGCTATGTGGGCTACGACGAGGGAGGGCAGTTGACCGAGGCCGTCCGCCGCCGGCCGTACTGCGTCATACTGTTTGATGAGATAGAGAAAGCGCACCACGACGTGTTCAACGCCCTGCTACAGGTGCTGGACGACGGCCGGTTGACCGACGGCCAGGGCCGGACGGTGGACTTCCGAAACACGGTGATCATCATGACCTCCAACATCGGCTCCCAGTGGATCATGGAGACCGAGGACGAGGCCAAGATGCGGGAGCAGGTGCTGAACGCCATGCGCCAGCATTTCCGGCCCGAGTTTTTGAACCGGGTGGACGAGACCGTCATCTTCCGCCGCCTGGGCCGGGAACAGATCAAGGCCATTGTCGACATCCAGCTGAGCCATCTGATGAAGCGGCTGGAGGACCGCAAGATCAAGTTGGAGGTGACCGAAAAGGCCAAGGAGTTGCTGGCCAATGAGGGATTCGACCCGGCCTTCGGCGCCCGGCCTCTCAAGCGCACCATCCAGCGGCTGGTTCAGGACCCCCTGTCGATAAGGATATTGGAGGGTGAGTTCAAGGAGGAAGATTCGGTTAGGGCCGATGTCAAGAAAGGCGAGATCGTATTTGTAAAGAAGTAACCGGCATGCTTGTCTAAAAGTAAGCCCCGCCTAACGGCGGGGCTTACTTCGTTAATACCGGCTTACTTCCCACGGCAGGGATGCTTTTTGACATCCCCATGGCATTTCTTGATCTGCTCGTCCGAGCACTCCCCCGCCTTGCTCTTCAGGTTCTCCGGTTTTTGGCATTTGGTCTTGCCGCAGCACATGGCGTTTCTCCTTTCCTCTTTGTGATTCTGGAATATGGTTCTATTTTTCCCGCCAGTTCCCCCAGAGCCTTCCTCTCCAAGTCATAATGGGTGAAATAGCTGATCTTACGCGGCCGCACCAATCCGGCCTCCCGCAGCACCCGCAGGTGCTGGGAGACCGCTCCCTGGGTGATGCCCAGCCGGGCCGACAAAGCCCCGACGCAAAGCGGGCCGTCCTGAAGCAGGCCGATGATCCGCACCCTATTCTCTACCGACAGCGCCCGGCACAGCCGGGCAATCTCTTTGGCGGTGCTCGGGTAATATTTCATATTAGTATCTGCTAATATAATACCATAATCTCCCGCCGGCTGTCAAGAAGAACTGCAACGCCCCGCAGCCGCGGGGCGTTCTTCATGCCTGGAGACGGGAATTTAAAGATCTTAAAAACGCCGTCAGCTCCGGACCCGGCGTCTGGCCCAGCTCCCGGCGTAGCAGTCGGAAATAGTTTTGTTGATCGGCAACCAACTGTTTTCGGTTACCGACCGCCAGCAGTGCTTTCCAGTACTCCAGGCGGACAGACTCGGCGAACGGTTCCTGCTTAAGATACTCCTCGAAAACAACCGCCGCCGACTGGGGCTGGCCGGCCGCCGCCAAATGCCGCCCCAGCTTCTCCTTGATCATCAGGTACTTCTTGTAGTACTGCTCCCTCTGTCCCTCGCTCCAGGGGTCGCCGGCGGCCGGCAGGAATCCGTTGCGGTAGAGCTCCAGCGCCTGCCGGCAGCGGTCGGCCAGCGTGGGGTCCTTGGCCCCTGTGAACTGGATATTCTCCCTCCACAGCCGGTCGAACTTCTCCGTATCCAGCTCGATCTCCAGCTCCGGCGACAGCCGGTAGCCCTGGCTCTGCCGCAGCACCAATTCCCCGGGCGCGGCTTTCGGCAATCCGACCCTGTTCAGAGCGCTCCGTAGATCCTCGCGCAACAAGCATACGGCCTGGTACAATTGCGCTTTGGCCTTTTTAAGACCGGCTCTGGGCCATAAAGCCTGAAGCAACTCCTCCACATGGCATGTCCGTTCCCGGTTGACGGCCAGATAGCCGAACAGGGCGCCGATTATCCGCATTTTCCAGGCCACGGTCATCGCAGGCCTCGCCGTGCCCTGAAATTCTGTCTGTCCAAACAGGCGCACCAACAGCCTCCGTCCGGACGCCGGCTTTTCACCTTTATCTGTTTGCATGCCGAGTAGGGCATCTATCTTGCGGTTGCGCGGCAATTGCCGATAGATATCTTGTAAACTGCTGTTGTTGGCTATCTCCAGGGCCAGCAACCCTTCGTACCCCCAGCGCTTCGCCATGGCCGCCGCCAGGCGGACATGTCTGCCGGCTGATGCCGGCCGGCTGCTTTCGGAAAGCGCATAGATCATCTCGGCATAGTATTCTCCCAGACGGTCTCCCAGCCTGACGGCGCCGTCGGCCATCATCTTGGCCGTCTTTTTGGCGGCGCCGGAATTTCCCGAGGCCGCCTCCAGGAACCCTTTCTCCGAGAGACCCCGCAGCGCCATATAGTTGTCCGGCGGTTGGTCGAAAGCCTGGCCGAACCGTTCCAGTATCAGCCAAGCCTCTGCTGGTCGGCCGCGGTAACGGCAGAGCTGGGCCAGGTTGCGCTGCACCGCCTCTGCATATTCGCGGCTTCCCAGTCTTTCGCAGGAGAGGGACAGATCCTTCAGGGCAGCCTCTGCCTGTTCCCACCGGCCATGGAAGAAATCCAACTGGGATCTGATGATGGAAAGGACCGTCAGGGAGCGGATATCCGCGTGCCGGCGGCAGACTTTCTCGCCCCTGGCCAGGTAGGCTTCCGCGGTCAGAGGATCCCCGACGTTCAGGGCCGCCTTGGCGGCCGAGCCATAGAGAGAGCCGATTCCCAGGTAGTAGTAATCCGCCGGCAGTCTTGAAATCAGCCTCCGATACTCCTGATGGGCGGTGCGGTAATCTCCCAGTCGGGATTTGAGTATGCAGATATCCACCAGTATCTTCACCTGGCCCGAAAGGGGCAGGCGGGACGAGCGGGCGATCTGGAGGGCTTTACGGTACCATTGCCCGGCCTTGGCGTAACAGCCCTTCCAAAGCCAGGCCTGGCCGCAGACATTGTGCAGCTCGGATCGAAGCTGTGCCAGCGGCTGCGGGCAGAGCCTGATGCCGCGGCGGATAGTTGCTATGGCATCATCCAACCGTCGGTCCGCGATCTGGGTCTGGGCCAAGGAGAGCAGGACCCGGCAGAGGTGCGACCGATCGTCGGATTTCTCCAGCCGGTCCGCGGCTTGCTGCAATGTCTGACGCTGCTCCACGGGAAGGCGCTGTTCCAGCTGCCAGCGCGAAAGCGGCAGCAGCAACTGGGGATGGCGGACATAGGCATCCTCGGGCAGCTGCGACAGCCAGCGGCCCAGGGTTTCAAACCGGGCGGCCCCGATATAGTGGTCATGGACGCCCACCAGCAGTGATGCCGCCTGATCGCTCTCGCTAGCCTGAAGAAAGTGGTCTATGGCCTGTTCCGTGAGCCCGGCGTTTTTGCAGAACTCGCCGGCCCGGGCGTGCAGCGTCCGGCGCCGCTCGGCCTCGGTCAGGTTGTCGCGCAGATAGTTGCGAAACAGCGGATGGTGTTCGAACTCCCCCGGGGCTATTTCGGTCAGGAAGATGTTGCGCCGCTCTAGGTCCTGCAACAGTTTGTCCGAGCCTTTCCGTTGCAGCAGGTGATCGCAGGCCGGGCCGGACAGGGTCTCCAGTATCGAACTGCGCACCAGGAAGTCGCGGGTGGCCTGGTCTTCCTTGCCCAGGATCTCGCTGGCGAAATACTCGAACAGCGGCCGGTTGGCGGCCACATAGCCGTTGAGCGTCTCCTTGACGCTCTTGTGCATGCCGGCCGCCTGCATGATCAGATGGATGCCTGTGATCCAGCCCTGGGTCTGCTCCAGCATCCGCGTCAGCTCGCTTTCCGGCAGCGTTGCCCGGTAGG
Organism: uncultured bacterium; assembly: GCA_964588285.1. Lineage (GTDB taxonomy): Bacteria > Edwardsbacteria > AC1 > AC1 > EtOH8 > CAZPNX01. The sequence continues at coordinate 25,468 of CAZPNX010000020.1, forward strand.
CCAGCACCATCAGCGACCGCAGGTCGGCTTCCTTGAAGGCCAGATCGGACTGGTCCAGCTCAAAGACATCCTGCTTGGATCGCCATTTGGGCATCAGAGCCAGGGGCGCCGGTGTCCGGGAGCAGATGATCAGATGCATGAAGGCCGGCATCCGGTCGATGCAAAAGTTCATCAGAGCATGGACCCGACTGCCGGGCTCCAGCCAGTGGTAATCGTCCAGCACCAGGTAGAGGTCTCCGGTTCGATGGCTGGACAAGGCATTGATCAGGGCCACGGCAAAATCCTCGGGCCGCTGCGCCAGAAGACTTTGATCGCGGAGCTGCCGTAGCTCCTCAGCCAGCGACTGATCTATGATGGAACGTTTCGGGTGGTTCGCCAGACGGGACAACCCGGCCAGCAGGTATCGGGCAAACTGGACCGGATCGCTGTCGGCTGGATCCAGGGTGAGATAGATCGCCGGCAATTGTTCCCGTTCCAGCAGTTGGCCCAGAAGCGTGGTCTTGCCGTAGCCGGCTCCGGAGATGACCGCGATCAGCCGTTTGTCCAAATGCCGGTGGAGAAGGCACAGCAGGCTTTCCCGAACCAGTAAATTTGGTTTGAGCCTTGGAGGATGGAGTTTGGTTTCCAACATTAAGGTTTGGGAAAGCACCGCCGTATTTCTCATAGGGACAGATAGTAGCACAGGCCAAAGGAACTGTCAACAGACTATATTGTCGCATTTCATAACATGTTGGTAAAGAACGCCTTGGAACAAGAGGTTGCGTGTCATTGAAGATTTTTTTAATGTTTCATGTGTATAATTCGCTAAAACCATCTACTACCAAAAACCCATTCAGAAAGGATCACCCATGAAAAAAGCCATTACCCTGGTCCTCTTGGGCGCCGTCATGCTTTTGTCTGGCGCGCCGAACCTTATGGCGCAGGATAAACCGTCCTACAAGCCGTTCGCCTTTGGCATTTCGGCCGGAATGGTTCTGCCCGGTACCATCAATCTCGGCGGCATTGACATCTCGACCAGCATGTCCCCATACTTCAAGGCGCATCTCGATGCCTATCTAGTTGAAAAGCTTTCGATGGGCATCTACGCTTCATACCTGACGTTATCGATGGACCGCGTCAAGGGCAGCAGCGTCAGCATACCTGACAACATGAACGGGGCCAGCGGCTTTGAGATCGGAGGCACTATAAAACCTTGCTTCAAGTTGAGCGACGCAGTGACGATGAAGCCGGGTGTCGAGATCGGGTACCGCTACATTAATCCAGAGATGACGGATGTCAGCGGCAGCAATATCTCCGGATTCGCCCTTAATGCCGCTTTCGAATTTAAATTCAAGGCCGGAGGGATATCGCCGTTTATCGCCCCGGGCTTCATCTCCCAGCCGGCGGGCGGCAACGATTTCGACGACATCACTTGGGCTCCTATATTCACCGTGGCCGGCGGCTTGGAGTTCTGACCGGCACCATCGCGCGTATCCCGCCATCGGGCGCAACCAGACCGCACTCGATATCGATATATTAGGAATTTCAGCTCGCCGGCGAAAATCAAGCCCGCTGGGATGGGCTAAACGACAAAGCCTCTCGGTTGTCTGCCGGTGTATATTACTTCATGCTTGACGCAGAGGGATAAAGGTTAACCGGCAAAATGACATGCTGAGATAACTGCCGTCTTCTGAGTTAAAGTACCCAGAGCAACCACAGCCCCGCAGAAGCGGGGCTGTGGTTGCACGCAAGTCATTCATGGCCGTTTTCCTTCCGCGCCATCCTCCCTGACCCGCAACCGTTTCAAATCCAAGTACTCTTTGAGTATCGGCCATTGAATAATCGAATTCTCAAACCAGACGGCCAATCCCATCAACGCGCCGCCTAAGGCCGCCGCCAAGGCGATAATCCAGCATGGTATCCCAAAGGACGGGTTGAAAGCCAGGAAGAACGAAGCCAGCATCACGCCGAAACCGCCGATCTTGAACCAACGGTGGCTACGCCGCAGATTGCCCAGCGCCCTGGGTTCGTCTTTGGCCAAAAGCGTCAAGGCTTGGAGTACTTGTTCCGGTTTCGTCTTAAACATGGCGATTCTCCCGAATTCATGGAAATACCGGGGCTCCGGAAATTCTGCCCATGACTCCGTCCCAACAGGCAGTGCACAGCAAGCCGCGCTCGGTGCCGGTCTTGCAATCCAGGTTCTGGTGCATCCGCACGCAGTCCGGCAGGTCAAACGTTCTCCTGATGACGTCTATATCCAGCACGCAGTCAAAATAAACCCACTGGCGGCAGTTTCGAGACCAGGCTTGGCCGCGATAGATTTCCTTGAATCCGCCATCTATCAGGGCTTTCTCCACCGCCGCTAAATGCCTGCAGACCATAATATTCTCCTTAATTAATCCAGCGAATCCCCGAAATACTCCCGGTGCGCCGGGCAGCGGCATTTCTTGTCCCACGGCTTTTCGCACCTGGCGATGACCGCCGCCAGCGCGTCCCCCTTCTCCTTGCTTATCGGCCCCTCCTACCTCTCGGTCTCCTCGCCGCAGAAATGGTCCACGTAGTAGTAGATGGTGTAGCAGCGGCAGTCTTGGCAGTAGAAAAGGCACTCGGTGTGCTCGTCGCCCATGATGCTGCCGGAGATCGAGGCCGACCGGGCGAAGGCTGTCGATCCTTCGGAATCCGCCCCGCACTTGCTGCATATGGCCATTCATCCCCCTCCTTGTTGAGCCGATGTCCGGGCCGTCTTCGGCCAGAGGGAACTGACGGCGAAGGCGACCCCCGCCGCCAGCGCCACACCGGCGACGATGTCCAGCGCGTAATGGTAACGGCAGTAGACCGTGGCGACTAACAGGAGGGCCGAGGGAGCCAACGTCCACCAGAAGAGTTTTCGTTGAAAGCGGAATGCCATCAGGAGGTTGACCCCGGTCAGGGCCGCGTGGCTGCTGGGGAAGGCCCCGCCCAGCACCCCGCCGCGATTGGAGATGCCGTGCGCCAGTTGGTAAAAGAACCCGTCCGAGAACGGCGGCCCGATGGGCGGGTAGATGAAGAAGGGCGAGGCCACCGGCAGCCAGATGTAAAACAGGTTGCACAGGGCGAAGCAAAGGCAGAGGGCGAGCACCGTCCGGGCCGTGTCCTCCTCCCTTCCCGCCAGCAGCAGGGCCAGCGGCAGTGCCGCCACCAACAGGTAATAACTGACGTAGGCCGCGTGAAGGGTCTCCGATAGCGCCAGGCTGGGCAGTTTTTCCGCCAGGTACATGCTTGGCTGGCCGCCGAACAGCGCCCCTTCCCAGCGCTCCAGTGGCCGGCTCAGCACCCATTGCCGCAGGCCTCTGCTCACCAGCCCGGTGCCGGTGTACAGTGGCGAAAAAAGCAGTAGGGGGAATATCGTCCTCAGACCCCGGACGAATGTTGCCCCGGTATCAGCTATCAGCCGCAAGTCGGCTAAAAGGATGATGGCGGCCAGGACAACCTCGGCCGGCCAATAGGTCACTTCACGAGACTTAAGCACCACCATCACCGGCTTTCCACGAAGCCCCTGTCCAGCGCCATGCCGT